>NZ_CP074349.1:0-600000 GCF_018343775.1 Pseudomonas cichorii
GTGGAGCTTTTGCGCGATGAGCTGCCTGCCCAGCAATTCAACACCTGGATCCGTCCGCTACAGGTCGAAGCCGAAGGCGACGAGTTGCGTGTATATGCGCCGAACCGTTTCGTTCTCGATTGGGTTAACGAAAAGTATCTGAGCCGTCTGCTTGAGCTTCTGGGCGAGCACGGCCAGGGAATGGCGCCTGCCCTTTCCTTATTAATAGGCAGCAAGCGCAGCTCGGCTCCGCGTGCGGCACCCAATGCCCCATTGGCTGCTGCCGCTTCGCAAGCGTTGTCAGCCAATAACGTCAGCAGCGTTTCAACACCTGTTGCCGCTCCAGTGGTGGCTGCTCCTGCGCCGGCTCCTGCAGTTCAGAACGCCGAGACTCATGACGAGCCTTCGCGTGACAGTTTCGATCCGATGGCGGGCGCCAGTTCGCAGCAGGCTCCGGCGCGGGCCGAGCAGCGTACTGTCCAGGTTGAAGGTGCGCTCAAGCACACCAGTTACCTGAACCGTACGTTCACCTTTGAAAACTTCGTCGAAGGTAAATCCAACCAGCTGGCCCGTGCTGCGGCCTGGCAGGTTGCGGATAATCCCAAGCATGGCTACAACCCGCTCTTCCTTTATGGTGGCGTCGGTCTGGGTAAGACTCACTTGATGCATGCCGTGGGCAACCACCTGCTCAAGAAGAACCCGAATGCGAAGGTTGTCTATCTGCACTCGGAGCGTTTCGTGGCCGACATGGTCAAGGCGCTGCAACTGAACGCGATCAACGAATTCAAGCGTTTCTATCGCTCGGTCGATGCCTTACTGATCGATGACATTCAGTTCTTCGCCCGTAAGGAGCGTTCCCAGGAAGAGTTTTTCCACACCTTCAACGCACTGCTCGAAGGCGGACAGCAGGTCATTCTCACCAGTGACCGCTACCCCAAAGAGATCGAAGGCCTGGAAGAGCGTCTGAAATCCAGGTTTGGCTGGGGGCTTACTGTGGCCGTCGAGCCGCCGGAGCTGGAAACCCGCGTTGCGATCCTGATGAAGAAAGCCGATCAGGCCAAGGTCGAATTACCTCATGACGCTGCATTCTTCATTGCGCAGCGCATTCGCTCCAACGTCCGTGAACTCGAAGGCGCACTCAAGCGTGTCATCGCTCACTCGCACTTCATGGGCCGGGATATCACGATCGAACTGATTCGTGAGTCTCTGAAAGATTTGTTGGCGTTGCAGGACAAACTCGTGAGTGTGGATAACATTCAGCGTACTGTCGCCGAGTATTACAAGATCAAAATCTCCGACCTGTTGTCCAAGCGTCGCTCCCGTTCTGTTGCCCGTCCACGTCAGGTGGCGATGGCGCTTTCCAAAGAGCTGACGAACCACAGTCTTCCGGAAATTGGCGATGTATTCGGCGGTCGTGACCATACGACCGTTTTGCATGCATGCCGCAAGATCAACGAACTCAAGGAATCCGACGCGGATATCCGCGAGGACTACAAGAACCTGCTGCGGACTCTGACTACATGATGACGCCAGTGCAGCTTATCAAGGCAAGGGACTAGACCATGCATTTCACCATTCAACGCGAAGCCCTGTTGAAACCTCTGCAATTGGTCGCCGGCGTTGTTGAACGCCGTCAGACCCTGCCGGTACTATCCAATGTGCTGATGGTCGTCGAAGGCCAGCAACTTTCCCTGACTGGTACCGACCTGGAAGTGGAGCTGGTGGGTCGTGTCCAACTCGAAGAGCCGGCCGAACCCGGGGAAATCACTGTTCCTGCGCGCAAGCTGATGGATATCTGCAAAAGCCTGCCGAATGACGTGCTGATCGACATCAAGGTCGATGACTCCAAAGTGGTGGTCAAGGCCGGTCGTAGCCGCTTCACTTTGTCCACATTGCCTGCCAACGACTTCCCTACTGTAGAAGAAGGTCCTGGCTCGCTGACGTTCGACCTGGTGCAGAGCAAGCTTCGCCGCCTGATCGAGCGCACCAGTTTTGCGATGGCCCAACAGGATGTCCGTTACTACCTTAATGGCATGCTGCTTGAAGTCAGCGCTGGCATTTTGCGTGCTGTCGCCACCGACGGTCACCGTCTTGCCATGTGCTCCATGTCTGCACAGATCGAACAAGCCGACCGCCACCAAGTGATCGTGCCTCGTAAAGGTATTCTGGAAATGGCGCGTCTGCTCACCGAGCAGGACGGCATTGTCAGCATCGTATTGGGTCAGCACCACATTCGTGCCACGACCGGCGAGTTCACCTTTACCTCCAAACTGGTAGACGGCAAATTCCCGGACTACGAGCGCGTCCTGCCAAAAGGTGGTGACAAGCTGGTATTGGGCGATCGCCAGGCATTGCGTGAGGCGTTCAGCCGTACTGCAATTCTGTCGAACGAAAAATACCGTGGCATCCGTCTGCAACTGGCCAACGGTCAATTGAAGATTCAGGCCAACAACCCTGAGCAGGAAGAAGCGGAAGAAGAGATCAGCGTAGAGTACAGCGGTGACTCCCTGGAAATCGGTTTCAACGTGAGCTACTTGCTCGACGTGCTGGGCGTGATGACTACAGAACAAGTGCGCTTGATTCTGTCCGACTCCAACAGCAGCGCCCTGGTACAAGAATCGGATAACGATGATTCCGCCTACGTTGTCATGCCGATGCGTCTGTAACCTCATGTTCAGCGCTATCTAGATGTCTCTTAGCCGCATCTCGGTCACTGGGGTGCGCAATCTGCACCCGGTGACCTTTTCCCCCTCCCCGCGTATCAACATTCTTTACGGTGCCAACGGAAGTGGCAAAACCAGCGTGCTGGAAGCCATTCACTTGCTGGGCATTGCACGCTCGTTTCGCAGCAGTCGCCTTCTTCCAGTCATTCAATATGAACAGCCAGCCTGCACTGTCTTTGGTCAGGTTCAACTGGCTGAGAGTGGCCAAAGCAATCTGGGAATTTCCCGGGACAGACAAGGCGAGTTTCAGATTCGCATTGATGGGCAAAATGCACGCAGTGCTGCTCAACTGGCCGAGATACTTCCACTGCAACTGATCAACCCCGACAGTTTTCGCTTGCTGGAAGGCGCACCGAAAATACGCCGACAGTTTCTGGACTGGGGAGTGTTCCACGTGGAACCTCGTTTCATGTCCACCTGGCAGCGGCTCCAGAAGGCCCTGCGGCAGCGGAACTCATGGCTGCGGCATGGTACACTTGACGCCGCTTCGCAAGCGGCATGGGATCGGGAACTGTGCCTGGCCAGTGATGAAATCGATGAGTTTCGTCGCACTTATATCAAGGCCCTGAAACCCGTCTTTGAACAAACTTTGAGCGAACTTGTTGAGCTTGAAGGTTTGACCCTGAGCTACTACCGAGGCTGGGATAAGGAAAAAGAGCTGAGCACTGTGCTCGCTTCATCCTTGCATCGTGATCAGCAAATGGGCCATACACAGGCCGGACCACAACGAGCTGATTTGCGTCTTAGATTGGGCGCACACAATGCTGCGGATATATTGTCCCGCGGTCAGCAGAAATTAGTGGTCTGTGCATTGCGCATCGCTCAAGGGCATCTGGTTAGCCAGGCTCGCCGCGGCCAATGTATTTACCTGGTGGACGACTTGCCTTCCGAACTGGACGACAACCACCGCCGCGCACTTTGTCGCTTGCTGGAAGAATTACGCTGCCAGGTATTTATTACCTGTGTAGATCAAGAATTTTTGAGGGAAGGCTGGCAGACGGAAACGCCAGTTGCTTTGTTCCACGTGGAACAAGGCCGTATCACCCAGACCCACGACCATCGGGAGTGATTGCATGAGCGAAAATCAAACGTACGACTCGTCCAGCATTAAAGTGCTGAAAGGACTTGATGCCGTACGCAAGCGTCCCGGAATGTACATCGGTGATACAGACGATGGCAGCGGTCTGCACCACATGGTATTCGAGGTGGTTGATAACTCGATTGACGAAGCTTTGGCTGGCCACTGCGACGACATCAGCATCACCATCCATCCAGACGAATCCATTACCGTACGCGACAACGGCCGCGGTATTCCGGTAGACGTCCACAAAGAAGAAGGCGTTTCGGCTGCAGAGGTCATCATGACCGTGCTCCACGCCGGCGGTAAGTTCGATGACAACTCCTACAAGGTTTCCGGCGGTCTGCACGGTGTAGGTGTTTCTGTGGTTAACGCCCTCTCGGAAGTCCTGCAACTGACTGTTCGTCGCAGCGGCAAGATCTGGGAGCAAACCTACGTTCACGGTGTTCCACAGGAACCCATGAAAATCGTTGGTGAGAGCGATAGCACCGGTACTCAGATCCACTTCAAACCCTCCGCTGACACCTTCAAGAACATCCACTTCAGCTGGGACATCCTGGCCAAGCGGATTCGTGAACTGTCATTCCTGAACTCCGGCGTTGGTATCTTCCTGAAGGACGAACGCAGCGGTAAGGAAGAGCTATTCAAGTACGAAGGTGGTCTGCGCGCTTTTGTTGAGTACCTCAACACCAACAAGACTGCGGTCAACCAGGTCTTCCACTTCAACGTCCAGCGTGACGATGGGGTGGGTGTCGAGATCGCCTTGCAGTGGAACGACAGCTTCAACGAGAACCTGTTGTGCTTCACCAACAACATTCCGCAGCGTGACGGCGGTACGCACCTTGTTGGTTTCCGTTCTGCGCTGACCCGTAACCTGAACAACTACATCGAACAGGAAGGTCTGGCCAAGAAGCACAAAGTTGCCACGACCGGTGACGATGCGCGTGAAGGTCTGACTGCGATCATTTCGGTCAAGGTGCCGGATCCGAAGTTCAGCTCCCAGACCAAAGACAAGCTGGTTTCGTCTGAAGTCAAAACCGCAGTCGAACAAGAGATGGGTAAATACTTCTCTGACTTCCTGCTGGAAAACCCGAACGAAGCCAAGGCCGTCGTGGGCAAGATGCTCGATGCTGCACGCGCTCGTGAAGCTGCGCGCAAGGCACGTGAAATGACTCGCCGTAAAGGCGCGCTGGATATCGCGGGTCTGCCGGGCAAGCTCGCTGACTGCCAGGAAAAAGACCCTGCCCTTTCCGAACTCTACCTCGTGGAAGGGGACTCTGCTGGCGGTTCAGCCAAGCAGGGGCGTAATCGTAAAACCCAGGCAATCCTGCCGCTCAAGGGCAAGATCCTCAACGTCGAAAAAGCTCGTTTCGACAAGATGATCTCCTCCCAGGAAGTGGGCACTTTGATCACCGCCCTGGGCTGTGGCATCGGCCGCGAAGAGTACAACATCGACAAACTGCGTTATCACAACATCATCATCATGACCGATGCTGACGTCGACGGTTCGCACATCCGTACCCTGCTGCTGACGTTCTTCTTCCGTCAGTTGCCGGAGCTGGTCGAGCGTGGCTACATCTATATCGCTCAGCCACCGCTGTACAAGGTCAAGAAAGGCAAGCAAGAGCAGTACATCAAAGACGACGAGGCCATGGAAGAATACATGACCCAGTCGGCTCTGGAAGACGCCAGCCTGCACCTGAACGACTCGGCTCCTGGTATCTCCGGCGAATCTCTGGAGCGCCTGGTCAACGACTTCCGCATGGTCATGAAGACCCTCAAGCGCCTGTCGCGTCTGTATCCTCAGGAACTGACCGAGCACTTCGTTTACCTGCCACCTGTCACGCTCGAACAACTGTCTGACCATGCCGGCATGCAAGCCTGGCTGGCCAAGTTCGATGAGCGTCTGCGTGCGGGTGAGAAGTCGGGTCTGGTGTACAAGGCCAGCCTGCGTGAAGACCGTGAACGTAACGTATGGCTGCCAGAGGTTGAACTGATCTCTCACGGCCTGTCGAACTACGTCACCTTCAACCGCGACTTCTTCGGCAGCAACGACTACAAGACCGTCACTGCCCTGGGCGCACAAATCAGCTCCCTGTTGGAAGAAGGCGCCTACGTGCAACGTGGCGAGCGCAAGAAGCCAGTCACCGAGTTCAAGGACGCCCTTGCCTGGCTGATGGCCGAAAGCACCAAGCGCCACACCATCCAGCGCTATAAAGGTCTGGGCGAAATGAACCCGGATCAGCTCTGGGAAACCACCATGGACCCAAGCGTGCGCCGCATGCTGAAAGTCACGATCGAAGACGCAATCGCAGCCGACCAGATCTTCAACACCCTCATGGGTGATGCGGTTGAGCCTCGTCGCGACTTCATCGAGAGCAATGCGTTGGCGGTTTCCAACCTGGATTTCTAAGGTTGTTGTAGCTGCAAGTGGACGTGTTTTTATCGTCCTGTAAAAAACCCAGCCGAGTGCTGGGTTTTTTATGACCTACATTTGATTGTGCGCTTGCTCATCGAGCATACCTGGCAGTGTGATCTTTATCTTACGGCCTCAAACTGTTCCAATGCCGCCATCATCACAATTAGCGAAATGGCAATTCCGATACCCATTGTCCAGTCGGATTCCGGGCGTGTGGAAAATCAGGTGTTTTTGGACGGGTACTTTCCAGGCGTGATAAGTTTTACCACAGGCCAGCCGATGGGTTAAAAAAGGCACGGAAAACGATCTCAAACAGTGCTTCCATCATGCCAGACGATCTTTGAGACTCTAAAAATTAGCGTTGTTATTACGCTATCGGTTTCCTGCAGAATACCGCCAACTCCATATCCGTAGTGGCTGATTAAGCCCTGGTAAGTTGACGAATTAACCGTGACTATCTGCACAGCGTGAGCCGTTGCTGCTGCCGTATCCGTGAATGCCTACCTTAGAAACCCATTTGCCCTAGGTGATTCGATTGACCACTTATTCATGCCTGCTGAAGACGCCCTCTGTTCAGACTTACCAAGCGCTTCGTATTGGCTCTGGCCTCAGTGCAAAGACCGAAGAGGCATCGGTACGGGGCTTACCCAATACTCTCTTTGCTGTGCAGATACTTCATGGGGCACTCCCGGTTGGGATGGGACGAGTCATTGGTGACGGGGGATGTTTCTTTCAAGTGGTGGACATTGCCGTCCTTAGGGAACACCAAGGCAAGGGTTTAGGGAAACGAATCATGGCCGAAATTATGAAATACATCGAGGCCACTGTTCCTGAAAGTGGTTATGTCAGTCTCATTGCGGATGGTCAAGCACAAGACCTCTATGCGCAGTTCGGTTTCGTACACACCGCACCTCGTTCTGTTGGGATGGCATACAAAAGACCCCTGCCGAACGTTTACATCGGGAGCACTCAGATAAAGCAGACGTTCGAGTGATCGATTTGGTCGACACAGGAAACTCCGCTTTCTTGAGGATGTGGAACAAGCGACAGGCTGGGTATAAAGCGATGGGCTATCAACTGATAGATAAGCAGCCACCAAGAAATTGCTTTAGCGGATTTTATGGAAAACGGGGCTGTGGCTGAGCTACTGACCACTAGCAAGCTCATACTGGCGAGTTAAAAAAATAGGCATAATCGGCTTTTCTTAAAACTTTCTGTGCTCAGTAAAGAAAAACGAGCCCTGGAAGTTGAGCTTCGTGAAGAGACTGTCTTCCTTGAGAATTACGACAAGATTGTCAGAGCTGTTGATGAGCGCTATGACGTACGTGGCAGTGATTTATCCAACCTGGTAATGATGTACCTGACGCAAAAAGGCACAGTTTCAAACCATCGTCGCAAGCAGTACAGGCATATGGTTCAGGAGGAGGATTTTGATTATATCGAGCAGGTGACGCAGAACCTGCTTGGGGAGCAGCGGCAGGAGAATCAATCGTCTCATTAAGACGACAGCCTTTTTCGTCCTTGTCGATTCAGAGGTGAGTCAGAACCTGCGCCCACTAAAAAGCCGACCCTCAAAGTCGGCTTTCTATCTACCCGCAAAACTTATGCACGTTTTCAGCTCACTAATGAGCTTCAGAAATAAGCAGCTAAATTAATGACTTAGCCGCTTTTTTCGATGATTTCGCAAAAATGGTGCACAGGTTATCCACAAAATCAGACTTCGACTTTCTCGCTGCTCGAGACAGGTGCAACGTCTGAACCCAGGGACTTCTGAGTCGCTTCGTTCCAGGCCTGTACGCGGTCGTTGAGGGCTGCAATAGCGCGGGGGCCGGAGCCTTCGGCGTACATGGGTTCACCAATGACGACCTGGATAGTGCCTGGCTTTTTCGCCCAGCCTTCCTTCGGCCAGTACTTGCCGGCGTTGTGTGCCACAGGCAGTACAGGCAGTTCAGCGTTGACGGCCAGGGCGGTGCCGCCACGGGAGAACTTGCCAACCTGACCGAACGGGACGCGGGTGCCTTCCGGGAAGATCAGTACCCAGATACCGTCCTTTAGCAATTCGTCGCCCTTCTTGGCGATTTGCTTGAGAGCAGCCTTGGGGTTGTCGCGGTCAATCGCGATAGGACGCAGCATGGCCATTGCCCAACCGAAGAACGGCACATAGAGCAGCTCACGCTTGAGGACCTGGCTCAGGGGCTCGAAGTAGGCCGAGAGGAAGAAGGTTTCCCAGGTGCTCTGGTGGTTGGAAATGATCACGCAAGGTGTCTTTGGAACGTTGTGCGCGCCGGTCACTTCCACGTGGATATTCAGGAATACGCGGGTCAGCCAGATAGCACAGCGGCACCAGTAGACATTGATAAACCGGTAGCGGGCTTTGAAGGGCAGAAAAGGCGCGATGAAGAAACTCAATGTGCACCACAGCAGTGAGCTGGTGCCTAGCAACAGGTAAAAGAAAAAGGTCCTGATTGCCTGGATGATCGACATAGTTGCTTTTACCGTACGGGCAGGGCCCGCTCATTCAGCGTACCGTTGAACCTGAGGGCTTACAGCGAGACGCTATTGTGGATAAGTTCTGCGGCAACTGCCGCCAGATCGTCAAAAATCAAAGTGCCGGCCGGCACTGTACCGTCCATTGTCCTGCGGCCTTTACCGGTCATTACCAGAACAGGTTGTGCATCGACGGCCAAAGCGGCTTGCAGGTCACCCTTGCTGTCGCCCACGAACCATAAACCTTTCAGGTCTGTTGCGTAATGATTGGCGATGGTCTGCAGCATGCCAGGCTTTGGCTTGCGGCAGTCACAACCTTGATCCGGCCCATGTGGGCAATAAACGATCAAGCCAACCTCGCCACCCTGCCCTGCTACCAGCTCGCGCAAGCGCGCATGCATGGCATCCAGAGTAGCCAAGTCGTAATAACCTCGGGCAATGCCCGACTGGTTGGTGGCAATCGCCACCGTCCAGCCGACCTTGCTCAATGCTGCGATGGCCTCGATCGAGCCAGGAATGGGAATCCACTCCTCCACCGACTTTATATAAGCGTCGGAGTCATGGTTGACGACTCCGTCCCGATCGAGAATCAGCAGCTTCACTCTCTATTCCTCAACCCAGCAGCGAGATATCGGCAACGCCCAGGAACAGGCCGCGCAGACGTGCCAGCAATGCATAACGGTTGGCGCGCACGTTGGCGTCGTCAGCGTTGACCATCACTGCCTCGAAGAACGCATCCACAGGCTCGCGCAGAGTTGCCAGGCGTGCCAGGGATTCGCTGTACTGACGCTCGGCAGCCATTGGCTGTACCGCGTGGTCGGCCTGTTGAATGGCTGAATACAGGGAGAACTCGTTGGCGTTGTCGAAGTACTTGGGCTCGACGGTCTGGGCAATGTTGCCCTCGGCCTTGCTCAAGAGGTTCGATACGCGCTTGTTCACCGCTGCCAGCGCTGCTGCCTGTGGCAACTTGCGGAACGCCTGAACGGCCTGGACACGTTGATCGAAGTCCAGGGCAGAACCTGGCTGCAAGGCACGGACCGACAGGTAGACCGCAACCTCGACGCCTTCGTCTTCGTAACGTGCACGCAGGCGGTCGAAGATGAATTCCAGCACCTGGTCGGACAGGCCGGCAGCCTTGACCTTGGCACCGAACTGGCTGACCGCGAACTTGACGGTTTCGATCAGATCCAGATCCAGCTTCTTGTCGATCAGGATGCGCAGGATACCCAGCGCAGCACGACGCAGTGCATACGGGTCTTTGCTGCCGGTTGGCAGCATGCCGATGCCGAAGATGCCGACCAGTGTGTCGAGCTTGTCGGCAATGGCCACGGCCGCGCCGGTCAAGGTGGTAGGCAGTTCTGCACCCGCACCGCGAGGCATGTACTGCTCGTTGAGCGCCAGAGCAACGTCTTGCGCCTCACCGTCAGCCTTGGCGTAGTAGAAACCGGCAATGCCCTGCATTTCCGGGAACTCGCCAACCATCTCGGTCGCCAGGTCGCACTTGGACAGAATGCCGGCACGTGCCGCACGCTGGGCGTCGCCGCCAATGCGTGGGGCGATGAACGCTGCCAGCTTGGAAACGCGCTCAGCCTTGTCGAAGACGCTGCCCAACTGAGCCTGGAACACGACGTTCTTCAGGCGATCGTTGAAGGTTTCCAGCTTCTGCTTCTTGTCCTGCTTGAAGAAGAACTCGGCATCGGTCAGACGCGGGCGAACCACCTTCTCGTTACCGGCGATGATCTGTGCCGGATCCTTGCTCTCGATGTTGGCAACCGTGATGAAGCGCGGCAGCAACTTGCCTTCGCTGTCCAGAAGGCAGAAATACTTCTGGTTGTCCTGCATGGTGGTGATCAAAGCTTCCTGAGGCACTTCGAGGAAGCGCTCTTCAAACGAGCAGACCAGTGGCACCGGCCACTCGACCAGACCCGCCACTTCGTCCAGCAGGCTTGGCGGCACGATGGCTGTGCCTTCCTGCTGGGCAGCCAGTTCATCAACGCGCTTGCTGATGATCTGGCGACGTTCGTTGAAGTCGGCCAGTACATGAGCGGCTCGCAGGTCGCTGAGGTAGCTGGCTGGCGAGGAAATACGCACGTCTTGCGGATGATGGAAGCGGTGACCGCGAGAATGACGGCCTGCGCTCTGGGCCAGGATCGTGCAGTCGATCACCTGGTCGCCCAGCAGCATGACCAGCCATTGGGTCGGACGCACGAATTCTTCCTTGCGGGCACCCCAACGCATGCGTTTGGCGATTGGCAGGTCGTTCAGCGAGTCTTCGACAATGGTCGGCAGCAGTGAGGCTGTCGGTTTGCCTATGATGCTCTGGCTGTAACGCAGCTTGGGACCACTCTGATCGATTTCGCTCAGATCGACGCCGCATTTCTTGGCGAAGCCCAGTGCTGCCTGAGTCGGGTTGCCGTCAGCATCGAAAGCGGCCTGACGAGGCGGACCGTCCAGATTGACGCTGCGATCCGGTTGTTGCGTGGCCAGGCCGGTCACCAGTACCGCCAGACGGCGTGGCGCGGCGTAAACCTGCTTGGCGCTGTAGGTCAGGCCAGCGCTCTGCAGGCCTTTTTCGATACCGGCCAGAAATGCATCGCCCAAGGCACTGAGGGTCTTGGGTGGCAGTTCTTCGGTGCCCAGTTCGACCAGAAAATCTTGAGCACTCATTGTGCAGCCTCCAGCTTAGCCAACACTTCATCGCGTAGATCGGGCGGCGCCATCGGGAAGCCAAGCTTGGCCCGGGCTTGCAGGTAGCTCTGGGCGACAGAGCGGGCCAGCGTGCGCACGCGCAGGATGTACTGCTGACGCGCAGTCACGGAAATAGCCCGGCGCGCATCCAGAAGGTTGAAGGTGTGCGAAGCCTTGAGGACCATTTCATAGCTTGGCAATGGCAGCTCAAGCTCGATCAGGCGTGCAGCTTCGCTTTCATAGAAGTCGAACAGCTCGAACAGTTTTTCGACGTTGGCGTGTTCAAAGTTGTAGGTCGATTGCTCCACTTCGTTCTGGTGGAACACATCGCCGTAAGTCACCTTGCCGAACGGACCGTCAGCCCAGACCAGGTCGTAGACCGAGTCCACGCCCTGCTGGTACATGGCCAGACGCTCCAGGCCGTAGGTGATTTCGCCGGTCACCGGGTAGCACTCGATGCCACCGACCTGCTGGAAGTAGGTGAACTGCGAGACTTCCATGCCGTTGAGCCAGATTTCCCAGCCCAGACCCCAGGCGCCCAGGGTTGGCGATTCCCAGTTGTCTTCGACGAAACGGACGTCATGCACCAGCGGGTCGAGGCCGATGTGCTTGAGCGAGCCCAGGTACAGTTCCTGGAAGTTGTCCGGGTTAGGCTTCAGGATCACCTGAAACTGATAGTAATGCTGCAGGCGGTTGGGGTTTTCGCCGTAACGGCCGTCAGTCGGGCGACGGCTTGGCTGTACGTAAGCGGCGTTCCAGGTTTCCGGGCCTACGGCGCGCAGAAATGTGGCGGTGTGGAAAGTGCCGGCGCCTACTTCCATATCGTAGGGCTGAAGTACCACGCAACCTTGTTCTGCCCAGTATTGCTGGAGGGCGAGGATCAAGTCTTGGAAGGTACGCACGGCTGGCGTAGGCTGGCTCACAAAATTCACCTGTGCTGGGCTGCGATTTAAAGAGCGGGAGTATACCCGATTCGGCTGCACGTCCACCCTTGGAAGGCCTATGACTCGCTGCTTTTGGTGCAATGAAGACCCGATTTACATCGCTTATCACGATCAGGAATGGGGAGTGCCGCTGCGCGATGCGCAGAAGCTCTTCGAGTTGCTTTTGCTCGAAGGGTTCCAGGCCGGTCTGTCATGGATCACGGTTTTGAAAAAACGCCCGCGATATCGCGAAGTCATGTTCGGTTTTGATGTTCATCGCATCGCCGCCATGACCGACGACGAGATTGAAGTCCTGATGCAGGAACCAGGCATCATCCGTAACCGCCTCAAACTCAACGCTGCCCGCCGCAATGCACAGGCCTGGTTGAAACTGGACGACCCGGTCGGGTTTCTCTGGTCGTTTGTCGGTGGAGAACAGAAGGTCAACCATTTCAAGGACCGCAGCGAGGTCCCGGCCATCACGCCAGAGGCCGAAGCCATGAGCAAGGCCTTGAAGAAAGCAGGGTTCACCTTTGTCGGCCCGACCATTTGCTACGCCTACATGCAATCGAGCGGCATGGTCATGGATCACACCGTCGATTGTGATCGATACGCGACTCTGGTCCGCTGAAGGTTACAATGCGCACCTCGAGAATTTGGGAGTGATCTGTGGATAAGTTCAAAGGTGCCATGATTGTCGGGGCGTTGCGGTTGTTTGCCCTGCTGCCCTGGCGTGCCGTGCAATGGGTCGGCACTTCGATTGGCTGGTTGATGTGGAAACTGCCCAACCGTTCCCGTGAAGTGGCGCGGATCAATCTGTCCAAATGCTTTCCGGAGCTGAACAAGGCTGAGCTGGACCGACTGGTGGGCCGCAGCCTGATGGATATCGGCAAGACCCTGACCGAAAGTGCCTGCGCCTGGATCTGGCCTGCCCAGAAGTCCATCGACCTGGTGCGTGAAGTCGAAGGCCTCGATGTGCTCAAGGATGCTCTCGCTTCCGGCAAGGGCGTGGTCGGCATCACCAGCCACCTGGGCAACTGGGAAGTGCTCAACCACTTCTATTGCAGTCAGTGCAAACCGATCATTTTCTATCGTCCGCCCAAGTTGAAAGCGGTGGACGAACTGCTGCGCAAGCAGCGGGTGCAGTTGGGCAACCGAGTGGCAGCTTCCACCAAAGAGGGCATTCTCAGTGTCATCAAGGAAGTGCGTAAAGGGGGCTCGGTGGGTATTCCAGCCGATCCGGAGCCGGCAGAGTCGGCCGGTATCTTCGTACCCTTCTGCGGTACCCAGGCACTGACCAGCAAATTCGTGCCCAACATGCTGGCTGGCGGCAAAGCCGTTGGCGTCTTCCTGCACGCCATGCGCCTGCCGGACGGTTCAGGCTATAAGGTGGTTCTGGAAGCTGCACCGGAAGACATGTACAGCACCGACACTGAAACCTCGGTGGCAGCCATGAGCAAGGTGGTCGAGAAATATGTGCGGGCTTATCCGAGCCAGTACATGTGGACCATGAAGCGCTTCAAGAAGCGCCCGGAAGGCGAAGCGCGCTGGTATTGAAAAACGTGCAGGAGCGAATAAATTCGCTCCTGCAATCAGAAGAAGCTCAACCCTACCTGAAACAGCCGCTCCACATCGCGGATGTATTTTTTATCCACAAGGAACATGATCACGTGGTCGCCGGATTCGATCACCGTGATGTCGTGGGCGATCAGGACTTCTTCGTCGCGGATGATGGCGCCGATGGTGGTGCCTTGCGGGAGGATAATGTCCCTGATGGCCTTGCCGATGACCTTGCTGGATTTGGCATCGCCGTGGGCTACGACCTCGATGGCTTCGGCCGCTCCCCGGCGCAGTGAGTGCACGCTGACGATATCGCCGCGCCGCACGTGGGTCAGCAAGGTGCCGATGGTCGCCAGTTGCGGGCTGACGGCGATATCGATCTCCCCGCCTTGCACCAGGTCCACATAGGCCGGGTTATTGATCAGGGTGACCACTTTGCGCGCCCCCATCCGCTTGGCCAGCAGCGACGACATGATGTTGGCTTCGTCATCGTTGGTCAGGGCCAGGAACAGGTCGGTATTGCCGATGTTCTCTTCCATCAACAGGTCGCGGTCCGAAGAGCTGCCTTGCAGGACCACCGTGCTGTTGAGGGTTTCTGACAGATGACGGCAACGGGCCGGGTTCATCTCGATGATTTTCACCTGATAACGGCTTTCGATGGCTTCGGCCAGGCGTTCGCCAATGTTGCCGCCACCGGCGATGACGATGCGTTTGTAGCTTTCGTCCAGGCGGCGCATCTCGCCCATCACGGCGCGAATATGCGCCTTGGCCGCAATGAAGAACACTTCGTCATCGGCTTCGATAACGGTGTCGCCATGGGGCGTGATGGGTCGGTCGCGACGGAAGATTGCGGCCACGCGGGTGTCGACATTGGGCATGTGGGCCCGCAACTGGCGCAGTTTCTGACCCACCAGCGGCCCGCCGTAATAAGCCCTGACGGCCACCAGTTGTGCCTTGCCTTCGGCGAAGTCGATCACCTGAAGGGCGCCGGGGTATTCGACCAGACGCTTGATGTAGTTGGTGACGACCTGTTCCGGGCTGATCAATACATCCACCGGAATTGCATCGTTGTCGAACAGGCCGGCGCGGGTCAGGTAAGCCGCTTCACGGACCCGGGCAATCTTGGTCGGCGTGTGGAACAGCGTGTAGGCCACCTGACAGGCGACCATGTTGGTTTCATCGCTGTTGGTGACGGCCACCAGCATGTCGGCATCATCGGCACCCGCCTGGCGCAGCACTGTGGGAAACGAGCCTTTGCCCTGTACCGTGCGGATATCCAGGCGGTCGCCCAGGTCACGCAGGCGGTCGCCATCGGTGTCCACTACGGTGATGTCGTTGGCTTCACTGGCCAGATGTTCGGCCAGCGTGCCGCCAACCTGCCCTGCACCCAGGATGATGATTTTCAACTGCTATCTCCCTGTCAGACCGACGCTGCGATCTTGATCAGTTTGGCGTAATAGAAGCCATCATGCCCACCTTCCTGCGCCAGCAACTGGCGGCCGTGGGGCTGCTTGATGCCTGCAGGTTGCTGGCCGAGCTGTCCGGCGATGTCCAGCTCACGGGCGCCGGAGGTACGGGCCAGGAAGGCCTCGATCACTTCGGTGTTTTCCGTGGGCAGCGTCGAGCAGGTGGCGTACAACAGAATGCCGCCGACTTGCAGCGTCGGCCAGAGCGCATCCAGCAGTTCGCCTTGTAGCGTGGCCAGGGCCGCAATGTCATCGGTCTGACGGGTCAGCTTGATATCCGGGTGGCGGCGTATCACGCCGGTTGCCGAGCAAGGTGCATCAAGCAGAATGCGCTGGAAGGGCTTGCCGTCCCACCATTGGGCGGTTTCCCGGGCGTCGGCTGCGATCAGTTCGGCATCCAGGCCCAGGCGGTCGAGGTTTTCCCGTACGCGCACCATACGCTTGGCTTCCAGATCCACAGCCACCACGCCGTCGAGTTGCGGCTGCACTTCCAGCAGGTGGCAGGTCTTGCCGCCCGGCGCGCAGCAGGCATCCAGCACACGTTGGCCGGGAGCCAGTTCCAGCAGGTCGGCAGCCAGTTGCGCGGCTTCATCCTGCACGCTGATCCAGCCTTCGGCAAAACCTGGCAGCGAACGCACATCACCCGGCTCGGCCAGCAGGATGCCGTCCTGGCTGAAGGTACAGGCAACGGCTTCGATCCCGGCTGCTTTCAACAGCTCAAGGTATTGAGCGCGGCTGTTGTGCCGACGGTTGACCCGCAGGATCATGGGCGGATGCGCGTTGTTGGCGGCGCAGATGGCTTCCCAATGCTCGGGCCACGCGGCTTTCAGGGCTTTTTGCAGCCAGCGCGGGTGAGCGGTACGCACCACTGGGTCGTGTTCCAGTTCAGTCAGCAGCGCTTCGCTTTCACGTTGGGCGCGGCGCAGGACCGCATTGAGCAGCGCCTTGGCCCAAGGCTTTTTCAGCTTGTCGGCGCAACCGACGGTTTCACCGATGGCGGCGTGGGCGGGAATGCGGCTGTAGAGCAATTGATAAAGCCCGACCAGCAACAGCGCCTCGACATCGGCATCAGCCGCCTTGAAAGGCTTTTGCAGCAATTTGGCCGCCAGCGCGGACAGGCGTGGCTGCCAGCGTGCGGTGCCGAAGGCCAGGTCCTGGGTCAGGCCCCGATCACGGACGTCGACCTTGTCCAGTTGGGTCGGCAACGAACTGTTCAGCGAAGCCTTGCCGCTCAGGACGGCGGCCAAGGCTCTGGCGGCAGCCAGACGCGGGTTCATTGGCCCAATACCGTGCCGATGGCGAACTTCTCGCGACGGCTGTTGAACAGGTCAGTGAAGTTCAGCGGCTTGCCGCCCGGCAATTGCAGGCGGGTCAGGCGCAGGGCGCCTTGGCCACAGGCGACGATCAGGCCGTCCTTGCTGGCACCGAGTATCGTGCCCGGTGCGCCCTGCCCTTCGGCAAGGCTGGCGGCCAGTACCTTGATGGCTTCTTCATTCAAGGTGCTGTGGCAGATAGGCCACGGATTGAAGGCGCGGATCAGGCGTTCCAGCTCGTCTGCCGGTCGGCTCCAATCGATGCGTGCCTCGTCCTTGTTCAATTTGTGAGCATATGTGGCGAGCGTATCGTCCTGCACTTCGCCAACCAGCGAACCCTCGGCCAGACCGGCCACGGCTTGCAATACGGCAGGCGGGCCGAGTTCGGCAAGGCGATCATGCAAGGTGCCGCCGGTGTCTTCTGCCGTGATCGGCGTGGTGACCTTGAGCAGCATCGGGCCGGTATCCAGGCCGGCTTCCATGCGCATGACGGTCACGCCGCTTTCGGCATCGCCAGCCTGCACGGCCCGCTGGATCGGCGCTGCACCGCGCCAGCGTGGCAGCAAGGATGCATGGCTGTTGATGCAGCCCAGACGAGGAATATCCAGCACCACTTGCGGCAGGATCAGGCCATAAGCGACCACCACCATAAGGTCGGGCTTGAGCTCGGCCAGCTCCTGCTGAGCGGCTGCGTCACGCAGGGTTGGCGGTTGCAGCACCTGCAGGCCATGCTGTAGCGCCAGTTGCTTGACCGGGCTTGGCATCAGCTTCTGTCCACGACCGGCCGGGCGATCAGGCTGGGTATAGACCGCGATGATCTGATGAGGGCTGTCCAGCAGGGCCTTCAAGTGTTCGGCGGCAAATTCCGGAGTACCGGCGAAGACGATGCGCAGTGGCTCGGTCATGGGCTTCTCGTTGTGTAAAAAAGAAAAGGCCCTCACAGGCCTTTTGGGTGATGGATCAAGCGTTCTGTCTGTGCTGTTTTTCCAGCTTTTTCTTGATCCGGTCACGCTTCAGATTGGAGAGGTAGTCGACGAACAGCTTGCCGTTCAGGTGATCGCATTCATGCTGGATGCAGACGGCGAGCAAACCTTCGGCAACCAGTTCGTAAGGCTTGCCGTCACGGTCCAGAGCCTTGATACGAACCTTTACGGGGCGGTCGACGTTTTCATAGAACCCGGGCACCGAGAGGCAGCCTTCCTGATACTGATCCATGTCTTCGGTCAGCATTTCGATTTCGGGGTTGATGAAGACGCGAGGCTCGGAGCGATCTTCGCTCAGGTCCATCACGACCACGCGCTTGTGGACGTTGACCTGGGTCGCTGCCAGACCGATGCCTGGGGCCTCGTACATGGTTTCAAACATGTCGTCGACCAACTGGCGTATGCCGTCGTCTACTATCGCCACAGGTTTGGCGATGGTGCGCAGGCGCGAATCGGGAAATTCGAGAATGTTTAGAATGGCCATATACGTAAGGGCTGCACTGTAGGGTAAAGTCAAAATCGGCTGCCAGGCTTGAAACGTCAAAGCAGACAGCTATATGAGACTGATGGGACTTATGTTTACGCGAGACAACATGATAAAGGGATTCACCGCATGAGGAAATCACTACTCGCCCTGCTGCTTTTGACTGCCAGCGGTCTTGCTCAGGCGCAAGTGCAACTCAAGGAAGGCCACCCGCAGAGTTATACCGTCGTTGCCGGTGACACACTTTGGGATATTTCCGGCAAATTCTTGCGCGAACCATGGAAATGGCGCGAGCTATGGCGAGCCAATCCCCAGGTGCGCGATCCCGACCTCATCTATCCCGGCGACTCGCTTTCGCTGATCTACATCGATGGTCAGCCTCGTGTGGTGCTCAACCGCGCCGAATCCCGCGGCACCATCAAATTGTCACCGCGTGTGCGCAGCACGCCGACGATCGAAGCGATCCCGAGCATTCCGCTGGGCGCCATCAATGCGTTCCTGATCAGTAACCGTATCGTCGACGACACCGACCAGTTCAACAAAGCCCCTTACATCGTTGCAGGCAATGCCGAACGCGTACTCAGCGGCGGAGGCGACCGCATTTATGTGCGCGGCAATCTGGACCCTGATCAGATGAGCTACGGGATCTTCCGCCAAGGCAAGGTCTATACCGATCCGGCTACCAAGGAAGTGCTGGGCATCAATGCCGACGATATCGGCGGCGGTGAGGTCGTTGCCACCGAAGGTGATGTTTCTACCCTGTTGTTGCAGCGCTCTACCCAGGAAGTGCGTCTGGGCGACCGCCTGTTCACCAGTGAAGAGCGGGCAATCAATTCGACGTTCCTGCCCAGCTCGCCACAGAACGCCATCGAAGGTCTGATTCTCGATGTGCCCCGAGGCGTGACCCAGGTCGGCGTCTACGACGTGGTGACGCTCAACAAAGGCCGACGTGACGGTCTGGTCGAAGGCAATGTGCTGGCGATTTTCAAGACCGGCGAAACGGTCCGCGACCGGGTGACCGGCGAGCAGGTGAAAATTCCCGACGAGCGCTCCGGGCTGCTGATGGTTTTCCGCACTTATGAAAAGCTCAGTTACGCCTTGGTCCTGCACGCGAACCGATCTTTGGCCATTATGGACAAGGTCCGTAACCCCTGAGGCTCTGTCTCAGGCCTGATACAGGTTTTTCCACCGGACTTTTCACTTATCAAATTGTTGTCAACAGAGTTATCCACAGGTTTGCCCACCTTCTGAAGTGGGTTATGGATCAAGGACGATCTTATGCCGCTGTTTGAAAAAGCTGTTCCTTCGCCTGCCGAACTGGAAGCGCGTCTGCGTTTGCATCGCTTGCCGGAGGTAGGGCCCAAGCGCTTTTCCAGACTCATCGATGCCTTCGGTTCCGCTTCGGCTGCCCTCTCTGCACCTGCCAGTGCATGGCGCGCATTGGGGCTGCCGACGGCCTGTGCCGAAGCCCGGCGCGACCCGCTGGTGCGTGACGGAGCCAGTGCCGCAATGGCTTGGCTTGAGCATGAGGACCAGCATTTATTGATGTGGGACGACCCTGGCTACCCGGCACTGCTTGCTGAAATCGCCGACCCACCGCCTCTGTTATTCATCGCTGGCAACCCTTCGATTCTTGAGCGACCTCAGTTGGGAATGGTTGGCAGTCGTCGTGCCTCGAAGCCGGGAATGGACATCGCCGCAGCTTTTGCCCGAAGCCTGGCGGGTGCCGGTTTTGTCATCACCAGCGGTCTGGCGTTGGGAATCGACGGTGCTGCGCATCAGGGTGCCCTTGACGTTGGCGGAGCCACAATCGGCGTGCTGGGCACGGGGCTCGAAAAACTTTATCCACAGCGCCATCGACACCTGGCCGCGCAGATGATTGCCCAGGGCAGCGCGGTGATTTCCGAGTTTCCGCTGGATGCCGGACCACAGGCCAGCAACTTCCCGCGCCGCAACCGGATCATCAGCGGGCTGTCTCTGGGTGTGCTGGTGGTGGAGGCCAGTGTGGGCAGTGGTTCGTTGATTACGGCGCGACTGGCGGCCGAGTATGGTCGAGAGGTCTATGCCATTCCCGGCTCCATCCATCATCCCGGTGCCCGTGGTTGTCATCAGCTGATCCGCGATGGCGCGGTGCTGGTGGAAACCGTTGACCATATTCTCGAAGCGCTGCAGCACTGGCATCGCCTGGCACCCGAGGCTTCCAAACCAGAGCAACCGGCCTCTTCTTCAAAACACCCCTTGCTGAAGATCCTGCATGCTGCGCCGCATACCAGCGAGGCACTTGCAGCGGCCAGTGAATGGCCGTTGCCTCGGGTGCTTGCAGCCCTGACCGAACTGGAACTGAACGGAATGATCAGCAATGAAGCCGGACGATGGTTCGCACGGGCACCCTGAGGTTAAACTGCCCGGCAAGATTTAGCGGAGATACATCAATGGTCAGCAGTTGGCGTGTGCAGCAAGCCGCTCGAGATATTCGTGCCGGAGCGGTGATTGCCTATCCAACCGAGGCAGTCTGGGGACTTGGTTGCGATCCGTGGGATGAAGAAGCGGTTTATCGTCTGCTGGCGATCAAATCGCGGCCTGTGGATAAAGGGCTGATTCTCATCGCCGACAACATCCGTCAGTTCGACTTTCTGTTCGAGGACTTCCCCGAGCAGTGGATCGACCGCATGGCCAGCACCTGGCCGGGTCCCAACACCTGGCTGGTGCCGCATCAGAACCTGCTGCCCGAGTGGATCACCGGTGTGCATGAAACCGTGGCCCTGCGCGTGACCGATCACCCGACCGTGCGTGAGCTGTGTGCTCTGGTCGGCCCCCTGATTTCCACCTCTGCCAACCCTGCCGGTCGCCCCGCTGCCCGCACGCGTCTTCGCGTGGAGCAATATTTCCGTGGGCAGATCGATCTGGTGCTCGGCGGCAGCCTGGGCGGTCGCCGAAACCCCAGTGTCATTCGAGATATCGAGACCGGCCAGGTGGTGCGACCCGGTTAAGGAATCAGAATCGTCGATCCCGTGGTGCGCCGTGCCGACAGTTCGATCTGCGCCTGGGCGGCGTCCTTCAGGGCGTATTGCTGGATATCGTTGAGCTTGATCTTGCCGCTGGCGAGCATGTTGAACAGGTCATCGGCCATCGCTTGCAGGTTCTGCGCGTTGTTGGCGTAGCTGCCCAGGGTCGGGCGGGTCACGTAAAGCGAACCCTTCTGCGCCAGAATCCCCAGATTCACGCCTGAAACCGGACCGGAGGCATTGCCGAAGCTGACCAGCAGACCGCGAGGTGCCACGCAGTCGAGGGAGGTCAGCCACGTGTCCTGGCCGACGCCGTCGTAGACCACCGGGCACTTCTTGCCTTCGGTCAGTTCCAGTACCCGGCTGGCCACGTTTTCATGGCTATAGTCGATGGTTTCCCACGCACCCAGGGCTTTGGCGTGCTCGGCCTTTTCCGGTGAGCTGACGGTGCCGATCAGGTTTGCTCCCAGAGCTTTCGCCCATTGGCAGGCCAGCGAACCTACGCCACCGGCAGCAGCGTGGAACAGAAAGGTTTCGCCGGGTTTGACCAGATAAGTCTGGCGCAGCAGGTATTGCACTGTCAGGCCTTTGAGCATGACGGCTGCCGCCTGCTCGAAGCTGATGGAATCGGGCAGCTTCACCAGATTGGCCTCGGGCAGTACATGCAACTCGCTGTAGCCGCCCAGCGGGCCTGTGCCATAAGCCACACGGTCGCCCACCTGAAAGCGCGTCACTTCGTTGCCGATGGCCTCGACAATGCCCGCGCCTTCCGTGCCAAGCCCCGAAGGAAGCGAGGGTGCCGGATAAAGGCCGCTGCGGTAATAGGTATCGATAAAATTCAGGCCAATGGCCTTGTTGCGAACCACGACCTCTTGCGGGCCGGGTTGGGCCGGCTCGAAGTCGACATATTCAAGAACTTCGGGTCCTCCGACAGTGCTGAACTGGATACGCTTTGCCATTTGCTATCTCCATGCTGAAACGAATCGTCAGATAGGCTATCGGACTCCTTCAAGTGATTCTCGTCAACTGCGAAGGCAGGTCGGCCAGTGGTATGCTACGCGCCAATTTGCCTGTACCCCTTGGCATTCGGGGGGCTCAGCCGTTTGAAGTCAGCATCAGGGATCAACTATGACTACCCGTACCGAGGCCGTAAAAGCCTACCTGCTGGATCTGCAAGACCGAATCTGCACGGCCCTGGAGCTCGAAGACGGCAGCGCACACTTTGTCGAAGATGCCTGGACACGTCCTGCAGGTGGCGGTGGTCGAACGCGGGTCATCGAAAACGGCTCTGTCATTGAAAAGGGCGGCGTCAACTTTTCCCACGTCTTTGGCAGCAACCTGCCGCCGTCGGCCAGTGCTCACCGGCCCGAACTGGCCGGGCGCGGCTTCGAGGCCCTGGGTGTTTCACTGGTGATTCATCCGCACAACCCCCATGTGCCGACTTCCCACGCCAACGTGCGGTTCTTCATCGCAGAAAAAGAAGGCGAAGAGCCGGTCTGGTGGTTCGGTGGCGGTTTCGACCTGACGCCTTACTATGGCGTCGAAGAGGATTGCGTTCACTGGCACCGGGTTGCCGAGCGCGCCTGCGCGCCGTTTGGCGATGACGTCTATCCCCGTTACAAAGCCTGGTGTGACAGCTATTTCCACATCAAGCATCGCAACGAGCCACGCGGGGTTGGAGGCCTGTTTTTCGACGATGTGAATCACTGGGATTTCGACACCAGCTTCGCTTTCATGCGCGCCATCGGTGATGCCTACATCAACGCCTACCTGCCGATTGTGCGTCGTCGCAAGGCCACGGCTTATACCGTGCAACAGCGCGAGTTTCAGGAATTCAGACGTGGCCGTTATGTCGAGTTCAACCTCGTCTATGACCGCGGCACGCTGTTTGGCCTGCAATCGGGTGGCCGTACCGAATCGATCCTGATGTCCCTGCCCCCGCAAGTGCGTTGGGGTTATGACTGGAAGGCTGCGCCGGGCAGCGAAGAAGCTCGCCTGACCGAGTACTTCCTGCAGGATCGGGACTGGCTGGCTGAATGACATAGCCCTGATTTTTGTGGGAGCGGATTTATCCGCGAATGAATGCGTTCCTACACAGACCTGCACCGGGCGATAAACACATCAACAGGAACACAAATGGACCAGTACGTCGTATTCGGTAATCCCATCGGCCACAGCAAGTCGCCATTGATCCACAGCCTGTTCGCCAGGCAGACAGAGCAGCAACTGGATTACCAAACCGCGCTGGCGCCACTGGATGACTTCACGGCCTTCGCCCGGAATTTTTTCCAGACTGGTCGCGGAGCCAATGTGACGGTGCCGTTCAAGGAAGAAGCTTATCGCCTGGCTGACAGCCTGACCCAACGTGCCCGGCGCGCAGGTGCCGTGAATACCTTGAGCAAGCAGGCCGATGGCACGTTATTGGGGGATAACACCGATGGCGCCGGGCTGGTGCGTGATCTGACGGTCAATTACGGTGTCAGCCTGCAAGGCCAGCGTATCCTGCTGCTCGGTGCCGGTGGCGCTGTTCGGGGGGCTCTGGAACCGTTGCTCGCGCAGAAACCTGCTGCACTGGTGATTGCCAATCGGACAGTGGAAAAAGCCGAAAACCTGGCTCAGCTCTTTACCGACCTCGGTCCGGTATTCGCCAGCGGTTACGACTGGCTGGAAGAATCGGTCGACCTGATTATCAACGCCACCTCCGCCAGCCTCTCGGGCGAGTTGCCGCCGATTGCCCCCAGCCTGATCCAGTCGGGTCATACCTTCTGCTACGACATGATGTACGGCAAGGAGCCGACCGCCTTCTGTCGCTGGGCGAGCGAACACGGCGCAGCCCAGGCTGTGGATGGCCTGGGTATGCTTGTGGAACAGGCTGCCGAAGCCTTCCTGCTATGGCGCGGCGTGCGGCCGGATTCCACGCAGGTCCTGGCCGAAATGCGGCGGCAGTTGGCGAGCGCCTAATCCTCGAACAGGATCGGGCACTTGTCCGCGCCTTCCAGCTTCTGCAATTCTTCGACGACCTGCTGCCGGGCGCGGCGTAAAGTCAGCGTTCGGTCCTGTTTGAGCAGGCGTCGTGCCTCCTGGTGCAGCATTTCCACGCCCGAATAGTCGATGAAGTTGATGTGCTGGGCGTCGATCACCACGTGCTTGCCTTCCGTGCGTTGCAGGCGGGTTTGCAGGTAGTGACTGGCGCCGAAGAAAATCGACCCGCCGACGCGCATGATGTCTTCGTCACCTTCGCGCCACTGCTGCACCTTGGGCTGCGACGTGCGCTTGAGGTAGAAGAACAGTGAAGCCAGCACGCCCGCGTAGATTGCGGTCTGCAACTCCAGCAGCAGGGTTGCGACACAAGTCAGCGCCATCACGAAGAACTCTGAACGGCTGACCCTGAACAACGCCGCGATACCGCGATGATCCACCAGCCCCCAGCAGATCAGCAGAATCGAGGCCGCCATGCCCGGAATCGGAATGTGGGCAATCAATGACGCGCCCACAATGGCGAACAGCATGACCCACAGCGCCGAAAATACACCCGCCAAAGGCGAGCGTGCACCGGCTTCATAACTCAAGGCGGCGCGGGTAAAGGAACCTGCAGACATGTAGCCGGAAAACAGTGAGCCAACCATGTTCGACAGGCCCTGGGCGCGGACTTCCTGGTTGGCATTGATCAACTGTTGAGAGCGCGCCGACAGCGAACGGGCAATTGACAGGCTGTTTACCAGCCCGAGCATGCCTATGGCTACTGCGGTGGGCAGCAGTTTGAGGATCAACTCCAGGTCCAGCGGCAGCGGGCTGAAAGGCGGTAACTGTCCCACGAAAGCCTTGACCACCTTCACATGGCCAAACATCGCAGGCCACAGCCAGGCCAGCAGGCTGCTCGACACCAGCGCGATCAATAGCGTCGGCCAGCGCGGCACGAGATATTTCAGGGTAATGCCCAGCGCCAGAGTCAGCAGACCGAGAATCAGCGAGGGCTTGTCTATTTCCTGGCTGTGTTCGAGGACCGCCGTCAGGCTGTTGAGGGCGGTGTTCTGGCTGGGCAGGTCGATCCCGGTCAGATTCGGTATCTGCCCCAAGGCAATCACGATGGCCGCACCCAGCGTGAAACCCAGCACCACGGAATGCGAGACGAAATTCACCAGCGCGCCGAAGCGCATCATGCCCAGCAGCAACTGAAATGCTCCGGCAATGAACGTCAGTAACAGGATGAGGGTGATGTAATCCTGACTGGCCGGAACCGCCAAAGGGCTGATGCTGGCATACAGCACGATGGAAATGGCGGCTGTCGGCCCGCAGATCAAATGCCACGAAGAACCCCACAGACAGGCGATCAGTACCGGCACGATGGCGGCGTACAAGCCATATTCCGGGGGAAGACCGGCGATCAGCGCGTAAGCGATGGATTGTGGCAGTGCCAGAACGGCACCACTCAACCCGACCAATGCATCACGGCCAACGCTGGCGCGGGTCTGTCCGGGCAGCCAGGCGAGAAAAGGCAGGAATTTATGACGGTTGAACCAACCCATGAAACCCTCGTCGATTGGTTGCGGCAGCCAAGGTTACACGGCAAGACGGCGCTTATGCACTCGCAGCGCAGCCAGTATCATCTGAAGAAGTCGAGGGATACGGGAGATCAGGCATGCGCGAGTGTGTCCGCATGCCTGATCCTGAAGAGATGTCAGGGGGAATCAGTACCAGTTCGGGTCTTTGCTCAATTGCTCTTTCAGCAATTGCTGCATGCCTTCATCCGGTTTGCCCAGGAAACGGTAGGTCGCATGCCGGGTAGGCGATTTGTCGGCCGGGAGTCCGGCAGGCACTTCGACCAGCATGGCGTAGGCATCTTCCTTATCGAGGCTGAACGACACGATGAGGCGTTTGCTGCGACAGGTTTCTGCGGTTTCGCACAGAGGGCCGACGAGGTAAGGGTCCCCGTCTTCGGTAACGGCTGTCATCTGTTCGGAAGTACCGGACAGGTTGATGACCCATTCGGGCAACCGTTCCTCTTTCTGTACAACCTTGGTCCACGTCTGGCGGTACTCGGGCGCAGAACTCAACAGCTCATTGACACGAGCCTGACCGTCATTGGCGGCTACTGCCATGGTACTGCCGCCCATCAACAGGGCGGCGGCCAGTGATTGCAAGGATTTGCCCATTACTCAGCCTCGTCCACGGCGTCCGAAGAAGAAAGATACGACGAACATGACCAGGAACACGATGAACAGAATCTTGGCGATACCTGTTGCAGTGCCTGCGATACCACCGAAGCCCAGGACGGCAGCGACAATGGCGATGATCAAGAACGTGATAGCCCAACTCAGCATGGTGATACTCCTTTTTACAGCTATTTGAATTTGGAACGTTTCGTTCGGTTTTTCCGGATCAGAAGATCCATTTTTGCGGCGTTACTACTTCTTCGTTTGCAGACACCAGACCCTCTACCGGCTGGGTTCCGAGTCCATTGATCTGTGCAGTGCGCGTCAGGCTCTGATGCGACATGCTGATCTTGATGATTTTCTGTTGGGTCTGGGCCGCTTCACGCGACTGATCCCAGCTCTGGAATTGCTGGACCGCAATCAGGGTAACGAGCAAGGCCAGCAGCAGAAAAAGGCCTTGTTGGATGTGCAAGGATGAAATACGCAAATGAGCAATATGCTGGCTGTTCATCCTTAAACTCCCTTTACCTGAACGGTGTGGTGAATGTGGTTGGCCATAAGGTCAGGCCTTGGATGAAAGGGATATTGCAGGCTGCATGCCATTTTTTTATTTTTTAATAATCTAAATAAAATCAAAGGCTTGAGATATTCTCGAAAAAGTTCCGGCCAGCAAGCTGCACGATCGACCCCCTGCGGTCGTGCGTTCTGCACGAATGCCTGAAAGCCTGTTCAAACCTATAAATCCGTGGCATCGGGAGGTCATGGTTGCGAACCATGACAGGCGGAATAAATATCGTCAGGAAAATCAGGTGGTTAGCCAAGGCTCGAACAGATAGCTAACATGCATGTCACAGAATCAATCAGAATCAACCATGCAACTTGCCCGATGATTCCGACACTAACCAAGATCATTTACTTAGGAGCGTAGGAAAAATGGAGACAGCCACTGAGAATCAGGGCCGTATTCTGCTAGTGGACGACGAGTCCGCCATCCTTCGCACGTTCCGGTATTGTCTGGAAGATGAGGGTTACAGTGTCGCCACTGCCAACAGCGCAGCCCAGGCCGACACCTTGATGCAGCGCCAGGTGTTCGACCTGTGCTTTCTGGACTTGCGTCTGGGCGAGGACAACGGGCTGGATGTCCTGGCGCAGATGCGTATTCAGGCGCCATGGATGCGCGTAGTGATCGTCACGGCCCATTCGGCGGTCGATACCGCGGTCGATGCCATTCAGGCCGGTGCCGCCGATTATCTGGTCAAGCCTTGCAGCCCGGACCAACTGCGTCTTGCCACTGCCAAACAGCTGGAAGTCCGGCAGTTGTCTGCCCGTCTGGAAGCGTTGGAGGGTGAGATACGCAAACCCAAGGACGGCCTGGACTCACACAGCCCGTCGATGATGGCCATTCTGGAAACGGCTCGGCAGGTTGCCGTGACCGACGCCAACATCCTGATCCTGGGCGAATCCGGTACCGGTAAAGGTGAACTGGCTCGCGCCATTCATGGCTGGAGCAAGCGGGCCAAGAAGTCCTGCGTCACCATCAACTGCCCTTCCCTGACTGCCGAACTGATGGAAAGCGAACTGTTCGGTCACAGTCGTGGAGCCTTTACCGGCGCCAGCGAAAGTACCTTGGGTCGTGTCAATCAGGCGGATGGCGGCACGCTGTTTCTTGATGAAATCGGCGATTTTCCACTCACGTTACAACCCAAGTTGCTTCGCTTTATTCAGGACAAGGAATACGAGCGCGTCGGCGACCCGGTCACGCGGCGTGCCGATGTACGGATTCTGGCGGCCACCAACCTGAACCTGGAAGACATGGTGCGCAGCGGGCGCTTCCGTGAGGATCTGCTGTATCGCCTGAACGTGATCACCCTTCACCTTCCGGCGCTGCGTGAGCGAAGCGAAGACATTCTGACGCTGGCTGACCGCTTCCTGGCGCGCTTCGTCAAGGATTACGCCCGACCGGCTCGCGGGTTCAGCGACGAAGCCCGTGCGGCACTGCTCAACTACCGCTGGCCCGGCAATATCCGTGAACTGCGTAACGTCATCGAGCGCGCCAGCATCATCTGCCCGCAGGAGCGTGTCGAAGTCAGCCATTTGGGCATGGCCGAAGTCCCGACCAACAACGCGCCTCGCGTGGGCGCTGCCTTGAGCCTGGATGAGCTGGAAAAGGCTCATATCGGTGCGGTCCTGGCTACCAGCGACACGCTCGATCAGGCCGCGAAGACTCTGGGCATCGACTCTTCGACGCTTTATCGCAAGCGTAAGCAGTACAACTTATGAGTTGTTCTGTATGAAACTGGCAATGAAGTTACGTACCCGCCTGTTCCTTAGCATTTCGGCGTTGATGACGGTTGCGTTGCTGGGGCTGCTGCTGGGTCTGGTCAGTGTCATGCAAATGGCCAAGAGTCAGGAAGCGCTGATCCAGGGCAATATCAGCAACCTCGAGCTGGGCCTGAAGCTGCGGCAGAACCTTGGTGATCAACTGGTGATAATGATCAGCCCGTCGCCTGACAAGCGCGTGCTGAAGACCTATCAGGATGAGTTTCACACGTTGCTGGCCGAAGGCATCGAGCGTGATGCGCAAAACATGGTGCAGGGTCGCTTCGAGAATACGAGCCGGTACTATCAGCGTTTCATCGAGGCCTCTCAGCGCTTCGCGGACGACACGCGTGCAATGCATGAAAATCCGGAGCTGCGGGACAGCTTCGACGCCTTGCGCAACGACTTGCTGGATACCCATGGCGAGGCCCTGCAGAACATCAGCACTGCCGAAGCCTATTCCCGGGAGCGTGCGCTGTGGATTGCCGGGTTGCTTGGGTTGGTAGGCATCGCGGTGCTGTGCGTCGGATTCATCACTGCCCATGGCATTGCCCATCGCTTTGGCGCTCCCATCGAGGCCTTGGCCAAGGCGGCCGATAATATCGGCCAGGGCAACTATGAAGTGACGCTGCCGATCTCTTCGGCAGCCGAAATGAACCTGCTGACCCGACGTTTCGGCCTCATGGCCGAGGCTTTGCGTCAGCATCAGGCCACCAATGTCGATGAGTTGCTTGCTGGCCAGCAGCGTCTGCAAGCGGTGCTCGACAGCATCGACGACGGCCTGCTGATGATCGATCGCCAAGGCCGTCTGGAGCATTTGAACCCTGTAGCTCAGCGCCAGCTCGGCTGGGACGAGAGTCGTCTCGGGCGTGGTCTGGGTGAAGCGCTGGAGCATCCAGAACTGGATGAACAGTTATTCCTGATCCTGCGTGGCGGGACTCTGGAGCATGCGCCGGAAGACCTGGGTATCGATATCGATGGCGAATCCAGGCTGCTGACCTACAGCCTGACACCCGTCAGCCATACCAAAGGCCACATTCTCGGTGCCGTGATGGTGCTGCGTGATGTGACCGAGCAACGGGCGTTCGAGCGGGTGCGCAGCGAGTTCGTCCTGCGCGCTTCTCATGAACTGCGCACACCGGTGACCGGTATCCACATGGCCTTCGGGTTGTTGCAGGAGCGTCTGCATTTTGCGGCAGAGTCCCGCGAAGCGGACTTGCTCAATACCATCACCGAAGAAATGCAGCGCCTGATGCAACTGATCAACGACCTGCTGAATTTCTCGCGTTACCAGAACGGATTGCAGAAACTCAAGCTGGCTCCTTGCTCAATCAAAAACCTGCTCGAAGAAGCCAGAGGCCGCTTCGAGGAACAGGCCAGGTTGCGCGACATCACTCTGATGCTGGACATTCAGGAGCCCGTCTCCCATTTGCATGCCGATCAGGCGCAGCTGGAGCGGGTGCTGGATAACCTGCTGGACAACGCACTGCGTCACACCCCTGAAAGCGGCTTGATCCGCCTGCAGGCCCGCCGTCATGGCGAGCGTGCAATCATCAGCATTGAAGACAACGGCGAAGGTATTCCTTACGGGCAACAAGGAAGAATCTTTGAACCGTTCGTGCAGGTAGGCCGCAAGAAAGGAGGCGCCGGTCTCGGCCTGGCGCTGTGCAAGGAAATCGTGCAACTGCACGGTGGGCGAATGGGCGTCTACTCACGACCTGGGCAGGGGACGCAGTTTTACATGGCGTTGCCTCTGTGACGGGTAACTGTTCTCCTACTCCGGGATCGGAAACGCAAAAACCTGGCTTGCTGCCCTCACGCCACATCATCTTTGCGCCGCCCCGTCCCTCTTCGACCGCCGGTGACCAGTTCGCAGAATCGGGTGGCGGTCAGAGGGCGGGCGAATAGCCAGCCCTGGCCGTAGACGACGCCTTCGCTCCTGAGCAGGTGGGCCTGGGATTCAAACTCTATGCCTTCGGCGATCACCCGCAATTGCAGGGCGTGGGCCATGCGGATGATATGGGGCGCCACACCGCTGCTGGCGGCGTCGTGGCCTAATGCATCAATGAAGGCCTTGTCGATTTTCAGGCAGTCCACCGGCAAGGTTTGCAGGTAGGCCAGGCTGCAATAGCCGGTGCCGAAGTCATCGATCAGGATCTGATGGCCGCGGTCGCGCAGCATTTGCAGGTGGTTGCGCGCCACGACCACATCGATCAGGCCGCGCTCGGTCACCTCGAACGCGATCTGTCGGGCAGCCACCTTGTGCTGGGCCAGCAATCTGGCCGTTACGCGACCAATACGCGGGGCGATGACATCGCAGGCTGCCAGGTTCACCGAAACGTACAGATGCGGGTTGGCGCGCAATAGCGGTCCGAGTTTTTCCAGCGACTGCTGCAAGACAAAGTCGGTGATTTGGCGGATCTGCCCGGTGTTTTCAGCCAGCGGGATGAACAGGTCCGGGCTGGTCAGTGTGCCGTCCGGCCTGCGCCAGCGCACCAGCGCTTCGGCACCCACACACAAGCCGGTTTCAAGGTTGAAGATGGGTTGATAGAGGACTTTCAATTCCTCGCGCCGCAACGCCCCCGATAACTCGGCCCCCAGGGATTTGCGCTGCTGCATCAATTGCAGGACCAGCGCCGCGATGCATAAAGACATTAACAGGCTGGCGGGCACCAGCAACCTCCAGGCTCCGGTGATCTTTACCTGCAAGTCGGTGCGCGGGGTTATCAGCACCAGTTGATATTCCGGGCTCTGGGTGGGCATGCGGTAGATCAGTTGGTTCGCTGTCGTGATCAGCGTGGTGTTGCTGTCCGGCAACCAGTCTTTCACGGGCGGCCAGGCTTGCGCCGGTCCCAGCACCGGTATCGCCCGGGTGCCGTTATCGAGTACCACCAGCAGACTGCCGCCCGCCGGAAGATCCACCACATCCGTCAGATGTCCCCGTGAAGTCGATATCCGAAAATCGCCACGGCCTAATACCAGTGCCGCCAGATTATCGTCCGGCTGGGTCGAGGTGTTGAGCCAGTAATCGTAGGTCGGGCCGCGAATGTCGGGCTCCCGTGGTTCGCTGAGCACCTTGGGCCGTGGCCAACTGGAGCAGGTGCGTGCGTCTCCCACATACGCGGCTTCATAAATGAAGCGGTGGCTGGAAATGACCTCGCGCAAGCGCCCGACCATCTCCGGGCTGCATCGCCTCAGCGGTTGCTGCTCCAGTTGATCCAGCCCGGCTCTCAGTTGACCGAAAAGCTGCTCCAGTCGCACCAGGAAGCGCTCGCCCTGAGCGTTCATCTGCAGGCTTTCGTTTTGTCGCGCCTGATGCATGGCCAGCCCGAAACTGCCGAATAAAAAGACAGCCGCGCTCAACAAGGCCGCCAGCAACGCCAGCAGCCAAGGGTGGGAAAGGTGAATGCGAAAGCGCGTTTGCGCGATGAGCATCGGTGGATATCCGCATGGAATATCCATCAGGTATAGCAACAAGCGCGCAAATAGCTTGGTAAAGAATGCAGCCCTGAAGCCAGATTTAGTCGACCCGGTTGAGCACCTTCAGGATGGCTGCGCTCTGGATATCGGGTTGCCCGTCGAAACGCGCCGGACGGTAATGCATCTGGAAAGCAGCCAGAACGTTGCGTGTAGCGGTGTCCAGCTCGCCGGTCTGCGGCGTGGTGTAACCCAGGCGTGCCAATTGCTCCTGGAACCAGACGATGCTGGGCAGGTTATCCATCATCTGTGCCTGACGCTGGGCGACCTGCCGTTCGTCTGGCCAGATGCCGATACCCTCATGAGCCAGTCGTTTCCAGGGGAACAGCGGTCCCGGGTCCAGCTTGCGCATCGGGGCGATATCGCTGTGTCCGATGATGTGACGAGGGTCGATATTGTTGCGCTTGATGATGTCCTTGAGCAGCACGATGATGGACTGGACCTGGCTTTCGGTGTACGGATACCAGAGGCGTCCCGTGGGCGTATCGGTGTAGCCGGGGTTGACGATTTCGATGCCGATCGAGCTGGAGTTGAGCCAGGTGCGGCCTTCCCATTCACTCTCGCCGGCATGCCAGGCGCGGGCACTTTCATCGACCAGCTTGTAGATCGTCGCCGGGTTGTCGTCGCCTATCAGGTAATGGCTACTGACTTCGCCATGAGTCAACAGCTCCAGCGAGCGCTCAAGCGAGGCGGAGGTGTAGTGCATGATGACGTATTGAACCCGGCCGTCATAGTTGACCGAAGGATGGCTGGTATCGAGTTTTGGCCCGCTGGAGCAGGCAGTCAGGACCAGAAGGAGGAATGCAGGGAAGAACAGCTTCATGGCAGTCAGGATACGTCGGCAGCGAATGCAACATCATAACAAAATGCGACTGAATTGCTTCATCTGTGAAACGTCGATGGATTCCAGATGTTTCAGTCAGCCCTGTTCGACGCGATTCCTGCCGTTTTCCTTGGCCCGATACAGCGCCTGATCGGCCCGTTTGAGCGCGATATCGCTGCGCTCGCCTGTGCGCAAGGCGGTTACGCCCATGGATACTGTGATCGTTACCCGTTCACCCTTGAAGTGAAACGGGCACAGTTCGACCGCAGCCCGCAGTTCGTCGAGCAGTGTCAATGCTGTCGAGAGGTAGGTGGCAGGCATGAGCATGACGAATTCTTCGCCACCGAAGCGGGCCAGGAAGTCTGTAGGGCGGATGCGTTTTTTCAGGACGCTGGCCACGATCTTCAGCACCTTGTCACCGGCCAGATGCCCGTAGCCATCGTTGATCCGCTTGAAGTGATCCAGATCCAGCATGCACACCAACAGGCTGTTCTTGTCCTGTTGCCATTGCGCGACCTCCTGCTCCAGACGCTCGCCCCACGCCGCACGGTTGGGCAGGCTGGTCAGCGGGTCGATCAGGGCTTTCTGGCGTTGCTCTTCAAGGTGAGTCCGGAAACCCAGGGCTTCCTGCTCCATGCTGGCGACGCGGGCTGCGAGACCTTGCAGTCGCGAGGCGACTTCCTGCTCGCGGTCATCCCGTTTGCGCTGATAGTGATCCATCGTGCTGAGCAGGCCTTCCAGTCGCTTATCCAGTACCTGTTTGAGGCTGGGCAGGTCGGAGGCGTCCTGGACGCTGCTCTGCAAGCCACCCACCTGTTCGCGCAACTGCTCGTTGAGATCGCGGGCGGTGGACTGGTTTTCTGCATGATCTTCGCTGGCGGCCTGCAGATGGCTCTGGAAAGACTCCAGCCGCTCGTTGAGCTGCTTGAGATACGTCCCGAATTCCTGCTGGCCACCGTTATTGATCGCCAGCATCAGAACGGCCAGATCGTCGAGGATCGGCAGCAGTTCATACCAGTTGAGCCCGTGTTTGAGGCGTAACTGCATGTCTTCGACTTGGGGGCGATGGTGCTCTGACAAGGTCAGGTCCTTGAGCAGCCCCAGCAAGGTTTCTTCGATATGAGACGCCACCGAGCTGTAGCTCGGCTCCGGGGAGTAAGGCAGGGAATAATTGGGATCGCCTTCGCTGGCTTCTTCCTCATCGAGCGCTGGCTCATCTTCTTCGCTGTCGCCCTCGACGGGGGCCTGCACAACGGGTACATGCTCGTAAGGCACGGTGGGCGTTGGTGTCAGCAGGTCTTGCGGCGGAGCCGGCACCGGTGCGGGAACCGCTTTTTCGACTGGGGCGGGAGCAGCGGCTACCACCTCAACCGGCTTTGGCGCTTCAGCGACGGGCTCAACCACAGGTGTGGGAGCGGGAGTCTCTGTCTTTGCCTCGGCTTTGGGTGTTTCAATCTCGATTTTTGGTGCAGGTGCAGGCACGGGCCTCGAAGGCGGCTCAGCTACCTCGTTGACGTCTTCATGCTCAGGCTCGGCAGAGGCAGGTACAGACGGATGAACGAGCTGAGCGCTTTCGGGGCCATGGGCCGCCTCGCCATGTTCTTCGCGGGTGCCGAACAGGCGTTGCAGGATTCCGGGGCGAGGGCCTTCTTCGTGCTTTTCAAGCAAGGTCAGCGCCTTGCCTTGCAAACCGCTGAGTTCGCTCAGCAGCAACGGCAATTCCCGAGCCTGGGCGGCGCGGTCCTCAAGATCCTTGGCAAAACGCTTGAGGGGTTTGCGTACCTCGCGGGGCAGCGGCAAGGATTGCAGTTGGGTTACCAGCGCATTCAAGGCGCTGCTGATCTGCCCGACCCGCACTTCACGACGTTGCTCAGAGTCCAGCACTGCCTTTTCAAGGCGCGGTATCAGAGCGGCCAAGCCCGCATCCATGTCGTCCTTGCGCACGATTTCGCGCATTTCCTTCATGCATTCGTCGACAGAGCGGTCGGTACCTTCCGCCGCGAGACTACTGCGGACCAGACCTCGGCGCAGCAAGTCGAGCCGGGCGTTCCAGCGTTCCGCCAGTCTGTCCTGCTGCTCGATACCCTTGAGATACTTCTCTTTCCAGCGCTCGGCTTCTTCGCTCATTCAAGGGGTCCACCAGAAAGCACGGGTAGCGAGTCCCCACACAGCGAAGCAGGCAGGCGAATCTCTACAGCAACGGGCAGGTGATCGGAAATGGGTTGGGCCAGTACCTGAACACGTTCGAGCGTCAGTGTCGGGCTGAGCAGAATATGATCGAGGCAGCGCTGTGGCCGCCAGCTGGGAAAGGTTGCCTCGACTTGCGGGGCCAGAAGACCAAGATCGCGCAGCGGCGAATGTTCCAGCAAGTCGTTGGCATGGGTGTTCATGTCGCCCATGAGGATCTGGTGGCGATAACCGCCAATCAGTTCCCGGATATAGGCCAGTTGCCGTACACGAGTGCGTGGCCCAAGGGCCAGATGCATCATGACCACCACCAGCGCGTCCTCGCCTTCCCCGAAACGGACAAGAATGGCACCGCGTCCGGCAGGTCCGGGCAATGGGTGATCTTCGATCTTGCCGGGACGCAGGCGGCTGAGCACGCCATTGCTGTGCTGGCCCAGACGACCCAGGTTGCGATTGAGCTGCTGATACCAGTAGGGAAAGGAACCGAGGTGGGCCAGATGTTCGACCTGATTGATGAAGCCGGAACGCAGGCTGCCGCCATCGGCTTCCTGCAACGCCACCAGATCGAAATCGTTGAGAAGATCGCCGATCTTCTGCAGATTGCCCGCACGTCCACCGTGGGGCAGCAGATGTTGCCAGCCGCGTGTCAGGTAGTGCCGGTAACGCTCGGTGCTGATACCGACCTGGATGTTGAAGCTGAGCAACCGAAGCCGGCCATCGGCTGGCAGTCCGCTTTGCAGCAGATGGTGTTCGTTGACCTGCGGATCATGCAGGCCAACGACTCGCTCCGTGCCCTTGCCCCAGCGGCGCATGGCGAACGGCTCTTACTTGCTTGCCTTGGCGGCCGCTCGCTCTTTGGCGATCAGCTGGTCAGCAACTTCCAGGGTCGCTTCCGGGCCACCGGAGCTGCCCAGGTCGAAACGGTATTTACCGTTAACGATCATGGTCGGTACGCCGGTCACTTCGTACTTCTTGGCCAGCTCCTTGTACTGGGCAATCTTGCCTTTCACTGCGAAGGAGTTGAAGGTTTCGAGGAACTTGGCTCTGTCGATACCCTGTGTGGCGACGAAATCAGCCATGTCTTCCGGCTTGGTCAGCGGCTTGCGGTCTTTCTGGATTGCGTTGAATACAGCCGCGTGAACCTTGTGCTCTACGCCCATGGTGTCCAGGGTGATGAACAGTTGACCGTGGGCATCCCAGGCGCCGCCGAACATTGCCGGGATACGGACGAAATTGACGTCCTCAGGCAGTTTTTCAGCCCATGGGTTGATGGTCGGCTCGAATGCATAGCAATGCGGGCAGCCATACCAGAACAACTCTACTACTTCGATCTTGCCTGGCTCGGAAACAGGCACAGCGCTGTTCAATACAACATATTGCTTACCAGCTTCGATGGGTGCGGCAGCCTGGGCGGACATACCGAACAGGCTGGCGGCAACCAGAGCGGCGCTGATGATCAGATTACGCATGCTTTACTCCTGAGCAGATTGAGTCGCCTTGACGCGACGGTTTTTCGACCAGCCACCAAGGCGTGAGTTCTTAGTGTAACGCTGGCGATCAAAAAAAAGGGCAGCCCGGGCCACCCTTTTTGCATGTGTCATGAAGCACGTCACGTCTGAACCGCAGATTGCTTGCACGAATGCCTGTGAATCGATCAGTGCAGGCCCTGGATATATTGCGCCAGAGCCTCGATATCCTTGTTGCTCAGCTTGGCCGCGATAGAGCGCATGACCATGGTGTCACCATCATTGACCCGATCGCCTTCGCGGAATGCAGTCAATTGTTTCTTGATGTAATCGGCGTGCTGGCCACCCAGATGTGGATAACCGGCCGGAGCATTGCCGGTGCCGTCAGGTGAGTGGCAGCCGGTGCAGGCTGGCATGCCCTGATCCAGCTTGCCGCCGCGGAACAGTGCTTCGCCGCGGGCCACCAGACTGGCGTCGGCTGCACCGATGCTGCCTTTCTGGCTGGCGTAATAGGCGGAGATGTCCGCAAGGTCCTGATCGTTGAACGGAGTCAGCAATCCGGTCATTTCCAGTACCGGTCGCTTGCCATCCTTGATCTCGTGCAACTGCTTGAGCAGGTAGCGCTGGCCCTGGCCTGCCAGTTTCGGGAAGTTGGGAGCCAGACTGTTGCCATCAGTTCCATGACAGGCGCCACACACGGCTGCCTTTGCCTGACCGGCAGCCGCATCGCCGGTAACGTCGGCTGCCTGGGTCGCCCCACTGATGCCCAGCGTCAACAGCAGACTCACGAATAATTTGTTCATCAGGTAATCCAGATCGGCTAATGGTGAAAAGTTAGGTAGCAGGTGATTTGCTCATCTCCAGGATGATGGTTCGCAAATGCTGACTACTGCGGTCCTTGCACATTTCACGCGCGGCATTGTTACGATCCTGGCAAAAGGAGCTCCAAAACCCTCTTGCGCAGTAAAAACCTTTCAGGTTGAAAGCGGACTGCGTTCTAATGCGCATATTAGTTCTCGCTTCGGTGTTCTTCCCCCGCTGCCGGGGAATTCACACACAAAATTTGCGGCATTATATACTCGCGCTATCCAAACGGAAACGACACCTCTTGCCGCACCCCTTGCAGGCAAGGCCTTCACCGGAAATCACATGCAACTCAAGAACCCCATCCTCGGCCTGTGCCAACAGTCCACTTTCATGCTCAGCGCCGCCAAGGTCGATCAGTGCCCTGATGACGAAGGCTATGAAGTCGCGTTTGCCGGGCGTTCCAACGCGGGCAAGTCCAGCGCGCTCAATACGCTGACCCACGCCAGCCTGGCGCGCACCTCGAAAACGCCGGGGCGTACGCAACTGCTGAACTTCTTCAAGCTTGATGACGACCGCCGTCTGGTGGACCTGCCCGGCTACGGCTACGCCAAAGTGCCGATCCCGCTCAAGCAACACTGGCAGCGTCACCTGGAAGCCTATCTGGGCAGCCGCGAAAGCCTGAAGGGCCTGATTCTGATGATGGACATCCGTCATCCAATGACCGACTTCGACATCCTCATGCTGGACTGGGCAATCGCCAGCCAGATGCCGATGCATGTCCTGCTGACCAAGGCTGACAAACTGACCTACGGCGCAGCCAAAAACACGCTGCTCAAGGTTCAGTCGCAGATCCGCAAGGGCTGGGGCGAAGCGGTCACCATCCAGCTGTTCTCGGCACCAAAGCGCATGGGCCTGGAAGAAGCCTATACCGTTCTGGCCGACTGGATGGAGCTGGAAGACAAAGCGCCTGCCGAAGGGTAAATCGCAGGCAAAAAAAACCCCGGACTTCATATGGGGAGGGGGGAAGTTCGGGGTTCAAGGTCCAGACCCTTAGGGCGGGATCCGGATATCTGCCAACACTTAACACAACTAGGAGCATGACGGGTTTCTCAACCCGTCGAAATCTCTGACTCGCAGCTGGCCGGTTAAGTTCCCGGCCAGCCGAAAAGTTCATGCAGGCAGGGCGATCAGTGCGCCTCGTCCCAGTTGTTGCCCACGCCCACTTCAACCAGCAACGGCACGGCCAGTTGCGCAGCGCCGCTCATATGCGGGCGAATCTGCTCGCTGATCTGCTCGACCAGATCCTCGCGCACTTCCAGTACCAGTTCGTCGTGAACCTGCAGGATGACGCGGGCATCGAGGCCCGACTCTTCCAGCCAGCTGTTCACTGCAACCATGGCTTTCTTGATGATATCGGCGGCTGTGCCTTGCATCGGTGCGTTGATCGCTGTGCGCTCGGCCCCGGCGCGTTTCATGCCGTTGTCGGAGTTGATGTCCGGAAGGTAGAGGCGACGCCCGAAGAATGTTTCGACATAGCCCTGCTCTTTGGCTTTCTCGCGAGTGCGCTCCATGTACTCTCGCACGCCAGGGTAGCGAGCGAAGTAACGCTCGATATACGCCTTGGCCTGCTTGCCATCGACGCCGATCTGACGAGCCAGGCCCGATGCGCCCATGCCGTAGATCAGCCCGAAATTGATCGCTTTGGCGCTGCGGCGCTGATCGTTGGTGACCTCATCCAGCTCGACCCCGAAAACCTCGGCCGCCGTCGCACGGTGCACGTCCAGGCCATTGCGGAAAGCATCCAGCAACCCTTCGTCGCTGGCCAGGTGCGCCATGATCCGCAACTCGATCTGCGAATAGTCCGCTGCCAGCAGTTTGTAACCCGGCTGGGCAACGAATGCCTGACGAATCCTGCGCCCTTCTGCTGTGCGCACCGGGATGTTCTGCAGGTTGGGTTCGCTGGACGAGAACCGTCCCGTTGCGGCGCCCGCCTGGTTATAGGACGTGTGAACGCGACCGGTCCTCGGGTTGATCTGCCCTGGCAGGCTGTCGGTGTAGGTGCTTTTCAGCTTGCTGATCGAGCGGTACTGCAACAGCAAGGTGGGAAGCTCATGGCCTTGCTCGGCCAGCTTGACCAGCACATCTTCCGAGGTCGAAGGCTTGCCCGTGGGCGTTTTGCCAAGAATCGGCAGGTTCAGTTTTTCATAAAGGATTTTCCCGAGCTGGGTCGTGGAGCCCAGGTTGAACTCCTCGCCTGCCAGAACAAAAGCCTGGCGCTCCAGTTCGACCATGGTGTTGCCCAACTCGACACTTTGAATGCCGAGCAGATTGGCATCCACTTTCGCGCCTTCGCGTTCGATCTTCGCCAGTACAGGCACCAGCGGCATTTCGATTTCGGTCAGAACGCGGGACAGCGCAGGCTCGGCTTCCAGCTTTGCAAAAAGAGTCTGGTGCAGACGCAAGGTCACGTCTGCATCTTCAGCCGCATAAGGGCCGGCCTGCTCCAGAGCTATCTGGTCGAACGTCAGTTGCTTCTTGCCTTTACCGGCGATGTCTTCAAAGCTGGTGGTCTGGTGACCAAGATACTTCAGCGCCAGGCTGTCCATGTTGTGGGCAGTGGCTACGGAATTCAGCACATAGGACTCAAGCATGGTGTCGAAGGCAACGCCTCGCACGGTAATGCCATTTTCCTGATCGCCACCAATGGCGCAGTTGGCCAGAATGTTCATGTCGAACTTGGCGTTCTGCCCGACCTTCAGGATGGCCGGGTCTTCCAGCAGCGGCTTGAGGGCCAGCAATACGGTGTCGCGGTCCAGTTGGTCCGGCACGCCCATGTAGGAGTGGGTCAGCGGAATATAGGCGGCTTCACCGGTCTTGACCGCAAAGGAAAGGCCCACCAGTTGCGCCTTTTGCGCATCCAGCCCGGTGGTTTCGGTATCGAAGGCGATCAGTTTGGCGGTGCGCAGTTTTTCCAGCCAGACGTCGAAGCGGGCCTGATCGAGGACGGTTTCGTAGTGCAGCTCGATTTCGGAGGCGACTTCTTCCTTGACGATTTCCACACCGGCGCGCTTGGCTTGCCGTTGCAGATCCTCAAGCCAGCTCTTGAATTCAAGCTCGGTATAAAGCTCGGTGAGCTTTTCCAGATCCGGCTCGCCGACCTGCAACTCGTCGAGAGTGATGTCCAGCGGCACATCGACCTTGATGGTCGCCAGCTCATAGGACAGAAACGCCATGTCGCGATGTTCTTCGAGCTTGGGTGCCAGGGTCTTGGCTCCCCGGAAGGCCATGCCCGCCACCGAGTCGAGGTTTTCATACAGCTCTTTCAAGCCACCGCCCACACCCACCAGCAGGCCCACGGCCGTTTTTTCGCCTACGCCTGGAACGCCGGGGATGTTGTCGACTTTATCGCCCATCAGGGCCAGATAATCGATGATGTGCTCAGGACCGACGCCGAATTTCTCTTTAACGCCAGGGACATCCAGCACGCTACCGGTCATAGTGTTGACCAGCGTAATGTGGCCGTCGACCAGTTGCGCCATGTCCTTGTCGCCAGTGGAGATGATCACCGGCCGATCCGCCGCCGCGCTACTGCGCGCCAGGGTGCCGATCACGTCGTCAGCCTCGACACCTTCCACGCACAGCAGCGGGTAACCCAGCCCTTTGACGCAGGCATGCAACAGGTCGACCTGGACGCGCAGATCGTCCGGCATGCTTGGGCGGTTGGCTTTGTACTCGGCGAACAGATCGTCCCGGAAAGTCCCGCCCTTGGCATCGAAAACCACCGCGAAGGGGCTTTTCGGGTATTGCCGGCGCAGGCTCTTGAGCATGTTCAGCACGCCCTTGACGGCCCCCGTCGGCAAACCTTTGGACGTGGTGAGAGGTGGCAGCGCATGAAAGGCGCGGTACAGGTAAGAAGAACCGTCCACCAGGACGAGGGGCGCTTGGCTCATGAGCAGAATCAACCTTTTCGGCGGGGTCGGCGCTAGAATGCGAGGACCATTGACGACAAAGGGACAAGGTTATCATGCGCACGGCAAATCGACTGTTGTTGGCTGGGCTGTTGGTATTTTGTCCCCTGGTGATTGCAGCCGAGGATTCTCCTGCGGACGCTCCAGACGTTACCATTCGCACCGACGGCGACAAGACCATTCAGGAGTACCGTCAGAACGGATTTCTTTATGCGGTGAAAATCACGCCCAAGAATGGAAAACCTTACTTTCTTGTGCGTGCCGATGGTACGAGTCCCAATTTCATCCGTTCGGACCAACCGGACATGCTGATCCCTCAATGGGAAATATTCAGCTGGTAACACCCTAAATTCACTTAATTTTGCTGGCAGTCCTGATATGTCCGTTTTTACCCCACTGGCTCGGCCCGAGCTGGAAACATTTCTTGCCCCGTACGGGCTCGGCCGTTTGCTCGACTTTCAAGGCATTGCCGCAGGTAGTGAAAACACCAATTACTTCATCAGTCTGGAACAGGGCGAGTTCGTCCTGACCCTCGTCGAGCGTGGCCCTATTCAGGATTTGCCGTTCTTCATCGAACTGCTGGACGTGCTGCACAACGCCGACTTGCCGGTGCCTTACGCCCTGCGCACCACCGATGGTCAGGCGCTGCGTGAACTTGCGGAAAAACCGGCGCTCCTGCAGCCGCGGCTGCCGGGCAAGCACATCAGTGAACCCAACACCCAGCATTGCGTGCAGATCGGCGAGCTGCTCGGCAATCTGCATCTGGCGACGCGCGGCAATGTTCTGGAGCGCAAGACCGATCGCGGCCTAGACTGGATGCTCAGCGAGGGCACGAACTTCCTTTCGCATCTGGGCGAGCCACAAAGAACACTGCTGGAAAAGGCCTTGCAGGAGATCGAAGCGCTCAAGCCGCAGATCATGGCGTTGCCTCGGGCCAACCTGCACGCCGACCTGTTCCGCGACAATGCCCTGTTTGAAGGTACGCACCTGACCGGGCTGATCGACTTCTACAACGCCTGCTCCGGCCCGATGCTGTATGACCTGGCCATTGCGTTGAACGACTGGTGCTCCCATGAATACGGCCAGATCGACCCGGTACGCGCCAGAGCCCTGCTGGGCGCCTATGCGGCCTTGCGACCGTTCACCGCTGCTGAAACAAAACTTTGGGCAACCATGCTGCGCGTGGGGTGTGTGCGTTTCTGGCTGTCACGCCTGATCGCGGCTGAGTCCTTTGCCGGGCAAGACGTGCTGATCCATGATCCGTCAGAGTTCGAGAAGCGCCTGGCACAGCGCCAGGATGTTCATCTGCCGTTGCCGTTTGCGCTGTAAAGAGGTTTTTCGCGCATGAATTCGCTCCTACGCCGAAGGAGCGAATTCATGCGCGAAGCAAGCGCTACAAACCTTCCAGGCACCCCGCCAGATCATCACCCAGCTTCTGCAACACCTGCTCATAACCTTGAGCCGTCGCCGGTGTGTAGCCGCCCAGTGCATCCAGTTCAGCCAGTTTCACCGGCAAGCCCGCCGTCAGGGTTTCGGCGAGGCGCGGACGCAATGGCGGCTCGCTGAACACACAGGTCTTGCCCACTTCCTTCAAGCGCTCGCGCATGGCTGCGACATGCTGGGCGCCGGGCTGGATCTCTGCTGCGACGCTGAACACGCCGGTGTGCTTGAGCCCATAGGCCTCCTCGAAGTAGTCGAAGGCTTCATGGAAGACGAAATAAGGTTTGCCCGACACAGCGCTGACGCGGCTTTTGATCCGGGTATCCAGCGCATCGAGACGCTTGGCGAAGGCTTCGGCATTGCTCTTGTAGCGAGCGGCGTTGTCCGGATCGGCGGCGCCGAGGTCGGTAGCCATCTTCGCGGCAATCACCCGGGCGTTGAACGAGGACAGCCACAAATGCGAGTCCAGGCTGCCCGGCCGGTGATCGTGGTCGTGCTCGTCTGCACCATGACTATGGTCGTGATCGTCATGTGAAGCATTGTCAGCCTCGAAATGACGCAAATGCATGCCGGGCAAACTTTGCACAGCAACCGCTGGCAGTTTGCGGCCCTGAATGACACGCGGCAGGAAGCTTTCCATGTCCGGGCCGATCCAGTAGAGCAGTTCGACCTCGTTCACACGCCGTACGTCGGATGGACGCAAGGCATAGTGATGCGGCGATGCGCCGGGCGGCAAAAGTACTTCAGGTGTACCCACGCCATCCTGTACGGCAGCCGCAATCAGTTGCAATGGCTTGATGCTGGTCAGGACCCGAACCTCGGCCTGGGCGGGGGCGGCAGCCAGCCAACTGGCCGACAAAACGACAAAAAGGTTAAAAAGACGGCGCACTTGAACCACTCATATAAGACAGGAACGGGTAACATAATAACGTCTCTAGCAAATATCGTCGCCGCTCATGCCTATTACACCGCTGGCCAGCCGTCCTCATGATCACTCACATTGCGTGCATTCCGCGCTCACAGAAGCCGATGCGCTGTGCGCCAGCAAAGGTCTGCGCCTGACCACGCTGCGTCGTCGCGTGCTGGAACTGGTCTGGCAAAGTCACAAGCCGTTGGGTGCATACGACATCCTTGCCGTGCTGAGCGATGAAGACGGTCGCCGCGCCGCGCCGCCTACCGTTTACCGGGCGCTGGATTTCCTTCTGGAAAACGGCCTGGTGCATCGCATTGCCTCGCTCAACGCCTTTACCGGCTGCAACCACCCGACCCACGCGCATCAGGGCCAGTTCCTGATCTGCCGCGAGTGTCACGCCGCCATTGAACTGCAGCATGCTTCCATCAGCGATGCCGTGATCAATGCTGCCAAAGAAGTCGGTTTTCAGGTTGAAGGCCAGACCGTCGAAATCGTCGGCATCTGTTCCGGTTGCAAGGCCGCCTGATGAGTAATGCGTTGATTCGCCTGGAGCAGGTCGCTGTCACGCTCGCCGGGCAAAACGTGCTGCACAATATTCAGTTGAATGTCAGCCCTGGCGAAATCGTTACCCTGATCGGCCCCAACGGCGCTGGCAAGACGACGCTGGTGCGTGCCGTGTTGGGGCTGCTCAAGCCCGATGCCGGTACAGTCTGGCGCAAGCCTGGCCTGCGGGTCGGTTACATGCCGCAAAAGCTGCATGTGGACCAGACCCTGCCGCTCTCGGTGCTGCGCTTTCTGCGGCTGGTACCGGGCGTTGATCGTTCGGCGGCTCTGGCTGCGTTGCAGGAAGTGGGTGCCGAAAAGGTCATCGACAGCCCGCTTCAGGGGATTTCCGGCGGTGAGATGCAGCGCGTTCTGCTGGCCCGTGCCTTGTTGCGCGAACCTGAGCTGCTGGTCCTCGATGAGCCGGTGCAGGGTGTCGACGTGGCAGGTCAGGCCGAGCTCTACAGCCTGATTACCCGTTTGCGGGATCGTCACGGTTGCGGCGTGTTGATGGTTTCCCATGACCTGCATCTGGTGATGAGCACCACCGATCAGGTGGTGTGCCTGAACCGTCATGTCTGTTGCTCCGGCCACCCGGAACAGGTCAGCAACGATCCGGCGTTCGTCGAACTGTTCGGCAAGAATGCGCAAAGCCTGGCGATCTATCACCACCATCACGACCATGCCCATGACCTGCATGGCGAAGTCGTGAGTGGCGACGCGACGCCCGCGTCCCCTGTTCACACCCATGTCCATGGAGACAACTGCAAGCATGGCTGATTTTCTTCTTTACGCCTTGCTCGCAGGCTTGGCCCTGGCAGTGGTCGCGGGGCCTCTCGGGTCGTTCGTGGTCTGGCGGCGCATGGCGTATTTTGGCGACACCCTTTCTCACGCTGCCCTGCTGGGTGTGGCGCTGGGCTTTCTGCTGGATGTCAGCCCGACGATTGCCGTGACGGTGGGCTGTCTGCTGCTGGCGATCCTGCTGGTCACGCTGCAACAGCGTCAGCCCCTGGCTTCGGACACGCTGCTGGGGATTCTTGCCCCGAGTACCTTGTCCCTTGGGCTGGTGGTCTTGAGCTTCATGCATGAAGTGCGTATCGACCTGATGGCCTACCTGTTCGGTGACCTGCTGGCGATCAGCCCGACGGACCTGGCCTGGATTCTGGGCGGCAGCGCACTGGTTCTGGTGCTGATCGTCTGCCTGTGGCGACCGTTGCTGGCGGTGACGGTGCATGAGGAACTGGCCAAGGTCGAAGGCCTGCCGGTAGCCTCGTTACGCATGACGTTGATGCTGCTGATTGCCGTGGTGATTGCCGTCGCGATGAAAATCGTCGGGGTTCTGCTGATTACCTCGCTGTTGATCATTCCCGCTGCTGCGGCACAACGTCACGCCCGCTCTCCGGAACAAATGGCACTGGGCGCAAGCCTTATTGGCGTGACGGCTGTGTGTATTGGGCTATCGTTGTCATGGTTCAAGGACACCCCGGCCGGACCGTCTATTGTGGTATCCGCTGCGGCTCTGTTCTTGCTCAGCTTTGTTCTCCCCAAGCGAGCGGTGTAGACTTGCTCGTTTTTTGCGCAACTTAGAGAATCGCAGGAATGAAGCCTCTCGCCTCCCGTTATCTGCTGCTTTTCGCATTTTCCATCCTGTTGGGTGCCTGCCAGAGTGCCCCGACTGTTGAAACGCCTGTGGCCGAAGCTCAGCCAGACGGGTTCGCTCAGCTGGAGCAAAGCATTACCAGTAATGAATTGGCGACGGCCGAAGAGCAATTGGCGACCCTGCAGGCCGCAGCACCTACTGACATCCGCCTGGAACCCTTCCAGCGCAGACTGGCCGAGGCCTATCTGAGCCGCAGCCAGATCGGCCTGCAGAAAGGCGACATGAACGCCGCAGCTGCCGCCTTGAGCCGTGCTCGTGCGCTGATGCCCAAGGCACCGGCGCTGACCAGCGGGGTCAATGGCGCCATTGCCCATGCCCGCAAGGCAGAGCTGGAAAAAGCCGAAGCTGAATTGCGCGCTGCTGAAGCCAGGCGCGTTGCGAAGCTGATCGACCCGGACGCCGAAAGCACGACCATCGATTTGAAAATCGGTGACATGCCGCAATTGCGTCGCCAACTGGATGCGATTGCCTCAGACGCCGTAGCTTTCAATTGCGAAGTGCTGTTGCAGGTTCCTCGCACCGATGACTACCCATGGCTGGCAACATTGCTGACCAAGCGCGTGGTCAAGATCAATCCTGATTTCGAGCTGGAACTGCGCCGTCAGATCGAGCGTGATGAGTCAGCGCAGATTGTTTTGACGCCGGCCAAGCCTGTTCGCGAATGAATTCGCTCCTACGGAGCGAATTCATTTGCGAAAAACCCCTACGCAATCAGGCAGGTACAGCCTTGGCTTTCGGTTCTCTATCCCACACCCGATGCTGTGCGATCGCCTTGAAGAACGCATCGTATGAGCCGTCGGGCGTCACCAGCAGCCCGGCGTCCTGATCCAGATGCAGCAGATCCAGCAGCGCCTTGGCATCGCTGGCCAGCGCGATGGCCTTGAGGTGTTTGTAGGCTTCCAGCACGAAATGCAAGGCAACCCCGTCCGTGCTCAAGGCTTTTATCGAGTCCTTGCCGCCTGGGATGAATACGGCGTCGAACGCCACTGACGGCAGGCCTTCCATCGACGCATCCACCGGCAGACTCTTGCCGTTGGCGGTCACTACGGGGGCAGAAGTCGGCCCCAGCACTTTACCGTGGGCACCTTCGGCCTGCAGAGCCGCTTTCAAGGCCTCGACGGCTTTGCCGTCCACGCCATTGGCCACCAGGATTGCGACCTTGCGCGAAGCGATGTCGCCCGAGAGCAGGTTGGCCTGGCTCAATGCAGGCGACTGCTTGATCGACGAGTCTCTGACAGACACTGTTCCGGCTTTTGGCGCAGGCAGGCCCAGGTTCTGTGCAACGCGACCCGCCAGTTCCAGATCGATGTTGGCCAGAATCTCGTTCACTGTCCGTGCCCGGATATATTCACGTTCCACCTTGCCCAGCTCGAAACTGTAAGCCGAGATGATGTGTTCTTTCTCGTGCTTGCTCATGCTCCGGAAGAACAGCGTGGCCTGGGAGAAGTGATCGCCAAAGGACTCGCTGCGCTCGCGTATCTTGTGCGCATCGATGCGCTCCGGGTACGACTCGAAACCACCGTCCTCTGCTGCGACAGGGGTTTCCTTTGGCCAGCCACCATCAATGGAATTCGGCTCGTAGGACGTGCGGCCCTTGTGGATCGTCGTGCGATGTTGCGCATCGCGCTGCCCGTTATGGTTGGGCGCTACCGGCCGGTTGATCGGGATCTCGTGGAAGTTCGGCCCGCCCAGGCGACTGATCTGGGTGTCGGTGTAGGAGAACAGCCGGCCTTGCAGCAGCGGGTCATTGGAGAAGTCGATGCCTGGCACGATATGACCGGGGCAGAAGGCAACCTGCTCGGTTTCGGCAAAGAAGTTGTCCGGGTTGCGGTTGAGCACCATCTTGCCCAGTGGTGTTACCGGCACCAGCTCTTCGGGAATGATTTTGGTGGGGTCCAGCAGATCGAAGTCGAAGGCATGTTCATCTTCTTCGGCAACGATCTGTACGCCCAGCTCCCACTCGGGGTAGTCGCCCGTTTCAATGGATTCCCACAGGTCCCGGCGATGGAAGTCGGTGTCCTTGCCGGCCAGCTTCTGGGCTTCATCCCAGACCAGCGAGCAAACGCCGTATTTGGGTTTCCAGTGAAACTTCACGAAGGTCGATTTGCCTTCGGTATTGATCAGGCGAAAGGTGTGAACGCCGAAGCCCTGCATGGTGCGCAGGCTTTTCGGAATGGCGCGGTCGGACATGGTCCACAGCACCATGTGCGCCGACTCAGGAACCAGCGATACAAAATCCCAGAAGGTGTCGTGAGCAGAGCCTCCGGTGGGAATCTCGTTATGAGGTTCTGGCTTCACGGCATGCACGAAGTCCGGAAACTTGATGGCATCCTGAATGAAAAACACCGGCATGTTGTTGCCAACCAGGTCGAAATTGCCTTCATCGGTGTAGAATTTGACCGCAAAACCGCGGACATCCCGCACCGTATCGCCCGATCCCCGTGGCCCTTGCACGGTGGAGAAGCGTACGAATACCGGGGTTTTCTTGCCTGGATCGCGAAGAAAGCCGGCCTTGCTCAGGGTGGCGTGATCGTCATAGCTCTGGAAATAACCATGCGCCGCAGTACCCCGCGCATGAACGATCCGCTCCGGAATACGCTCATGGTCAAAGTGAGTGATTTTCTCGCGCATGATGAAGTCTTCGAGCAACGAAGGACCCCGGCTACCGGCCTTGAGCGTGTTCTGGTTGTCGGCGATTCTGACGCCCTGATTGGTGCGCAGCGCCTGTTTCGTGGCATCGGAGCGGAACGGTTCGAGGCTATCCAGTTTCTCGTTGGTGTTGCCACGATCAAGGGTGTCGGTTCCTGCCAGTTCGCTTTTGGGTGCATTGCTTACAGGCGGCTTTTTCGGGCTAGACATCGGGTGCGTCTCCTCATTCCCTGGCCCTGACTTCATGTCGGGCTCTTTGATCCAGTTCCCTTGGCAAGCCACGGGAATCACGGTGTTAAAGGAGTGACCTGTCTGGCAAAGTGCCGTTCAGTAAATTTTCCGGTAAGTGGCACCACCGGTCGCGTTATGCCAATTGAGCATGTTTGCTGGCAAATAAATGCTAAGCAGTGCTTTGCGGAAAGGCTAAAATGCGCGCCCGGCTTACCCCGCCGAGGTAACGAAGCAAGTGACTGTCTTGTCACTGCGCTGATTTTTTAACGCGCCCCCACAAGGTTCGCTCCGTGATCGAGTTTCATAACGTCCATAAAACCTATCGGGTTGCAGGCAAGGATATTCCGGCCCTGCATCCCACCAGCCTGCGTGTCGAAGATGGCCAGGTATACGGCCTGATCGGCCATTCCGGCGCTGGCAAAAGTACTTTGCTGCGCCTGATCAACCGCCTTGAAACCCCGAGTGGCGGGCAAATAGTGGTCGACGGCGAAGATGTCACGGCACTGGACGCCAACGGCCTTCGGCGTTTCCGTCAGCAGGTCGGGATGATTTTCCAGCACTTCAACCTGCTGTCCTCCAAGACCGTTGCCGACAACGTGGCCATGCCGCTGACACTGGCGGGCAATATGTCCCGCGACCAGATCGATCAGCGAGTGGCCGAGCTGCTGGAGCGTGTCGGTCTGTCCGACCATGCCCGCAAGTACCCGGCGCAACTGTCCGGCGGCCAGAAGCAGCGCGTCGGCATTGCCCGCGCCCTGGCGACCAAGCCCAAGATCCTGCTGTGCGATGAAGCCACCAGCGCTCTGGACCCGCAGACCACTGCATCGGTGCTGCAGTTGCTGGCCGAGATCAATCGCGAGTTGAAACTGACCATCGTGCTCATCACCCATGAAATGGACGTGATCCGCCGTGTCTGCGATCAGGTGGCCGTGATGGACGCCGGTGTGATTGTCGAGCAGGGCAATGTGGCCGATGTGTTTCTGCACCCGCAGCATCCGACCACCAAGCGCTTCGTCCAGGAAGATGAGCAGGTCGACGAGAACGAGCAGCGTGACGACTTTGCCCATGTGCAGGGCCGCATCGTGCGCCTGACCTTCCAGGGCGATGCCACTTACGCGCCGCTGCTGGGTACCGTCGCCCGGGAAACCGGTGTGGACTACAGCATCCTGGCGGGCCGTATCGACCGCATCAAGGACACACCATACGGGCAACTGACGCTGGCCATTACCGGCGGCGACATGGAAGCCGCCTTCGCCCGCTTCACCGCCGCTGACGTTCATATGGAGGTGCTGCGCTGATGGACGCTTTCCTGAATCTGTTTTCCAACGTCGACTGGTATGAAATCTGGGTCGCCACGGGCGATACCCTGATCATGCTCAGTGTCTCGCTGGGTTTCACCATCCTGCTGGGCCTGCCTCTGGGCGTGTTGATGTTCCTGACCTCGCCTCGCCAGTTGCTGGAACACAAGCAGCTGTATGCGACGGTCGGGTTGATCGTCAACATGCTGCGCGCCCTGCCCTTCATCATCCTGCTGATCGTGATGATGCCGCTGACCGAGATCATCACCGGCACGTCGCTGGGCATTCTCGGTACGTTGCCACCGCTGATTGCCGGTGCCACGCCATTCTTCGCCCGCCTGGTGGAAACCGCCTTGCGTGAAGTGGACAAAGGCATCATCGAAGCGACCCAGGCCATGGGCGCCACGACCCGGCAGATCATCCTCAAGGCGCTGTTGCCCGAGGCACGTCCCGGCATTCTGGCTGCCATTACCGTGACGGCCATTGCGCTGGTGTCCTTCACTGCCATGGCGGGTGCCGTGGGGGCTGGCGGGCTGGGTGATCTGGCAATCCGCTATGGTTATCAGCGTTTCCAGAACGACGTGATGTTCGTGACGGTCGTATTGTTGCTGGTGTTGGTGCAGATTCTGCAAACCGTCGGCGACAAGCTGGTCGCGCACTTCACCCACCGTTAACCGAATTTGTTGGTTGGGCCTGCTTGGTGCGGGCCTCATAAAAGGAGCTGTTGCATGAAAAAACTATTGGCCGTATTTGCCGCCGTTACAGCATTGTCTGCGCAGGCCAATGAAACCCTGAGCATCGCCGCGACTGCTGTGCCGCAGGCCGAGATTCTGGAGTTCATCAAGCCAACACTGGCCAAGGAAGGCGTGGACCTGAAAATCAAGGTCTTCACCGACTACATCCAGCCGAACGTACAGGTTGCCGAAAAGCGTCTGGACGCCAACTTCTTCCAGCACCAGCCGTACCTGGATGAGTTCAACAAGGGTAAAGGTACCGATCTGGTTACCGTTGCCAAGGTTCACGTAGAGCCGTTCGGCGCTTACTCGGACAAGTTCAAGAAACTGGAAGACCTGCCAAACGGCGCAACCGTCGCGCTGCCAAACGATGCCACCAACGAAGGCCGTGCTTTCCTGTTGCTGGCCAAGGCCGGTCTGATCACCCTCAAGGACCCGACCAGCATCCTGGCTACGCCTAAGGACGTTGCGAGCAACCCGAAGAACCTGAAGTTCCGTGAGCTGGAAGCTGCAACCCTGCCGCGCGTGCTGACCCAGGTCGATCTGGCGCTGATCAACACCAACTACGCGCTGGGCGCCAAGCTCGATCCAACCAAGGATGCGCTGGTGATCGAAGGTGCTGAATCGCCTTACGCCAACATTCTGGTTGCTCGCCCGGACAACAAGGATTCGGACGCCATCAAGAAACTGGCTGCTGCGCTGAACACCCCGGAAGTGAAAGCGTTCCTCGTCGAGAAGTACAAAGGCGCTGTGGTTCCAGCGTTCTGAAACCGGAACCCTGTAGGAGCGAATTCATTCGCTCCTACTGGTTTCTTTGCAACAACCCTGGCAATTGCACTACCAGCTTCTGGCTGCTCAACGGTGCACGAATGAACCCGCGCTGCGTGCCGTCCGGCCCCAGCAATGCCAGGTTCCCGCTGTGGTCAACGGTGTAGTTCGCCTTACTGGTATCGGCAGGGATGAACGGAATGCTCACCGCATTGGCCAGCTTCTGAAGGTCTGCCACCGAAGCGGTCAGGCCGATGAATTCCTTGTCGAAATAACCCAGGTATTGCTTGAGCTGCTGCGGTGTGTCGCGATTCGGGTCGACGCTGATCAGCACCACGCGCAAGTTGCCGACCACGTCCTTGGGTAGCTCGCTCTTGATCTGGCGGATCTGTGCCAGCGTGGTCGGGCAGATGTCCGGGCAGAAGGTGTAGCCGAAGAACAGCAGCGTCCATTTGTCCTTCAACTGATTGATGACAACGGGCTCACCGTTCTGGTCGATCATCTTCAGGTCAGGCAGGTTACGGCTCTGCGGCAACAGGATGATGCCCGCATCGATCAGGGCTGTCTGATCGCCCGCTCCTTTGCCCGACAGCACGCGGTTGAAGGTCAGGCCCAGGATCAAGGCCACGATGGCGACAAGGATGAATACGGTTTTCTGGGTTCGAGTCATGGTTTCAACAGTAGGTAGTGATCTGCGAGCAGGGCAACGAACAGCAGGAACAAGTAATGGATAGAGTACTTGAAGGTGCAGATTGCCGCGTGCGGTCGAGTGCCACGGTACAGCACACGGCTCCAGTGCAGGAAGCGCAAACCCAGCAGTGATGCACAAATCAGATACGCCAGGCCGCTCATGTGAATCGCATAAGGCAGCAGACTGACCGCGAACAGGATGCAGGTGTACAGCACGATATGCACTTTGGTGTAGTGCTCGCCATGGGTGATCGGCAGCATCGGGATACTCGCCTTGGCATATTCGGCCTTGCGATGGATGGCCAGCGCCCAGAAGTGTGGCGGGGTCCAGGCGAAGATGATCAGCACCAGCAACAGGGGTTCGGCGGTAACTTGCCCGGTAACCGCCACCCAGCCCAGCAAGGGCGGCGAAGCGCCGGCCAGCCCTCCGATGACAATGTTCTGTGGTGTGGCACGTTTCAGAAAGCCGGTGTAGATCACGGCGTAGCCCATCAGCGACGCCAGGGTCAGCCAGGCGGTCAGCGGATTGGTGAACGCCAGCAGCAGAAACTGCCCGGTCAGCGTCAGCAGCAAGGCCAGAATCAGGGCGTGTTCCGGCGCTATTCGCCCCTGGGCAATCGGTCGTTTTTGAGTGCGGGCCATCAGCGCATCGATATGTCGGTCCACCACATGGTTGATAACGGCGGCACTCCCCGCACACAGCCCGATGCCCAGATTGCCGAACACCAGAATCGTCCATGGCACGCTGTTGTGGCTGGACAGCAGCATGCCGACCAGGGAAGTCATCAACATTAGCGCCACGACTTTGGGTTTGGTCAGCTCCAGGTAATCACGCCATAGCGCCTGACGTTCCTGACTCAATACGCTCATGGCAGTGTGTCCTTTTTCACAGGCAGCACATTGGCCCATGAGGCCGCCAGGCATGCTCGATCAGGGTTGCGGCGTTTGCTGCTGAAGGCAGCTCGTGTACGAAAACTGATCAGTGTCAGGGTCAGCATCAAACCCGCGCCTCCCGCGTTGTGAGCCATCGCAACAGGCAGGTGCAGACTCAGCAGCACATTGCCGAACCCCAGGCCGATCTGTATGCCGAGGGCCAGTGCCAGCAGTATTGCCAACCCCTTGAGGCCGGCGCGCTTGAGCTGCCAGGCCAGGGTCAGCAGTACGCAGGCCACCAGCAGTGCGCCGAGTCGGTGTGTCAGATGAATCGCAGTGCGCGCTTCGTTGTCGAGTTTGCCGCCTAGATAATCGGGGCCGATGTGCTGGGTCAGGTGGAAACCATTGGCGAAGTCCGTTTCCGGCCACCATTGCCCTTGGCAGGTGGGCAGGTCGGTGCAGGCCAGCGCTGCATAATTGGCACTGACCCAGCCGCCCAGGGCGATCTGTAGCGTGACCAGCACCAGCCCCAGCGCCGCCAGGCGTTTCAGGCGCTGGGGCAAGTGTGGTAATGGCGCGAAGGCGCCACTCAGGCGCAGGGTCAGCAGAAACAGCAGACTCAAGGTGGCCACGCCTCCCAGCAGATGCGCCGTGACCACTTGCGGCCAGAGTTTGAGGGTTACGGTCCACATGCCGAAAGCCGCCTGAACGAAGACCACTGCCACCAGCAGCAAAGGCAGTTTCAACGGTTGCCCGGCCAGATGGCGACGCTGCCAGGCTTTTATGGCCAGCCACAGAATCGTCAGGGTCAGCCCGCCCGCGAAATAGCGATGCGTCATCTCGCTCCAGCCTTTTCCTGCATGCACCGGAGCGTCTGGAAAGTGCAGTTGCGCATGAGCCAGTTGCCGCTCAGTGGCGGGCACGCCGATGAATCCGTAACAGCCCGGCCAGTCAGGACAACCCAGGCCGGCATGGGTGAGCCGTGTATAAGCACCGAGTAGCACCACGAACAACGCCAGCAGCGTGGCAAGCAAGGCGATACGAAATCCGGGTCGGGCCATGACGACCTCCCTTTATCCGATGTTCGACAGTTTCAGGAGTTGGCGCAGGTCGATCAGCAGGTCCTTGCCGTTGACTCTGGGGTCATAGCGCAGCACAAGGTTGCCGTGGGGATCGACGATCCACAGTTGCGGTGCATTGTCGGGCGCCAGCTTCCGGTAGCGGACAACATCCAGCGGATAACGCTGCAGTTGTGGATAGTCCTGGTGAAGCGTCTCGGCATAGTCGTCACTGAGCGGTGCATTCGTGGCCAGGGCATGGCTGGCCCGTGTGGCATCGCGACCCAGACCGATCTGGACCTGCCGCGCCAGATACACCAGTTGCTGGCAGTCGGCATTGCACTGCCCCGGCGCGCTGACCAGCAATTGCCAGCGCTGCTCATCGGCCTGGACTCCCAGGTCGGCGCGGCTCTGGCCGTTGCCGATCAACTGGCCGTGATAACTGCGACTGTCCGGCACCCAGAAGTTGAAGCGGTACATGCAGGTGGCCAGGATCATTGGCCCGACAGCGATCAGCACCAACACCAGCAGTTGCAGACGCCCTTGTCGTCGCTTACGAAACTCAGATACGCCGACGGTGTTCATTATTCTTCTCCCGGCTGTTTCTGTTGCGCCAACCCCAATACACACCCAGACCGAACAGTGCCGTGGCCAGGGCGAACCACTGCACGGCATAGCCCACATGTTTTTGCGGATCGATTGCCACGACCGGCCAGTCAACGCGATACGCGGCACTGCCCGGCTCAAGTCGCAGTTCGTGTGGATAGCCCTGGCGATCCAGCGCTGCCCAGAGCGTGCCGGGCATGACGGCGGTCACCAGTTTCGGCCACGAATCGTTCAGCGCATCGGCTTGCAGGTGAAAGCTTTCGCCCAGAGGGACATGGACCCAGGCAGTCAGATCCTGCGGCTGGCTTGGGGTCGTGAATGCTGGCGGCGTACGCCGGTCCGGCCAGGGCAGCCAGCCGCGATTTATCCACAGCCATAACCCGCTGGGTTGGTCCTGGAAGGGCTGGAGCAATTCGACACCGGCCTTGCCGTCACGGGTGCTGTTATCGAGCAGCAGGCTGTGGGCTGCATCGAATCGTCCCTGCAATTGCACGCGCCTGTAGGCGGGGTCTTCGATATCCAGCAGTCGGACGATATCGATGGGTTCGGCCGCCTGGCGTTCGGCGTGATGAGCGAGAATTACGCGCTTCTCTTCGGCCCGGTTCAATTGCCAGAAACCGAGCATGAGCAGCAGTGGCAGCGCTGCCAGCATCAGCAGCACAGGCCCCGAACGCCGGATGAAGCGGTTCATCCCGTCGCCCGTTCCGGCATCAGGGCCGTGCCTATACTCCATTGCATCATGGCGATTGCTCCTGGAGTTTTCTCATGCTCAAAGCAGCGATTGTTCTTATGTTGGCGGCCACCATCACCTGCCTGTTCAGTGGCCTGTTCTTTCTGATCAAGGACGACAACCAGTCGACCCGGCTGCTCAAGGTCCTGGCCCTGCGGGTCATCCTCGCCGCCCTCACCCTGGCGCTGATTACCTGGGGTTTCTACAGCGGTCAGTTGGTGTCACATGTGAACTGGTAACGGCCTCACAAGACATACACAAAGGTGAACAGGCCGACCCACACCACATCCACGAAGTGCCAGTACCAGCTCGCGGCCTCGAAACCGAACTGATGCTCGGCATCGAAATGCCCGCGCAGAATCCGCATCAACATCACAAACAGAATGATCGTGCCGATGGTGACGTGGGCGCCGTGAAACCCGGTCAGCATGAAAAAGGTCGCGCCATAGATCCCGGAGCCCAGGGTCAGGCCAAGCTCTTGATAGGCATGGACGTACTCTTCAGCCTGCAGGATCAGAAAACTGCAGCCCAGCAGCACGGTGACGGCCAGCCAGCCTTTGAGCGCGCCGCGATGGGCTTTTTTCAAGGCGTGGTGGGCAAAGGTAATGGTCACGCTGGAGCTGACCAGCAAAATGGTATTGATCAGCGGCAAATGCCACGGATCGATGACGCCCTTGGGTGGCGGGAACAGTTTCGGATCGGGGTTTTCCTGCAGCGGCCACTGGAACTGAAAGTTCGGCCACAGCATGTTCGAGATGCCGTTGGAGCCCTCGCCACCCAGCCACGGGCCGGTCCAGACCCGCACGTAAAGCAGCACGCCGAAAAAGGCCATGAAAAACATCACTTCGGAAAAGATGAACCAGACCATGCCCCAGCGAAACGAGCGGTCCATCTGCGCGCTGTACATCCCGGCCCGTGCTTCCTTGACGACCGCACCGAACCAGCCAGCCATCATGTAGGCCACCAGAAGACCGCCCACGAAAAAGATCAGCGGTCCGTTGGATTCCGGCCGTCCAGCCTTCAGGTCATTGAACCAGGTGCCCAGGCCGAACATCGTGACCAGCAGGGCCAGCGTGGCAATGATGGGCCATTTGCTTTGCGCCGGAACGTAATAATGCTCATGGGGCGTAGCCATTTGAGCGTCTCCTTCAGCCACCGTTTTTCACGACAGGCAGAACGGGGGGCTGGCGTGCAGTGATATCGAACAGTGTGTAGGCCAGAGTCAGGTGTTTCACGTCTTTGGGCAGGTCGCGATCAACAATGAAGCGCACCGGCATTTCGATCCGCTCTCCCGGTTGCAGCATTTGCTGGGTAAAACAGAAGCATTCGGTCTTGTGGAAGTAAGCCGCCGCCTGACCGGGGGAAATACTGGGCACGGCCTGCGCCGTCATCGCTTTGTCGGTGGGGTTCTGTGCCACGAAAATCATCTCGTTGACCGCGCCTGGGTGAACCTCGATCTCTTCGGTCCGCGGATGAAACGCCCAGACCATGTCCACCGCATTGGTCGAGATGAACTGCACACGCACCAGCCGCTGCTGATCGATCACCTGCGAGCCCTGATACTGGCCACCGGTCTTGCCATTGATGCCAAATGCCCTGCACATCACGTCATACAGGGGCACCAGCGCGAAACCAAAGGCAAACATCACCACCACTATCAGCAGCAGGCGAGCGACGAGGCCTTTGATCGAATGCACGTTGCTCATGGCAGTACTCACTTCACTTCGGGCGGTGTGCTGAAGGTGTGATAAGGCGCGGGCGAAGGCAGTGTCCACTCCAGCCCGTCAGCGCCATCCCAGGGCTTGGCTGGCGCAGGCGGGCCGCCGCGAATGGTCTTGATCACGATGAACAGGAAGAACAGTTGTGTCGCACCAAAGGTGAAAGCCCCGATGGACGACACCATGTTGAAGTCCGCGAATTGCAGGTTGTAGTCCGGGATGCGGCGTGGCATGCCCGCCAGGCCAAGAAAGTGCATCGGGAAGAACGCCAGGTTCATGCCGATGAATGACAGCCAGAAATGCAGTTTGCCCAGGGTTTCGTCATACATGTGCCCGGTCCACTTGGGCAGCCAGTAATAGGCCGAGGCGAAAATGCCGAAGATCGCCCCGGGCACCAGTACATAGTGGAAGTGCGCCACCACGAAGTAGGTGTCCTGATACTGGAAGTCGGCGGGCGCGATGGACAGCATCAGCCCCGAAAACCCGCCAATGGAAAACAGGATCACGAACGCCACGGCGAACAGCATGGGCGTCTCGAACGTCAACGAACCCTGCCACATGGTACTGACCCAGTTGAACACCTTGACCCCCGTCGGTACGGCGATAAGCATCGTTGCGTACATGAAGAACAGTTCGCCCACCAGAGGAATGCCCACCACGAACATGTGGTGCGCCCACACGATGAACGACAGAAAGGCGATGCTCGCCACGGCGTAGACCATTGAGGTATAGCCGAATAACGGCTTGCGCGAGAACGCGGGAATGATCGAGCTGACCGCCCCGAAGGCCGGCAGGATCATGATGTACACCTCGGGATGACCGAAAAACCAGAACACATGTTGGAACAGCAACGGATCACCGCCGCCTGCAGCATTGAAGAAGCTGGTCCCGAAATGGATATCCATCAGCATCATGGTCACGCAGCCGGCCAGCACCGGCATGACCGCGATCAGCAGAAACGCCGTGATCAGCCAGGTCCAGACGAACAGCGGCATCTTCATCAGGGTCATGCCCGGTGCCCGCAGATTGAGGATGGTTGCGACGACATTGATCGCGCCCATGATTGAGCTAATGCCCATCATATGGATAGCAAGTATGAAAAATGTCACGCTTTCGGGTGCATAGGTCGTCGAAAGAGGCGCGTAGAAGGTCCAGCCAAAGTTGGGGCCGCCGCCCGGATGAAAGAGTGTTGAAACCAGGAGCAGGAAGGCAGCAGGCAGCAGCCAGAAGCTGAAGTTGTTCAGGCGCGGCAAGGCCATGTCCGGCGCGCCGATCATCAGCGGAATCATCCAGTTGGCCAGGCCGACAAAGGCCGGCATCACGGCCCCGAAGACCATGATCAGGCCATGCATGGTGGTCATCTGATTGAAAAAGGCCGGCTCGACGATCTGCAGGCCCGGCTGGAACAGTTCGGCGCGAATCACCATGGCGAACGAACCGCCCAGCAGGAACATCGTGAAACTGAACCACAGGTACATCGTGCCGATGTCCTTGTGATTGGTGGTCAGTACCCAGCGCATCAGGCCTTTGGCGGGACCATGCGCGTGGTCATGGCCATGGTCATCGATTACTGCACTCATGTTTCAGTCTCCTGCGCGCTCATTTCTGTGACTGCTTGAAGGCCAGCACATCCTTGGGGCTCAGCATGTCGCCCTTGTCGTTACCCCACGCATTGCGCTCGTAGGTCACGACCGCTGCGATATCCACTTCTGAAAGCTGTTTGCCGAAGGCTGCCATGGAGGTTCCGGGCTTGCCGTTGAACACGATGTTCAGATGCCCTTCGAGGGGACCGGTGGCGATCGGCGAACCCTTGAGCGCCGGGAACAGGGGCGGCATGCCCTGCCCTTCAGGCTGGTGACAGGCGGCACAGACGGTGTGATAGACCTTGTCGCCGTGGGCGATGAGTTCTTCCCGTGTCCAGTTCTTGTCGGTCAGTTCCTTGAGTCGGGCGCCTTCTTCCTTGCGCTCGGCCAGCCAGGCCTGGTAATCCGCCGTGGACTTGGCCTCTACCACGATGGGCATGAAGGCGTGGTCCTTGCCGCACAGTTCGGTGCATTGGCCGCGGTAGATGCCGGGCTTTTCGATGCGGGTCCAGGCTTCATTGACGAACCCTGGAATCGCGTCGCGCTTGACCGCAAAAGCAGGCACCCACCAGGAGTGGATCACGTCGGCCCCCGTCACCAGAAAGCGGATCTTCTCGCCAACCGGCAGCACCAGCGGCTGATCGACTTCCAGCAGGTAGTGTTCGCCCTTGGTATCGCGGTTCTGGATCTGGCCGGTGGAGGTCGCCAGGTTGCTGAAGAACTCCACATCCTGCCCCAGGTACTTGTAGTGCCACTTCCATTGATAGCCGGTGATCTGAATATCCACATCCGATTCGGTGGCGTCATACATGCTGATCAGGGTGCGGGTCGCCGGGATCGCCATGGCGACCAGAATCAGAAAGGGAACGAGGGTCCAGAGAATTTCGACGGTCGTGTTTTCGTGAAAGTGGGCGGCTTTCTGCCCGAGGGAGCGTCGATGCATGATCATCGACCAGAACATGGCGGCGAACACGACAAGACCGATCACGACACATATCCAGAAGATGGTCATGTGCAGATCGAACACCGCGTTGCTGACGACAGAGGCGCCAGGCGCCATATTCGTTGTCCAGGCTGCTTGCGCCTGGCCAAATATTTGCCACAACACGAGCCCCATCCAAACGTATGGACGTCGCTTCATCGCGGGGTCCCCCAGCTTGTTATCCGGCAGACGTTGTCTGCGGCCAAGGAGCGGCTTGCGAATTCACTGACATCATGCCCGGATGACCCAGGTCTACAGCGTTGCGGCCTTCAGCCAACTTCTCTCACAGCCGAGTATAGACATCGCCAGAGAGTGCGCAACGCGATGGGCGAACCATCCATATAGATGTATGGGGTTTTATTAAGATCGTAAGATAAAGGTCTAGAAAGAGTCTTTTAATAACGAATACATATAAATGTTACTTAGTTATGAAAAATGCGTCTTAGGGAGGCAGCCAATCAGGCTAACGTATGACTTCCCTAATAACTACCTGGTTTTAAGCCCTCAGGAGCCTTCATGAACACCGCCGCATTGCGCGAGCAGATTCAGCGTGCACATCAACACGAAGCCGAAACAGGCCAATTGCTACAACAACTGGAACTCCAACTCCCCCACCTGCATCCCGCCATTGATCTTCCGGATGTCGACGCAAAAGGTGTACTGACGCGCTTTGTTTCTGCCTATATCGAGTTGGTACCGGACCTGCTGGACGCTGCTCACGAAGTTGCAGTTCAGGCGGGTATAGAAGGACAGATAGAGCCTGTCCTGAAAATTGCCGAGCAGTTTTTCGTTAGTCCGCCAGCCATCATGGCCGGTCATGAAGGGCTCGACAGTCTGTTGGATGAAGCGTATCTGGCACATCGCCTTGTAGAAGAGGTGAATGACCTCTACATCAAGCATTTCGGCCGACCATTGATCCCTTCAAACACGGTTGTTGCCAGTGTGATTGCCCACCAGTTGATCGGTGAAGAGTTCGCCAATCAGCTCGATGAAGCCGTACATCATGCAGTTGACCAGTTACTCGATGATGAGAGCTTTGCACTGGAATCGGTCGAAACCTACCGTGAGCGCCTTGATAGCCCCGACACTGAAGAAGCATGGAAACGCTGGCCGTGCCTGTCACGTCAACTGGGCATCGGCCTGGAGCTGGGTCGCCCCGAGGCCTGATGCAGTCGGTCGTTGTAATAATGTCTTTGCGAGCAAAGGAAGGAGAGTCGGCAGGCGCTCCGCTGCTTCGCGAAGACGCCCACCGCTGACGCGAGCTACCTGGCAGCAGCTCCGATACCGGTTGTCGTATAGATCCGACCTTCCAGACGACGCTTCAAGCCACGCGACTCGATAAGCAGTTTCGTCCCCTGAGCGGCATTGGTCCGCCCCCACTCTTCCAGCAATTCCAGGCAAGAGTGATCGATATAGGTCAGGTTGTTCAACGGCACGTGCACGGTGCTGCCTTGAGGGATGCTGCCCAGCACTTTGGTCAGTGCCGGAACCTTGAGGAAGGTAGCCGCACCCACCAGACGCAACTCCATTTCACCCTCATCCTCCAGTTGAACCAGGCTGATCTTCAGGCGCGAAGCCTTGAGTGCCAGCTTGGCCAGAGTCAGACCGAAACCAACCAGTACACCGGTCAGCAGGTCAGTGAGGATGATCGACGAAGCCGTGGCGGCATAGATGAACATCGGCGTGCGTCCATAACGGCCCAGACCGCGAAATGCCTTGAGATCCACCAGCTTGAGGCCCGTGTATACAAGCACACCCGCCAGACTTGCCACCGGAATGCTTTGCAGTACGCTCGACAGAATCAGTACGAAAGCCAGCAGCCAGAGGCCATGGAAAATCGTCGAGAGTCGGGTCGTCGCACCTGCCTGAACGTTTGCCGAGCTGCGCACGATAACGCCGGTCATTGGCAGCGCACCCACCAGGCCGCACAGCATGTTACCTATGCCTTGTGCACTCAATTCCTTGTCGAAGTCAGAGCGCGTGCCGTTGTGCATGCGGTCGACGGCAGCGGCCGAAAGCAGCGTTTCGGCACTGGCGATGAAGGCCAGGGCGATGGCAGCAATCAGGATCGCAGGATCGGCGAGGTTCATGAGGTCCGCAGGGCGTAGCCAGTCGATGGCGTCGGCCAGATTGTCAGGGACCTCCACGCGCTTGACCTCCAGCGCCATGATGAGGCTTATGCCTGTTGCAAGACCGACACCCAGCAGTGCTCCCGGAACGAAACGCAGTGATTGTGGACGGATTTTGTCCCAGGACCACATCACTAGCATGGTTCCCAGACCCAGCAGGCCTGCCTGCATGGCCGGTCCAGTCCCGATGGCCTGGACCAGAGTTGCAGGGAATGCCAACAGATTATCCAGCCCGGACGGTTTCGGGCCGCTATCAAACATCACATGCACTTGTGAAAGGACGATCAGCACACCGATGCCGGCCAGCATGCCATACACCACAGCCGGTGCCGTTACCCGGAACCAGCAGCCGAGCTTGAAGCGTCCGGCCAGTAGTTGAAGCAGGCCGGCCAGCAGAAGAATCGGGCCAAGCATGGCCATTCCATGCTCACGTACCAGCTCGAATACCAATACGGCCAGACCTGCGGCAGGGCCACTGACCTGCAAGGGCGACCCCGCGATCCAGCCGACGATCAGGCCACCGATGATGCCAGTAATCAATCCCTTGGCCGGAGGCATGCCTGAAGCAATTGCAATCCCCATGCACAGCGGCAGGGCAACCAGGAACACCACCACGGAAGCGAGGAGCTCCCGTGGTAAGACGGATTTCAGTTCTGTAGTACCCATGATGCTTCTCCGGGATCTCTTCAGACGTAACAAAGCCTGGCGGCGCGCATCCTGCGCAACCGCCATAGGCTCAAAGAGGGGGTTTACCGCCAGTCGTGAATCAAATCATGCGACTAGAAGCGTGGCTTCGGGGTAGCCATGGGTGTCGGACCCTCGCCATCGAGTGGCAGGAATGCATCCCGGTCCGCGTCGTAAGCCAGAATTTCACTGGTTTCGATGTTGTAGACCCAGCCGTGGATGAACAACTGACCGTTGGCCAGTTTGGATGCAACCGAAGGGTGGGTACGCAGGTGCTGAAGCTGAGCGATCACGTTTTCCTGAGTCAGGACGTGCATGGTTTCCTTTTCGCTGCCGCAACTGCAATTGTTCTCGACAACCGTACGGGCAACCTCTGCATGACGCAGCCAGGCTTTGACCGTAGGCATTTTATCGAGGCTCTGTGGGTTGAGTACGGCACGCATTGCGCCGCAATCGGAGTGCCCGCAGATGATGATGTGTTGCACGCCCAGGGCTGAAACCGCGTACTCGAGGGCTGTTGAAACACCGCCGTTCATCTGGCCATAAGGCGGAACGACGTTACCGACGTTACGGGTGACGAAAAGATCGCCTGGAGAGCTCTGGGTAATGAGTTCAGGCACGATGCGCGAGTCTGCGCAGGTGATGAACATGGCGCGAGGCGATTGTGCCGTGGCCAGTTTCTTGAACAACTCTTCCTGCTGTGGGAAGACCTCATGACGAAAGTGCACGAAGCCACTCACGATTTGCTGCAGCGCTACCTCAGCACTATTCAATGCAGGCTGCTCACTGGCTGAGGTAGCCGACTGCTGTTTATCCATGTCTCTCATGTCTTCATCCCCTGACGGATTGATGTGGATTATTCATGCTTTCTCTAACCGGAATCGGACCTTAGCCCTTTTGTCTGGCATAGCGAACAAGTCCATTGAACGCTATCGCGGGCATCACTCCGATTTACAGATTAGCGACTCAAGCTTAAGTGAAACTGAATGCGACAGCTCTAGAACGCCATTTCCTGCATTTAAAGGAGTGACATCTGCCCACCCGGTGGGCAAAAAGCGTTGCAGTCCAGATGAAAACTCTCACGACGATTGAGGCCTAAACGTGCAGTTGCTATCGCGTAACGCCTTGCCAGGAGATCGGCAAAAGGCCCTTCGCCCCGCATGCGTGACCCGAACTCGCTGTTATAGACCTCACCGCCTCGGCTTTGACGTATCAGACTCATCACATGTTCCGCACGTTGCGGATAATGTGTCTTGAGCCATTCATCGAACAGTGGCGCCACCTCCAGGGGCAGGCGCAGCATTACATAGCTCGCACTTTGTGCACCGGCCGCCTTGGCCTCACTGAGCAGGGCTTCAAGCTCGCTGTCGTTGATCATTGGAATCATCGGCGCGCACAACACACCTACCGGTACGCCCGCCTGGCGCAATACCCGAATGGCTCGCAAACGAGCCTTGGGTGCAGCAGCCCTGGGCTCAAGAATGCATTTGAGTTCGTCATCCAGCGTAGTCAGGCTGATGAATACCGACACCAGATTCAGTTTTGCCATTTCGGCCAGCAAATCGAGGTCGCGCAGAATCAGCGAGCCTTTAGTGATGATGGACACGGGATGGCGATAGCGCAGCAAAACCTCAAGGGTCGCGCGGGTGATCCGGTGTTCGCGCTCGATAGGCTGATACGGATCGGTATTGGCGCCCAGCGTGATTGGCGCGCAACGGTAGCCGGGTTTGGAAAGCTGCTGCTCCAGCAAGGCTGCTGCATTGGTCTTGGCGATCAGCCTGGTCTCGAAATCCAGCCCTGGCGACATGTCCCAATAGGCATGGCTGGGTCTTGCGAAGCAATAGATGCAGCCGTGCTCACACCCGCGATAAGGGTTGATGGAGCGATCGAAGGGAATGTCCGGCGACGTGTTGCGGGTAATGATGGTCTTGGCCGTTTCGTTGATGACCTGAGTACCCTGAGTCAGCGGAACCTCCTGATACCAGCCATCGTCCTCGGCGACGGACCGGCTGGGAGCAAAGCGATTGTGCGGGTTGGTGGCGGTACCGCGGCCGCGAATCGGGGGTGTGCTGACCATGAGGAATGACTCGAATACTGTTTATGCATACAGTACATCAAAATTCACATCGCCCAGGAAAAAATGCTTCCCACCTGACCGGTGGTTCTGCCTGCCGAGAAACGCTTCTTAAAGCGTTGTAACAATAAGCCGGTTCCACTGAACATCGTATTAATTTATTAATTGTCGCCAGCCACACTCATGGATGAGTACTTGGGCCGTTCCTGTTATAGAAACTGACAACTATTGAAAAGGATTTCAATCGTGAGCACGAAATATGCATTTAATACCCTGGTTGGGGCATCGCTCCTGACACTTGCACTGACAACTGCGCAAGCGTCCGGCTTCGCGGACAAGAATAAACCCTTTGACCAGTATCACTGGGTCACCACCCATAATTCCTACGAGAAGATCAATCAGAATCTGGCGGAACTGCCCAGGCAACTGAAAGACGGTGTTCGGGGTTTCATGCTGGATCTCTATACCGACAAAAAGTCAGGCTTCAACCGTATCAAGGTCTGCCATAAAACCATTGCTTGCTACGGCCCGCTGGGCAATCAGCTAAAGAATGAGTTCATTCCTTTTCTGAAAAACAACACGTCGGAAGTGGTGACTCTGTTTTTCGAGACGTATGTCAGCCGTGACGATTTGCAGGAAGTCTTCAATGCGATACCCGAGCTTGCAGACTACTCGTTCAACCCGGCGAATTTTGAGACCTCGGGTTGGCCAACCCTGGCAGCCATGGCCCAGAAAAATAACCGCCTTATCATGATGACCGATAAGCGTGAAGTCAGTGGGCAGTACCGGGTCGGATCAAAGACCATTACCGTCTTGTTCGATAAGGACTGGTTGACGCAGAACAAGTGGGACACCTTGGGTGGTGCGGCTTCCAATCTTTATGCCGCCCACAATTTTTCCTGCCCCACACGCTGGCCAGATGTACCTCTGGATACCAGAAAAGTCGCCAGATCTACAGGCAAGCAATGGAATCGCCTGTTCCTGATGAACCAGTTTCATACCGCCACTTCTACCATTCCTGATTCTGCCAAGTACGACAATAACCTGACCTACCTGATGCGGCGTACGGCCAACTGCGGGAATGAGCCGAATTTCATCGGTATCAATAATTACCAGAACGGCGATGCCTTTTCCTACGCACGCACCTTGAGCCAGGGTGGCATTTATTTATGGGAAGGCTCTGATGCCGACAGGAAAAAAGACACCGTCTGCGCCATTCCCAGCGGTTCCCGGACTCTTCTTCTGCCGACCCAAGGCTGTGAAAACGATGAGGCTCAATCCATGTCGTTATCCGGCATTACCAAAGGCACCCGAATCACGGTATTCGACAATGGCGGTGGTAGCCGCGAAGATGATTACGCCATTATCGACGTGAAGCGAGACATCGGGATCAAAGAGCATGTTGTGGTTTCAGGTTTTGAACAGAATCGCAATAACGCAGACTATCAAATCATCCATGTTCGCAATAATGGTTTGAACGGGAAAATTTCCCGTATTGAAGTAGGTCGAACACCGGGTAACTTCTCTGATGCGGCCATTGCATTCTATGAGGGAAACAACCTCGACAAAAATCTCGACTGTACGGTTCCTTTCAACCGTGCCCATAACGTCAAGATGAAAAATAACAGTTTTGGCTGCTCAAACGATGAAATTCGTTCTGCCCGAATTCTCAAGGCCGGCGCGGGTACATCGTTTACTCTGGTCGGACATCCTTATGGCGATTTTTCACAAGGCCGAACAATCGTCACCATCAAGCGTGATATTCGATGGCCGGTCACGATTCCAAGTTTCAATGCCTCTTATGAAAACAGTGATGTAAAAGTCGAGGCCAGCCAATCGATTGATGGCAAGATCTCGTTTGGTTATTTCAAGGGTAAACAATAAGGCGGTTGTTTCTTGAGGGTATAAAAAAGGGCGCTCAGTCGAGCGCCCTTTTCATCATCAGGCATTCAACTCGGATCCACCGGCTTTTTCAGCTTCGGATTCGGGAAAAACTGCACGCCCTGAACCTTTGGATCAGCCGGTTTTGGCGTCGCCTTGTTGACCCGTGTTCCCAGCTCTTTGGGAACTGACAGGCCCTGTTCATTGAGCGTATCGCTGTAGCCGCAACCCACGCATTCACGATGGGGAACGTCGTCTTCGCTCCACATCTTCAGCTTGTCGGGCTCACTGCACGCCGGGCAGACAGCCCCGGCGATGAAGCGCTTCTTGGTAATGACTACCGGTGTATCGGTCATGCTGCCGCTTCCTCACTCAAGCCACTGTGACGCAAGAGTGCGTCAATCGAAGGCTCGCGTCCGCGGAAATCGACGAACAACACCATCGGCGCCTGGGAGCCGCCACGGGCCAGGATGGCTTCGCGGAAGGCACGGCCAGTCTCGGCGTTGAGTACACCGTCTTCCTCGAATCGGGAGAACGCATCGGCGGACAGCACTTCAGCCCACTTGTAGCTGTAGTAACCGGCTGCATAACCGCCCGCGAAGATATGCGCGAAGCTGTTCGGGAAGCGGTTATAGGCTGGCGGTCGCATGACCGAGACTTCATCGCGGATGCCTTCAAGCACGTCCAGTACGCCCCGACCGTCGCCATGGGTAGCATGCAGCTCGAAGTCGAACAGCGAGAACTCCAACTGACGGACCATCATCAGGCCTGACTGGAAGTTCTTGGCAGCGAGCATTTTTTCCAGCAGGTCCTGAGGCAGCGCTTCGCCGCTCTCGTAGTGGCCGGAAATCAGGGCCAGGCCTTCAGGCTCCCAGCACCAGTTTTCCATGAACTGGCTTGGCAGTTCGACGGCATCCCACGCCACGCCGTTGATCCCGGAAACACCGGCATGCTCGACGCGGGTCAGCAGGTGATGCAGGCCATGACCGAATTCGTGGAACAGGGTGGTGACTTCATCGTGGGTCAGCAAGGCAGGCTTGCCGCCCACGGCTGGCGTGAAGTTGCATACCAGATTCGCCACCGGGTTTTGCAGGCGGCCTTCGGCGGTGCGGCGACGGTCGCGAGCGCCATCCATCCAGGCGCCGCCACGCTTGTTGGCGCGGGCATACAGGTCGAAGAAGAAACGCCCGACGTGCTGGCCGTTTTCCTTGATCTCGAAGAGGCGAACATCCGGGTGCCAGGTGTCGAAGCCTTTCTGTTCGGCGATTTCAATGCCGTACAGGCGCTGGACGATTGCGAACAGGCCGCTCAGCACTTTATCGATAGGGAAATAGGCGCGCAGGATTTCCTGGGAAACGCTGTAGCGCTGCTCGCGCAGTTTTTCGCCGTAGAAACCGCTGTCCCAGCTTTGCAGGTCCGGGCAACCCTGTTCGGCGGCATACGCCTTGAGCTGCTTGAGGTCCTGTTCGGCAAAAGGTTTGCTGCGCTTGGCCAGATCCCGCAGGAAGCTCAGCACCTGATCGCTGGACTCGGCCATCTTGGTCGCCAGGCTCAGTTCGGAGAAGCTGGCGAAGCCCAACAGTTGTGCCAGTTCCTGACGCAGGTCGAGGATCTGCGCCATGACCGGACCGTTGTCGTTCTTGCCGGCATTCGGGCCTTGATCCGAGGCGCGTGTGCAGTAGGCCGCGTAGACTTCTTCGCGCAGGGCGCGGTCTTCGGCGTAGGTCATTACCGCGTAATAGCTCGGGAATTCCAGGGTAATCAGGAAACCTTCCAGATCCTTGGCCTTGGCGGCGGCCGCCATCTGTTGCTTGGCCGAATCGGTCAGACCCGCGAGGGCGGATTCGTCAGTGACCAGTTTGGTCCAGGCCTGGGTCGCGTCGAGCAACTGGTTGGAGAACTGGCTGCCCAGCTCCGACAGCTTGCTTTGCACTTCGGCATAACGCTTCTGCTGCTCGGGCGGCAGGTCGATACCCGAAAGGCGGAAGTCGCGCAGCGATTGCTCCAGAATAGTCTTCTGGCCGACGTCGAAGTCGGCCGCTTCCGGGCTGTTGGCCAGGGCTTCATAGGCCTGGAACAGCTCGCGGTTCTGGCCCATTTCGGTGGAGTAAGCGCTCAATGCAGGCAGGCACGACTCGTAGGCTTCGCGCAGTTCGGCGCTGTTGCAGACGGCATTCAGGTGGCTGACCGGGCTCCAGGCGGCTCCCAGGCGGTCATTCAATTCATCCATCGCCAGTATCAGACCGGCCCAGGTGGGGGTCGAACCCTGCCTGGCAAGAATGTCGGCAATCGCGGCGCGGTTATCGGCCAGGATCTGCTCGATGGCAGGTTTTACGTGCTCGGCACGGATCGCCGAGAAAGGAGGCAGGTCGTACGATTGCAGAAGAGGGTTGTTCGCGCTCACGGTTTTGCACCTTGGCTGGAAGAAACACTCACGCATCTTAATTACAATCGACGCCGACCGCAGCACTCAAACCTGCATCGCGCCTCTATCACCCGTAAAGAAGGAGTCTATCGTGGCCATTCGCAAGTTCCAGGACCACACCCCAGCCCTTGGCGAGCGAGCGTTCGTCGATCATTCGGCCGTGGTGATCGGCGATGTCGAGATCGGTGCTGACAGCTCCGTCTGGCCACTGACCGTGATTCGTGGTGACATGCATCGCATCCGCATCGGTGCCCGCACCAGCGTGCAGGACGGCAGTGTGTTGCACATTACCCATGCGGGACCGTTCAACCCTGACGGCTTTCCATTACTGATTGGTGACGAAGTGACCATCGGCCACAAGGCGATGCTGCATGGCTGCACCATCGGCAACCGTATTCTGATCGGCATGGGTACGACCATCATGGATGGTGCGGTGGTCGAGGATGAGGTCATCATCGGCGCTGGCAGCCTGGTGCCGCCCGGTAAAGTGCTGGAAAGCGGGTTTCTGTATGTGGGGCGTCCAGTCAAACAGGCCCGTCCTCTGACTGAAAAGGAAATTGCCTTTTTCCCTTATAGTGCGAGCAATTACGTGAAGCTCAAGGATCAGCATCTGGCCGAAGGTTATGACCAGCCCTGAGTTATCCACAAGCCCTTTTACGCATTACTGGCGAGACTTCATGCATTACCAGAATATTCTGTTCGACCTCGACGGCACACTGACCGACCCGCGCCTGGGGATAACCCGTTCTATCCAGTTTGCCCTGGCGAAGCTGGGGATCGACGAACCGGACATCACCCGGCTCGAACATTTCATCGGCCCTCCATTGCTGCAGGCGTTCATGCAGTTTTATGAGATGGACGAAGCCCGTGCCTGGGAAGCCGTAGGTTTCTACCGCGAGCGCTTCAAGGTGACCGGGCTTTATGAAAACCAGGTATTCGATGGCGTGCCCGAGCTGCTTGAAACCTTGGGTGGTCAAGGTCGAACGCTGTATATCGCGACGTCAAAGCCTTGGGTTTTCGCCCATGAAATCGCCCGGCACTTTGACTTTGCCAAGTATTTCAAAGTGATTTACGGCAGTGAGCTGGATGGCACCCGCACCGATAAAGTGGAACTGATCGCTCATCTGCTGGAGCAGGAGCGTCTGGACCCCAAGCAGACATTGATGATCGGCGACCGCAAGCACGACCTTATCGGCGGCCTGCGCAACGGTCTGGATGTGGCGGCTGTGGGTTATGGTTTTGGCAGTCATGAGGAACTGACAGCGCAATCACCGACCTATCATTTTGTGACGATGGCCCAGATGCATGAAGCTTTTCGCGAATGAATTCGCTTCTACGGGCGGTGTGGGAATTCATTCGCGAAAGCCGCTGAGCTGCTGCAATTTCGCCTTGCGCTGCACCACAGGCAAATCCCCCAGCTTTTCCACGGCATCGAAGAACGCCACCCAGTCACCCTTCACGTGCTTGAACAACGCCTCAAACGCTGGCACCCACTGGTCATAAAGCCCGAAGGGCAGCAGCTTGGCGTTGTTCATCGGTGAGTTGATCCACCCGTCGAAGCGTTTGTCGCCGCTCCATTGCTGGTCACGCAATTGCCGGTACTCACGGCGCAAGCGCTCGAACTCGGCGGCTTTGCGCTCACGCATCAGTTCGGCTGTCAGCGGCTGGCGATACAAGGCCTTGAGCCGCTCCCGGGTATCGAGCACCAATCGAATGAACTGATCCCGGCGTGTGGATTGTGAGACGTTTTCCGGTGACAGGCCTCGTGCAGCCCGCCATTGGCGAGTGCCTTCCTGTTCCACGAAGCTGGCGTAGGATTCGTTGAACTCGGTGTCGTCCTTCACATAAAAGCGCTGATGCGCCAGTTCGTGAAAGATCAGCGTTGCCAGTCGTTCATCGCCCCAGCCCAGCATGGAGCTGAGGATCGGATCATTGAACCAGCCAAGGGTCGAATACGCCTCGACGCCGCTCATGTACACATCCTTGCCGGCCTGACGCTGCAAGGCGGCCTCGCCACGTGCTCCGCCCTGACTGTAATAACCGCGATAGGCCACGCAGCCGGCAATCGGAAAACAGTGGGTGACGGGGTCCAGAGAGAACTCATCGGTGGCGAATACGTTCCATACCACATAAGGGCGGCCCAGATCGGCGTACAGGCGATAGCTCTTGTTGTCCGGCAGATGCAGGTGTGCGCTGGCGAAGGTGCGGGCCTGCTGGGCGTATGCCAGGCGCTGACGCAGTTTCGGGTCGCGGCCGGGGTCGGCGATGATGTCCTCGACGGGCTCTCGCGCCTGCAAGAGATGCAACTGACCACCGGCCAGCTGGCCGTAGTACGAGAGGCTGGAGCATCCACAGAGCAAAACCATCGTCGCTATCGGCAAGCTGCGCCAGAGACGTAAAACATCGAGTCGTGGCATACACGGCCTTCAATACAGGGATAGAGCGCGTTATGCAGGACAGCCAGGGTGTTACGCAACTATCATCGTCATCCGTCCATCTGCGGAGCCTGACATGCGCCCGATAGTCTTGATGCTCGCCTTCGGCACCCTTGTCGGATGCACCACGCCTTTACCCGCCGTCGATCCCGCCATGGCCTGGGTCGATATGCGCACCATGACCGGCAGGCTGGTGATGGCGGACAAGCTCGATGGCAAGAATACCGAGGATGGCCGCTACTTTCAGGTTACTCCCGGCCGTCATGAGCTACAGATCCGCTTCGACTATGAATATCGCTCCGGCGGGCTAGGCATGATCAGTGACGATTACACCGATATCACCTGTTTCATCGATATCGAGTACGACCACTTTGCCGCCGGGCAGCGTTACATGATCGAAGCACGCACCCTGGCCAACGACATTACGGCCAGGCTTTTCGACGCCGAGCGCAAAGTTGTTGCCGAGCAGGGTGATATCCACTGCATCTGATCAGCTGTCGTTTCTCTGGTAGATGATCTTCTGGGTGCCGTTGTCGCAGCTACCCACCACCATGTTCTGGTCGTGGACTTCAGCGTTGGGGACAATTTCCAGCGTGTAGGACGTGACGTTGTTGGCCTGGATCTTGGCCTCGATCTCGTCCTTGAGTTCTTCGCAGGATTTTGGCGCAGCCAGTGCGCTGGTCGTCAGCAGGATGCAGCTGATAGTCAAAGCAAAACGTTTCATGGCCGATTCCTTCGATAAGACGCACAGAACCTTGCCTGTGCTGTAGTCCTTCATACGACCTTCCGGCCCCGCATCTGGTTCTGAGGGACAAAAAAATGACCCGCACAACCGGGTTGTGCGGGCCTGCGGGGTCACGCTATCGATCAGCCGAGCAGCGTGGCATCCAGAGTGATCTTGGCATTCAGCACCTTGGAAACCGGGCAGCCTTCTTTGGCTTGCTTGGTCAACTCATCAAACTGCTGCTGGCTTGCACCTGGGACCTTGGCCTTGAGCACGAGATGAACGGCTGTGATCGAAAATCCGCCGCTGTCCTGATCCAGTGTCACTTCAGCCTGAGTATCGATGCTTTCAGCGGTGAAGCCCGCGTTCCCGAGGATCATCGACAGGGCCATGGAGAAGCAGCCAGCATGGGCTGCGCCGATCAGTTCTTCCGGGTTGGTGCCTTTGCCGCCCTCGAAGCGGGCCTTGAAACCGTAAGGCGCTTCGCGCAGTACGCCCGTTTCAGTGGAGATACTGCCAATGCCACTCTTCAGATCACCTTCCCAATGGGCTGATGCTTTCTTGACGATGCTCATGGTGCCTCCTGATTAAATCGGTAATGTTCCGGCCGTAACCAAGTTTCTGAGGATAGACGGTCTTGGAAAGTTCAACCTATAAGTCCTAGTGTTTTGGTAGGTCTTTTTTGGGGTTGCCATTGAAAAGCAGCGCTTGCGCCCGCACTGCTGTTTCATCATGGGCTCAGCCCAACACATTTCGAGGAGAAGCAGCGGCCTATGAAACGTTTGACGGATGTAAAGATTTCCACCCTTGATCTGGTGCCTGTGCGCCAGGACAAAGGTCCCGCAGAATCACTGCGTAATTCCCTGAACCTGGCTCAGCACGTCGAGAAGCTGGGTTACAACCGCTTCTGGGTGGCAGAGCACCACAACATGGATGGCATCGCGAGTTCGGCGACCTCTGTGCTGCTGGCCTATCTGGCTGGCGGTACTTCGACGATTCGCGTAGGCGCTGGTGGCGTCATGCTGCCCAATCATGCGCCATTGGTCATTGCCGAGCAGTTCGGCACCCTGGCCAGTCTTTATCCCGGTCGTATCGATCTGGGCCTGGGGCGTGCGCCGGGTTCGGACCAGATGACGGCCCGGGCACTGCGTCGCGAGCGTTCCGGCAGCGCCGATGATTTCCCTGACGATGTCACCGAGTTGATGGGCTACCTCGGGCCACGCACGCCTGATCAGAAAGTGATCGCCGTGCCGGGCTCAGGCACCAATGTGCCGATCTGGTTGCTGGGATCGAGCCTGTTCAGCGCGCAACTGGCCGGGATGCGCGGGCTGCCTTATGCCTTTGCCTCGCATTTCGCGCCGCGCTACATGCATGAGGCGATTCGCGTCTATCGCAATCATTTCCAGCCTTCCGAAGTGCTCGACAAGCCTTATGTGATGCTGGGTGTGCCGTTGTCTGCCGCCGACACCGACGAGCGTGCCGAGTACCTGGCGACGTCGGTCTACCAGCGCATTCTGGCGCTGATGCGCGGGCACAGCCTGGTGCAGCGCCCGCCGGTCGAGTCCATGGACAAACTGTGGTTGCCTCACGAGCGAGAGGCCGTTGCGAGCTTTCTGGGGCTGGCGATGGTGGGCGGTCCGGAAAAGATCCGCGCCAAGCTGGATGTGCTGCTGGAACAAACCGATGCCGATGAATTGATCTTCACCTGCGACATGTACGAGCACGAGGATCGTTTACGCTCGTATGAAATCCTGGCGCAGGTTGCGCAGGGATAAAGACACCGCACAGTGTAGGACCGGATTTATCCGGGAAGGCGGCATACCTGACGGTAAAGATCGCCAGCCTTTCGCGAATGAATTCGCCCCTACACGGCGGTGGAGGTGTGCCGGATCAGTTGCGGGTGTAGATGATCTTGTGTCTGCCCCAATCGCAGGAACCGACGATTTTCTGATCTTTCACATCGTCTGTCGGGATGATTTCCAGCGTGTAGGACGAAACCTTGAGCGACTGGAGTTTTGCGTCAATCTCCGCTTTCAGCTCTTCGCAATTCTTGCCCGCCGCCATGGTGGTTCCTGCAAAGCTCAGCAAGGCTGCTACCAATAGAAACTTCTTCATCAATGACACTCCCTCGTGTTGACAAATTCCAGGCACTCCAAAATGAAGCGCGCAATGGCAACTGCCACGCAGTGGTGCGCGGCAGCGGTTTCTATCTGTAGCGGAATTTATGGCAAACGGCCAGTTAAAAGCGTCAGAACCTGTCAGCTATCGGCAATGCGAAAGCCCACTTTGAGGGTGACCTGATAGTGCGCAACCTTTCCGTTTTCGATGTGCCCGCGGGTTTCGGTCACTTCAAACCACTCCAGGTACTGAAGGCTCTTGCTGGCTTCTGCAATCGCATTGTTGATGGCATCTTCAATACTGATGGTAGACGAGCCAACCAGCTCGATCTTCTTGTAGGTATGGTGATCACTCATGGCAGTTCTCCTTGGTAGCCTTCAGAGGCGCGGCAATGGCGGCGCTTAAAGGTTCTGTCAGGAAAAGGCAGAGAAAAGTTCAGCACTTTGCACAAATACCATCGCACTTTCCAAAAAGCCTGGAGTCGGAAACAACACACCTACTCACCACAGCAGGAGAAATACCATGGCTAGCAATTCACTTCGTAAAGCCTCGTTGCAAAGCATGGAAGCGGAGATCGAGAGCCTTCTCAAGTCTTTGGAAAGCCTCAAAGGTGATGCTTCCGAGGAATCGCGCAAGACGCTGAAAAGCCTCAAGGCCAATGCTGAAAATGCGTTGAGCCATTCGCGTCATCTGCTCAGCGATCTCTATGAGGACGTGAAGGTCAAGACTCGTGAAAACGCAATTGCCACGCGTGACTATGCCCAGGAACATCCCTGGACGACCGCGGGTGTTGCAGTCGGGGCTATCGGCCTGCTTGCTGCCTACCTGTTGATCAAACGCGGCGAATGATCATTTTCTGATCGGCTCGATGGAGCGCTCCAGCTCGTTTTTCAACCATTGAGCCAACTGCTGCGCCCGACCGTCTGCAGCGCGTCGGGGCACCCAGAGTGCAAGTCGTGCCGGGGTTTCGCTGAAACCCCAGGGTGCTGCCAGGCGCCCGGCCCGCAGGTCATCCGTGACCAGCGGCTCGGGCGCAATGGCAATGCCCAGTCCTGCCACTGCTGCCTCCAGCAAATAATACAAATGCTCGAAACCCTGACCGTAACGCAGCGCCTGCGGATCGATCCCGTTGTGCTGCGCCCAGCTTGGCCAGGCTTGCGGGCGTGATGTGGTCTGCAACAAGGTTTCGCTCGACAGCGCTTGAGCCGGAGCCTGTCGCAATGCTTCGAAGCGTGTGAAACGAGGGCTCAGCACCGGGCCGATACGCTCGCTGGCCAGCTCGAAAACCTGCATGTCTGCCGGCCATGGCGGCTCGGCAAAGACCAGCAATGCATCCAGACCGGGTCGACGCGGGTCCAGATCGCCCTCACCTGCCGAAAGGTGCAAGCGCAGGTCCGGCAACTCGGCATTCAGACGCCCCAGTCGCGGGATAAACCAGCGCGCCAGCAGGCTGCCGGAACAGCCCAGCACGAACGGAGCATCCGCGCTGCCCTGGCTCAGCTCGGCGCATACATCGCGCAGGCGGTCGAAAGCCTCACCGCTGACTTCGCGCAAACGTACACCGGCATCTGTGAGTTTCAGGCCACGCCCGTCCTTGCTGAACAGGCTGACGCCCAAGTGTTCCTCCAGCGCTTTCAACTGGCGGCTGACCGCGCCGTGGGTCACGTGCAGCTGTTCCGCTGCCTGACTGACGCTGCCCAGGCGGGCGGTGGCTTCAAAAGCGCGCAAGGCATTGAGGGGAGGAAGGTCGCGGCTCATGGTATATGTGAGTTTTCCTGACAGGTTGTGGCGATCTTATCGGTTTTCATCCTGGCGTGCGCTGGTTAAAGTGAGCTCATTGCCGATCCGGCTCAACCCATTCGCCCAAGACTGCAACTGGAGCCCCCATGACCCAGACCAACTATCGCAGCGGCCCTGATGCCAACGGCCTGTTCGGCTCATTTGGTGGCCGCTACGTGGCTGAAACCCTCATGCCGCTGGTGCTTGACCTGAACCGCGAGTACGAAGCCGCCAAGGCCGACCCTGAGTTCGCCGAGCAACTGGCCTACTTCCAGCGCGACTATGTCGGCCGCCCGAACCCGCTGTATTTCGCCGAGCGCCTGACCGAAGCCTGCGGTGGCGCCAAGATCTACTTCAAGCGTGAAGAGCTGAACCACACCGGCGCGCACAAGATCAACAACTGCATTGGCCAGATCCTGCTGGCCAAGCGCATGGGCAAGAAGCGTCTGATCGCTGAAACTGGCGCAGGCATGCACGGCGTTGCCACGGCCACAGTCGCCGCCCGCTTCGGCCTGCCTTGCGTGATCTACATGGGCGCAACCGACATCGAGCGCCAACAGGCCAACGTGTTCCGCATGAAGCTGCTGGGGGCCGAGATCGTGCCTGTCACTTCCGGCACCGGCACCCTGAAAGACGCCATGAACGAAGCCCTGCGCGACTGGGTGACCAACGTCGAAGACACTTTCTACCTGATCGGCACCGTGGCAGGTCCACACCCGTACCCGGCGATGGTCCGTGATTTCCAGTCGATCATCGGCAAGGAAACAAAGGCTCAGATGCAGGAGAAGGAAGGGCGTCTGCCGGACAGTCTGGTGGCGTGCGTGGGCGGTGGTTCCAACGCCATGGGCCTGTTCCATCCGTTCCTCGATGATGCCAGCGTACAAATCATTGGCGTCGAGGCCGGTGGTCACGGCATCGACACCGACAAGCACGCAGCCAGCCTCAACGGCGGCGTCCCTGGCGTATTGCACGGCAACCGTACTTACCTGTTGCAGAACGACGACGGCCAGATCGCTGACGCCCACTCGATTTCCGCCGGCCTGGACTACCCGGGCATCGGCCCCGAGCACGCTTACCTGCATGAAGTGAAGCGCGCCGAGTACGTCAACATCACCGACGAAGAGGCCCTGCAGGCTTTCCATCAATGCTGCCGACTCGAAGGCATCATTCCGGCACTGGAAACCGCCCACGCCCTGGCCGAAGCCATCAAGCGTGCCCCTACCCTGAGCAGTGACCATCTGATGGTCGTGTGCTTCTCCGGTCGCGGTGACAAAGACATGCAAACCGTAATGAGCCACATGGCCGCTGCTGAACAGAACCAGGAGAAGTCGGTATGAGCCGTCTTGAGCAACGTTTCGCCCAGCTGAAAACCGAAGGCCGTGCGGCACTGGTGACTTTCATCACCGCTGGCGATCCTGGCTATGACACTTCCCTGAAAGTCCTCAAAGGGCTGCCCGCGGCTGGCGCTGACGTGATCGAGCTGGGCATGCCCTTCACCGATCCGATGGCTGACGGTGTCGCGATTCAACTGGCGACCCTGCGTGCCCTGGACGCTGGCCAGACCCTGTTGAAAACCCTGCAGATGGTCAGCGAGTTCCGTGCCGAAGACCAGACCACACCTATCGTGCTGATGGGTTACTACAACCCGATTCATCGCTTTGGTGTGGACGCTTTTGTTGCGGCATCCAAGGATGCCGGTGTGGACGGGCTGATCATCGTCGACCTGCCACCTGAGCATGACGCCGAGCTGGCCACGCCTGCCCAGGCTTCTGGCATCGACTTCATTCGCCTGACCACGCCGACCACCGATGACGCACGTCTGCCACGTGTTCTGGAACGCAGTTCCGGTTTCGTCTACTACGTGTCCGTGGCCGGTGTGACCGGTGCCGGTTCGGCCACCACTGAGCACGTCACCGAGGCCATCGCCCGCCTGCGTCGCCATACGTCTCTGCCCATCAGTGTCGGTTTCGGCATTCGTACGCCTGAGCAGGCTGCCGCTATCGCGCGTCTGGCCGATGGTGTGGTGGTCGGTTCTGCGCTGGTGGACAAGATCGCTACAGCCAAATCCCCCGAAGAGGCTGTGGATGGCGTGCTGAGTCTGTGTGCCGCCCTGGCCGATGGCGTACGCAATGCCCGTAATGGCTGAAGATGAAGTTTCTGATGTACAGAGGCTCTTGATCGCAGCGGGTGCAGGCATCGTCTACGCTATCTTCGATGGCGTACTGAATTGATTCAGTATCACATGCGAAACGGGCTGCCTGCTGGTGACGGCAGCCCTTCAGGGGCATCAATCAGGGCTTGATATGCCTGAAATTCTTTTTCATGGAACTATCTGCCGTGACGTCTAAATTAGGCGCTCACCGTAGAAAAGGACCCTGAAAATGCTTGTCTTGAACAAGGAAGTTGGCCACTCGCTACAACGTGACAAGTTTGCAAATGTTCTAGGCAGCGATTTTAGTCTGTACGGTCATTTCGCCGATTTCATCCGGCTCACCAAGAGCTGGGAGAACATGGAGGAGGACAAGTACTACGGGCAGGCCGATTCAGGCATGCGGTTTCGCCGCTATAGCGACTTTGAATACAACCCAGTCACTCGCGACCTGCGCCAACTCGAACATCGAGCTTATGTCCAGTCCACTGCCCATAACCGCTACGTTGGCGGCATGGAGCGGCATTTTCAGGACTTTTCCGAAGAAGTCATCGCTTCGCCGGTCGTGCGCAGCCTTATAGACCTGGATTTTGAAGTCTATAAGCATGTGCTTCCGCCAGATCTGCACAACAAGGTCTGGCAATGCCAGATCCATCAGATCCGTATCGAGATCAAACCGGGCAAGACGCTGGAAATCACGCCCGAAGGCATCCATTGCGATGGTTACCCTTTCAGCGGCGTGCATTTCTGGGGCAAGCAGAACGTCGAGGGCGCCCAGAGCCGGCTGTACAACACCCAGGAAGAACAACTGGCGGCACTCACCTACGATGAAGTGCTGGACACTACTTTCTTCCTGGACCGGGAAATGCGCCATTACGTAACGCCTGCGAGCAATCGCGACCCGCACAAAATCGCCTATCGTCAGATCATGGCTATTTCATTTTCCTTGCCGGGGACGCCTTTTGACATTGTTCGCTGAAAATCTCGAACCCGCAGAAATAGCCCTTCTCAAGCGAGCGACTTATCAGGATGCCGCGTTGCTGGAGAGCTTCTTCCGCTCTTTCAAGGAAGTCGCGTTCTGCCAGTGGCAGGACACCAAATGCCTGCAGAGGATCCTGACTCGCGAAACCACCATCGCCTATCTGGCCAAGGATGCCAAAGGTGATGTCGTTGGTGCGGTTCTGGGTGGGGTACTGGGGACTCGCGGGACCATCAATCATCTGGCGGTCAGCCCCGAGTATCGTGGTCAGGGCGTCGGGCAGTGTCTGGTGGATGCTGCCACCGCAGATATGAAGCGCCTCAATGTGCGACGCATGTTCCTGTTCGTCGACGGCGACAATCTGGTGGGGCGCAATTTCTGGAATAGCCTGGGTTTTCATGAACCCAAAGGCGAAATCACTTGCGAGAAAGACCTTTGAGCAAGCTATCGATCGATCAAACCATGCCGGTTCCCAAGCAGAAATCCAGTGCGTTCGCCGAAGCCAGCCCGGTCGTGGCCGGCTACTTTGCCGTGGCCTTCGTGTTCGGGCTCATGGCGATCAATGCGGGCTTTCCGCTCTGGCTGCCGGTCGCGATGTGTCTGTTCGTGTATGCCGGTGCTTCGCAGTTCGCCGCCCTGGCGCTGATGAGCGCGGGAGCTTCGCTGCCGACCATCATCCTCACGACGTTCCTGATCAATGCCCGGCACATGCTGATGTCGGTGTACATGGCCAAGGCCTTGCGCGCCCTGAAGCTGAGTCGCCTGGAGCGCTTCTGCTATGGCGCGCAACTGACCGACGAGTCGTTTGCCTTCCATAGTGTGCGGCTCGGCAAGGACAAGCCGGTCACGGCCCGCTACCTGATCGGTTTCAACCTCTACTGCCACACCGCGTGGGTGGCCGGCGGCCTGATCGGTGCGCTGTGCGCGCAATATGCGGCGCATCTGGTGAGCTACAAACTCGACTACGCCCTGAGCGCCATGATGCTGTATGTGCTGGTTTCGCTGTGCGATACCCGCAAGAAGCTCATTGCGGCACTGGTTGCCGTGGTTGCCATGGGCGGGCTCAGCCTGCTGGGCGATTCTGCCTTCAACGTATTTATCGCCACACTTCTGGGTTGCGGAGCCGGACTATGCCTGAACAAACGTTCCTGATTCTGGCGGTGGCGGCGATGGTCGCTGTCACGCTGCTGCCACGCACACTGCCGTTGCAGGTCAATACCGAGCACTGGCCGGACTTTATCGCCAAGGCGCTGGAGTACCTGCCTGTGGCAATCGTTGCCGCCATTACCGTAACGCCGCTGCTGATCAAGAACCAGCAACTGCAACTGGATCGTCCCGAGTTTCTTGCCGCGATCCCGACGCTGTTATGCGCATACCTGAGCAGGAATCTGTTTCTCAGTGTGGCGCTGGGTGTGGCGGCCTACATTGCTATCAGCGCTGTCCTGTAATGCTGTGTGGACCACGTAATTCAGGGCCTGGCATGACAGGCTCGAATTGTTCACCACCAGATGCACTTCCAGCGAGTCTTCAAAGCCGGGCACGATGGTCAGGCCGCTGTGTTCGGCAACGCTCCTGGAAACCAGGCCAATGCCGTCCAGCTGCCTGATCAGGGAGAGCGTCAGCGTTTCGCTGCCCGAGTACACAATGCTGGGCGGCTTGCCTTTCTTGGGCGTGCCACCGGCAATGAAGCGCTGGAAGCTGTCGGAGTACGGGCAACTGCTGCTGGGGCGAACCTGGAGCTTTTCGTTGAGCGAAGACAGCGGCGTATCTTTCGGCCCGCAATGCACGCCCACCACCTGGACTTGCACGAAGGGCAGCAGAACGCTGGGTCTGATGGATTGCGGCCCGATCAGCACGGCCATGTCGAAGCTCTCGTGATTGAGCTTGCTCAGGTTCTCCACCGACTCGGCGTAGCTGAATTCCAGCTGGCAATCGTCGAAGGCCTCGATCATGCGCGCCACGATGCAGCGGTTGACCTCGCTCGACAAGGTGCTGTTGAGCGCAACCCGCAGGATCTGCGAGGACGACACATTGAGCGCGGCAACCTTGTTGTCCAGTTGCCGGGAAGCCTCCAGCACCTGTTCCATGTAGGGTTCAAGTTCCTGACCCGCACTGGTCAGGGTCAGGCCCTTGTTGGAGCGCTTGAAAAGCTTGAAGCCAAACTGCGCTTCGACCTTGTTCAACTGCGCGGCCAGTGCCTGGACACTGAGGCAGCAGATTTCGGACGCGGCGGTCAGGGAGCCGCACTGGGCGACTTGCATGAGATTTTTCAGAGTGCGAATGTCCATGTGATGACATCTCCACGGGATAGCGCTATTGGATTCAAACATTACCGACAAACCACTGCTGAAGCCATTTGCATGAAGTGGAAGTCACCCTTCCATGACCTGGAACATCTTCACTGCTTATAGCGGAGCAGGTTATACACAGCTCCGTGTCTCCATGAGCATGCGGTTCAGGTCTTGAATATGGAGACATCAAGAGGTCGGATTTCTCCCATCCAGATGGCGTGTTCGGTGTGATCCTTCAACTCATCGCCCGTGAGCGGGTGTACAAAGACCACCAGATCGTTTCGATTGAGCGCCAGCCACAACATTACATCGGCAAACTGCGAGTGCCCGAACCCCAGTTGGCAGCTCCAGTCCGGATGCGGGCCTACCAGTCGCTCGTGAACCCTCCCCATCTGCACATCAAACTTCGCCGTGGCGGCTTCGCACAAGGCCCGCGCCTGCCCGATGGTCCGGGCATCGAAATAAATGTGGGCGTGATAGCCCTGGACATCCTGCATTGCCAAGTCCTCCCTGATTCAAGATTGTTCCCAGTTATCCACAGATAAGGATCAAACCGCAATCGATGGTAGCGGTTTGCCAGTTAATGAGTCTCCACTAAGTGCCTGTTCACTGGCCAGCCAGTCGACAAACTGCTGCACGACCTGCAGCCGCCGCTTGCGCTGGGGCAAGACCACGTAATAGCCGCAGGCAGAAATTGCCGTGGCCGCGATGGGGCGGCACAACAGGCCCTGATCCAGCAGATCATCCACCAGATGTCGCCAGCCAATGGCAACGCCCTGCCCGGCGATGGCGGCCTGGATCAGCAGTGTGTAATTGTCGAAGCGCAGTTGGCCAGGCGCCGGTGCCTGGGGAATATTGAGTGCCCGAAACACGCCAGCCCAGTCGAACCAGTTATTGTTGCCTTCACTGCGTAAATGCAGCAGCGCAAACTCGCGCAGAGCTTCATTGGGCAAAGGGGTTGTCCGAGCGGCAAGCAGTTTCGGGCTGCACACCGGAAACACCTCTTCGCTGAACAGCCAGCGGCTTTCACCCTGCTTGAAACGCCCGTCCCCGAACAGCACCGCCACATCGATATCCGCGCTGAGCATGCTGTGGCTACGTTCGCTGGTCACCAGACTGACGTCCACATCCGGGTGGTGCTTGTGAAAACGATGCAGACGCGGCATCAGCCAATAGGCCGCAAATGCAAAGTCAGTCGCGACCTGCAGCACCTCGTTCTGATGTTGCTCGGTAATGGCAACCAGGCCGCTGTCCATGGTCTGCAACCCGCTCTGCACATGGCTGAACAGGATTTCTCCGGCCTCGGTCAGCTCGATCCCCCTATAGACCCGGTCGAACAGACGGGTCGCCAATTGTTCTTCCAGGCGCTTTATCTGCTGGCTGATCGCAGGTTGTGTCGTGCCCAGTTCCATGGCCGCTGCTGTGAAACTGCGCAGACGAGCGGCTGCCTCAAAGGCCCGCAACAGATCCAGCGACATGTCACCGAGGGTTTCAAACATAAGCTGTGCTTATCCTAGGCATTGTTTTGTGTGGGCTTTACCTTAAAACCGGAGATCTTCATCCTCGAAGACAGCACTTTCGCATAACTGCTGACAATGGGATGCCGAGATTACATGAAGCGCAAAAATATTCTGTTCATCATGGCCGATCAAATGGCCGCGCCCATGTTGCCGTTCTACGCAGCGTCTCCCGTCAAAATGCCAAACCTGAGTCGCTTGGCTGCCGAGGGCGTGGTGTTCGACTCCGCTTACTGCAACAGCCCGCTGTGTGCACCTTCGCGTTTTACTCTGGTCAGCGGCCAGCTCCCGAGTCGGATCGGTGCCTATGACAATGCCGCGGATTTTCCGGCGGACATCCCGACCTATGCCCACTACCTGCGCGGCCTGGGCTACAAGACCGCGCTGTCGGGCAAGATGCACTTCTGTGGCCCGGACCAGTTGCACGGTTACGAAGAGCGACTGACCAGCGATATCTACCCGGCCGATTATGGCTGGGCGGTGAACTGGGACGAACCGAATGTGCGCCCAAGCTGGTACCACAACATGTCGTCGGTGCTTCAGGCCGGGCCGTGCGTGCGCACCAACCAGCTGGATTTCGATGAAGAAGTGGTGTTCAAGGCTCGCCAATACCTGTTTGATCATGTCCGCCAGGATGGCGACGCGCCGTTTTGCCTGACCGTTTCCATGACCCATCCTCACGACCCGTACACCATCCCCAAGCGCTATTGGGATCTGTACCGCGACGAAGACATCCCGCTGCCGATGGCTCACGCCGATCAGGATGAACTGGACCCGCACTCGCAACGTTTGCTCAAGGTGTATGACCTGTGGGACAAGCCGTTGCCTGTGGACAAGATTCGCGATGCCCGCCGTGCCTACTTCGGTGCTTGCAGCTATATCGACGACAACGTCGGCAAACTGCTGCAAACCCTCGAAGAAACGGGCTTGGCCGAAGACACCATCATCGTGTTCTCGGGCGATCACGGCGACATGCTGGGCGAGCGTGGTCTCTGGTACAAAATGCACTGGTTCGAGATGTCGGCGCGGGTGCCGCTGCTGGTCTACGCGCCGGGCCACTTCAAGGCGGGCCGCGTGAGTGCTTCGGTGTCCACCGCCGATCTGCTGCCGACCTTCGTCGATCTGGCTGAAGGACAACTGGACAGCGGCCTGCCGCTGGATGGCCGCTCGCTGCTGCCGCACCTGCAAGGCGAAGACGGCCACGACGAGGTATTCGGCGAATACATGGCCGAAGGCACCACCAGTCCCTTGATGATGATTCGTCGGGGCGCCTACAAATTCATCTACTCGGAACAGGACCCGTGCCTATTGTTCGATGTGGACAACGATCCAAAGGAACAGGAAGAACTGAGCCAGTCGCCTGTCCATCAACAGATATTCAATGATTTTCTGGCCGAAGCCCGTGCCAGATGGGACATACCGGCGATACACCACCAGGTGCTCGCCAGCCAGCGTCGTCGGCGTTTCGTCGCCAGCACACTGGCCATCGGCAAGCTGAAGAGTTGGGATCACCAGCCACTGGTCGACGCCAGTCAGCAGTACATGCGCAACCATATTGATCTGGACGATCTGGAGCGCAAGGCACGTTATCCACAACCTTGAACCCTGCCATCACCGAGAAAACCAAAAGGGTCATATCCATGAATAAGTTATCCACAGCGCTGGCAGTCGGTGTCATGACGTTATGCAGCCTGGCGGCGCATGCCGCTGACCAGAGTTGCAGCACGGTAAGAATGGCCGATCCTGGCTGGAGCGACATTGCCGCCACCAACGCCATTACCGGGTTGCTGCTCGATGGCCTGGGTTACAAGGCCAAGGTCGACACGTTGGCAGTGCCGATTGCCTTCGGCGGCCTCAAGGACGGCCAGCTTGATGTGTTTCTGGGTAACTGGATGCCTGCGCAACAAGGCTTCTACGACAAGTTCGTGGCCACCGGCGATGTGACCCAACTGGCCAAAAACCTGCAAGGCACCGAATTCACTCTGGCTGTGCCCGATTATGTGTGGGAAGCCGGTGTGCATGACTTCGCCGATCTGAACAAATTCGCCGACAAGTTCAGCAAGAAAATATACGGCATCGGCTCCGGCGCGCCAGCCAACCTGTCGCTGCAGGAGATCATCAAGAAAAACGAATTCGAGCTGGGCGACTGGAAACTGGTGGAGTCCAGCGAACAGGCCATGCTGGCCGAAGTGAACCGCAACGTGAAGAGAAAAGCCTTCGTCGTCTTCCTGGGCTGGACGCCGCACCCCATGAACGTACAGATCAAAGGCATGCGCTACCTCAAGGGCGGCGAGAAATACTTCGGTGAAACCGGTTCGGTCTACACCCTGACCCGCAAAGGCTACGCCGAAGCCTGCCCGAATGTGGGCAAACTGCTGACCAACCTGAGCTTCACCCTGGAAATGGAAAACAGCATCATGGCCGAGGTGGCGAATAAAAAAGTCAGCAATGCCGAGGCTGCCAAAGCCTGGATCAAGGCCAACCCGGCTGTCCTCGAGAAATGGCTCGACGGCGTGAAGACCATCGACGACAAGGATGCATTGGCGGCGGTGAAGGCGAAGTTGTAAAAACGGACTTCTCTCGCAGAGTCAGACCGGGTCTGTGGGAGTCTCGCCTAACCGATCACCGCGCCCTTCGGCCCACTGGCAATCAGGCTGGCACCACAGGCGGTTTTCATGCCATCCAGGGCAACGGGCGTTCCATCCACCGCATAAGTACTGCTGCCCTCGGCGATGGGGAAAATCCCTTTGCACAGAGGGCAACTGACTTTATGGCCCACACCGGCAATGGGCTTGCCGTTGAGGCTGGTTTGAGAGAAGGCTTCGAGGACGACGCCGCCGTGAGTGGTGGAGTCGCCCAGGCGGATGATGTCTTTCACTAAGTACTCCTTTTAATACCTACTTGACGGCATCAATGCGCATCGTATTTATCCTGAATATAAAAACACCTCCACTTATGCCAACCGTGTCAGGGAATTCATCGAAACTCTAATACTCTCTCCCACTCGCCAATTTTTTCAGCAAACTCCCTATCTACTCGTAAAGCATCAAGCTCTTTCATATAAATAGGGTCGTTTTTGATTTTCCTTTCGTCATCTTCACTCAACGCCATAGCCTTTCCACCCTTTTCATTGAGTAAGAAATTTTGAGCCGCGATATAATCATAAGCATCTACAATAGAGCTTTCCGCTGCACTTAAGCTTTCCTCTCCCTCCGAGAAAAACATAAGTAAATCAGAAAGTGCGTACATGTAGAGATTTTTAAATACCTCTTCAGTACTTGCGTCCTGCTCATCTACAACAGCAGAATCGATAATTTTAACAGTGGGTTTGATATTTATTTTATTGGAGTCTGAAGCAAGACATGCCCAAAGCTTATCCAGAAACAAGATGATATCTTTCGGAATATCGACCTTCATCTCCTTAAGCAAGCCACCAAATCGATCAAATGATCTCAGCAGTACAAAAAAAGAAACCTTCTCTGAGTTATTCATTTAAAACCCCACTATCTTTTACGTTTAACAGGTGAAACTGGGTTTGCACCATGATTAAGGATTGCTCCCTCACAAGAGCAACATATAGGGCGACTTGCAGCAATATCAACGACCTTCATGTCATTCTGCGCGGCATATCGGTTGATGATATTAACTTCAGCATGCCCCTCTGGGCCTGAGACATTAGGCACTGAAATAGGTGTGACCCCCAACAGACCGGCCTTTGCCCTCTGAGCCCCTGTCATTCTTCCACGACTGGATGCAGCCACAGTCTGAGTCTCCCCATTGGGGCTAGCCAGAACAGCTACAGCAATTGTTTCACTGTTGAACGCCCTCGGCGATCCACCGGGTTTTATAGATTCGCCATGTATACTGTGAGCCATTTTCTCTAATGGATTCATATTTGAGTCATATCGGCAGCGTGGGCTGAGACCTAACCTGTCAACCCACTCCACCGGATTCGGCGCATACGCATACAGGTTCAACCCACCCGCATACCCAATCGGATCCTTACTAATAAACCGCCCCACCCTCGGATCATAGTACCGATACCGGTTGTAATGCAGCCCAGTCTCGTGATCGTGGTACTGGCCCTGGAAGCGGATCGGGTTGGTCAGGCCGAGCTGTTGGGCTGAGGCCGAGCGTTGTTCCTTGATTTCTCCCCATGCCTTGTATTGCGCGCTCCAGGCGATGTTGCCGTCCTGGTCGGTGAGTTCCTGTGGCGTGCCCAGGTGGTCGCACTGGTACCAGGCCAGGGCGTCGAAGGGTTGGGCTTTTGGCCTGTGGTGCCACAGTGGGTCTTCGTCGAAGTTGTAGGGGCCGCTGTAGTCGGGCTGGTCGAGCAGGTTGATCGGGCTTTGGCGCAGGGCCTGGGCCACGGGCACGAAGCTGCCGGGTTCGTACAGGTAGTGCACGGTGCGGCCGGTGCCGCTTTCGTGCTGTGCCGGGCTGCTTTCCCAGGCGAGGGTGTCGCCGTCCCAGCCGTAGAGGGTGAAACCGCAGCCCAGTTCGCGTTGCTTGCGGGCGTGTTCGTTGCGGTTCCATTGCGAGCCCGCTTCGGGGCGGTGTTGGGTGTGCGCAGTCGAGTGCTTGTACAGACGGCGACCCAGGGCGTCGTAGGCGTAGTCCACTGCCAGGCGCGCATCGTCGAAATGCACCAGCCGGTCGAACAGGTCCCAGGTCAGGCGGCTGTCGGGGGTTATCGGCGAGGATCAGGTTGCCGTTGCCATCGTAGGCAAAGGTTTCGGTCTGGGTCTTTTCGCCCAGTTAACTGGCTACAGCCCCCTTCGGCCCGCTGGCAATCAAACTGGCCCCGCAGGCGGTTTTCATACCGTCGAGGGCCACGGGCGTTCCATCCACCGCATAAGTACTGCTGCCCTCGGCGATGGGGAAAATTCCTTTGCACAGAGGGCAACTGACTTTATGGCCAACACCGGCGATGGGCTTGCCGTTGAGGTCGGTTTGGGAGAAGGCTTCGAGGACGACGCCTCCATGGGTGGTGGAGTCACCCAGGCGGATGATGTCTTTCATAACGTATCTGTCCTCCCTCAACCTATTCCTACTTCAGAGCTTCCCTAAACCATTTAGGTGCCACATTGCCGCCAGCGCAGGTGGCTCGTAACCCAATTCGGTGTAGCGAAATCACAACCCGTGCTCCACCCTGTGGCAGCAACACTCATGAATCTCCAGTTGATGAACTCTCATTCTGAGTGTTATGTCAAATACTTCGGTTTTTCTTGGATCGAACTGTCGGCAAGCAAAGCCTTTTGCGCATCAATCCAATTTTGAAAAACGCAATCCCATGAAAGCGTTTAAAGATCATCACCTACTATTTTCCCCAAAATCGCTAACTCGATCGCCGCCTCGAATGAGGGTGCAATCTCTTTAATTTCCTCAGGGTCAAGATCACCGAAATTCACACAAGAAAATCTTGGCTCCTTTGAAAAGCGATAATCTAATAAAAAGCAAATTGGTCCTCCATCAGACCCAATAGCAAGGACCTCACCACCTAAATAACTATTAATTTTATAACTATCATTCAATTCCAGAATCTGTATTGACGGCCACATCGACAAATAAACACTTTTAATCTTACCCTCGCCACCATCAGACCACTTCATAAACTCTTTATAGTCAGCAGGCAAAGCCAGCCCCACTTTACTTTCTATACCACGTAAAACCGATTCAGAAGCTCCTGTACGAACATGCCAACTAGGAGCAAGAGAAGAAATACATTGAAAAATATTCATTTTTTATCCATAAAAATGTTTGTATGCCTGTTTAATTGCCTTCCGTTTACATTTCTCACTCACTCCGGCAGCCCCAAGATCTCTATAGGAATTTCTAAACTCTTCCTGCATTGATGTCCCCCATTTAGATTGCCCGTTAGCAAGTCGCTCATCTCTTCGAGCATTTTGCAATGCCGTAACGGTTGAGTGCTGTGGAGAGGCGGGCAGCAAAATTGCAGGTGCGCTTCCTCGTGAGTAATCTGAAACATTAGTCTTAGCCCATGCATCCTGGATTATATGATGCGATTGCATTCCCGAAGGTCTTGGAGAAGGCTGCTCAGCATGGGCTGCAATACCACAAGGATCACAACTGCACTTTGCCAGCCCAAGCGGATCCATCCAGCCAACAGGATTCGGCGCATACGCATACAGGTTCAACCCACCCGCATACCCAATCGGATCCTTACTAACAAACCGCCCTACCCTCGGATCATAGTACCGGTATCGGTTGTAATGCAGCCCCGTCTCATGATCGTGGTACTGGCCCTGGAAGCGGATCGGGTTGGTCAGGCCGAGCTGTTGGGCTGAGGCCGAGCGTTGTTCCTTGATTTCACCCCATGCCTTGTACTGTGCGCTCCAGGCGATGTTGCCGTTCTGGTCGGTCAGCTCCTGTGGCGTGCCCAGGTGGTCGCACTGGTACCAGGCCAGGGCGTCGAAGGGTTGGGCTTTTGGCCTGTGGTGCCACAGTGGGTCTTCGTCGAAGTTGTAGGGGCCGCTGTAGTCGGGCTGGTCGAGCAGGTTGATCGGGCTTTGGCGCAGGGCCTGGGCCACGGGCACGAAGCTGCCGGGTTCGTACAGGTAGTGCACGGTGCGGCCGGTGCCGCTTTCGTGCTGTGCCGGGCTGCTTTCCCAGGCGAGGGTGTCGCCGTCCCAGCCGTAGAGGGTGAAACCGCAGCCCAGTTCGCGTTGCTTGCGGGCGTGTTCGTTGCAGTTCCATTGCGAGCCCGCTTCGGGGCGGTGTTGGGTGTGCGCAGTCGAGTGCTTGTACAGACGGCGACCCAGGGCGTCGTAGGCGTAGTCCACTGCCAGGCGCGCATCGTCGAAATGCACCAGCCGGTCGAACAGGTCCCAGGTCAGGCGGCTGTAGGCACCGTTGTGCCAGCGCAGTACCTGATTGCCGCGCTCGTCGTAGTCGTAATGAGTGCCGGCGTATTCGCGCAGCAGGTTATCCAGCAACTGGCTGCGCTTGGGGTCCTGGTCCAGCGGGCGGCGGATTTCGTTGACGGTGTCGTCCAGCAGGTTGCCTGCCGGGTCGAAGGCAAAGGTTTCCACGCCCAACCGGCTGGTGGCGCTGAGCAGACGGCCTACCGGGTCGTAACGATAGGCCAGCGGGCCACGGCGGCTGTCGTTGATATCGGTCAACTGGCCGGCGGCGTCGTATTGATACTCGCGCTTGAGCAGGGTGGATTTGTCGTCGGGACGGCCCAGCAGTTGTTCCTGCAAGCGTCCGGCCGGGTCCCAGCTCTGGGTTTGCAGCAGGCGGTTGCCTTGGTGACGGGCGATCTCGCGGTGCAGGTCGTCGCGTTCGTAGCCGATCAGGTCATGGTCGTCCAGACGCATTCCCAGCAAGTGACCGCTGCCATAGGTCAGCCAACTGACGCGATGCCCATCCGGGCGGGTGGTGGCGATGCGTTGGTTGAGCACATCGTATTCATGCTGCCAGACCGCGACCTGAGGTTTATCCAGGCCCAGATAGTGCTGATGCTCGCGCAGCAGGTTGCCCGCCGGGTCGTGGAACCATTGCAGGCGGCTGTCGGGGTTATCGGCGAGGATCAGGTTGCCGTTGCCGTCGTAGGCAAAGGTTTCGGTCTGGGTCTTTTCGCCTAGGCGCGCCGTGCGTTCGATCAGGCGGCCTACGGGGTCGAAGCTCAGGTCGATGGCCCGTTCGCCATTGACGGTGCGAGCCAGACGGCCGGTGTCCGTGTCGTACTGATAGCGGGTGACCCGGCCATCGAAACCGGACTCGTCCAGCAAACGGCCTACAGGGTCGTAGTGGAAGTGGGCGCGGCGCTCGTTTTCGTTTTCCAGGGTGGTCAGGCGACCCAGCAGGTCCCAGCGGTAGCGCAGGGTCTGTTCGGCAGCATCGATGCGTTCGGCAATCAGGCCCGCTGCGCTGTAACTCCAGGTGGTGCAGCGTTCCAGGGCATCGGTGTGGGCCAGCAGTCTGCCTTCGGCATCGCGCTCGAAACGCTCTTCGGTCTTGTCCGGGTGAATGATCAGCGCCAGGTGTCCGGCCTTGTACTGGTACTCGGTGGTGTTACCCGCGGCATCGGTGAAGCTGACCATCTGCCCCAGGTCGTTGTATTTCCAGGCGCTGCTCTTGCCGGAGCAGTCGGTGTATTCGACGAGTTGCCCGGCGTCGTTGTAGGCCAGAACCTTTTCATTGCCGTGGGCGTCCTTGATGGCCGTGGGCAGACCTGCGTCGTTGTAGGCGTACTCGGTGGTGTTGCCCAGCGGGTCGATGGCTTCGACCAGATTGCCGTGATCATCGTAACCGCGCTGCCATTGCCCGCCTTCGGCGTCGCTGATCTTGATCAACTGGTCCTGATCGTCGTAGGCGTAATGCACCACGGTGTCGTCGGCGCGGATATGTTGCAGCAGGTTGCTGCGCTCGTCGTAGCGATAGCGGTCGGTGCTGCCGTCAGCGTGCACATGGCGCACGACGTTCTTGGCCTCGTCACGGAACAGCCATTCCGAGCGCCCGTCGGCGTGGCGGATGCGGTAGGTGTAGCCCTTGATGTCGTAGTAGTGCCAGGTTTCATGGCCCAAGGCATCGGTGACGTAGGTCAGGCGGATGTTTTCGTCCCACTCCAGGCGGGTGTCGAAACTGCCGTCGTCGGCCCATTCGCGCACGGCTCGGGCGTCGGCACCGCTGCCGTCCCATTGCAGGTTCATGCCGCGGCCGGTGCGGTCGGTGTAGCGGATGATCAGGTGCGATTGGTAGTGATACTGCCAGGCGGCACCGTTTTCATCCTGCGCCTGAACCAGATCGCCATCAGCGTCGTACTGGTAGCGACACAGCTGGCGCAGCGGCGTGCCGTCCTTGATTTCCCACAACCCGATCAGGCGGCCATGCTCGTCGAGCATTGTGCCGACGTGCAAGTGCACCTTGCTGATGTCACCACCCTGATAGGTCAGGATGTCGGACAGCACGCTGGAGTCGCCATGGCGATGCTCGTAATGCAGCATCACCCCGGCACCGTTGCGCAACTCGATACCGGTCAGGCGATAGTGCTGGCCGTGGCGCAGGTAGGTTTCCTTGCGTTCCAAGCCGCGACACAGCACCAGTTGCTCTTCACTGGCGCGCACCAGGGTGACGTTTTCGATGGCGTCGTAATGGAACAAGCCCACCGCAGGCAGCGGGCAGGCATGGCTGCGGCCATCGGCGTCGTGGAACATCAGCCCGTCATCGACCCGGTCGAAGCGGGTGGTGAGTTCGCTGATCCAGCGTGCGCCCATGACGCCTTGATCGTAGGCCGACAAACGCGAGTTATAGAGACGCGCCCAGTGAATAGGGAAAGGACCGGGCAGGCTGAAGTCGGTGTGGCTGAAGGTTTCGGAGCCGAGGGCGAAGCTGATGCTGTTGCCTGTAACGGCGCAGACCCCGTTTTTCGGGCACTGGGGATCGCCGGTGGCGGGTGCCTGTTTTTCCTGCGCCCCCATCTCCCCTTCGCCCGCTTGCTTTGTTGCCTGGCTGGTGGTGCCCGATTTGACGCTGGCGCTCTGGCCACGCAACTGACGCTTGCGCCAGGAAGCAACCGAGGTCGCCAGCATTTGCAGCAGCCAGCCAATGGAGTGCAAGGCTCGGGGATCGCTCAGGCGGCTTAGTTGGGCGCTCAGCTCCGGGCCCATGGCTTTGAGGCCGGCGGTTTCGGTCAGTACCCGTTTCTTCGCTTCGTCGGGCAGCAGGTTTTTTGCCGCACTGTTGGCGACACCCTTGCCTGCCGCCTTGTAGGCACTGAACAGCCCGCCGAAGATATTGCCGATGGCGGCCTTGGGGTCATTGAGCAGTTGGTCGCCTGCCTTGCTGAGCTGGGCGTTGGCAGCCTTGAGGTCGCCCTTGGCATCAAGGGTGCCGTTGGCCACGGCTTCCAGGCCCTTGGCGATTTCGCTGATCACGTCTTCGCCCAGCTTGCCTGCGTCCTTGAGGATCGCTGCCAGCTTGGGTTCTGCCTGTTTGACGAAGTCATCGATGGTGCCGACGATGGTGGCGTTCAGGTGCCCGATCAGAATCTCGATCAGGGCATCGCCCATCACCAGCTTGGCGCTGTGGCGCAGTTCCTGGCGCACCAGAAACAGTGTCGGGCGCAGGCTCATGCGCGCCGCAGCCATGGTGGGTGGCGCTGGCAACACGCCGATCAGGTTGATGCCCAGGCTCACCCAGTCGAGCATTTCGCGTTTCTGGCTCTTGGTCAGAGTGACGATATCGCTCAGCGCATCGACCAGCGCCATGATGTTGCCCACCACCGGCAAGGCCCCGGCGGTGTTCTTGATCCGCTCCAGGGTCACGATGCCGCCGCTGACTTCCTGCAACCAGGCATCGAAGACCGCTGCCCCGCGTCCCACGTCTTGCAGGTCGAGGGTATTGAGCGGCGCGACTGCCACCTGTGCTTCACGTTTTGCTACCGCAGTAGTCTCAGTCGTCATGACAGCATCTCACCCGCCAGAAGATCGGGCGTTTTCAGGGGAATCGAGGGAGGCGTGAGGGGCGGCAGGCTCGGCAGCTTGGGCATGCTCGGTAGTGTGGGCAATTGCGCCAACTTGCTCGCGTTGCCCAGTACCGACGCCGCACTCGGCACGACGGTGCCGGCCAGGTTGGCCAGTTGCGGAAGGCCTGATGCGCCAGCCTGCAATGCACTTTTGGCTTGCTGGGCGGTCTGCACGGCTCCTTGTGCGGATTGCACCACGCCCATGCCTTTCTGGACGGCGGCCATTCCGTTACTGGCCATCTCCATCCCGCCCTTGGCCAGCGCCTTGCCGCTGTCCAGCAGCTCGGCAGCCTTGCCTTCGCTCGGCAGTACACTGGCTACCATCGCCTCGATGGACGACGGCGCGCTGTCACTCTCCGGCTGTTCCGCTGGCCACTCAGGTTTGCCGATGTAGCTGCCGTCGCTCCAGGTATCCGCCGGGTCTGGCCCGAACTTCACCTGCGCGGGTCCTGGTGCTGCGCCCGAAACCGTGGCAAAGCCCTTGGCATCAAGGCTGCCCTTGAGGCTCTTGCCCAACGCATCGATAACCTCGAAGTCTCCCCCTTTGATGCCCTGTAATCCCGCGTACTGGTTGAACAGCTCCAGCGTGCCTTGGCCCGGTTTTGGCGGTTCGGGGAAGACGCCCGCCAGACTCTTGGCCCCGGTGTAGGCAAAGTTCGCTGCGTGTGCGGTGTAGGGGCCGGGTGTGGCGTGGGTAATGCCGCCCGCGTTGTAGGTGGTAGCGCTGCCGCCGCCCTGTATCACCAGTTCGGTCTTGGCGGTGATGGTGATGCGGTCGGCATTGGCGGTGATATTGAGCTTGGCCAGCAGGTTGATGCTGTCCTTGAGGGCTTTGACGTCGATGTCGCCGGAGACGGCCACCAGCCGCCAGCCCAGGTTCTGCACGAACAGCCGCATGCCCTGACTGGCGCTGGCCAGCAGGCGTTTGCCGATGGACAGGCTGGTGTGCCCGGTGCTGCTCAGGGCCAGGTGTTCGCCGGTGGCGATATGGCTGGAGCGCGGTGTGGACAAGGCGATGCCGGCCGGGCTCGCCAGCACCAGATGCGGTTCGGTGAATTCCGGAAACTCATTGGCGCTCATGTTTGCCGGACCGCTGCCCAGAATGCCCTGATGCTGGGCGTGCAGCGCTTTGGCCACATCGTCCTGATCGCCAGTTTCCTGAGCCTGCACTTCGCGAGCCTGGGCGCCCAGGCCGTCCTGTTGCTCGCTGGCGGTGGCCAGTCGTTCGGCCGTTTCGGGCAGGTCCTTGTGGTGTTTCGATTCGTTGGGGCGTGGTTCGGTTGTGATCAGCAACCCTGCCGCCGCCCGCACCGCGCCATGGCGGTCGGTGCGCAGCTCGAAGCCTTCACCGCGGGGTTTGCCGCCGGAAGGGCGTGGATGGGTCAGGTAGCCGAGGTTGATCGCACTGGCACCATGGTCGCTGCGCAGCGCGATGCTGATCTCGCTGGTGGTGTCGTCGATGCGCAGTTCGTTGGCGCGGCTGCCCTTGTATTCCTTGCTCTTGACCGTGGCCAGGGTCTTGAAGTCCGGCAGTTTGTAGGGCGGCAGGTTGACGCCGTGGTACAGGCAGCCGGTGAGCAGCGGCTGATCGGGGTCGCCTTCCAGAAAGCTGATCAGCACTTCCATGCCGATGCGAGGCAGGTTGATCGAGCCGAAGTTCTGGCTGGCCCAGTTTGACGCCACGCGCATCCAGCAACTGGTCTTGTCGTCGTGCTCGCCTTCGCGATCCCAGAAGAACTGCACCTTCACCCGACCGTACTGGTCGCAGAAAATCTCCTCGCCTTCGGGGCCGGTGACCACCGCCCGCTGAGTGCCCAGCACCTGTGGCTTGGGGTGATCCAGTGGCGGGCGGTATGGCACGTCCCATGGGGTGGCCGTGAAGCGGTTGCGGTAGCCCTGGTGAAAATCGTCCTTGAGGTCTGTGGTGTCGCTGGTCACCGACTCTTCCAGAACCTGCGGCTGCTTGCCCTCATGGAAAATCTCGGTGAGCAGCCACAGATCGTTCCAGGCCGCGTTGGTATGTTCGGTCAGCGACAGGAAGTGTCCACTCACCAGCAACGGCTGGTCACTGCGGCCTTCTGCCAGGCGGTAATCACTGCGATGGCGCTCCAGCGCCCGGTTGGCCAGGTGTTTGCCGCGCTGGCGATCGGTGAAACGGCCTGGGTAGTCGTAATCCTCCAGGTCTGGCTGGGCTTCGCTTTTGGCGTCGCTTTCCAGCTCGATACGCGGCTTGGTGAAGTCGTAGTCGCGCCGTGTCGTGCGGCTGGTGCGGGTCGTCAGGCGCAACTCGAAGCGCTTGATGACCGGCGTGTCGGCGACCAGGCCGTTGTCCTGCTGGTAAGCCACCGGGGCCAGCTTGGGGAACACTGTCTGGTCGTCGCCGAACACCAGCGTGTGGGCACTGCTGCTGTGCTGGAAGTGGTAGTGAATCCCCTCTTCTTCGCACAAGCGCTGGATGAATTGCAGGTCGGACTCGTCGTATTGCACGCAGTACACCCGCTCGGGGTATTCCGTACTCAGATGAAACTGGTGATCGCTGGCCAGAATGCCGTGCTCTTCCAGTACCTGGGTGATGATCTGTGGCACCGTCATTTGCTGGAAGATGCGCTGATTGATGCGGTGCGCCAGATAAGCCAGCTTCGGGCGCAGACTGATCCGGTAGCGGGTCAGGCGCTTGCCGGCCTCGCCCTGAGCGATGCTGTACACCAGGCCATGAATGCCGGTGCCCGAGGGCGACAGTTGCAGGAACGCGAGCTTGTGCAGCAGCCCTTCGAGGTCCAGCGAGGCTTTTTCGCTGACCAGTTCCAGTTCAAAGGCGAAGGGTGTGTTGAGCGCTTCACGGCCTTCAAAGGCCAGAACCTGAAAGTCTGCGCCTTCAAGGGTCAGCGTGAAATGGGGCTGGTTGGCCGATGAGAACATCCCTTGTTCCTCGTGCATGGCTGCACGGGCACGAATTGCTTTTCTGGCTATCCATGCCCGCAAAAGTAGTCGGTGTATCTCCTATTCCCGGTAGGGCAAAAAACCGGCCGGGATGAATGGCGCAAAAAGTTGCTCACGGCTGTGCAATTTCTTGCGCAGTCGTCTGTAAGAGTTGAAGTAAAAAGTCTGCATTAAAATATGCACAGGATTATCAATAATCAAGTGTGCAACTTCTTGCGCACTTTTCCCCGTTGCCAAATATGTTGCTGAATGTATGCCGCCAAGCGGTGGATTCATGGGGCAAATCAGCCTGTTCCACCGCGCCAGAATGACCGTCGATCCAATATTTCTTCGTAAGGGTACTGGCCGGTTGGCTCTCTGCCACGCAGCCGTTGCCAATTTCTCTTGCCAGGCTGGAGGCGACGTTCTAGCCACTTTGGGAGGCAATAGGGACAACTTTTTTGTGTCGCTATTAGATACGAAATTTCATTTTGTTATGCCGATTCGGCATGAGGTAGTCGTTTATGGCATTAGACGTGCCTGTGTGCCATGGGAATAGTTGCGCCTTTTTTCACCTGCAATAGAGCATGAACGCTCGTTTGCAGGGGCCTTTTCTGGGTGTTTCCGGTTTCGACACTGCCTCTGTAAAAGCAGTTTCAGCATGTCGGTTATGGATATGTCCAGCCACTAAAAACAAGGGTAAATGAATGAAGAAGGCAAAGCTGAGTCTGGCCTGGCAGATTCTGATTGGACTGGTACTGGGGATTGCCCTCGGTGCGTTGCTCAACCACTTCAGTGCCGAGAAGGCCTGGTGGATCAGTAATATCCTGCAACCAGCAGGCGATATCTTCATTCGTCTTATCAAAATGATCGTGATCCCGATCGTGATTGCCTCGCTGATCGTCGGTATTGCCGGTGTGGGCGACGCGAAGAAGCTGGGTCGCATCGGTCTCAAGACCATCATTTACTTTGAAGTCGTCACCACCATCGCGATCCTTGTCGGTCTGGTTCTGGCCAACGTGTTCCAGCCGGGCGCGGGCATCGACATGAGCACCCTGGGCACGGTCGATATCTCGAAGTATCAGCAGACCACTGCCGAGGTTCAGCACGATCACGCCTTTATCGCGACGATCCTCAACCTGATCCCTTCCAATATCTTCGCTGCCATGGCGCGTGGCGAAATGTTGCCGATCATCTTCTTCTCGGTGCTGTTCGGTCTGGGCCTTTCCAGCCTGCAAGCCGAAGTGCGTGATCCGCTGGTGAAGATGTTCCAGGGCGTCTCGGAAACCATGTTCAAAGTCACCCACATGATCATGAACTACGCCCCGATCGGCGTATTCGCGCTGATCTCGGTGACAGTCGCCAACTTCGGTTTCGCTTCCCTGCTGCCGCTGGCCAAGCTGGTGATCCTGGTCTACGTGGCCATCGCTTTCTTTGCCTTCGTGGTGCTGGGCCTGATCGCCCGCATGTTCGGCTTCTCGATCATGAAGCTGATCCGCATCTTCAAGGACGAGCTGATCCTGGCTTACTCCACCGCCAGCTCCGAAACGGTCCTGCCGCGTGTGATCCAGAAGATGGAAGCCTACGGCGCGCCGAAAGCCATTTGCAGCTTCGTGGTACCGACCGGCTACTCGTTCAACCTCGACGGTTCGACCCTGTACCAGAGCATCGCGGCCATCTTCATTGCCCAGTTGTACGGCATCGATCTGTCGGTCGGCGCGCAGATGATGCTGGTGCTGACCCTGATGGTCACCTCCAAAGGCATCGCGGGCGTTCCGGGCGTTTCCTTCGTGGTACTGCTGGCCACTCTGGGCAGCGCGGGTATCCCGCTGGAAGGCCTGGCATTCATCGCCGGTGTCGACCGCATCATGGACATGGCGCGTACCGCACTGAACGTGATCGGCAACGCCCTGGCGGTATTGGTTATCGCTCGTTGGGAAGGCATGTACGACGAGGCCAAGGGCCAGCGCTACTGGAATTCCCTGCCGCACTGGCGCAGCAAGGACCCGGTTCCTGCTGCCACTCCGCTCGCTGACTGATCGCTGATCGGTTGCACCGACAAACCCCGGACTTTCCGGGGTTTGTCGTATCTGCTGCTCCCGATTGTTATCATCGCCGCATCTTGTGAGGGACATATCCGATGCTCAATGGCTTGTGGCTTGGTTTTTTTGTCGTTGCGTGCGTATCTGCCATGGGGCAATGGCTGATTGGGGGCAACGCCGGTATTTTTGCCGCGATGGTCGAAAGCATCTTTGCGATGGCCAAGCTGTCGGTCGAAGTGATGGTGCTGCTGTTCGGCACGCTCACGCTCTGGCTGGGCTTTCTGCGCATTGCCGAAAAGGCCGGGATTGTCGACTGGCTGGCCAAAGTGCTCGGCCCGCTGTTTCTGCGCTTGATGCCCGAAGTGCCGCCGGGCCACCCCGCGCTTGGCCTGATTACCCTTAACTTCGCCGCCAATGCTCTGGGCCTGGATAACGCCGCTACGCCTATCGGGCTCAAGGCGATGCGTTCTCTACAGGAGTTGAACCCCAGCCAGACGGCTGCCAGCAACGCGCAGATCCTGTTTCTGGTGCTTAACGCCTCGTCCCTGACGCTGCTGCCGGTGACGATTTTCATGTACCGCGCCCAGCAAGGCGCGCCTGACCCGACGCTGGTATTCCTGCCGATCCTGCTGGCCACCAGCGTATCGACCATCGTGGGCCTGCTGTCGGTGGCGTTCATGCAGCGCCTGCGGTTGTGGGACCCGGTGGTGCTGGCCTATCTGATTCCGGGCGCGCTGCTGCTCGGTGGCTTCATGGCCTTTCTGGGAACGCTGTCGGCGGCGGCACTGGCCGGCCTCTCTTCCATTCTCGGCAACCTCACGCTGTTCGGCCTGATCATGCTGTTCATGATCATTGGTGCGCTGCGCAAGGTGCAGGTCTATGAGGCCTTTGTCGAAGGCGCCAAGGAAGGGTTCGATGTTGCCAAGAATCTGCTGCCCTATCTGGTGGCGATGCTGTGTGCGGTGGGTGTGCTGCGGGCTTCCGGTGCGCTGGACTTCGGTCTTGAAGGCATCCGCCATCTGGTGGAATGGCTGGGCTGGGACACGCGTTTCGTCGATGCCCTGCCGACCGCCATGGTCAAGCCGTTCTCCGGTAGCGCCGCACGGGCGCTATTGATCGAAACCATGCAGACCCAGGGCGTGGACAGCTTTGCCGCGCTGGCTGCCGCCACGATTCAGGGCAGTACTGAAACCACCTTCTACGTGCTGGCGGTGTATTTCGGTGCAGTGGGCATCCAGCGGGTTCGGCATGCGGTGGGCTGCGCCCTGCTGGCCGAGTTCTCGGGTGTCGTCGCTGCCATTCTGGTCTGCTACTGGTTCTTCGGCGCGACCGCGACCTGATTCGTCATTGCGCAGCCGGCGCTTCGGGCGCTGGCTGAGACGCAGGTTTTTCCTGCTCCTGTTCCGGTTCGCTCTTCTGCTCTGGAGCCGGTTGCGGCTCAGGCTTTTCATCATCGCCGCCCGGTTTGAGCTTGATCAGCCGACCTGTTGGCCGGGTGACGGCCGGTTGATCGGTATCGGTGACTTCAAAGCGCAGCACACCGATCATTTGCCCGTCTTCGGTAAGCACCCTGATCTGCCAGCGCCCGACCACGTCTTTCGGGAAGTTCTGCTTGTGGGTCCAGGCACGATAGCCTTCCTTGCGGCCGCCATGGATATCCAGCGCGATGCGCTCCACTTCCTGGCCGTCACGTCGCCAGACATGGTAGATGCGTTCTTCAAGACCTCGCGGGGCATTGATGGCGGTGTAGGCGTACAAGCCGTCGCGGCGTAGCTGCGTGGCGCTTATCTGCTTGATGCTCTCGCCCGGTGTGCGGTTCTTGTTGTCGAAGTCGGTGCTGATGGCGACTTCGGTCAGCCACAAGGTTGCTGGCGGCACCCAGGAGCGCAGCAGCCAGCCCGCGCTGCCCACCGCCAGCGTCACGGCGATGACCGCTACGCCGCGTCGCCAGGTATTGATCGGAAAGCTGGAGGCCAGACTGGGAAAGGACAGCAGCATGGCGGTGCCCAGTGCCAGTTTGTAACTTTGCGAAGTGGTCAGGTTGAGAATGATGGGCAGCGCCGTGAGCAGTGCCGCGAACAGCGTCAGGGTATGCAGGGCCATGAACAGCCAGCGGCGTGGCGCCAGCCATTTGTAGTACAGCGGATCGATGATCGAGATCAGGCCTGCGGCCCCCAGCAAGGCCGTGAACACCAGTTGCCCGCTGTTCCAGGTCGTGGTGACGAAAAAGAACGGCAGCACGAAAAACAGGCTTTCCTGGTGGATCAGTTGCGTACCGTAACGCAGCAGGCCCTGAGGTATTTCCCGACCGAACGTCTTGCTGAACAGCCGTACCACGCTGTTTTCGATCATCAGCCACAGCCAGCTGATCAGCATGACAATCGCGATCCAGGTCGCCAGACCCGCCTGACGGTCCACCAGAATGAAACTGGCGATCCCGGAGATGAAACCCCCTGCCGCAATCACCCCCGGATAGCGTCGTATCAATCCCAGGGTGCGGGTTACGTAGGAGTTCCAGTCAGGCATCTTGGCAATTCACTTTCATCGGCTTTAAAACCCCGGCAGCATATCAATGCCTGTTTCTGTGTAAATACCGTGCTGCCTCGATCACTTGCGAAGACGCTTGCGCACTCGCCAGAACACCAGCAGCCCGATCAGGCCGACAACCAGTGCAGCCAGCCCATACAAGTCGTCGTAGCTCAGCAATGATTTTTCGACCCGCCAGTAACCGGGCTTGGCCAGCAACTGGCGCATGGCGTGATTGGCGGTGTCCAGGCTCACGGCCTTGATGCGTTTGACCGGGTCGACAAAGCGCCCGTTTTCATAGTCATTGAGCGCCCCCCAGTAATAATCGGCCAGCGCACTGTTGCCTTGCACGGCCCAGGCCTGTCTGGCAATGGCGGCCTGTTGCAGGCGGGCAAAGGTGGCCGGTTGCATGCCTTCCTTGCTCAGGCGCTTGAGCAGAGTGCGAATGCTTTGCTCGGCTTCATGGATGTCATCGCGCTCAAGGTCGGCATTCAGGCTCATGAAGCCGACTTCCCCGAAGACCTCACGATCAGCCGATGGTCCATAAGACAAACCGTGCTTGAGGCGCAGCTCTGTGTAGAGCGCCCAGTCCAGATAGGCCTCGACCAGTTCCCAGGTTTCGTCGTGCTGTTTTTCGAGCTGCGGCTCGGCGAAGGTCAGGTGCAAACGTGCGCCCTCGCCCAGCATGCCGCGTATCAGAGTGCTGGAAGCCTGGGCCGTGCCATTGCTTTCGGCCAGCGGCGGATGCTCGATAGGATCGATCGGGTTGAGCTGCCCGTAAGTCCGCTCCAGATAGCTGGGCAGCAACCGGTCGAGGTCGCCGACCACGATCAGCGTCATGTTGTTGGGGGCGTACCAGCTCGCGAAAACATCCTCGACCTGCTTGAGGGTGATGTCATCCACCTGCGGCCGCTCGGCACATTTGAGGCCCAGTTCCATCGCCAGCTGATTGCTGGCACCGGTGCCGGACTCGCGACGATCGAGCAGGCGTTGCAGATGGGAAAAGTGGCCGCCGTCTTCGCGCTCGACGATGCGCTTGACCTCATCGAAGCGGCTTTGCAGCAGTTCCGTATTGGTCAGGATCTCCAGTAAGAGATCGAGAATCTTGCGCTGATTGCTGGCCGGTGCCTCGATCACGAATGTGGTGTCGGTGTTGCTGGTGAACGCATTCCACTCGCCACCCAAGGCTTGCATGCGCTCTTCAAGGCCGCCTTCGCCGCTGTCGTCGGTGCCGCTGAACAGCAAGTGCTCCAGCAGATGCGGCAGTTCCTTGTCCTGGCAGGCGAAGTCATCGAAGCCGATGCCGACCACCAGCCGAATCGCGACATGACCCTTTTCATAACCCGGTTTGAGCAGCACTTGCAGGCCGTTAGGCAACAGATAGCCCTCGACCTGAAGACGATCAAGGGCCAGCGAAGGGAGAGAACTCAGAAGCAGACAAGCGAACAGCAGGCAACGCATAAAGCAGCTTTCCTTGCGGGCCGGTATGTTTAACAGACTTCGCGCTGCCTGGGACGTTCACACCGATTGCTCTTGAATGCTCTCGCTCGACAAGGCTCCGGTATCGGCGGCTCCCAGCACGGCATAGGCGCTGCTGCAGAATAGCGAGTTCAAGCGTTTCATGTCAGCGATGAGCTCAAGATGCAGCGAGCTGGTTTCGATACTCTGCACGACCTTGCGTTGCAGGCGGCTGACGTGAGCATGGGCAAGACGCCGTTCCAGTGCCCTGAAGCGGCGCTTTTCCCTGAGCAACTGGCGGGCGCTCTCTTCATCCGAACTGAGAAAGACCGACAGGCCAAGACGCAGGTTGGACTGCAACTGGACATGCAGGTCGGCCAGTTCTTCCAGGCCGACTTCCGAGAACGAGCGGCGCTGGGAGGTCTTCTGCTGCTGGATCTTGCGCAGCATGCGCTCGATCAGGTCGCTGGCCAGTTCCAGGTTGATGGTCAGCTCGATGATTTCTGCCCAGCGACGGTTATCGTGCTCGCCCAGTTCCTCGCGAGGCATCTGGGCCAGATACAGCTTGATCGCGCTATAGAGTGCTTCCACATCATCGTTCAGTCGGCGAACTTCCTGGGTGACGGCCGTTTGCGTGCCGCGCAGTACCGCGAGCATCGAGCCCAGCATGCTTTCGATCAGGTCGCCCATGCGCAAGGTTTCACGCACGGCATTGGCCAATGCCAGGCTGGGTGTCGACAAGGCGGCGAGGTCCAGATGCCTGGCTTTGGCCGGGCCGTTGGCTTCGGCCTGATAGGGCAGCAATGCGGCGCACAGGCGCGCCATCGGGCCAACGGTGGGCAGCATCAGCAGGCAACGTGCGGTGTTGTAGATCAGGTGAAAACCGATCACCAGTTCCTGAGGGCTGAAGCCCAGGGAAGAAAGCCAGTGCACCAGCGGGTCGAGCACCGGAATGATCAGCAACAGGCCCAGCAGCTTGTAAAGCAGGCTGCCCAGCGCCACTTGCCGACCGGCGACGTTTTGCATGCTGGTGCTGAGAAAGGCCAGCAGCCCGCTGCCGATGTTGGCGCCGATCACCAGACCGATTGCGACAGGCAGGCCAATCACATCGGCTCCTGCCAGCGTGGCGGTCAGCAATACCGCCGCCAGACTGGAATAGGAAAGCAGCGCGAACAGGGCGCCGACCAGGGCATCGAGCATCAGGTCGCCGGTCAGTGAGGCGAACAGCACTTTTACCCCGGAGGCCTGGGTGATGGGCGTGGTCGCGCTAACGATCAGTTGCAATGCCAGTACGATCAGACCCAGTCCGATAGCGACCCGGCCCAATTGCCCTGCCCGTGTCTGTTTGCGCGACAGAAAGAAAATCACCCCGAGGAAAATCAGCAGCGGTGAAAGCCACGACAGGTCCAGGGTCAGCACGCGGGACATCAGCGCCGTTCCCACATCGGCCCCGAGCATGATCGCCAGCGCGGGAGTCAGGGTCATCAGGCCCTGGCCCACGAACGACGTCACCAGCATGGCGGTGGCGTTGCTGCTCTGCACCAATGCGGTGACCAGAATGCCCGCGATAAACGCGAGAGGTCGTTTGGACATGTTCTGGCTGAGGACGCGGCGCAACTGGGCGCCATACACGCGAAGGATTCCGGTGCGCACGATATGCGTGCCCCAGATCAGCAGGGCCACGGCGGATAACAAATCGAGCAGGGTCAGCATACTGAGAGCCCCCTGAGACGTGCCCCATTCAGGGCAAAGGATTGAAGGTGCAGCGTGTAGCGAGCGGAAATATTTTATGACGCTCTACTAAAGCTTTTAGTCGGCCTTTGGCCTTGGCGCCAGCATCGCACAGGCACTGGTCTATTGAAATAAAACTGTCATAAATCAGTGTATTGACGTCGCTATCAGGACAGCGACAAGGAATATGTCTTTTCTGACTGGTGCCCGCCGCCAACGGTCAGGTTGGCGGCGGGGAGAACGGCTTGATTAAACGCTGCTGACCAGCGGGAAGATACCCATCAGCAGTGCAGCGATCAGGATGCAGATACAGACCAGGATCGCCCATTTCAGGGTGAAGCGCTGGTGATCACCGAAGTCGATACCGGCCAGTGCTACCAGCAGATAGGTCGATGGAACCAGCGGGCTGAGCAGGTGAACCGGCTGGCCGACGATCGAGGCGCGAGCCATTTCCACCGGCGTGATGCCGTAATGGGCAGCCGCTTCCGCGAGTACCGGCAATACGCCGAAGTAGAACGCATCGTTGGACATGAAGAAGGTGAACGGCATGCTCGCCAGTGCAGTGATGACCGCCAGGTAAGGCCCCATCGCTTCCGGGATCACAGCCAGCAGGCTTTTCGACATGGCGTCGACCATGCCGGTGCCGGTCAGGATGCCGGTGAAGATACCGGCGGCGAAGATCAGGCCGACTACCGACAGAACGCTACCGGCGTGTGCCGCAACACGGTCTTTCTGGTCCTGAAGTTTCGGGTAGTTGATGATCATCGCGATACTGAACGCGATCATGAACAGCACGGGCAGAGGCAGCAGGCTCATCATCAGGGCGACCATCAGCGCCAGCGTCAGGGCACCGTTGAACCAGATCATCTTCGGACGACGGGCATCCGGGAACTGCGAAACACTGATTTCGCTGTGGTCGATTTCATCGCCTTGCAGATGCAGTTCACCCAGACGGGCACGTTCACGTTTGCCGTAGAAGTAGGCAATGACCAGGATCGCGACCACACCGGCCAGCATGGCAGGGATCATCGGTACGAAAATATCCGAGGCATCCACATGCAGGGCGCTGGCTGCGCGAGCGGTCGGGCCGCCCCATGGTGTCATGTTCATCACGCCGCCAGCCAGAATGATCAGGCCAGCCATGATGCGCGGGCTCATGCCGACACGGCTGTAGAGCGGCAGCATGGCTGCGACGCAGATCATGTAAGTGGTCGCGCCGTCACCGTCCAGGGAAACCACCAGCGCCAGCACGGCAGTGCCGACCGAAATGCGCATCGGGTCGCCTTTCACCATTTTCAGGATCTTGCGCACGGCCGGGTCGAACAGGCCCGAGTCGATCATCAGAGCGAAGTAGAGAATTGCGAACATCAGCATGACGCCGGTTGGCGCCAGCTTGGTGATGCCAGCCAGCATCATCGGGCCAATCTGCGGGCCGAAGCCGCCGAACAGGGCAAAAATGATCGGTACGATAATCAGGGCAATAAGCGCGGTCATGCGTTTGCTCATGATCAGGTACATGAACGCAATAACCATGGCGAAGCCAAGGAAAGTCAACATAGGAATACTCCAGACGTAATACGGCTACAGAACGGTGAAACGAACGAGTCAGCTCAGCAGAGGCAATACGTGGAGGGGAGACGCAAGAAGGGTATGAATCGGGGTAGGAACAAGCATCGCAATCACCATTTATTGTTGTTAATTGGGCCGCAGGGTGTGTTGAACACGCTTGCTGGCTAGCCGGTCTTTTGCCGGTGGTGAGGTGATCCTAATTGCAGAAGCTTTCACTTACCTTTCAATGGTGAAAGGGATTCGCGAATAAATTCGTTCTCACAGACGGGATGTGGGAGCGAATTCATTCGCGAAAAAGCCGATTACTGGGAGAACTGAGACGCCAGTTCACGCAGCATGACTTCGGCTTCCAGAACCTTTCTGACAGATTCGTTGGCTTTTTCACGACTCAGGCCCAGGCGCTCGAACAACTCGTCCGGGATTTCCTGCTGAGGGCCCGAACCGACGCCGTTGGCGCTCAGCAGGCGGACCGCCAGAAAGATCAGGTTGGCGTATTCGCAATGCTTGCCCGCGTAGTACGGGTCATGCTGGAAGCGCAGCGCAGTGGACAGTTCGTCCGGCATGTCCCAGTAACGCATCAGCCAGGCACCGATCTGTTCGCGGCTGATGCCCAGCAAGTGATGCTCGACATAGCTGTGATGCAGATGCGGGTTGACCTCCAGTTGACGGCAGATCAGCGAGAAATGCGGCGGGAACACGTGTGCCAGCAGCAGGTAGCCGAAGTTGTGCAGCAGGCCGGCCAGATAGGTCAGGCCGCCTTCCGGGCGCTTGGCGCGCGGAATGGCACGGGTCAGGCCCTCAATGACCGCAGCGGTGTAGATCGACTGTTGCCAGTAAGGCGTTGTCTGCTGTGGATGGTCCTTGGGCAGGCTCAGGGTCTTGCCAAGTGCCAGACCCAGCGCCAGGTTGATGACCAGATCGAAACCCAGCACGCGGACGATGGCGTCTTCGACCGAGCGAATCTTGCCTGTCGAGGCGTAGTAGGGCGAAGCGGCCCAACTCACGACCTGAGCGGCCAGCGCAGGGTCGGTTTCAACCACGCCGGTAATGTCATCGATGGTTGCGTCAGGGTCGACACGCAGCTTGATGATCTTCTGCGCAGTACCGGCCAGCGGTGGAATTTCCAGCGTCGCTTCCAGGCGTTGCTGGATGCGCCGTGCCGTGAAGGCATGCATGGCCTGGGTGATTTCTTCGCGGTCGTCATCGGGACGATCGAGGTTTGGATGAATACCGCTCAGCAGTTCGCCAAAATGCGCTGCACTGGCCTTGCTCAGCATGCCCCTGAAGTCTTCGCTGTTGATTTCCAGCAGAACGCCCGGCTCTCCGGAGCCAATCAGTAACGCAGGTTCCTGCAGCAGACGATCGTCATACAGGCAGGGAGAACTGGTCAGGGCTGGCAAGCCCGGCAGGGCATGCAGGTTGTGCTTGGCGAGCATGCGCAGGAGGCGATCATGGGGAACGGCTGCCAACTGGCGACCGGTCAACTCGGTGATCCGGTTGAGGTCCAGCAACTGGCTCTGCGGGAACAGGATCAGTAGCGCGCCAACAGCGTCTTCGACCAGCACGGCCTGGACTTTACGCGATGCCGGCAGGCTCGTGTCATCCACGACTTCGTTACAGGAGATGGCCAGTTTTTCAAGCAGTTGCCGGATTACCGACGGGGCTTGGTGAGAGTCATCGACGTGGGCAACTTCTGTCATGGTCTTTGTCCGTTTTCCTACAATGTCGGCAGTATAACCAGCTTATTTGTTTTGGGCCGCATGCGCTTCCCAAAGCGTTGCCTGCGTCACACCTGACCGTATTGTTGACCGTGTCTCAACCAGCGCTCAAGCAAGGGGCTGACATGCTGTGGCCAGCGCTCCAAAAGCGCGTGGGCCGCATCTCGCACGGCAGGTAGCAAATCGGCATCACGCATCAGATCAGCCACCTTGAACTGCAGGAGGCCCGTTTGTCGGGTTCCCAGCATTTCACCCGGACCACGCAGTTCCAGATCCTTTTCGGCGATGACGAACCCGTCATTGGTTTCACGCATGATGCCCAGGCGTTGACGGCCGACTTGTGAAAGCGGCGGATGGTAGAGCAGCACGCAATGGCTGACGGCACTGCCGCGTCCGACACGCCCGCGCAACTGGTGCAACTGGGCAAGCCCGAGGCGCTCGGGGTTTTCGATGATCATCAGGCTGGCGTTGGGCACATCGACGCCGACTTCGATGACTGTGGTCGCTACCAGCAATTGCAGTGCACCCTGTTTGAACTCGGCCATGATCGCGGCCTTTTCCGCAGGCTTCATGCGCCCGTGAATCAGCCCGACCCGCAACTCTCCCAGCGCACTGCTCAGTTCTTCGAACGAAGTCTCGGCGGCCTTGCAGGTCAGTTCTTCGGATTCTTCGATCAGTGTGCAGACCCAATAGGCCTGGCGACCTTCTGCACAGGCAGCGCGCACTCGCTCGATGACTTCGATGCGACGGCTGTCGGCTACCAGCACGGTATTGACCGGTGTTCGCCCAGGCGGCAGTTCATCGAGGATCGAGGTATCCAGGTCGGCGTAGGCGCTCATGGCCAGGGTTCGCGGAATGGGGGTCGCGGTCATGATCAACTGATGCGGACACATCATGCCGCCCACGCCTTTCTTGCGCAGAGCCAGACGTTGCTGGACGCCGAAGCGGTGCTGTTCGTCGATGATGACCAGCGCCAGACTCTTGAACTGCACTTCATCCTGGAACAGTGCATGAGTACCCACCACCATGGGCGTGCCGCTGGCGATCTGTTCCAGTGACGTGGCGCGGGCCTTGCCCTTGAGCTTGCCCGCCAGCCAGGCTACGCCCACGCCCAGCGGTTCAAGCCAGCGCTGGAAGTTGATGTAGTGCTGTTCGGCGAGGATCTCGGTCGGCGCCATCAAGGCAACCTGATAACCGGCTTCCAGTGCCTGGAGTGCTGCCAGTGCAGCGACGACGGTCTTGCCCGCGCCCACATCGCCCTGAATCAGGCGCAGCATGGGCTCTGGCTGGCTGAGGTCGTAAGCCACTTCCTTGCCGACCCGCTGCTGTGCGCCGGTGGGTGGAAAGCCCAGGTTGGCCAGGAACTGCCTGGGCAGTTTCTTCGCCAGGGGCAAGGCCGGTGCATGCTGCGCACGCAGGCTTTCACGCAGCCGTTGCTGGGAAAGCTGATGGGTCAGCAATTCTTCAAACGCCAGACGGTGTTGCGCCCAGTGATGGCCCAGGGCGAGTTCTTCGATGTCGGCATCGGCGGGCGGATGATGCAGATAGCGAATCGCATCGTCCAGCGGAGCCAACTGGTAGTCACGTGCCAGCTCTTCGGGCAGCCAGTCCGGCAGACTTTTGGGGCCGAGCATCGCCAGGCTTTGCTGGCAGAGCTGACGCAGGCGTTGCTGGGTCAGGCCTTCGGTGGTCGGATAGATCGGTGTGAGGGTCTGCTCGACAGGCGCGGGTTCGTCGCCGGTCAGCGCCCGGTATTCGGGGTGGTAGATTTCCAGGCCCGAAGCGCCGGGTCTGGCTTCGCCAAAGCAGCGCAGATGAGTCCCGCGCTTCATGCTTTCCTTCTGGGCGTTGCTGAAGTGGTAAAAGCGCAGGCTGACAACGCCTGTGCCGTCACCCAGTCGCACCAGCAGGCTGCGGCGCTTGCCCATGACCACATCGGCGCCGCTGACCACGCCTTCGATCACCGCATCCTGGCCAGGACGCAACGCGCCGATAGGGACGATGCGAGTCCGGTCCTGATAACGCAGCGGCAGGTGAAACAGCACATCCTGCAGGTTTTCCAGGCCCACCTTTGCCAGCTTTTCAGCCATGGCCTCGCCGACGCCCTTGAGCGCCGTGACCGAGACTTTGGAAAGCTCGCTCATTTTCTCTGCCTAGCTTGCTTCTGTTTTTGGACGAGCCACTGAACACAGGCGTACGGAGTCAGCAAGAATCTCGATTGCCTTGGGCCTTGGGAAACTGGCGCGCCATGCGATGGCGACCGTACGGAAAGGTACGGGGGCCGTCAGCGGGCGAACTTCGATGACGCCAGGAGCGTAATGGTGGCTGTCCACTGCCGACAGCGGCAGGATCGAGATACCCAGTCCTGAGGCGACCATATGGCGAATGGTTTCCAGCGAGCTGGATTCCACGGTCGTATGCCGGGCGCCTTCGCCGCCTTTGGTCAGCGTCGGGCAGGCTTCCAGGACCTGATCCCGGAAGCAGTGACCTTCGCCCAGCAGCAACAGGCTCTTGTCGTTGAGTGCCGAGGCATCGATGGACGTTTTCTGGGTCCATGGATGGTTGGCCGGCATCAGAACCGAGAAGGGCTCGTCGTAGAGTGGCAGGGTCAGCACATCGGCTTCGTTGAAAGGCAAGGCGATGATGACCGCGTCCAGCTCACCGTTGCGCAGCTTGTCGCGCAGGACGTGAGTGAAGTTTTCTTCGATGTACAACGGCATCTGCGGGGCGACCCGGTGCAGTTGTGGAATCAGATGCGGAAACAGATACGGGCCGACGGTGTAGATAGCGCCGACTTTCAGCGGCGCCGTCAGTTGGTTCTTGCCCGCCTGGGCCAGCTCGCGGATGCCTTGTGCCTGCTCCAGCACCTTTTGGGCCTGGGCAACGATGCCTTCACCGACAGGCGTCAGACGTACAGCACTCTTGCTGCGCTCGAAAATCAGCACACCCAGTTCATCTTCGAGCTTTTTAACGCCCACCGAGAGTGTGGGCTGGCTGACGTGGCAGCGTTCGGCGGCGTGGCCGAAATGCTGCTCTTGAGCAAGCGTGACGATATAGCGCAATTCTGTAAGGGTCATAACGTGCGTCCATGAAGTTGCGGCCCCAGCATAGCGGGTGCAATCGATAGACGCACGTTATCAGAAGCACTCATGAGTAACAAAAGTGTTATTCAGCGTTTATCCAGGGAATAAACGAAAGGTGCCAGGATCTCGATCGTGCCGTTGTTCAGGGTTTCCGCTGGCGGTTTTGGCAAGGGTTGAGCACGACGGATCATCTCCATGGTGGCTCGGTCCAGCGCCGGACTGCCTGAAGTGCTGGCAATCGAGTAGGACAGGACATTACCTTCCGCATCGACCACGAAGCGCAGACGGGCTACCCCTTGCATGCCGCGACGGCGGGCATCTTCGGGATACTTCTTGTACTTGCTCAGGTGCCGTAGCAGGTCGCTCTGCCAGCTTGGCAGTGCCGTGCTGGGTGGAGACGGCGGGCTGGGCGGTGCCTGTGGTGCAGCCGATTTCTCGGGCGGAGCCGTTGTCGGCGGGGTGTCCACCGGTTTTTCGGCAGCAGGTTTCTCCTGTGGAGGCTCAGGCTTCTTCTGCGGCTTTGGCGGCTGCGGTTTTGGCTTGGGCTTTTCCACTTTCTTGGGAACTGCGATTTCCGGCTTTGGCGCCTCGACCAGATCCGGCAACGGGACTTCTTCTTCCGGTGCTGGCGGTTGCGGCGGCTGAACGACCTGCGGCGGTGGTGGCGGTGCGAGTTCGGGCAAAGGTGCCAGTTCGACCATCATGGCGGCCGGCGGCAGCTCGATGGCCTGCGATGCCGGCCAGCGGAGTGCGACGATCACCGCGATGGCATGCACAGCCAGCACCAACAACAGACTACCGCTATAGCGCGTCAGTGTTTGGCGCGTACTGATCATTTTTTACCAACCGTCTCAAGGCCAACCAAACCGACTTTCAGGTAGCCGGCACCGCGCAGGGTGTTCATGACTTCCATCAGATCGCCGTAATCCACGCCCTTGTCGGCCTGGAAGAAGATGGTGGTGTCTTTCTTGCCCTTGGTCCTGGCATCCAGTACCTGGCCAATCTGCTCGCGAGCGACTTTCTCTTCGCCCAGGTACAGGCTCTTGTCAGTCTTGACGCTGAGGAAGATCGGCTTTTCGGGCCGAGGTTGCGGTGTTGCGGTGGACGCTGGCAGATCGACCTTGATGTCCACGGTCGCCAGAGGTGCCGCGACCATGAAGATGATCAGCAGTACCAGCATGACGTCGATGAACGGCGTCACGTTGATTTCATGGTTCTCGGCGAGATCGTCGCCGCCTTCGTTAAGATGCAGGCCCACGTCTTAGCCCACCTTTACCATGTGCGGTTGCTGTTGGTTGCGGTCGGCTTCCGGCAGGTGGTCCAGGTCGCGGCTGACCAGCAGCAGAACCTGAGCGGATGCGTCGGAAACCTGAGCCTTGTAGCCAGCGATGGAGCGGGCGAAGACGTTGTAGATCACCACCGCAGGAATGGCTGCAACCAGACCCAGTGCAGTTGCCAGCAGGGCTTCTGCGATGCCGGGTGCAACCACGGCCAGGTTGGTGGTCTGGGTCTTGGCGATGCCGATAAAGCTGTTCATGATGCCCCACACGGTGCCGAACAGACCGACGAAGGGTGCGGTCGAACCGATGGTGGCGAGCATGCCGGTGCCGTTGCTCATGTTGCGGCCACAGGCAGCGACCAGACGTTCCAGACGGAAGCTGACACGTTCCTTGATACCTTCGCGCTCGCGGCTGTTGGCTGAAAGACGCATTTCTTCCAGGGCGTCATGGACCAGCAAGTGAGCCAGCGTGCCCTCCTTGTTGGCGCTCTGGCTGGCGTCGCTCAGGGAACGGGCCTTTTTCAGGCCGGCGATTTCAACCCGCAGACGACGCTTGGCGCCCAGCAGTTCGAAGCCTTTGGCGATCCAGATGGTCCAAGTGATGATCGAAGCGATGACCAGGCCGATCATCACGGCTTTTACGACGATATCGGCGTTCTGGTACATGCCCCATGGCGACAGGTCGTGAGCCATGCCCAGGCCGGCTTCTTCGGCGACAGGTTCCAGAGTATCGGCAGGCGCAACGGCTTCAGGCTGGGCAGCAGGTGCGGTGGCTGGAGCTGCGGCAGCCGCTTGTGGTGCCGGAGTGGCCGGGGCCGACTGGTCAGCGAGAGCGACAGGTGCGAGCATCAGGCTCAACACAAGGGCAGCCACACCACGCCATGCACGTGGCAGGCGAGGTAGCTTGGTTGGCGAAGCGGGTGATTGAATACGTGTCATGCTGGCCTGACCTGAAATGGAAATAATGATTGTCCCGGGACGTCGTTCTAGCGGCTCGACGAAAGTGCGTGGACAAATGGACGGGTATTATTGCAAATCGTTCTTGTTAGCAGAAGTAATAATGTATCTTTTTTTCAATAAATAACATCAGGCGCTCTTATTCCTGATTATTTTTCGGATTCATCCGTCGTTATGTGGAGGTACAAGGTGTCCGCTCCTTCTCTTCTGATCGCTGGTTGTGGCGATATAGGTTGTCGTCTTGCCACCCGGTTGCTGCCTCTCCAGTGGCGGATCCATGGCTTGCGACGTGATACGTCACAGTTGCCCGAAGGCGTGATTCCGGTGAAAGGCGACTTGTTCGACTGGCTGGAGCCACAGGACTGGCCGACAGAGTCCATCGATTATCTGGTGTATTGCGCCACACCCACGCAAAGGGACGAATACGGTTATCGACGTGCCTACGTCGAAGGTCTTTCCCATGTCTTGAGCTGGATGAAGCAGCACGGCCAGCAACCCAGGCGGGTGTTCTTTGTCTCCAGCAGCGGTGTCTACGGGCAGCAACAGGGTGAGTGGGTCGATGAAACCTCCGCAACCGAGCCGTCAGGCTATACCGGCACGGTGATGCTGGAAGCCGAACAGGTTGCCCTCGGCAGCGGTTGGCCCGCTACGGTGGTGCGCCTGACGGGGATTTACGGACCTGGTCGCAACGACCTCTCCAATCGCGTGCGTCAGGGCCATAGCGTGCGTGTCGATCCGCCGGTCTATGCCAACCGTATTCATGCGGACGATGCGGCGGGGTTGCTGGCTTTTCTGCTTGAAGCCGATGCAAAAGGTGTGGCGCTGGAGGATTGCTACCTGGGTGTCGATGACGACCCGGCGGCGCTTGGCGATGTGGTGGCCTGGATCCGCGAATACCTGGGCGTGACCGAATGGTCCGAAGATGTGAGTGTGCAGCGGGTAGGCAGCAAGCGATGCAGTAATGCCAGGGCGCGGGCGCTGGGTTGGGCGCCGGAGTATGCGGATTATCGTGCGGGGTATGCAGCGTTGCTGGGGTAGTGAGAAGCAGGCCCGGCCATCCTGATGGTCGGGCCTGTCTTCACGGATGCATCACTGCTGCTCAAGCAGCCAGCGACGCTCGCCTGGACGCAGTTGAGGCATCTCGCCTGCGCCAGCCGCGTTGAGGGCCTGGAAGATTTCCAGTTGCTTGCCTTTGCGGGCAAATATCCACGGGCTGCCCTGCTCGTTCTTTTCCAGCCACATGCTGTCGTATTCGCCGCTCATGGCTGCACAATCGCCCGCCAGGCACAGGGCGTAACGATCGTTTTCCGGAAGGCCCTGCACGCTGCCGTCCGGCATGAACTGCACGACGCTGCCCTGACCGTCGCCGCTGACGATGGTCCATTTGCCGCCCATGTAGGCACCATACAGAGCTCTTTCAAAGCTGCTACCTGATGGCGCGCCTTCCGGAGCCGGGTTTTTCGGCTTCTCGAAATGTTGTTCCGGGCCGGATTCGCTGGCGGCCTGAACAAGGTGGTCGCCCTTGATGCTCAGGTTTTCAGAGAAGCTGCCGTAGAAATTGACGTTCAGCTTGCCGTCGGCTGCGCTGGAGATCTTGCCTTCGCCGAGCTCGAAACCGTTGGAATAGATGGCCTGATTGGCCTGGGTGTTGACCTGCCATTCCAGGTTTGGACCGTTGGCAAGCAGGGCTTCGCGCAGGTTGCCGCCTTTTACGGCAGCGTCGATGGCGCTCTGGTTGATCCAGGTACCGTCGGGGTTGCGGTCGGCATGGCTGGCGCAGCCAGTCAGGAGGGCGGCCAGCAGTGAGATGGCGAGCGCGGAGCGCATAGCGGAGTCCTTCCTTTGCAGGGAGCGGAGCGGCTGGCGCTCCGCCGGGATGATTTATTCGATGACGAGAATCGCGTCCATTTCTACCTGGGCGCCACGTGGCAGTGCGGCAACGCCAATGGCGGCGCGGGCCGGATAAGGCTGCTCGAAGTATTTGCCCATGATCTCGTTGACCTTGGCGAAGTTGCCCAGGTCGGTCAGGAAGATGTTCAGCTTGACGATGTCCTTGAAGGAGCCACCGGCTGCTTCAGCGACAGACTTGAGGTTCTCGAAGACCTGAACGATCTGGGCTTCGATGCCTTCGACCAGTTCCATGCTCTTGGGGTCCAGAGGGATTTGCCCGGACATGTAGACGGTATTGCCAGCCTTGATTGCCTGGGAGTAAGGGCCGATGGCTGCAGGGGCCTTGTCGCTGGTGATGACAGTCTTGGTCATGAAGAACTCCTGATGATGGGGTGGCTAGGCGCGCATGCGGGTGATGCGTGTCACTCCTGCCAGGGCGCGCAGTTTCTTGATCACGCGGGCCAGATGCACGCGGTCGTGAACGCTGACGACCAGTTGGACAACGCTGATGCGACCATCGCGCTCGTCCATGCTGATCTTTTCGATATTGCCGTCGGCGGCGTTGACGCTGCTGGCCAGCAGGGCAATCAGGCCGCGCTGGTGTTCCAGCTCCACGCGCAGCTCGACATTGAACTCGCCAGTGACATCCTTGGCCCAGGACAGCTGGATGCATTTTTCCGCGTTGTGGCGGATTTCGCTGATATTGCGGCAGTTGTCCAGGTGCACGACCATGCCCTTGCCTGCGGACAGGTGGCCGACAATCGGGTCGCCGGGGATTGGTGTGCAGCACTTGGCGTAACTGAGTACCAGGCCTTCGGTGCCGCGAATCGCCAGCGGGCCTTCAGGGCTTGGCAACTGTTCGCCTTCGCCCAGCAGGCGGCGGGCGACCACATAAGCCATGCGATTGCCCAGGCCGATGTCTTCGAGCAGGTCTTCCAGCACTTCGACGCGGTATTCGTTCAGCGCCAGCTGGATGCGCTCGGGAGCGATCTTGTCCAGGGTGCTCTCGAAGCCGTTGAGCACCTTGTTCAGCAGGCGTTCGCCCAGGCTGATGGACTCGGAGCGGCGTTGCAGTTTCAGCGCATGGCGGATATGGGTGCGGGCCTTGCCGGTGACCACGAAGTTCAGCCATGCCGGATTCGGGCGTGCGCCCGGTGCGCTGACGATTTCGACGGTCGAGCCGCTTTGCAGCGGTTCGGAAAGCGGCGCCAGCCGACGGTTGATCCGGCAGGCGATGCAACTGTTGCCGACATCGGTGTGGACCGCATAGGCGAAGTCCACTGCCGTGGAGCCTTTGGGCAGCTCCATGATCCGGCCTTTTGGCGTGAAGACGTAGACTTCGTCCGGGAACAGGTCGATCTTCACGCTTTCGATGAATTCCAGGGAGTTGCCAGCGCGTTGCTGCATCTCCAGTACACCCTTGACCCACTGACGGGCGCGGGCGTGGGTGCCCTTTGGCTGCTCGTCGTCGGTGGATTTGTACAGCCAGTGCGCGGCAATCCCGTTGTTGGCCATCTCTTCCATTTCGCGGGTGCGGATCTGGATTTCGATGGGCACGCCATGCATGCCGAACAGAGTGGTGTGCAACGACTGATAGCCGTTGGCCTTGGGGATCGCGATGTAATCCTTGAAGCGACCGGGCAGCGGCTTGTACAGATTGTGTACAGCGCCCAGCACGCGATAGCAGGTGTCTACCTTGTCGACGATGATGCGGAAGGCGTAGACATCCATGATCTCGTTGAAGGCGCGACGCTTGCCGCGCATCTTCTTGTAGATGCCATAGAGGTGTTTCTGCCGTCCGCTGACTTCGCCTTCGATTCCGTCCACGGCCAGGCAATGGCTCAGGGACTCTTCGATCTTGTTGACCAGTTCCTTGCGATTGCCACGGGCGCGCTTGACCGCCTGATGGATGCGCGAAGAACGCATGGGGTACATGGCCTTGAAACCCAGGTCCTCGAATTCGATGCGAACGCTGTGCATGCCCAACCGGTTGGCGATGGGCGCATAGATTTCGAGGGTTTCCTTGGCGATGCGGCGGCGCTTCTCACCGGACAGGACTTCCAGCGTGCGCATGTTGTGCAGACGATCGGCGAGCTTGACCAGGATCACGCGAATATCGCGTGCCATGGCCATGGCCATTTTCTGGAAGTTTTCAGCCTGGGCTTCGGCCTTGGTCTCGAAGTTCATCTGGGTCAGCTTGCTGACCCCGTCGACGAGTTCGGCCACGGTTTCGCCAAACTGGAGGCTGAGTGCTTCCTTGGCGATACCGGTGTCTTCGATCACGTCATGCAGCATCGCAGCCATCAGGCTCTGATGGTCCATGTGCATGTCGGCGAGAATGCTTGCGACCGCAAGCGGGTGCGTTACATAAGCTTCGCCACTGCGACGGCGCTGGCCGTCGTGGGCTTGTTCGGCGTAGTAATACGCTCGGCGGACCAGATTGACCTGGTCCTTGCCAAGATAGGCCGAAAGGCGGTCGGCGAGTGCGTCTATGCTCGGCAAGGCGTTACTCCTTGCGCGTGGCTTTTACACTGCGTCGAACCACATCGCCCCGGCATAGGCTTAGACGGCCTCGCTGGACTCGTCCTCGAACGCTGCGAACAATGGTTCATCTTCAACGATTTCGGCTTCTGCGATGACAGCGTAATCCATCAGGCCAGCTGCGATTTCACGCAGGGCAACGACGGTAGGCTTGTCGTTTTCCCAAGCCAGCTTGGGTTCCTTGCCGCCAGTAGCGAGCTGACGCGAACGCTTGGTAGCGAGCATGACCAGCTCGAAGCGGTTATCGACGTGTTCCAGGCAGTCTTCAACAGTCACGCGGGCCATGGGTATTCCTCGTAGCAAATGCGTATGCGCGGTGCCCGGATGGGCGAGCGGACTCGGTAGTTTACAAGCGGTTAGCCACAAGCTTCAAGCGGCACGCCGAAGGGTGAGCGTTGCGGGCAGGCGTCAGAGCTTGCCCGCAAGGGCGGTTCAGGCCAGTAACTCATTGAATAACTGACTGTATTTCTCTTCCTGATGCTCCAGGCTGAGCCGGTTGGCGCGGAAAATGGCTTTCAGGTCTTCCAGTGCATGGGCGAAGTCATCGTTGATCACGATCGACTCATATTCCTTGTAATGGCTCATTTCGCTGACCGCTTCGCGCATGCGGGCGTCGATGATCTCGTCGCTGTCCTGGCCTCGGTTGGTCAGGCGCTGGCGCAAGGCCTGCTGGGTTGGCGGCAGAATGAAGATCGAACGCGCATGGGGCATCTGCTTGCGAACCTGTTGGGCGCCCTGCCAGTCGATTTCCAGAATCAGGTCGTGGCCTTCGTCCAGGGTCTGCTGCAGATGGCTTTGCGACGTACCGTAGAGGTTGCCGAAAACTTCTGCCTGCTCAAGGAAGTCACCGTGTTCGATCATGCGCTGGAATTCGGCGCGATCGACGAAGTGGTAGTTCACGCCATCGACTTCACCGGGGCGCATGGCGCGGGTGGTGTGGGACACCGAAACGCGGATCTGTTGCCCGGAGTTTTTTTCCGAGTCGTCGATCAGTGCCTTGACCAGGCTGGTCTTGCCTGCGCCGGACGGGGCGGAAACGATGTACAGGGTACCGGTACTGTGGGTCATGTCAGGTTCAGCCTTACTCAATGTTCTGCACTTGTTCACGCATCTGCTCGATCAAAACCTTGAGGTTGACGGCGGCTTGGGTACTGCGTGGGTCGAAGGCCTTGGAGCCTAGTGTGTTGGCTTCGCGGTTGAGCTCCTGCATCAGGAAGTCCAGGCGACGGCCTGCCTGTCCGCCGGTCTTGAGCACGCGACGCACTTCCGTGACGTGTGTGCTCAGGCGATCGAGCTCTTCCGCGACATCGCTTTTCTGCGCCAGCAGAACCATTTCCTGTTCCAGGCGCTGAGGGTCCAGCTCGGCCTTCATGTCGGCAAAGCGGTCCGTGATTTTCTGCCGCTGGGTGGCCAGCATCTGTGGCACCAGCGTGCGCAGGGTGGCGACTTCCTGAGTGATGGACGTCAGGCGCTCATCGAGCAGTCTGGCCAGATCCGCGCCTTCGCGACCGCGACCGTTCTTCAGTTCGGTCAGGGCTTCGTTGAACAGCTCAAGGGCTGCGCTGTTGAGGGCCTGCGGGTCAGTGGCATCGGCCACGAGCACGCCGGGCCAGGCCAGGACTTCCAGAGGATTCAGGGCGGCGGGCTGCTTGATCAGGCCCGCGACGGCTTCAGCGGCGGCAATCAGTTGTTTTGCACGCTCGCGATCCACCTGCAGCGGTTTGCCGGCGGTTTCCTCGACGAAGCGCAGGGTGCACTCGACCTTGCCACGGGACAGACCCTGGCGCAGCGCTTCGCGAATCGCGCCCTCCAGGTCCCGGAAGGATTCCGGCAGACGCAGATGAGGCTCGAGGTAGCGATGATTGACCGAGCGTAGTTCCCAACTCAATGTGCCTTGAGTGCCTGCCTGTTCGACGCGGGCAAAGGCCGTCATGCTGTGCACCATGGAAGTACCTCTTGTATTCGGTCCATGAACGCGGCCGCGCTGCAGTCATGGAAGTCGTGAAAGCCGACAGGTTGCAAAGGCGCAGGATTGTAGCGCAGTGCGGCGCAGGCTCCCAATCCGCGAGTGTGACAAGCATTGCAAGGCATTATCCTTTTCGTCGCTTCGTGCTGGAGAACCCGGTTCCAGAGCCTTTGAACCATTCGGTATCGGTATTGCGACTTTTAGATGTGCCCAGCCTTGGTTGTGACCTCTATAATGCTCGGCAGTTTTCCGTCCCAGTACAGGTATTCCAGATGAAACGTCCAAGTGGTCGCTCTGCCGATCAGCTCCGTCAGGTCCGCATCACCCGCAATTACACGAAGCACGCCGAAGGTTCTGTGCTGGTGGAGTTCGGTGACACCAAGGTGATCTGCACGGTCAGCGTCGAAAATGGCGTACCACGCTTTCTGAAAGGTCAGGGCCAGGGTTGGCTGACTGCCGAGTACGGCATGCTGCCGCGTGCAACCGGTGAGCGTAACCAGCGCGAAGCCAGCCGCGGCAAACAAGGCGGCCGCACTCTGGAAATCCAGCGTCTGATCGGTCGTTCGCTGCGTGCTGCTCTGGACATGTCCAAGCTGGGCGACGTGACCCTCTACGTCGACTGTGACGTGATCCAGGCCGATGGCGGTACGCGCACTGCCTCCATCACCGGCTCCATGGTTGCCTTGGCCGATGCCCTGAAAGTGATCAAGAAGCGCGGCGGCCTCAAGGGCGGTGATCCGCTCAAGCAGATGATCGCTGCCGTTTCCGTTGGTATGTATCAAGGCGAGCCAGTGCTCGACCTGGATTACCTGGAAGATTCCGCTGCCGAGACTGACCTCAATGTGGTCATGACCAGCGCCGGTGGTTTCATCGAAGTGCAGGGTACTGCCGAAGGCGCGCCATTCCAGCCAGAAGAGTTGAATGCAATGCTGGCGCTGGCTCAGAAAGGCATGACAGAGTTGTTTGAATTGCAGCGTGCCGCACTGGCCGACTGAATCGTGCAGTAACGAGGAGCCGCAAATGAGTGACAGCCAGTTTTCCAAACCTGCTCGTGAAGTGCGTCAATGGGCGATGTTCTGTCATCTGTCGGCTTTCTTCGGGTTGATCTTCCCGTTCGGCAATCTGCTCGGGCCGCTGATTATCTGGCAGCTCAAGAAGGACGCTGATTCGTTTCTGGATTCTCAGGGCAAGGAAGCGCTGAACTTCCAGATCACGGTTTCGATTGCCTCCATTGTCAGCATGCTGCTGTTCGTGGTGGTCATCGGGATTCCGCTGCTGGCACTGGTCTGTATCGGTGCGATGGTGTTGACGGTCATTGCGGGGATCAAGGCCAATGACGGCCGGGACTACCGCTATCCGTTCACCTGGCGTGCGCTGAAGTAACGATCCTGCACGAAACCCGTCAGCCGTTTCCTGCGCAGGAAACGGCTGACGTGGCTGGCTTCATCAGATCTTGAAGCTGTCCACCAGTTGCTTCAAACGTCCTGCCTGTTGCGACAGCGCCGCACAGTCCTTGAGGGTTTCATTGAGGTTGGCAACGCCCTGTTGATTGAGGCTGTTGATCTGGTTGATATCTACGTTCAAGGTTTCCACCACGGCGGTCTGCTCTTCAGTGGCCGCAGCGACTGACTGGTTCATGCCGTCGATTTCGCCAATGCGCCGGGTAACGTCGCGCAGACGGTTGCCTGCCTGATTCGCCACTTCCACGCTGTCCTGGCTGGAGGTCTGGCTCTCGTTCATGTTCACGACCGCCTGCTGCGAACCGCTTTGCAGCTCGCCGATCATTTTGTGGATTTCATCGGCAGACACCTGGGTGCGATGCGCCAGGTTGCGCACCTCATCGGCTACCACGGCAAAGCCGCGGCCCGCATCGCCGGCACGTGCTGCCTCGATGGCTGCGTTGAGCGCCAGCAGGTTGGTCTGCTGCGAGATGCCTTTGATGACGTCCAGAATGTGCCCGATGTTGTCGGTGCTTGCATTGAGGGTTTCGATCCTGGAGCAGGAGTCGCTGATCTTGCTCGACAGCTCGCTCATGGAGCTTATGGTCTTTTCTACCACGATGCGGCCGTCTTCGGCCTGCTCACGGGCTTCGCTGGCCTGGATAGAGGCGTCGGAGGCGTTACGGGCAATTTCCTGGGTGGCAGCACCCAGTTCGTTGATCGCGGCGGCAACGCTGTTGGTACGGGCGCTTTGTTCGTCGAAGCCTGTGATCGAGGCGTTGGAGGATTCCACCACACGTCGCGACAGGTCGTGCACCTGAACCGTTGCCGACGACACTTCGGCAATCGAGGCATGGACGCGCTCGACAAACTGGTTGAAGGCGCCGCCAAGCTGGGCGAATTCATCCTGGCCCTGAATGTTCAGGCGACGGGTCAGGTCGCCTTCACCCTGGGCGATATCTTCCATTGCACGACCCATGTCGGTCAGTGGACGCATCAACGCACTGATCAGCAGGCTCAGCAGCAAGGCAATCACGGCCACGGCAATCAGCACGGCGACCAGCGCAGAACTGCGGAACTGGCTCAGGGGGGCATAGGCCTTGTTTCTGTCGATGCTCAAGCCGATATACCAGTCGGCCGACGGCAGGCCGGTGATCGGGGTGAAGGACAGGATGCGCTCTTGCCCATTGAGGGTCACTTCACGCAGGCGCTTGTCCAGGGTCAGGGTCTGGCCTGGATAAATGTCCTTGAGGTTCTTGAGGACCTGATCCTTGTCCGGGCTGACGATGACCTGACCGTCGCCGCTCACCAGGAAGGCGTAGCCGATACCGCCGAACTCAACGGAGTTGATGATCTTGACCAGTGTATCGAGGCTCAAGTCGCCACCGGCCACGCCGGAAACCTGACCGCCTGACTTGATCGGACTGGCGATAGTCACCACCAGGCCGCCTACCGAAGCGAGGTACGGCGCGCTCAGGATGCTTTTGCCAGCGTCGATGGTGGATTTGTACCAGGGCCGTTGACGTGGGTCGTAGCCGGCCGGCATTTCGACATTTGGACGCTGGGTAAACGCGCCCTTGCTGTCACCGACGTACGTGAACTGGAAAGTGGAGACCAGCGAGGACTGGGACACCAGACCACTCAGGTCTGTCCCTACACCCTGGAAGGCAACGTCCTGAGCGAGGTTTTCCAGAACAAGAATGCGTCCGCTCAGCCAGTTCTGAACACTGCTGGCGGTCAATTCCCCGGCCTGTCCTACCGACGTCTCGAGATTCTGACGAATAGTCGTGCGTTGCAGGTAATCGTTATAAAGCGTGAACAATGCGAATGCCAATACCACGACACCCGATGCTGCTAACAGAATTTTATGACGGAACTTCAAGCTCATTACTATAAATCTCGGCAGAAACAATAGGTTGGATGTTCGGGTCGTTTATTTTTATAGAGGCGTTCTATATCGCTATGCCTAAAGTACTATATATGCACGTGCTAATGGTGGACTTTTTGGATCCATTATACGCAGATTTTTGACGTCTTTTTTATGACAGGGTATGACGAGCGCCATACTCTGGATGCCTTTATAACCGTGGTCTTGAGCGAATGAAAGCTTCGTGAAAGCCTGGCGAATATTTTTCAACTTTTATCGACTTTTTATTTCAGTCGGGCTGTGATCTGCCGATAGTGTCATTACGTATTTCCCTTGCTGCGGCCTAAAAGAACAACCTACCAGCGGCCATAATTTAAAACATGACGATCCCGGAGAAAGTCGATGAATAGCTGGTTTGCCAACATCAGCGTAAATATGAAACTGGCCCTCGGGTTCGGTCTGGTACTTGTTTTTACTGCCATTCTTGCCTTGACGGGCTGGACCAGCCTCAGCGGGCTGATCGCGCGCAGCAACTGGATGAGCGACATCACTTCGCTCAATTCCCAGCTGACCAAGCTGCGTGTGACGCGCCTGCAATACATGGTGGCTAACGGTGACGAAAAGGTCGCCGAAACCGTTCAGGTTTCCCTGGATGGTTTCAAGAACTATCAGGAAAAACTGCTCAAGAGCTTCAAGAGCCCTGAAAACGTCAGGCTGCTCGAAAAGCTGGGTGCCGTGATCAGCGATTATCAGAAATCCCTGAACAACATGCGCAATGGTTACAGGACCAGCATCGCCATGCGTACGGAAATGGGCGTGCATGCGGTCAAGGGCGCGGCCCTGATCGAGCAGATCCTGGCGGATGTCAAAAATCTGGATCCTGCTGATGAAACCCGTTTCAGCCAGTATGAAAGCGTCGTCACGACCAAGGAAGACATGATGCAGGTGCGGTACGAAGTCCGTGGCTATGCCGCCGACATCACACCTGAAAACGAACAGAAAGCCGTCGCCCAGCTGGACGACGCCATCAAGGGCCTGAATGCGCTCAAAGCCACTTTCAGCGACACACACGGCGATATTCTGAAGCAGCTGGAAACGGCACTGGGCAACTATCGCACCGCGCTTCAGGGCTTCAAGACGGCCAATGTCGATATCGCTCAAGCCCGTAAGGAAATGACCGTACAAGGCCAGGACATCGTCAAGATCAGCGAAGACATGTATCAGATTCAGCTGGATCGTCGTGATATGGAGAGTGAACAGGCTCGCAACATGCAGATTGGCTGCACGGTGCTGGCGCTGTTGCTGGGCATTCTGGCTGCGGTGCTTATTACCCGTCAGATCACCCGTCCTCTGCAGGAAACCATGGCCGTTGTAGACCGCATCGCTTCGGGCGATCTGTCGCAGACCATCGTGGTGACCCGCCAAGACGAGCTGGGCGTGCTGCAACAAGGCATCCAGCGCATGGGTACGACTCTGCGCACACTGATTACCGGGATTCGCGACGGTGTGGCCCAAATTGCCAGCGCTGCCGAAGAGCTGTCGGCTGTGACCGAACAGACCAGCGCCGGGGTCAACAGCCAGAAAGTGGAGACCGATCAGGTGGCTACTGCCATGCATGAAATGTCGGCCACTGTTCAGGAAGTTGCCCGCAACGCCGAACAGGCTTCGCAAGCGGCTTCCAATGCCGACCGCGAAGCTCGCGACGGCGACAAGGTGGTAGGCGAGGCCATTGCGCAGATCGAGCGTCTGGCCACTGAAGTGGGTCGTTCGGCTGATGCCATGAGCGAGCTGGAGCAGGAAAGCGACAAGATCGGCAAGGTCATGGACGTGATCAAGGCCGTGGCCGAGCAGACTAACCTGCTGGCCCTCAACGCGGCCATTGAGGCGGCACGTGCGGGTGAAGCCGGTCGTGGTTTTGCGGTGGTGGCCGACGAGGTGCGTGGCCTGGCGCAACGTACCCAGCAATCCACCGAGGAAATCGAGACGCTGGTGGCCGGTCTGCAGAACGGCACCCGTCAGGTGTCGAACATCATGCTCAGCAGCCGCGAGCTGACAGCCAACAGCGTTACCCTCAGCCGCAAGGCGGGCGCATCGCTGGGCAATATCACCCAGACTGTCTCCAACATTCAGGCCATGAACCAGCAGATCGCCGCTGCTGCCGAAGAGCAAAGCGCTGTGGCCGAGGAAATCAGCCGCAGCATCATCAACGTGCGTGACGTTTCCGAGCAGACCGCTTCGGCCAGTGAAGAAACCGCTGCTTCCAGCGTCGAGCTGGCCCGTCTGGGTGGCCAGTTGCAGATGATGGTCAGCCACTTCCGCGTCTGATACATCCCGCCTCACTCTTGAGCCCGGCCTTTGCCGGGCTCAGTTCTTTCTGGCGCCAGCCTCTCTATCTCAAGCTTTTGCGCCCGCCTGTGTGAATGAAAATTTGCGCACTTATAAATGGCCTGTAGCCATCCTTTCTGTTATTCATGTAATCATCTGTATCAATTTGCTGGTTCGATCCGCCCACTCACTGGACAACAGGTCGCGGTTCAAAGCGCCCGTGCGAGCGTTCAGGAAATCGAAGGAATGTCATGAATACATGGTTTGCGAATATCAGTGTGAAATTGAAACTGGCATTGGGCTTTGGTGCGGTGCTCGTCTTGACGTGCCTCATGGCTCTGACGGGCTGGAGTGGCCTGGGTAGCCTGATCGAGCGTAGCGATCGTGTTGCCGACATCATGGGCCTCAACGCCGACATGAGTGAGCTACGCCTGAGGCGTTTGCAATACGTGACCGAGAACGGCGATGAAAAGATGGGTGATGTCGCTCAGGGCCTTCTCAACCATCTCAAGGAAAAGCACAACACACTGCTGGGGCTTTTTACCTATCCGGGTAATCAGGAAAAGCTCCAGGAGATGGGCAAACTTACCGCCGACTACCAGCAGTCGTATGACCGGATGCGTGAGGCTTACCGCTCCGATGCTGCGTTACGTAAAACCATGGGTGTCCACGCCGTCAAAGGTGCAGAAATCATCGGCAGGATCATCGACGACGTGCTCGCCATGTCGCCGGATGACGAGCGACGTTTCGGGCGCTATCAAGCGATTATGAAAGCCAAGGAAAACCTGGCCCTGATTCGCTATGAAGTGCGTGGCTACACCGGCAACCCCAACGAAACCACGGAAAAGAACGCCTACCGCCAGCTCGAGACGGCCCTGCAAGGCATGGAGCCTCTCAGGGCTGCTTTCAATGGCAGCTATGGTGACGAATTCAAGCAACTGGAAAGCTCAATTGTCAGCTATCGCCAGGCTGTGGATAACTTCAAGGCGGCGAATACGGCGATCGGAACGGCTCGCAAGGAAAACACCGCACAAGGTGTGGAGATGGCCAAGGTCAGCGAAGCGCTGTATCAACTCCAGGCTGTTCGTGGTGCTGAAGACAGCGCCCATGCCCGCAACATGCAGATCGGCGGCACCGTGCTGGCTCTGGTTCTGGGCATTCTGGCGGCGCTGATTATCACCCGCCAGATCACCAGTCCCTTGCAGGACACGCTGGTTGAAGTGGAGCGTATCGCGTCGGGCGATCTGTCACGCAACATTGCTGTGACGCGCCGCGATGAGCTGGGTGTTCTGCAACAGGGCGTACAACGCATGAGCGCAACCCTGCGCGACCTGATTGTCGGGATCCGTGATGGCGTGACTCAGATTGCCAGTGCTGCCGAGCAGTTGTCGGCAGTGACCGAGCAGACCAGTGCCGGGGTCAACAATCAGAAGGTCGAAACCGATCAGGTGGCCACGGCCATGAATGAAATGTCGGCCACCGTCCAGGAAGTGGCGCAAAACGCCGAACAGGCTTCCCAGGCTGCATCCAGTGCCGACCGCGAAGCCCTCGATGGTGACCGGGTCGTGGGTGAAGCGATTGCTCAGATCGAACGCTTGGCTTTGGAAGTGGGACGCTCGGCTGAAGCGATGAGCGAGCTGGAGCAGGAAAGCAACAAGATCGGCAAGGTCATGGACGTGATCAAGGCTGTGGCCGAACAGACCAACCTGCTGGCCCTCAACGCGGCCATCGAGGCGGCGCGGGCCGGTGAAGCAGGCCGTGGGTTTGCGGTAGTGGCTGATGAAGTACGCGGTCTTGCACAACGTACCCAGCAGTCCACCGAGGAAATCGAGAGCCTGGTGGCCGGCCTGCAGAACGGTACTCGTCAGGTGTCTAGCATCATGCTCAACAGCCGCGAGCTGACGGCCAACAGCGTCACGCTCAGCCGCAAGGCGGGTGCATCATTGGGTAGCATTACCCAGACCGTCTCCACGATCCAGGCCATGAACCAGCAGATTGCGGCGGCCGCCGAACAGCAGAATGCCGTGGCCGAGGAAATCACCCGCAGCATCATCAATGTGCGCGATGTGTCCGAGCAGACGGCTTCCGCCAGTGAGGAAACCGCCGCTTCCAGTGTCGAGCTGGCGCGTCTGGGCGTTCAGTTGCAGACGATGGTCAGCCGCTTCCGGGTCTGACAGGCAGAGCCCGGGACTTACGGGTCCCGGGGCTTTTCAGTTGAGCCGGTTGATGGTTTCAACGTACTGGTTGACGGCTATCTGGTCGGCCTTGCGTCTTCCGGCTTCGAGAAAGGCCTGGAATTTCTCGCTCTCGAATAACTGATCGACTTCCTGACGAATCTTTTTCTGAGCGGAATAAGGTATGACGGCAACGCCCTCTTCCACTTCATAGGCATTTTCCAGCACTTCGACCAGCTTGGAGCGAAGTTTCCCCATGCCCCGGCCACTGGCAACCCGCTTGTAAGTGGACAGGAAAAAGGTTTCGCCACGGCCCGGCCCCTTTTTCGGAACATAGGCGACGGCACACAGGCCGGCCCCACTTCGCTTGCGCCAATGCGCCGTAGCACTTTCGCTCAGTTGCAGGACGTCGTCCCGCATCCAGGCATAGCCACTGTGGATCAGGTGAATGATTGCAGCATCCAGGGCACGCCGTGTTCCGCCAAACCGCAAATCGGTGAAGCGTGCCGAGACCAGTATCTTTTTATTTTTCAGGACGCGAACGATCCAGACCCGACCTCGTGTTTCACGAGTGATACCGCGTGGAACGCTATAGGTCACATCATCGACGATCTTGTCGTAACACCTGAGTCCTGAAATGTCGATTTCAGCGGGTGTATTCATGGGTGTGATCAGCTGTACCAGTGGGAAGTTAAATACCGAGAAGTAGATAAAAGCATGCGTCAGTAACACGTTCGTTACTGTCAGTAAAGTTAACAGTATTTCATGAAACTGTTAATTAACCCTGCAACTTTCATGGCGCAGTCATTGAGATGGAATTCTTCGGGCTGCTGAACTTTACTGTAGCGCATCAGCCGTGTCCGATAACCCTTCTGCGACGCTCAGGCAAACTTCATGACGACTCACGATCTCATTACTCCTGTGCTCAGGACTGCTGTCGTTATCCCAAGCTTCAAGGTAAAAGACCACATACTGGATGTTATCGCCGGAGTGGGTGAAAGCGTCAGCCGGATTTATGCAGTGGATGATTGTTGCCCCCAGAGCTCCGGCCATGAAGTCGAACAGCACTGTACGGATCGGCGGGTCAGGGTGATATTCAACCCCGTCAATCTGGGCGTCGGAGGCACGGTCAAGGTGGACGGCGACGGGCATATGGATCCGGCGTTGATTCCCGGCTTCATCGCGCCGATACAGAGTGGCGAGGCGGACTATACCAAGGGCAATCGCTTCTTCAATCTGGAAGAAATATCCCGCCTGCCCGGCCTGCGTATTTTTGGTAACACCACACTGTCCCTGATGAATAAACTTTCATCGGGATATTGGGAATTTTTCGATCAGACCAACGGGTATACCGCTATTCACAGTGATGTTGCCCGGCACTTTCCGATGAACAAGATCAGCCCGCGTTACTTCGTCAAAACCGACATCCTGTTTCGTCTTGGCACTCTGCGCGCCGTGGTGGTGGATATTCCAATGAGTGCCCGATATGGTGATGAAGTCAGTAACCTCAAGGTCTCGCGATTCTGGGCGAGTTCATTGGCAAACACCTGTGCAATATGTTCAAGCGCCTGTTCTACAACTACTACTTGCGGGATATGTCACTGGCGTCCTTTAAACTTCCCCTCGGTTTGCTTCTGCTGATATTCGGTACTGTCTTCGGGATCTTTCATTGGGGGCTTTCCCTGCGCACCGGTATTGCGACCTCGCCCGGGAGCTCTAGCATGGCGATCTATCTCGCGGCGCTGGCCTGTGTGCTGGGAATCTCCATCGGCCAGGTACCTCTTCAAGATGACGGCGCAGACGTTTCGTCAGAACGGTGACCTGCTCGACCCGGTCATGCTCGGCTGGTTTTTTCTGTCGCTGTTCCTGTACAGCATTCGTCCGGGATTTGTACTGATCACTCTTCCTGGCGTGGAGGCCAGGCCAGGCTGAAGTCCAGTTGCTCCAGTGTCAGGTTCGGGTTGTAGGCAGGATCGGTTTCTATCTCCGGCCAGCGTGTGTGCATGTAAGCCACTTCCTGGCTGAAACGCGCCTGCTTTTGCGGGGAGTCTTCAAAGCCACGGGTTGCCGATTCGTGATGGTACAGCTCGGCAAAAGGGGTCCACAGGTTCATGTACCCGGCCTCTTTGACCCGCAGGCAGAAATCGACGTCGTTGAAGGCTACCTTCAGGTTCGTCTCATCAAGGCCGTTGACCTGCTCGAAGATGGATTTGCGAATAACCAGGCAGGCCGCCGTCACCGCCGAGAATTCCTGAATCAATACGGCACGCCCGAAATAACCATGTTCACCTCGGGGCAGGAATTTATGCGAGTGATTGGCTATACCGCCAATGCCCAGAATGACGCCGCCATGCTGCAGCCGGTCATCGGGAAACCATAACCGCGCGCCCACTGCTCCGACCTCCGGCTGCAAGGCCAGGGCGACCATTTCATCCAGCCATTCGGGGCTGATGACTTCGATATCGTTATTGATCAAACCCACCAGTTCACCGCGTGCCAGCCTGACGGCCTGATTGTTCAGCGCGGAATAATTGAAAGGGCCGTCATCCCTGAGCACCATGATGTTCGGCTGTTCGCTGAGGTGCTCGAAATACGCCAGGGATTCGCTGTCGTCGGAGCCGTTATCCACCACGATGATTTCATACGGGCCGTAGTGGGTCAGGTTCTGGATGCTGTCGATGCATTGTTTGACCAGTGAGCCAGCGTTGCGGGTCGGAATGATCAGGCTGACCAGAGGGTTGTGCTTCGGCAACCGGTAATGCACGCGGTACATCCCGATGGGCAGCAACTCGGTCCAGCCAGCGCGCCCGGTACGTTGCAGGTGTTCGTCCAGGGCTTTTACGCCAGCCAGGGCGGCATAGGGTTTTTCATCGGTCGCCATGGCGGTGCTGCCGGCGTGAATGCGCCAGTGATAGAGCACGCGGCTGATATGAATGATCTGTTCTCGGGAAAGCTTTTCGCTGCAGCGCAAAGCCAGGTCGTAATCCTGCGAGCCCTCGAACTTCACCCGGAAGCGACCCACCTGCTCGACCAGATCGCGCCGATAGACGCCAAGGTGGGAAATCATGTTCTGCGAGCGGAACAGGAATTCGTTCCAGTCAGACTTGAAGTAAGGCGCACTGCGTTGTCCCTTTCGGTCGATCTTGTCTTCGTCCGAATAAAGGATGCCGACATCCGGGTGCTCGATGATTTTGCGGGCCACCCAATACAGCGCGTGCTCGGGCAGCAGATCATCGTTGTCCATCAGCGCGATGTATTGCCCCCGGGCGATATCGAGAGCCGAATTGCTGGCCTCTGAAATATGCCCGTTGGTGCTGCGCAATATGACCTTGATCCTAGGGTTCTGCCGTTCTGCCTGCTTCAGGAACTCCTGCACCGCCGGGTTACTGGAAGCATCGTCGGCAATGCACAGCTCCCAATGGGGATACAGCTGGTTTCTGATGCTGTCGAGGGCTTCGCGCAGCAGGTCCAGCGGTGGGTCGAAGACCGGCATGATGACCGAAATCAGTGGCGGACTTTTCCAGGTGTCGATGTGCCGGGCGATTTCCTGGCGGTCATCGTCATCGAGTGTGTCGTACTGCCTGATCCAGGCTGCATAGTCATGGCGGTCCGGTGTCGGCTCGACCTCAACCCTTTCAGGCCCTGTGCTCGTGTCATTCAGGAACCAGCGCATCCGCGCCAGCAATCCCAGCAGACCATGCTCCTGCAAGACGCGGGCGGCCCGATTGGCGGTTTTCCTGAAACCGCCGCCCCGACGCACCAGTGCTGGCAGATGCCTGGAAAGCTTTGTCAGGCGACGGGCCGCAATGACCGAGTGGCGCAGCGGCGCTGCCAGCCTGCGGCTATAGGAACCTTCCAGCGCGCGGATACGCAGGTTCAAGGTATGGATGCGGGTGTCTTTTTCAATCTGCTGATTGAGCAGTGCGCTTTCCAGATCCGCTATGAGTGCCTCGCGGCCGTTGGTCAGGTGCGCATGGTCATTGAGCAGGCGCTCGACGGTCTGGACAGTGTGTTGTTTGCCATCGGAGACATTCTGCTGGATCAGGTAAGTGGTGCTCTCCAGCTCATTGATGCGCAGGGCCAGGGTCTGCATCTGCTCATGCAGAGGCTCGAAGGCTGTTCGCAGCGAAGACTCCTGCTGAACGGCCCAGTTACGATTCTGGTTGATGCGCCGGGCGATCACTTCATCGGTGTAGAGCACCAGATCCAGTCTCAACACCAGGCCGCGCAGGTCGGTCAGTTGCGACAGGTCTACCGGCAGCTCCAGATAAGGATCATCGTCCAGGCAGACAAACAGCACGGACAAGCCTGACTTTTCGATTTCCATGAGGCCCGACACCGAAGGCAGCGAAGCAATATCGCCATCCCAGGACCAGATTTCGGTCTGCGCCTTGAGGATCCGCAAGTTATCCACAGAGAAGGAAATATGGCGGTCCACAGGATCAAGCCTGAGCCTCTTGGGCGGTGTTTTCAGGTTTTTCAGGGAAAACTGCAACTGTTGATGGCCGGGCAGGACCTCGATGTCCAGGGCATGATCTTCCCGAAAGTTGCCAGCCTCATCGCTGTAGTACAGCTTGGCCAGAACCTTGGATTGCACGGGCTCGGCCCGTGGATTGATGATCTGCTCGGGCTCCCAGTTCAGGAAGTGGTCGGCTCTGATGCCGGTTACAAAGGCCTGGAATTCTGCCTCTTTTTCGATGAAGGCTTCCAGCTCCGGCAACGGCATTTCCAGACCCGCATGGCGCAGACTGTGAATGATGAACTGACGTCGGGTCAGTGGCATGACGCCTGGGCAGAACGGCATGGCGCTGGCGATCAGCAGCAACAGGGCGCGAATCAGCAGATGCCCGAGCAGCACGCCCTCCTGGACATCCCATTCGATATCGATCAGGGCCGGGCGGTTTTCAGCGTCGAGCAGAATGTTGTGCGGCACCGCATCGATAAACAGTCCGGGCAAGCGTTCGTCGAGAGTGTTCAGAGTGGCTGTATGGCCTCGTTCTTCAAGCAGGGTTTCGAGTGCCTTCAGATAACGCGAGATGAACGCCCCGAAGTCCTTGAGCGTCCAGTCGGGTGCGCTGGCGATATTGAGGAATTGCTGGCTGAGCGCCTGTCCGCGTCGATATCGGTCGACACGGGAAAGCACATGTCGGTAAGCGCCCTCTTCGTCGATGGCTGTTTCTGCGCGCAAGGGTTCATGTCGCACCTCGATGCCGTCGTCCGTTTCGATAAACAGCGTTTGCTTGCAGTAGCCGGGTTTTCTGCTGACGTTGTAATGGCCTGCAAGCATGTCGGGTGGCACAACGTTGGACGTCGAGGATGAGGCGGCGACCAGAAAGGAATTGGCCAGCTCCATGCCCAGGCCGTTGCTGACGATCACCGGCCAGGCCCGCTCCAGGTTGAACAAGGGCGCGCTGGGTAACTGGGGGTCTTTTCTGGCGTTCTGCCAGGCCAGTGCTGCGGCATCGAAGCTGCCCAGCTCAAACCCGCGCTGGGTGACGATGGAGTTGGGCAATTTGTAATCAGGCATCGGAAACAGGAATTGCGAGCGACTGAAGCCCGCCTCTTCAAGAAGCGCCATCAGGCTCTTGCGGCCGAACGTTTCGGGATCATGGTCGCTGTAGCGACCTTCGATGCCATACATCGGGCGATTGAGATGATCTTCCGGTGCGCCGGCGAAGTACTTGAGCCCCAATTGGTTTTCAATGGCGAGCAGCAGCACACCATCGGGTTCCAGCAGGTCTTTGACCCGTTTGAGCATGTTCAGGGCTGCATCGGGTTGCTGGCTGAACATGCTGGCGTATTCGAGAACGCCGATCAGGGTGACGACATCGAAACGATGGAGCGGATTGAACTGGTCGAAGCGCTCGGCGACTACGGTGACGTTGTCCAGATCCCGTGTGCGGCTTGCAGCTATTGTGGCCCGGCGCACACTGCCTTCCAGGCTCAGCACGCTGGCGCCGCATTCCCCCAGATAACGGCTGATGGCGCCACAGCCTGCGCCGATTTCCAGTACTCGTCCTGACAGAAGGTGGCTAAAGGGCCGCAGGATATTTCCACGCGCCCGGCCCAGGTGGTACAGCGACGGCCAGTCCGTGCAATGCCTGCTCAGTTCGCTGGACAGCACCGACAAGTCCACGGCGTCACGGATGATCTGCGCCAGGCGCTCTTCGCTTTCGTCACCGTCGTTGTAGGCAAGCCCCTGATAGTCGGGGCGCGCCCATACCCGGGTGGTTTTGTCCTGGCGATAACCGCGTTGTTCTAGATCGATCATGGGTGGTTTACCTGGTCGAAATCCATCGTGACGGCAAGATCGACCAGGCCGAACAATGTGCTGGTCGGGGCGACAACGAAGTGAATGGAGTCATAGCGGCGGTCATGGGGAACGATGTCTTCCCCTTCGCGGGAGGCGACACCTATCGAGATGAAGTAGTCGCCACTGGCCAGGCGGTTGGTGAATTTCATACAGGCCTTGAGCCGTGATCCGCCGTTGTACAGGTCCTGGCTGGAGGCACAGCCCAGCAGGTAAGAGTTGGTGCCGTAGACGGTGACGCCTTCCTTGGTCTTTATCGTGAAACCCAATACGGGGTTGCTGATCGTGCGGTTGAAGCAGATGGCCAGGTGCAGCACCACCTCGTCACCCGGCTCGATGCTGGTGGGGAATTCGCGACCATTGGCCGCCAGGTGAAAGTCCTGGAGGCTGGCGGCACCATCGCCCCAGCGATATTCATGGGGGTTGAAACCGGCACGCGAGCTGTAGGCGTCGTGCTCGAAGCTCAGGACGGGGTCGTGATCATTTCGGGGTGTCTGGAGTGAAGCCTGTTGTTTCGGCAGCTCAGGCTCGACGCGCCGGTCGCGACCGAACAGCAGGTCCATGTAGCGATTGATGACCGGTCGCGAGGCGCCGATCATTTCCACATGGCCCCGATCCAGCAGGATCGCCCGGTTGCAGTGGGTCACCACCTGTTCGCTGGCATGGGTCACCAGCAGAATGCTGGTGCCGTTCTGCTTCAATTGCCGCAGCCGCTCGAAGCACTTGGCTTGGAACTTCGCATCGCCCACCGACAGGGCTTCATCGACAATCAGCACCTGCGGATCGACCTGGGCCTGGACCGCAAACGCCAGGCGCACCGCCATGCCGCTGGAGTAGGTCTTGACCTGCTGATCGATGAATTCGCCGATATCGGCAAAGTCGGCAATGGCACTGAAGCGCCGGTCGACTTCTTCGCGATCCAGGCCCAGCACCGAGGCATTCAGATAGACGTTTTCCCGGCCCGTGAACTCAGGGTTGAAGCCCGACCCCAGCTCCAGCAACGCCGCCACCCGACCCTGGGTCTGGACCGTGCCGCCCGTGGGTATCAGGGTGCCGCAGATAATCTGCAGCAAGGTCGACTTTCCGGATCCGTTGCGCCCGACCACCGCGACCGTTTCGCCTTTTGCGACTTCAAAATCGATATTGCGCAGCGCCCAGAACTCCCGGCCATAGGTTCTGGCAGGCAGCCCCAGCATCGACTGCACTCTGGGGACCAGCGAATGCAGCAGCCGGTCCACGGGTTTGTCGTAGGAATAAAAGCACTTGGAGACATCGCGCACGCTGATGGCGATTTCATCAGAGGACATCGGCAAACCCTTTGCGAGTTTTTTGAAAGAACCCGAAGCCCAGCGCCGCGAACCCGAAGCCGATCAGCATCGCCAGTGCCAGGCTGTCCCATTGCGGCCAGAGCCCGAACAGCAGGACGTTGCGGCTTTCTTCGATGATGTAGGTCAGCGGGTTGAGCTTCAGCCAGGGTTGATAAACCTCCGGCAAGGCAGCCACGGGATAAAGCACGGGCGACAGGAACAGCAGCACGGTGGTCAGTACGCCAATGAATTGCCCGACATCGCGCAGGTACACGCCCAGCGCAGCCAATAGCCAACTGAACCCGAGGGTTGCGATCAACAGCGGGAGCAGGACCAGCGGAAAGGTAATGGCAGTCGCATACAACGTATGAGTGAGAAGGAATTGCGCCAGCAGCAGAACGGTCAGGCTGATCAGCGTATGAAAGACGGCTGAGCCCAATGTCACCATCGGCAGGATTTCCAGCGGGAACAGGACCTTCTTCACGTAGTTGCTGTTGGAAATAATCAGCGAAGTGGACCGGTTCGCGCATTCGGCAAACAAGCCATGAACAATCATTCCCACGAACAGCAGAATGGCAAAGTTTCCCTTGCCGGTTTCCTGCCCTGCCCAGCGGGCCTGGAATATTTCGGAGAACACGAAGGTGTAGACCGCCAACATGAGCACGGGATTAAAGAACGACCAGGCAATCCCCATGACCGAACCACGGTAACGCCCGATAACATCGCGTCGGGTCATCGTGAGAATGAGCTGGCGGTGATTCCACAGGCTGCGAACGAGCGCCACAGGACTTGCGGCGGGGACCAGATGGGGGTTGAGCATTTTTGCTCCGATGCCCCTTTTCGCGAATGAATTCGCTCCTATCCCTTCACCGTAGGAGCGAATTCATTCGCGAAGAGACAATTCACATCACATTAATGAGGACGGCTATCAGCAATCCCAGATTGCCCAGCCTTGTCTGTCGGTAAAGATCGGTATGTCTGAAACTTGCCAGGCGTACGGCAATCGAGGGAGAACGCAGGTTCTTGAGCTGTTCCAGCAAGTCGCGGCTATCGTCGGTCAGATACAGGGTGACCGCTTCCAGTGCGGCGATATGGGTGGTGTTCCAGTCCCTGAAGCGTCCTTTGAACAACTGACGGATGCGCACGATCCGTGCTTTCCAGCCCGCGTTCGAGCCCACCAGATTGCTGTCGTGCTGGCGATAACGCACGTAAGGGGTCGGGTCGTAGCGCACCTGCCCGCCGACGCCGGTGACCAGCAGATAGGCCCACCAGTCATGGGACACGATATCCAGTGACAACAGCGTCAGATGCTCAGTGGCATCCTGGAGCAGGCAGCGTGTCGCGTGGTTGAAGACCATGGTGTTGCCGCCGCCGATGTTCTGCACCAGTGCATTGGCGAAGGACGGCGGTCGCTGAAACAGCGGTGAGCAGCCAAGCACTTCGCCCTGTTCGCTGATCAGTCTGGTGCGCCCCAGATAAATCGCCGGCTCGTCATGGGGAACGCTTTGCAGCCAGTCGACGGCCACCTGCAACTTGTTTTCGTCCCAGATATCGTCCTGATCACACCAGGCATAGAAGTCGGCCTGCAATGTGCGATTGTGGGTAAAGGACAGAAAATTGTGAGCGAACCCACAGCCAGGCCCACGCCACACTTTTATTTTCTCTGCTCCCCACAAGTCCTGATAATGATTCGCTATATCCAGGGTTCCATCACTGGAACCATCGTCCGATATCGCAATGAACCAGGACGTCCAGCGCTGGTTTTTTATGGAGTCCAACTGTTGGGGTAAAAAACGCTGGCCATTGAACGTGCACAGCAGAATGGCGACTTGTGGAGAATCATGGTGTTGCGGTGTGCCGGATAACGGTGATCCTGAACTTTCTTCAAAGATGGCTACCGCCTCTGAAATCGCTTCAGCGGCATTCAGTGTTGTGGGAGGCGTCAAACCTTCAGTGACAAGCGAACTACCATGAATATGATTTGAGCGTCCTTTTGCAGGATCGTCGATCATTTTCAGGGCCTGGGAATCGGGTGGCCGTTTACTGCTGTAAGCCAGTGTGGCAGGCCGTTGGATACAGGGCCTTTTGAGGCGATGGGTGGTTGATATTTTTATTATTCAATCAATAAAAACAGTCGTGCTGTTTCATGCCTGAAACATGAACTCTTGTTTGCACTACGCCCCCATGAGAAATATTGCGTGGCGTGGCTTATTTTCTTTCATGCATGTACAGCGTAGCGAGTTCCAGGATGGTGAAATATCCGCTGCCGTCAGCCTGCCAGCCGCCAGTATCGATATGAAATACATTGCCCAGAACTTCTGGTTGCCGCACCAGCGTATGGCCCACGATCAGTGCCCGCAGATCCGGTATGCCGCTGGTGTCTCCCGAGCGCAAGCGCATATGTGACCACAGGCATGACTTGCGCAGTTGCAAGAGTCCTGGCAACTCCTCGCGCGCTACCGCGCTCATCAGATCCCAGGTGGGTAGTGGACAACAGGCATGCACGATGCCGATCAGGCCCTCGGCGGTATCCACTTCCAGTGCCAGCGGCATCCGGAAGAAGCGTTTTGCGAAGTGCAGTTGTTTTTCATCGGACAGTTCCAGAAACCAGCTCGCGCCATTGGCGACATACTTTTGATAGTCCAGCCGCTGGCCTTCCACATACTCGATGGCCAGGGCTTCAGTGCTGCCCTGTACGGAGAAGAACCAGGGCTGGTCCAGCCATTCGACAGACAAGTGACTTTGTGGACCGCGATCGATCAGGTTGCCTGTGCAGAACAGGCGGTCGATGACTTTATCGAAGCCAATTTCATCCAGAACCCCCAGCAATCGGGCGAAATGTCCATGGATATCGCCAACCGCGAAATCGCGTCCGACAACGTTGATATCGAAATGCTGGAAGCTGTTCATCACTGGCCTGTAGGTAGGTGATGTGGCGGGTGTCAGTGGCGCTGACATGAATTGATCGAATTGCTCCTTCCATCGGTCTGGCTATCCTTTGCCGATGCGTTGACAAAGCGGGCTATGCTGTAAATACTCCATGTTGTACGACAACATATAACAATAACAAGCAAGGAATCTCTCATGACCACAGCTCGTCATACTCAAAATCCCTTCAACCGCCTCCTGCTCACAGGTGCGGCAGGAGGCCTGGGCAAGGTGTTGCGCAAGACACTGAAGCCTTATGCGAAAACGCTCAGACTCTCCGATATCGCGGAACTCGAGCCTCCTGTTGATAGTAGTGAAGAAGTCCAGAGATGTGATCTCTCCGACAAACAGGCCGTACATCAGCTGGTGGAAGGCGTCGATGCGATCCTGCATTTCGGCGGTGTTTCAGTCGAACGTCCCTTCGAGGAAATCCTCGGCGCCAATATCGCCGGCGTGTTCCATATCTACGAAGCCGCCCGCCGCCACGGCGTCAAACGGGTGATCTTCGCCAGCTCCAACCATGTCATCGGCTTCTACAAGCAAGACCAGGTCATCGATGCCCATGCCCCTCGTCGCCCGGACGGTTACTACGGTCTTTCAAAGTCCTATGGCGAAGACATGGCCAGTTTCTACTTTGATCGTTACGGTATAGAAACTGTGAGTATCCGCATCGGCTCTTCGTTCAGTGAACCTCAAAACCGTCGGATGATGAGCACCTGGCTCAGCTACGACGACCTGACCCAACTCCTGGAACGTGCCCTGTATACGCTGGATGTCGGCCATACCGTGGTGTACGGGATGTCAGACAACAAGACCGTGTGGTGGGATAACCGGCTGGCCAGCCATCTGGAGTATTCCCCCAAGGACAGCTCCGAAGTTTTCCGCGCCAAGGTCGAAGCCCAGCCGATGCCTGCCGCCGACGATCCGGCCCGGATCTATCAAGGTGGCGCCTTTGTCGCAGCAGGGCCTTTCGGCGACGAATAACCGTCGTACTTTCAATCGGAAGACTTCATAGAGATCCGAATTGCCATGGATGCTGAACTGATCTTCGATGCCCGCAACGCCACGGGTGAAAGCCCTGTCTGGAGTGTTCGCGAGCAAGCGCTTTACTGGGTCGACATTCCTGCCGGGCGTTTGTACCGCTGGAATGCTGCCGATAACCGTATCCACAGCTGGAAAGCCCCGCAGATGTTGGCCTGCATCGCTGCTCACAGCAGTGGCGGCTGGATCGCCGGGATGGAAAGCGGCCTGTTTCACCTGCTGCCCGGCGAAGGCGAAAACCTGACCGGCACCCTGCTGGCGGGCGTCGGGCATGGACAACCCGGCATGCGCTTCAATGACGGTCGCTGCGACCGTCAGGGGCGTTTCTGGGCGGGCACCATGCTCCTGGACATGGCCGCAGGCGTGCCTGCCGGGGCCTTGTATCGCTACAGCGCGGGACAGCAGCAACTGAATGCGCAATTACAGGGCTACATCGTTCCCAATGGTCTAGGGTTCAGCCCTGACGGCAAAACGATGTACCTGTCCGACTCCCACCCCAGCGTGCAGAAAATCTGGGCGTTCGATTACGACACGGACAGCGGCACCCCTCATGACCGCCGTCTGTTCGTGGACATGAACGACTATCCGGGCCGTCCCGATGGCGCGGCAGTAGACAGCGATGGCTGTTACTGGATCTGCGGCAACGATGCCGGGTTGATCCATCGGTTCACGCCAAAGGGCAGGCTCGACCGCTCCGTGGCCGTCCCGGTGAAAAAACCAACCATGTGCGCTTTTGGTGGTTCAGGGCTGGATACCCTGTACATCACGTCCATTCGCCCGGGGGGCGATATCGGCGACCAACCTCTGGCTGGCGGCGTGTTTGCCTTCAGACCCGGCGTGACCGGGCTTGAGGAGCCGATATTCCAGGGCTGACCTGTCGACACTGAAAATCCCCGTAGCACCGACCAAAAACAACAAAATCGGAGAACTCCATGGATTTCAAACGCAAGCTCCTCCTCACCGTATTGCCGTTGGCCTTTTGCTTCTCGAACGCCGCCCTGGCGGAAATAAAGATCAAATTCGCCGAAGTACACCCTACCGGTTACCCGCCGGTGGTCGCCGAACAGAACATGGGCAAGAAACTGCAGGAACAAAGCAACGGCGATATCAGCTTCAAGATGTTCGCGGGCGGTGTGCTGGGCTCGGAGAAAGAAGTGATCGAGCAGGTCCAGGCCAATGCCATCCAGATGACCCGGGTCAGCCTGGGTATCGTGGGCCCGGTGGTACCGGACGTGAACGTGTTCAACCTGCCGTTTGTGTTCCGTGACCATGAACACATGCGCGCCATCATCGACGGTGAGATCGGTCAGGAAATCCTCGACAAGATCACCCACTCGAACTTCAACCTGGTGGCCCTTGCCTGGATGGATGGCGGTACTCGCAACCTGTACACCAAGAAGCCGGTACGGCAGATATCCGACCTCAAGGGCATGAAGATCCGGGTACAAGGCAATCCGGTATTCATCGACACCATCAATGGCATGGGCGGCAACGGCATCGCCATGGCCACGGGCGAAATCTTCAGTGCCTTGCAGACCGGCGTGATCGACGGCGCGGAAAACAACCCGCCGACCCTGCTGGAACACAACCACTACCAGAACGCCAAGTTCTACACCCTGACCGAGCACCTGATCCTGCCCGAGCCGGTGGTGATCTCCAAGGCAACCTGGGAAAAGCTCAGCCCCGACCAGCAGGCGCTGGTGAAGAAGCTGGCTCGCGAAGCCCAGATGGAAGAGCGCGTGCTGTGGGACAAGAAGTCGTCCGAAGCCGAAGCGAAACTCAAGGCCAGCGGCGTGGAATTCATCACCCTCACGCCTGAGCAGAAGAAGGCTTTCTACGATGCCACGCAGCCTGTGCGCGACAAATACGGTGCGCCTTACAAGGAACTGATCAGCCGTATCGAAGCCGTCAAGACCGATGCCACCAAGGTCGGCGCCAACTAAGCCCATTCGATAATGCCGCGCAGCGGGCGCAAGCCCGCTCGCCTCGGTTGTGGTGAGCCCAATGAAAAATACGCTACTGCGCATTAACGACGTGCTTTACCGGATCTGCATCGCGATTGCCGGCCTGTCGGTGCTGACGATGAGCCTGATCATCCCCTGGGGCATCTTTGCCCGTTACGTACTGGGCAGTGGCTCCAGTTGGCCGGAGCCCACCGCGATCCTGCTGATGGTGGTGTTCACCTTCTTCGGCGCAGCCGCCAGTTACCGTGCCGGTGCGCACATGGCGGTAGCGATGGCGACTGAACGCATGTCGCCACAACTGCGCCAGGCCGCTGCGGTCCTGGTGCAAATCCTCATGGCGGTGGTGTGTGTGTTCATGACCACCAAGGGGTTCAAGCTCTGCGCGACGACCTGGAATCAATTTCTCGGTGATATGCCTTTCCTGCGCGTGGGGATTTCCTACCTGCCGATTCCCATTGGCGGAATTCTGACCCTGATCTTCGTGCTGGAAAAACTGTTTCTGGGTGATCAAAGCCACCGCCGTGCCGTGCGCTTCGATCTGTTGGAAGAAAGCGAAGAGGCCGCATGAATGGACGCTTTTATATTGCTGGGAAGCTTCATCGCGCTGATTCTCCTGGGCATGCCGGTCGCTTATGCACTGGGCCTTTCGGCGCTTATTGGAGCCTGGTGGATTGAGATTCCTTTCGATGCACTGATGATTCAGGTGGCAGGCGGCGTGAACAAGTTTTCGCTGCTGGCGATTCCGTTCTTCGTGCTGGCTGGCGCAATCATGGCCGAAGGCGGAATGTCCCGACGACTGGTGGCGTTTGCCGGTGTGCTGGTGGGGTTCGTGCGGGGCGGCCTGTCCTTGGTGAATATCGTCGCGTCGACCTTCTTTGGTGCCATCTCGGGTTCGTCCGTGGCCGATACCGCCTCGGTCGGTTCGGTGCTGATTCCGGAAATGGAGCGCAAAGGCTACCCGCGGGACTTCTCCACCGCCGTGACGGTCAGTGGTTCGGTACAAGCCCTGTTGACGCCGCCCAGCCATAACTCGGTACTGTACTCGCTGGCGGCAGGCGGCACGGTGTCCATCGCTTCGCTGTTCATGGCCGGAATCATGCCGGGCTTGCTGCTCAGCGCGGTATTGATGGTGTTGTGCATGATCTTTGCGCGCAAACGCAATTACCCCAAGGGTGAAGTCATTCCACTGCGCCAGGCACTGAAAATTGCCGCCGATGCACTCTGGGGCCTGATGGCCATGGTCATTATCCTCGGCGGGATCCTGACCGGCGTGTTCACCGCGACCGAGTCGGCGGCTGTCGCCGTGGTCTGGTCGTTCTTCGTCACCATGTTCATCTACCGCGACTACAAGTGGCGCGACTTGCCCAAGCTGATGCACCGGGCGGTACGGACCATTTCCATCGTCATGATCCTGATCGGTTTTGCTGCCAGCTTCGGTTACATCCTGACGCTGATGGAAATCCCCATGAAGATCACCACGGCCTTCCTGACCTTGTCGGATAACCGTTACGTGATCCTGATGTGCATCAACGTCATGCTGCTGTTGCTGGGTACGGTGATGGACATGGCACCGTTGATCCTGATTCTGACTCCGATCCTGCTGCCCGTGATTACCGGCATCGGCGTCGATCCGGTTCACTTCGGCATGATCATGCTGGTCAATCTGGGAATCGGCCTGATTACACCGCCGGTGGGCGCGGTGCTGTTCGTCGGGGCGGCGGTGGGCAAAGTCTCCATCGAAGCCACCGTCAAGGCACTGCTGCCGTTCTATCTGGCGTTGTTCATGGTGCTGATGATGGTGACCTACATTCCTGCCATTTCGCTGTGGTTGCCCAGCGTGGTGCTTTAAGGCGGGGAAGTGATGCAGGGAAGGTTGTGCGGGATCGGCCACACAACCTTCTTGTGCATGGGTTCACTTATAAAGGTGAAATGACCAGTTTTGAAATACCGCTCACCTTGGTAACGCCCGAAGGCTGGTTGCAGTCGTTGTTCAAGATGGACTTAAGGTTCACAAGCGTGAAAAGGGTTTGAGCTTTGGCCCCCTTGTAACGCCCGTCGGTGATCGTGCCATCTCCGATGATCGTAGTATTCAAGTTGCCGGAGTTTTCTATCTGTGCGGTGAATGCGTAGGTGCTGGTGGTTCCATCGCTCCAGTTGATGACCCATGTGATAGTGGGGGTTTTCAGAAAAAACGACTGGCAGGAAAAGGTCGCCTGAAAGCTCTGCGCAGATGCTGCGCTGACGCCTAATGGAAGTACACAGACGGACCAGTTGCTGTTCGTCGAAACATTGATGGTTTGTGACGTGTTGGTCAGGCCAGGCGACCACTCTGCCGTGTGGGTGCCTGTGCATTCGGCCAGATTGGCTGCCTCTGCACGACCTGGCGCAACAAGCAGACTCGCGCCGACGATGAGCATCAGCAAAAGTGCCAGCCTGATCAGCGCGTTTGTCATTGGGTGGTGGGAAAGGTCGATGTCCATGAGAGCCCCCGCAGGGATGAGTTGAAGTAACGTCGTCCTCCTAGGTTAATGAATAGGTCGTTATCGGCCACTGTCAGAAATCATAGTGGCTTAGACAGGTTTGAAATAAACTCCCCGTCTTTGATCAGATTCAGTCTTTGCTTACTTTTCGCCACTGCGGGCTGCACCAGTCCGTGGCAGACGGCTATCATGGCAATCAGATAAAAATACTTTTTCCCGGCAGTTCATCTTTGTGATCCGTTCTGGCCCAGGTTGCGTAACACACAGGCAACCCGACCCATTCCAGACAACGGCGACCAGAAGGTGATCATGAGCAGCATTGCCCGCATCAGGACCTTCCGCCACGTGTCACCCTCGTACAGCGACTCGCCAATCACCCGACTTTGGATCGATGAAGTCACCGCTGTGGCCCGCAGTCAGGACCGCGACAGCTTCATGCGCATCTACGATCACTTCGCGCCCCGTCTGTTGCGCTATCTGACGGGGTTGAAAGTGCCTGACGGGCAGGCCGAAGAGCTGATGCAGGAAGTGCTGCTCAAACTGTGGCACAAGGCTGAATCCTTTGATCCGGCCAAGGCCAGTCTCGGAACCTGGTTGTTCCGGATCGCGCGCAACCTGTATATCGACAGCGTGCGCAAGGACAGTGGCTGGGTCGTGGTGCAGAATTCGCTGGAACAACTCGAGCTTCTGGAGGCGCCTGCCGACAGCTCCCTCGATTACAGCCAGCGCCAGGAAAAACAACTGAACATGGCCATCCAGAACCTGCCGGCCGATCAGGCCAGGGTTTTACGGATGTCCTACTTTGAAGCGCTCAGCCATCGAGAGATCGCCCAGCGCCTTGGCATGCCTTTAGGAACTGTGAAGTCGTGCCTGCGCCTGGCCTTTCAAAAGCTGCGCTCCAAGGTCGAGGAGTCATGATGAGCCCGGTCCATCATCCCGATGAAGCCACCCTGGTCAGCTACGCCTCGGGTGCGCTGGCACAGACAATTTCTCTGGTTACCGCCGCTCATTTTGAACAGTGTGCTGAGTGTCGTGATCGCCTGCGCCATGCAGAACGCATCGGCGGTTTGCTGATCCAGCAATACAGCGCAGCCGTGGAGCCCGCCAAGGGACGCGATGCCATGCTTGCCCGCCTGGGTGAGCCGCCTCGTGCCGATGTACAGGCCGAGCCTGTCGTTAAGAGTCCGGACTTGTTACCCGTTGCCCTGCACGCCCATTTTGGCCGCTACCTGAGCGAGCAGCCCTGGAAAACCCTGCTTCCCGGTGTGCAGCGGGTTCGTGCCAAGGGCTTTGAACAAGGCAACCTCATGCTGCTGAGAATCGCTCCCGGTGTCAGCATGCCGCTGCACAGCCATGAGGGCAGCGAAATGACACTCGTGCTCCAGGGTTCCTATCACGATGAACTGGGCGAATACCGGCCCGGAGACCTCGCCGATCTGGATAGCGATACGCAGCACCAGCCTACGGCCAACGGCGATGAATATTGCATCTGTGTAATGGGCACCGATTCCCCGCTGCGCTTCCAGGGCCTGGTTGCCCGGATGCTGCAGCCGATTTTCGGGATCTGAATATTCGCGAATGAATTCGCTCCCACTGTAGGAGCGACTTCAGTCGCGAAGGGACCCTAGCGCCTGATCTGCACGCCCAGCGATTCCAGCGCCGCCCAGTAGCCGGGATAGGTCTTGCCGACGCAATCGGGGTCGAGAATCCGGATGCCTGCGATCTTCAGGCCCGCCAGGGCGAAGCACATGGCGATTCGGTGGTCGGAATGGGTGTCGATCAAGGCATCGACGGTCTGACCGCTCAGTGCCGGGTTGGCATGAACCAGTAGATCGTCACCCTCTTCTACCGCCAGCCCCGGCGCGATGGCGCACAGGCCGTGTGACAGCGCGGAAATGCGGTCGCATTCCTTGACCCGCAGGTTGGCCAGGCCGACGAAGCGCACTGGATGGTTGTTGAACGCCGCCAGCACCGCCAGCGTCGGGATCGCGTCCTGCATCTGCGAACCGTCGATCACGGCCGGCATGTTCGGAAAGCTATCGATGATCTGGCTGGCCAGTGCATCGGGCTGGGTGAATTCTTCAGTGGCGACACCCAGGTCGATCTTGCCTTCGGTCAGCACTTGGGCGGCCCACAGGTAAGTGGCCGCCGAAGCGTCAGGTTCGATATGGAAATCCGTGGCCTGATAACCGGTGGCCGAGACTTTCCAGGCCGCATCGCCAATCGCTTCGACTTCAGCGCCAAAGGCTTTCATTGCCGCCAGGGTCAGGTCCACATAGCCGCGTGCGCCGATTTCGCTGCCGGTCAGGGTCACTTCGATCGGACCTTGCCCGCAGGCGCCGGCCATCAGCAAGGCCGAGACGTACTGGCTGGAAAGATTGCCGTCGATTTCGATACGCCCGGCGGCCAGGCCGCCCAGGCCCTTGATCGTGACGGGCGGGCAACCGGTCGGCGCGCTGACCTGTACGCCCATGCGCTGCAAGGCATCGACCAGCGGGCCGATAGGACGCTTGCGCATGTACTCATCGCCATCGACGATGAATTCACCTTCGAAGTTGGCCAGTGCAGCGGTCAGGAAGCGGGTCGCGGTGCCGGCATTGCCCAGGAACAGCGCCTGTTGCGGAGCTTGCCAGTGACCGGAACTGGTGACGACGAAGGTGCTGTCATCCGGTTCATCGACCTGGACGCCCATCAGGCGCAGGGCTTCGGACATGACGCGGGTATCGTCACTCTTCAAGGCACCTGTCAGGCGACTCGTCCCTTTTGCCAGGCCAGCCAGCAGCAACGCACGGTTGGTGATCGATTTGGAGCCCGGCGGGCTGACGCGCCCGACCAGAGGGTGCTCGACAGGCAAAACAGTGAGTGTGGATTGAGGTCGCATGATGTCCCTGAACGTCACCGGAAAAATCGCGATCCTAGCACGAGCAGGAGCCGGGCCGCAGCCTGATGGCGGCCCTTGTTCCTGTGGCGATTAACCGTTGGCAGGCTGGCTGTCGGAGAGCTGCTTGAGCGCTGCCTGCAATTGATGCCGGTTGGTGGCCACGTCCGTCACGTCGTAGATCACCAGACAGATCTGGTTGATCTCGTTGTTGGTCGCCCGCAGCGGAAACATCGTGGTGTTCTGGTACATGAACTCTTCCTGCCCGGTGATGGGCTGGTAGTTCTTGAAACGCACCAGATAAGGTCGCTGCTCCCAGATCGTGAAAGCAGGCGTGCCGAGGGTCACGACATTCTCGACCTTCTTGCTGAACCACTGCTGGTTGACCTCGGGAAACAGCTCGAAGAACGTCTTGCTGGTCGCCTCGTACGGCGTCACGCCAGAGCGGTTCTCCATGAAGGTATTCCAGACCATCACCCGGTAATCCCGGTCCAGGACCACGATGCCGACGTCGATGTTCTGGGTGACGGCCAACAGCCAGTGCAGCTCGTTGATATCGATATGGCTCATGGGGTCAGCTCATCATGTAGGCAAGTTTGCGCGTCAGCAGTTCGACCGAGTCTTCGGTGAACAACATCAACAGATCGAAGTGAATGTTGTGGCCTTCGATGTTGTAACTGATCTCCACCGCGAGAGTCTTCTTCCAGCGCTTGCTGTTGACGCGAATCAGGTCATCGATCCCGCCCTGAGCGCCCAGAATCTGCGGGTGTCCCTGGGAGAAAGCGATATCGATCTGCTCGGCAATCCCGCTCAGGCAGGCGCCAATCAGGACCGTGGACAGGTCCAGCAGCATTTCCATGTCGGTGTAGTCAGGCGAGTCGCGCTGCATCAGCTGAGACATGTCGGAGAGTTCCGAGTCATGGAAAATCAGCAGTGCTTCGCCGGAAATGCCGCCGCCGATATAGCCCTGGCACACCGCCGTGAGACGCTGGTCGCGATGGGCATCGGCAAGGGCCATATGCAGCTCACCGACTTCGAGCATGTTGACGTTGGGGACCGGCAATTGCACGAATACGCCCAGCACCTTGGCCAGCAAGGCCGCGGCACGGCCCATGGCGACGTTGATGGTTTCCCGGAAGGCATCCTGGAAACTGATGGCGCCATCCTTGAGCGGCACAACGGCGGTTGGCACCTTGGTCGGCTCGCCCATCAGGCCCAGCCGCACAAGGGTCTGCTTGAGTTCGTCGGGGTCGGCGGGCTTTTTCAGGAAGGCCAGTGCGCCAAGTTCCATGACACGCCGGACCGCTTCATCCTGAACGTCGCCGGAAACCACGATCACCTTGGCTTCAAGGTTTTCTGCACGAATGGCAGCCAGCGCCTGATAGCCATCCATCACGGGCATGGTCAGGTCCAGCAGTACGACCTCACCCAATCCATTGCGAACGGCACCCAGCCCTTCGAGTCCATTGGTTGCCATCGTGACCGATACACCCCAGTCCTCAGGCAAGGCTCGCAATAGTTGCTTGCGAGCCATGTTGGAGTCATCGCAAATCAGCAGCGGAATCATGGACATTCATTGTTTCTCACTACAAAAGTTTCAGGCTGACGGCAGCAGAGTATCAATACGTCCGATTGCCTTCACGAAAAAACGGGCCGGAGCGTAACCTGTAAAAACCCCTTTGATACTTCGACACAGAACCTGTTAGTCCCTTCTTGCCCTGCTGTAACGACTTTCATGCAATAACTGTGCGCGTGGAAGCCTGATGGATCGGCGCCTGTTCAATGCAGCAGGCCTTGCAGCACCTGAGATTGCGCTAGAGCACAGGTTCAATATAGCAGGGCAGGCAAACTGATATATACCTCAATGACATAATGATTTATCGACGCTTTTTCCTGAATATTGAGCCCATAAAAAGAGCATGAACTTTCCTGTTGAGTGTGTCGTTTCTCAACCGTCTGTCAGCGTTATGTATGACAGAGCGATGATCAAGTGATATAGCTAGTCACTATCAGTAGATGGAAGGATTCTGTCATGCCTCTGGCTATTCGCGACTATTACCCAACCCCCGCTCAGGAGGAAGACTTCTGGCAAAGACTGGGCGTGCCTCCCCGTGGCGCGCAGTTGTACAACGCCTTGCGTGCCGGGTTGCCCTACGAAGTGTTCGAGCGACTGGCCAGCTACACCGACCTGAATCGCTCGACTCTGGCCGAACACTTGGGGATTGCGCCCGCAACACTGCAACGGCGCCTCAAGGTGCGTCAGTTCAATGCCGAGGAAAGCGACCGGCTGTTTCGCCTGGCGGCCATCTACAAGGCCGCAATGGACCTGTTCGAAGACGACACCGAAGCCACCCGCCGCTGGCTGACCAAGCCGGTCTACGGGCTGGGTCAGCGCAGGCCGCTGGAAATGCTCACCACCTCGGCAGAAGCCCAGGCCGTGCTGGACCTGATCGGTCGTCTTGAGCACGGGGTCGTTGCGTGATCCATGTCTATCGTCTTGTAAAACGCAAATGGCTGGCTCAGGCTTTCGACGGCGAAGGTGCAAAGCTCTACGGTGGACGCTGGAACAGCAAGGGCCAGGCCTGCGTGTATTGCGCCGGCAGCGAATCGCTGGCGTTGCTGGAGGTGCTGGTCCATCTGGATAACTCCAGCATGATCCAGCACTACGTCATGCTGGAACTGCTGATTCCCAAGGACCGCATTCTCAAGGTTCGTCCCGATACCCTGCCTGCAGACTGGCGCGAAGAGCCCGCTCCGGCCTCTACCTCGTCTTTCGGGGATGCATGGCTGGAGTCGGGTCAGAGTCTGGCGCTGGCGGTGCCCAGCGTGATCGTGCCGCGGGAGTTCAACTACCTGCTGAATGTGCGCCATTCGTCCTTCAAGACCATCGTGGCCAAGGCCATGGAGCTGGATTTCGAGGTAGATAGCCGACTGGCTTAGCCCGAAACCTTCACCCCACGGCCTGTACTGCGCAGAAGCCTACTTCTGCGCAGGCTCGCCATCCTGAGGCAAGGGCTTGTCCTTGGGCCACAGGAGCCAGATATTGCCCTTTTGCTTCATGTCCCCGGCCAGATGCCCGGCTGCTTCCCCCGTGCCCCAGAACAGATCGGCGCGCACTTCCCCGGCAATGGCTCCACCGGTGTCCTGAGCCGCCACTGGCCGAACCAGGCTGCTGCCGTCAGGGCGTGTGGTCGACAGCCAGAGCAGACTGCCCAGTGGAATCACTTTGCGGTCGATGGCCACGCTGTAACCGGCGGTCAGCGGCACGTTCAGTGAACCCCTTGGTCCTTCGTTGCTGTCCGGGTTGCGGGTGAAGAACACATAACTGGGGTTGCTGGCCAGCAGCTCGGGAACCCGCAGCGGGTTGGCCTTGGCCCAGGCGGTAATGGTGCCCATGGTTACGTCTTCTTTCTTCAACTCGCCCTGCTCCACCAGCCAGCGGCCAATGGCGCGGTAAGGACGACCGTTCTGATCGGCGTATGCCAGGCGCGCTTGCGTACCGTCTGGCAGGTTCACCCGTCCGGAGCCCTGGATCTGCAGGAATTGCAGATCCATCGGGTCGGTCAGCCAGGCGATCACGGGCGCATTCAGTCCTTTATCGTTGATGGTCGCGGCGTCGTCATAAGGCTTGAGCACTCGTCCTTCAAGCCGTCCACGCAGGCGCTTGCCCTTGAGCTCGGGATAGATACTGTCCAGATTGACCACGATCAGATCATCGGGAATGCCATAGACCGGGACCGAAGCCTGAGCGGTCTGTTTCAGGCTGCCTTGATAGATGGGTTCGTAGTAGCCGGTAATCAGGCCGTCGGCGCTGCCGCTGTCGTTGCGCAGGCTGTAGACCTGCAGATTGGCATGCAGAAAGGCGCGGATATCCGTCGCGCTGGCATCTGCGGCCAGACTGGCTGCTGCGCTGCAGGTGCCGCCCCAGACCGGATCGGCCTTGAGTCGGGTGCACGCGCTGCGCCATGAGCCGAAGCCTGCCTGCAAGTCACTGTCAGTAACGGCTGGCAGAGCTTCCCATGTGGCCTTGTTGTAAGAGGTATGAGGTGGAGTGGTCTTGGTCGGCTTCTCGGAGACATCACATGCAGTAAGCAGCAAGGCCAGCGGTGCAACCAGCGCCAGACCTTTGCGCCATTGTCTGGAAAACAGAGTCATCGGGGGACTTTCCTTCGGGCTGCCCGATGCTTCGGCATGCGGGCAGCGTCATGATCTAAAGGAAGCCATTGTGGCTCAAGTCCGTTTCTGTATCGAGTTACTCTGTTATTACCTTATTTCAATTGATTTGCGAACTGCCCGACTGCTCCGACCACCTGCTTGGCACCTTCCTGAATCTCGACAATCACCGAGCCTGCTTCGTTGGCCAGCGCCAGGCCCTGTTCTGCCTGCCCTCGACTGTTGGCCATACCGCGCACGGCTTCATCAGCCAGTGTCTGGTTCTGCTGCACCACGCTGACAATCTCTTCGGTCGCCGCACTGGTTCGGCCTGCCAGTTGCCGGACCTCATCGGCCACGACCGCAAACCCGCGGCCCTGCTCTCCTGCCCTTGCGGCTTCGATGGCGGCGTTGAGTGCCAGCAGGTTGGTTTGTTGGGCGATACCGCCGATGGTCTGCACGATGGAGCTGATCAGCAGCGATTGCTTGCCCAGCGCCTCAATGCCCGAGGATGCCGATTGCAGTTCATCGGAGATCCGGTGCATGGTCTGAACGGTGTTCTGAACCACCGTTGCTCCTCGCTGGGCGCTGACGTCGGTTTGTTGAGAGATCTCAAAGGCGATACTGGCTGCCTTGCTGACCTCTTCTTCACGCAGAACCTGATCCGTCACCACCGTGGCGAACTTCACGACCTTGTAGAGCTTGCCCTGGGCATCGTGAACCGGGTTATAGGTCGCTTCCAGCCATACCACCCGGCCACTGCTGTCGATGCGTTTGAAGCGGTTGGCGACGAACTCGCCACGGTTCAGGGTTGCCCAGAACTCTTTGTACTGGCTCGACGAACTCTCTTGCGGGTCGCAAAACATGCTGTGATGTTTGCCCTTGATCTGCCCCAGGTTGTAACCCATGCCTTTCATGAACTGGTCATTGGCGACCAGTACGTGACCGCCCAGATCGAACTCGATCACGGCAGTAGAGCGCAGCAATGCCTGAATGAAGGCTGAGTTTTCGGCGGCCGTTTCGATGGTCTGGGTGATGTCCGAGCCGTAGCACTTGATCTCCATCAGCTTGCCGCTGTCATCCAGAATCGGCTGCCACATGGCGCGCAACCATGCCAGGCTGCCGTCCGCCCGCAGAAAGCGATAGTTATCGAAGACCGATTCACCTTTTTGTACCGCCGTCACAAGGTTGCGATAGCAGTCGAGTTGCTTGACGTAGGCCGGTATCAACTGGTCCATGTTGCGCCCCACCAATTGCTCGGTGGAATAGCCCAGCATCTTGAGGAAGTTGGTGTTGGTGTGAGTAATGCGATAGTTGGCATCCACCGTGATGGACACCATCTGGGCGTCCATGCCCCTTTGCATCTGTCGGTACATCGATAACTCGGCTTGTTGCGCCTGTAATTCCTTTTTCAAGCTGGTATTGAACATGGGCGACACCAGAGTAGTGGATTTCAGTGCTATCGAATCCAAGCGTAGAAGGCTTAATGCCCTTCGTCTAATGAGCGGACGGCGGTATGGGAAAAATGCATGTGCTGAACTTAGATAGCGAAAAAACCTCTGATACTGACCCGCGAAGCCCATTGCAGGACAAAGCTGGAGACTCGGGCTAGCCTGCTGGCAGCAAAGTCTGTCTTTCACACTCCATTACTTGCCAAAAGTCTCTGAGGAAGCCCCCAAGATGCAGCGCATCCTGATTACCGGCGCCAACGGTTTCGTTGGGAAGATTTTATGCGAGACCCTGCAAGACGCCGGGCATCATGTCATTGCCCTGGTGGGAAACACCTCGCCCGCACCCTCCCATGCCGATCAGCTCCTGCAATGCGATATTCGCAATGTCGAGGCTCTGGAACAGGCAATTGCCGAAGCCGATCCTACCCATGTGGTGCATTTGGCGGCCATTACCCATGTGCCGACCAGCTTCAAGGAGCCTCTGCTGACCTGGCAAACCAACGTCATGGGCAGCGTCAACCTGCTCCAGGCCTTGCAGAACAAGGCACCCAGGGCGTTCGTGCTGTTCGTCAGCTCTTCGGAGGTCTACGGCGGCAGCTTCAAACAGGCGATTCCCCTGAAGGAAAGCAGCCCTTGCCAGCCGCTCAACCCTTACGCCGCCAGCAAACTGGCTGCCGAAGCGGCAGTGCATGAATACTTCCGGCAAGGCCAGCCGGGTATCGTCGTGCGTCCTTTCAATCATATTGGCGCACAGCAATCGCCCGACTTTGCTACAGCGTCCTTTGCCCGGCAGATTGCACTTGTCGAGGCTGGCGAACAGCCGCCGTTATTGAAGGTGGGAAATCTGCAGGCCGAGCGCGACTTTCTTGATGTGCGTGATGTCTGCAATGCCTACGTCGCGTTACTGCAATTGGCCGACAGGGACGGTGACTATCCGCGCTGTTTCAATATTTGCAGCGGCCAACCGCGCAAGATCCAGACGATGCTCGACATGCTCCTGGCAATGAGCTCGAAAGTTATCGAAGTGGGTGAAGACCCGCAGCGGATGCGTCCTTCGGATATTCCCAGCGCCGTCGGCGATAACTCTGCGATCCTCAATGCCATCGGTTGGCAACCCGGTATCGACCTGAAGGAAACCCTCGCCGCGCTGCTGGATTACTGGCGTGCCGAGGTAAAGGTTCGCTGAGGAGTCAGCCCCCGAATGCCAAGGCACTCAGGGGCGTCAGGATCGATCAGAACGAAGTGCCGTTCTTGTTGCGCTTCAGATCGGTTTCCACCATCAACTGGCAGAGTTGCTCCAGGTTGGTACTGGCTTGCCAGCCCAGCACTCGTTTGGCTTTTTCAGGGTTGCCGATCAGCAGTTCGACTTCTGCCGGGCGATAGAACTTCGGGTTGACCCGGATCACGGTCTTGCCGGTGCGCGTGTCGATGCCGTGCTCGTTATCGGCGCTGCCTTTCCAGTCCAGATGGATATCGACGGCCTTGAAAGCCATGGATACGAAGTCGCGAACGGTTTCAGTGCGATTGGTGGCCAGCACGAAAGTGTCCGGCTCGTCGGCCTGCAACATGCGCCACATGCCTTCGACATATTCCTTGGCGAAGCCCCAGTCACGCTTGGCGTCCATGTTCCCCAGCTCAAGCACGTCCTGCATGCCCAGGGAAATACGCGCCACGGCATCGGTTATCTTGCGGGTCACGAACTCTTTGCCGCGCAGCGGCGATTCGTGGTTGAACAGAATGCCGCTCGCACCAAAGATGCCATAGGACTCGCGATAGTTGATGGTCATCCAGTGCGCATACAGCTTGGCCACACCATAAGGGCTGCGCGGGTAGAACGATGTTTCTTCGACTTGCGGAACTTGCTGCACCTTGCCGAACATCTCCGAGGTCGAGGCCTGGTAGAAGCGGATCTTCGGGTTGACGATACGGATGGCTTCCAGCAGGTTGACTGCGCCAAGCCCGGTAATTTCGGCGGTGGTCAGCGGCTGGTCGAAAGAAACCCCCACAAAGCTCTGGGCTGCGAGGTTGTAGACTTGTGTCGGTTCGGCTTTTTGCAGGAGGCGAATGCTTGCGCTCAGATCCGTAAGGTCATGCTCGACCAGATGCAGATTGGGGTGGTTAGTGACTCCAAGCTCCTCAAGCCGCCAGAAGGTGACTGAGCTGGTGCGACGATAGGTACCGTAGACCTTGTAGCCTTTTTCCAACAGCAATTGAGTCAGATAGGCGCCATCCTGGCCCGTGATGCCTGTGATGATGACGGATTCTTTCGGTGCATTCATGTCTGGTTTCCGGTCTGGGAGGCTGGTCCTGCTGTGTTGCATAGCCATGTGTTCATGCTCTCGGCGATACCTGCCATTCCTGCACAACAGGTTTTAGCCAAACTGAAGTCACTACTATAGATCGGAATTGGAACTGCACGCGGGCGCAGTGGAGTATCCAGTTATTACGCACAAGAAAAATGCCCGTACCTTGCGATACGGGCATTTTCTCTATCGACCTGCAACGGCCCGGTTTTCATGGGGACCGGGTGGCCGGATCAGATCGTCAGGGTCCAGTCGTAGTCCACGATCAGCGGCGCATGCTGCGAGAAGCGTGGCTGACGCGGCAAGCGGGCACTGCGCACGAAACGACGCAGGCCCGGTGTCAGGATCTGATAGTCGAAGCGCCAGCCCAGATTCAGCATCTCGGCCTGTTCGCTGTCGGGCCACCAGCTGTACTGATCGCCTTCGCGGTTGACTTCGCGCAGGGCATCGACATAACCCATGGTGCCGACAATCTCGTCCATCCAGGCGCGTTCCGGCGCCAGGAAACCAGGAGATTGCTGGCTGTCACGCCAGTTCTTGATGTCGAGCTTCTGCTGCGCCACATAGAACGAGCCACAGTAGATGTATTCGCGACGCTTGCGGCGTTGCTTGTCCATGTACTTGGCGAAGTCGTCCATGAGCTTGAATTTCTGATTCAAGTCTTCGTCCCCGTTCATTCCCGACGGGAAAAGCAGGGTTGCAATACTGACTTTATCGAAATCTGCTTGCAGGTAACGCCCGTAGCGGTCGGCTGTTTCAAAGCCCAGGCCGCTGATTACCGCCTTCGGTTGCAACCGCGAATACAGCGCCACGCCACCCTGGGCAGGAACTTCGGCTTCGCAGGCATAGAGGAAGTAGCCATCCAGCTGAAAAGCCGGATCATCCAGTTCAAAGGTGGAGGCGCGGGTGTCCTGTAGACAGATGACGTCGGCATTCTGCGCTTGCAGCCAACTGAGCAAACCACGCTCGACTGCCGCCTGAATGCCATTTACGTTCACACTGATGATCCGCATAAATGGCCCCAAAAATCACGTGCGTGTATGATACCCGAGCTCTACCTATTTAGCTAAATCCGTGGTATTCGGGGCTTTTTTCATGCAGGCGTATCAACGCGATTTCATTCGTTTTGCCATCGATCGCGGCGTTTTGCGCTTCGGTGAGTTCACTCTCAAGTCCGGGCGCACCAGTCCGTATTTCTTCAATGCCGGTCTGTTCAACAGCGGTTCGGCCCTGTCTCAGCTGGGGCGTTTCTACGCTGCGGCGGTGGTCGACAGTGGCATTTCCTTCGATGTCCTGTTCGGGCCAGCCTACAAGGGGATTCCCCTGGCAGCCGCGACAGCCGTGGCTTTGGCTGAACATCATGGGCTGGATCTGCCATGGTGCTTCAACCGCAAAGAGGCCAAGGCGCATGGCGAAGGCGGCAGTCTGGTGGGCGCTCCGTTGACCGGCAATGTGCTGATCATCGACGACGTCATCACCGCCGGCACCGCGATTCGCGAGGTCATGCAGATCATCAAGGGCCAGGACGCGACAGCGGCCGGTGTCCTGATCGCGCTCAACCGCCAGGAACGCGGCAATGGCGAGCTTTCGGCCATTCAGGAAGTCGAGCGTGACTTTGGAATTCCGGTGGTGAGCATCGTGTCCCTGAATCAGGTTCTACAATTCCTTGCAGACGATCCTCAACTCAAGCAGCACTTGCCTGCAGTTGAAGCCTACAGGGCGCAATACGGGATCTGACAAGGGGAGTGTATGGCTGTCGCTCGCATCGACATGCGTCTGCTGAATGTTCTGGCGCTGTGGCTGTCACTGGGTGTTTTTGCGCCCGTGACGGCTCATGCTGCCGATCCTGACGCACTGTTCTATCGCTACATCGACAGCCGTGGTGTGACCGTCCTGGATCGCCAGGGCGTACCGCCGGAATATGTCGCCAAGGGTTACGAAGTGCTCAATGCCCGAGGGCGGGTGGTACAGACCGTACCTCCCGCGCCGACTGCCGAAGAAGTCCGCAAGGCGGCAGCCGACAAGCTCCAGGCCAATGCCGATGCGCAGTTGCTGAGTCTCTACAGCAGCGTCGAAGAGGTGGATCGCGTCAAGGCTCGCAGGCTGGCCGAGCTGGATGCCTTGATCGGCGTGGCCCAGGGCAACATCCAAGGGCTTAACGCCCAGCAACGCAACATGCAAAGCCAGGCCGCTGACCTGGAGCGCGCCGGCCGTCCGATTCCCCAGGCCCTCATCGATCAGTTGAACGACGTGCAGGACCAGCAACAGCGAATCCAGGCCGATATCACCCGCTACCAGACCTCCCGCGTACAGGCCGAGGCAAGCTTTGCCGAAGACCGGGCGAGGGTGGAGAAGTTGCTCAGGTAATGTGGCGTCTTCGCGAATGAATTCGCTTACGGCTGTGGGAGGCGGCTTGCCGGCGCAGGGACCACGAAGCACCGAATTCATGACACCTCTAAAAAAGCCCCGCCAACACAAGCTGGCAGGGCTTTGGGCGCTTATCGCAATCAGTGACGCTTGCGATTGGTGATCAGTGTACCTACGCCGCTGTCGGTGAAGATTTCCAGCAGGACGGCGTTGGGTACGCGACCATCGATGATGTGCGAGCTGTGAACGCCGCCCTGGACTGCTTCCAGCGCGCAACGGATCTTGGGCAGCATGCCGCCGTAGATGGTGCCGTCGGCGATCAGGCTGTCTACCTGCTCGGTGGTCAGGCCGGTGAGGACTTCACCTTGCTTGTCCATCAGGCCGGCGATGTTGGTCAGCAGCATCAGTTTTTCGGCCTTGAGGGCTTCTGCAACCTTGCCTGCCACCAGGTCGGCGTTGATGTTGTAGGACTCGCCATCCGGGCCGACACCGATAGGTGCGATGACCGGGATGAAGTCGCCCTTGACCAGCATGTTCAGCAGTTCGGTGTTGACGCCCACGACTTCGCCTACATGGCCGATGTCGATGATTTCAGGCTTGGTCATTTCCGGTGTCTGGCGGCTGACGGTGAGCTTGCGCGCACGAATCAGTTCAGCGTCCTTACCGGTCAGGCCAATCGCGCTGCCGCCATGACGGTTGATCAGGTTGACGATGTCCTTGTTGACCTGGCCGCCCAGGACCATTTCTACCACGTCCATGGTCTGGGCATCGGTGACGCGCATGCCATCGATGAAGTGACTCTCGATGGACAGGCGCTTGAGCAGATCACCGATCTGAGGACCGCCGCCGTGAACGACCACCGGGTTGATGCCTACCGCTTTCATCAGCACGATGTCGCGCGCGAAGCCGGTTTTCAGCTCCTCGCTCTCCATGGCGTTGCCGCCGTACTTGATTACCAGCGTCTTGCCGACGAAGCGGCGAATGTAAGGCAGCGCTTCGGATAGAACCTTGGCTACATTAGAGGCGGCATCACGGTCGAGGGTCATTCAGGGCTCCAGTCAACAGGAAAAAACAATCAGAACGGAAGTTTGAGATCCGGTGCAACTTTATTGATCTCGGCGTGGAAAACATCCTTGATACGCTGCAATTCGGCTTCGGTTTCAGCCTCGAAGCGCAATACCAGCACTGGCGTAGTATTGGAAGCACGTACCAGGCCCCAGCCGTTCGGATAGTCCACGCGCACACCGTCGATGCTGGTCAGTTTAGCGTCGCCCCACTGGGCGTCTTTCTCAAGGGCCTCAATGATGCTGAACTTGGTGACATCGGTCACCTTAATGTTGATCTCAGGCGTCGAAATGTCGTTCGGGAAGGTCTCGAACAGGTCTTCGGCGCTCTGGGATTCCTGGCTGAGGATTTCCAGCAGGCGCGCAGCGCTGTAGATACCGTCGTCGAAACCGAACCAGCGTTCCTTGAAGAAGATATGGCCGCTCATCTCGCCGGCGAGCAGCGCACCGCTCTTTTTCATCTCTTTCTTGATCAGGGAGTGGCCGGTTTTCCACATGACCGGACGACCACCGTGCTCGCTGATCAGCGGTGTCAGGCGGCGGGTGCATTTCACGTCGAAAATGATATCGGCACCCGGATTACGCTTCAGCACGTCCAGGGCAAAGAGCATCAGCAGGCGGTCGGGGTAGACCACATTGCCTTTGTTGGTCACCACGCCGACGCGGTCACCGTCGCCATCGAAGGCCAGGCCCAGGTCTGCGCCGGTTTCCTTGACCTTGGCGATGAGGTCTTCGAGGTTTTCCAGCTTGCCCGGATCCGGGTGGTGGTTGGGGAAGTTGCCGTCGACTTCCTCGAACAGGGAAATCACTTCACAACCCAGGGCTTCGATCAGTTGCGGGGCGATGACACCTGCAGCGCCGTTGCCGCAGTCGACCACGACTTTCAGCTTGCGGGCCATCACGATGTCGTTCTTGATCTGCTGGAAGTAGCGATCAAGGATGTCGACCTTGGTGATGCTGCCTTTCTGGGAAGTCAGGTTGTTGGTCTTGATGCGCTCATGCAGCGCCTGGATCTGCTCGTTGGCCAGGGTGTCGCCAGCGATGACGATCTTGAAACCGTTGTAGTCCTTGGGGTTGTGGCTACCGGTCAGCATGACGCCGGTCTTGCCAGCCAGCACATTGGCCGCATAGTAAAGCGCAGGGGTCGGCACGAGGCCTACATCGCTGACGTGGCAGCCGCTGTCGTGCAGGCCTTGAATCAGCTGTTGCACCAGTTCAGGACCGGAAAGGCGTCCGTCGCGCCCAACGCTGACGTTCGGTTCGTTCTGGGCCAGGCTTTCAGAGCCGATGGCCCGGCCGATCCAGTAAGCCGTTTCAGCATTGAGGGTATCCCCGACCACGCCGCGGATGTCATAGGCGCGGAAGATGTTGTCGGGAAGAGTTGGTGCCGTGGATTCTTGACTGCTCATAACTGGGGGATGCTCCGATCTCAGGAAGTCCTGGTTTTCGTCGAGAAGGTCGATATCAAGAATATCGGTATCTTGAAACAGCGGATCGGTCCATTGGGTGTCAGGTGCCGCGAATGGGGTCGAAACACTGTTTCTCGCACTGTTTGCGGTGTCCGCTTCCTCGCTCGCGACCAGATGTTGTGGGCCGCGAGGCGAAAAGCGTGCAAGGGTCTGAGCCAGGCTGTTGAGTGCTTCAAGGCTCAAACCGAAGGGTTTGACGGCTTTTCCGTCAGAGAGTTCTTGAAGCAACTGATTCAGTTGCCGGGCATCCTCGCCAATGCGCCGTTGCAGAGCCCTTTCATTAAAGTGCAGACCCAGTAATGCGCCAGTCAGAGCAATGATCGCCGCCAGTAGCAGGAGCAGCAGGGAAGGTGAAGCCGTCAGTGATGAGCCAGGGGTGAATTCGAGTTTCCAGTTGGCATGGCCGGTATCGAAACTTGTTGCCTTGCCGCCACCGGCGTCCCCGCGTTGCAGGAAGACCTGCTCCTGGCCGGTGCCGAATTGCTGGCTCAGGACGACTTTTCCGGCATCGGTAGGCATGGCGGGCAATGCGTTGATCAGGCGTTGCGGGTCGAACGCCAGCAGCAGGGTGCCAAGGACCGGTTGCGTCGGATCGGCCCGCACCGGCGCGGCGCTATAGATCACCCAGCGTTCGCCGAGTTTGCGGGCTTCGGGCGGTGCGACCTGGCCCTGGGCGGCGTCGTTCAGCATGTCCAGGGTCGCAAAGCTTACTGGCAGTGAGCCTTGCGGATCCACGTCATTCAGGCCCTTCGGGTCGATTCGGGCACCGATCAGGCCATCCCACTTGAGTTGCTGTTGCAGTGCCGCCAGTGCAGCGGTGTCCTTGTTTTGCAAGGCTTGTACGAGTGCGGCACCGGAGGCGGCGGCCTGGGTGTCGGCGCTCATCTGCTTGAGAGCCTGATCCACGGCCGAGGCCTGGCTGCTTCCCCAGGCTTGGGTAAGCGGGCTCTGCTGCTGGGGATTGCTCGACAGCGCCAGCCCTACCAGCACCGTTGCGCACAGCAGGCCGACGAGGGCAGGGATGAGGCCGGGAAGCAGGCCTTGCAGGCTGGCAGCCGGAAGCGGGTTGGCGGCGGTTACCGATTGCTTTGACACGTTTTGACTGCCTTTCACCCGACCTCTCCTGCGATTCGTCCTGAAACGGGATGATCTTCCTGAACAGCGAGCGATCAGTGGCTGCCGGAGTGACCGAAGCCACCAGCGCCACGCTGGCTTTCATCGAACTCTTCGACCAGCTCGAAGCGGGCCTGAACCACCGGTACCAGCACCAGTTGAGCGATGCGTTCGCCGATGGAGATCTTGAATGCCGTCTGCCCGCGGTTCCAGCAGGAGACCATCAGTTCGCCCTGGTAATCGGAGTCGATCAGGCCGACCAGATTGCCCAGCACGATGCCGTGTTTGTGACCCAGGCCCGAGCGCGGCAGGATCATGGCTGCCAGGCCCGGATCACCGATGTAGATCGACAGGCCGGTAGGGATCAGCAGCGTCTGGCCTGGTTCCAGAAGGGTGTCTTCCTTGAGCATGGCGCGCAGGTCAAGGCCGGCCGAGCCTTCTGTGGCGTAGGCTGGGAGCGGGAATTCGTTGCCGATGCGAGGGTCGAGGATCTTGGCTTGTAGAGCGTGCATTCGTAGTTAAACCTGATTCATGCGTTCTGCGATAAAAGTGATCAGCTGGCGGGCAATCTTGGCCTTGCTGGTCTGGGCGAAAAGCGTTGCGTGCAACGCCCGGTCGATCACGCTGCAGGCGTTTTCCTCGCTGTTGAAGCCGATGCTGGGGTTGGCCACATCGTTGGCGACGATCAGGTCGAGGTTCTTGTCCTTGAGCTTGCGTGCAGCATAGTCGAGCAGATGTTCGGTCTCGGCGGCGAAGCCGACACTGAAAGGGCGATCCGGGCGTGTGGCGATGGTGGCCAGGATGTCCGGGTTGCGGACCATCTGGAGCAGCAGGCCGTCGCCGTTGGCAGGATCTTTCTTGAGTTTGTGGGGCGCGATGACTTCCGGGCGGTAGTCGGCCACGGCTGCGGAGGCGATGAACAGGTCGCAGGGGATCGCGGCTTCACAGGCGGCCAGCATGTCGCGGGCGCTGACCACATCGATACGCGATACGCGATCCGGCGTTTGCAGGTTGACCGGGCCGGTAATCAGCGTGACACGGGCACCCGCTTCCACGGCGGCCTCGGCCAGGGCAAAGCCCATCTTGCCGGAGCTGTGGTTGGTGATGTAGCGCACCGGGTCGATGTTTTCCTGGGTCGGACCGGCGGTGATCAGCACATGCTTGCCGGTCAGGGTCAGGCGCTGGAAGCAGTCGGCAGCGCACTGGGCCAGGTCGTTGGCTTCGAGCATGCGTCCGAAACCCACGTCGCCACAGGCCTGGCTGCCGGACGCCGGGCCGAAGACGCGGAAACCGCGGTCTTCGAGCAGGCGGGTATTGGCCTGCACCGACTCGTCGCGCCACATGGCCTGGTTCATGGCCGGGGCAATGGCGACCGTTGCGTCGGTGGCCAGGACGATGGTGGTCAGCAGGTCATTGGCAATGCCTTGTGACAGACGAGCGATCAGGTCGGCCGTGGCCGGTGCCACGAGTATCAGATCCGCCCACTTGGCCAGCTCGATATGGCCCATCGCGGCCTCGGCAGCGGGGTCCAGCAGGTCCAGGTGTACGGGGTGCCCGGAAAGGGCCTGCATGGTCAGAGGAGTGATGAACTCGGCGCCACCCTTGGTCATGACGACACGCACTTCTGCGCCGTGATCGCGCAACCGGCGAACCAGTTCGGCGCTCTTGTAGGCTGCGATGCCGCCGCCGACGCCCAGAACGATGCGTTTTCGATACAGCCGCTGCATAGACCTGCCTTTTTGGTCGAGTGAGTACGCGACAGCGATGACGCCTCCCCAGGCCAGGTCGCTGCGCAAAAAAGATGGGCTAAGATAGCACAGCGACCGCACCGGAACAGCGGCGCCACACACATGGAGGTGCTATGAGTATTCGCAATTGGCCTGCGTCCGAACGCCCGCGTGAGCGTTTGCTGGAGTCGGGGGCGCAAAGCCTCTCCGACGCCGAGTTGTTAGCCATCTTTTTACGGACCGGCGTGGCCGGAAAAAGCGCTGTAGACCTGGCGCGTCATCTGTTGATTCAATTTGGCAGCCTGAGAGCGCTGCTGGAAAGCGATCTGGGCAGGTTCAGCTCGCATCTTGGGCTCGGGCCTGCGAAGTTTGCCCAGTTGCAGGCGGTCATGGAGATGTCGCGTCGGCACATGGCTGAAACATTGCGTCGCGATTCAATTCTCGAAAGCCCGACACAGGTGCGCAGGTATCTCAAGGCAATACTTCGCCAGGAACAGCATGAAGTGTTCGGCTGCCTGTTTCTCGACAGCAAGAATCGCGTCCTGACGTTCGAGATCCTGTTTCACGGGACGATCAACGCCGCGTATGTGCATCCGCGACAGGTCGTCAAACGCGCCATGGTCCACAATGCCGCCAGCGTCATCCTGTGCCATAACCACCCTTCGGGCGTCACCGATCCCAGCCATTCCGACATCGAGCTGACCAAACACCTGAAACAGACGCTGGCGTTGATCGATGTGCGGGTGCTGGACCATGTGATCATCGGCGATGGAGAACCGCTGTCGATGGTGGAGATGGGGCTGGTGTAGGGTTTGTTCGCGAATGAATTGGCACTCTGTGAGAGCGAATTCATTCGCGAAGCTTCATAAAACCCTTACTTCACCTTCACCTTGTAGAAGTCCTGGCGCCCGAACGGGCTGACTTCATAGCCTGTCACGTCCTTGCGGGTCAGGGTGGCGGCGGTCGGATGGGCCAGTGGCAGCCAGAGGGCCTGCTGCTGGATCTGTGCCTGCGCCTGCTGATACAACTTGCTGCGCTGCGCCTGATCGCTGGTGGATTTGCCGTCGCTGATCAGCTTGTCCAGGGCTTTGTCGCAATAGCGGGCAAAGTTGGTGCCCGACTGCACGGCGGCGCAGGAGAACTGCGGTGTCAGGAAATTATCCGGGTCGCCGTTGTCGCCTGCCCAGCCCATGAACAGCAAGTCATGCTCGCCCGCCTTGGCGCGACGAATCAGCTCGCCCCACTCGATAACCTTGATCTCGGCGTCGATGCCGACTTTCTTCAAATCTGCTTGCAGCAACTGCGCGCCCAGGCTCGGGTTGGGGTTCAGCAGGCTGCTGGAAGGGCGAGTCCAGAGGGTGGTCTTGAAGCCGTCCTTCAGTCCGGCTTTGGCCAGCAACTCCTTGGCCTTGGCGACATCGTGTGGATAACCCGGCAGCTCTTTTGCGTAGCTCCAGGTGTTGGGCGGGTAAGGGCCGTTGGCGATTTCTGCGGTGTCTTCAAAAACGGCTTTCAGGTAGTTCGCCTTGTCGAAGGCCAGATTTACAGCCTGGCGCACTTCCGGTTTGTCGAACGGTGCGTGCTGGCTGTTGATCGCCACGAACGCGGTCATGAAGGCTTCGTTCTTTTCCACCTTGAGCGCCGGGTCTTTGCTGGCTTCCTGGATATCCAGTGGCTTGGGCGAAAGCGCGATCTGGCATTCATCACGACGGATCTTTTGCAGACGCACATTCGCATCCGGCGTGATGGCGTAAATCAGCGTGTCGCTTCCAGGCTTGCCTGCGAAGTAATTTTCGTTGGCTTCGTAACGCACCACGGCATCTTTCTGGAAGCGTTTGAAGACGAAAGGCCCGGTGCCGATTGGCTGGCTGTTGAGCTTTTCCGGGGTGCCGGCTTTCAGCAACTGGGCGGTGTATTCAGCTGAGTAGATCGACGCGAACCCCATGCTCAGGGTGGCGAGGAAGGTCGAGTCTGCATGGTTCAGGACAAAGCGCACGGTGTGCTCGTCCGGCGCTTCGATCGTCTTGATGAGGGCTGGCAACTGCATGGACTGCGCGTGCGGGAACCCGCTCTGGGCAATCTTGTGCCAAGGGTTTTGCGGGTCGAGCATGCGCTTGAAGCTGAACACCACATCCTCGGCGCTGAATTCGCGGCTCGGAGTGAAATAAGGAGTGGTGTGGAATTTAACCCCGGAGCGCAGTTTGAAATCGTAGGTCAGGCCGTCGCTGGAGACAGTCCACTCCCGGGCAAGGCTTGGGACCAGTTTGCCGCTATTGGCATCGAAATCCACCAGGCGGTTCATCAGCACATCGGCCGAAGCGTTGGTGGTGGTCAGCGAGTTGTATTGCACGACATCGAAGCCTTCGGGGCTGGCTTCGGTGCAGACCACCAGGTTCGATGCCTGGGAAATGGCCGGCAATAGTAGTGGGGCCAGTAAAAAGGGTATTGCAGCAAGACGCATGGCGAAATTCCTGTCAGTTCAGAAAGTGTCCATCTGCCGGCGCAGTCTGGTGAGAGGCTTGATTCGCCACACTAGACCATGTGCTTGCCCAGAACAATCGCCATGGTGCGACGAGCGGTCAATTTGCCGGCGTGCCCGTATGGCTTGAGTGCGCGGCTTGAGCGTTGGCATTCCTGAGGCTTAAAGTGGATTGCTTGTTGTTGCATCAAAGGCTTTCTGGTATAAAGCAGCGCTCTTTTCTAGGGGCCCGGTTCCTTCACTGTAGGTGTAGCCGGTAAGACCCTTAAAGAAACGCGGCGCCTGGCGCCAAATGACTGAGAGATTAAGCGGCCAACCCATGCCGGGTTGGGCATGTGGTTTTAGAGGGCTGAGGCATGTCGAGAGTCTGTCAAGTTACTGGTAAGGGTCCAGTAACCGGGAATAACATTTCCCACGCAAACAACAAAACCCGTCGTCGTTTCCTGCCAAACCTGCAGCATCATCGCTTCTGGGTTGAAGGCGAGAAGCGTTTTGTTCGTCTGCGCGTATCTGCCAAAGGCATGCGTATCATCGACAAGCGTGGCATCGAAGCTGTGCTTGCTGATCTGCGCCGCGACGGCAAAATCTAAGGAGATAATCATGCGTGAATTGATTCGTTTGATCTCGAGCGCCGGTACTGGTCACTTCTACACTACCGACAAGAACAAGCGCACGACTCCGGACAAAATCGAAATCAAAAAATTCGATCCGGTTGTACGCAAGCACGTGATCTACAAAGAAGGCAAAATCAAGTAATTGATTCTGTCTCCTGCAAAAAAGCCCGCAGCAATGCGGGCTTTTTTGTGCCTGTCATTTGGTGCTTGCCTGGGGGCACCCTTGCAAGGCGCTTAAACGCAAAACGCCCGGTGCATTGCACCAGGCGCTTTAGACCCGACAGCAGTGCCCCCGGCACAAGGCCGATCAGGCACTTGCTTGGTGTTTAGCCAAAGGTGAAGCCCGAAATCAGGCCCGCGTCATCGGTACCGACATGAACGCGATTCAAATCGAATTCCTTGGTGCTGATGTCGCCTGCGCCAAGAACGCGAGTGCGGCTGGTCAGTTCGCTTATGTAGGGTTTAACGCTCGGTACATAGCGGGTGCTGATCAGATATTGAAGTGCCTGGGTAATTTGTTCGTTAGTCATTTTCATAGTCCTTTATGAGTAATGTCCGGCTTGGACACCCCTAGAATCTCGAATCCGAGAGCCCCCCATGCGTTACTTACTTATATCTTTTTCTTCAAATACCACATAAATCTTGCGGCATGTTTCCAGGACCTCCCAGGTCCCCTTGAAGCCTGCCGGAATCACGAACCGGTCTCCCGCCCGCAAGGTCTTGGCGCGGCCTTCCTCGTCGCGCAGCACTGAAACACCCTGCACGATCTCGCAATATTCATGTTCGGTGTAATTGACCCGCCATTGCCCCGGCGTACCTTCCCACACACCTGCATTCATTTGCCCGCACGGGCTGTTGTAATGGTTGTAGATCGTCTGTTGCGGATCGCCCTTGAAGACTTTTTCGGCTGCGGGACGATAGTGCTCGGCGGTCGTCGTGGCTTCGCTGAAATCGACAATGCTCTCGATGCTCATGTGTTCACCTGGCGCTGAAAAGTGATGCTGGTTGGATAGCCTACAGCCCTGATAAGTGCCGCGCCGCTAAAAATCATCGTTGAATAAAATCAACATATGCGGCCAAAAATGGCAATTTTTGTCAAATATATTGGAATTGAGAAACTGCTGGTTTAGGGTGGCGGATGCTTCAGGCTGAACTCGCAGGCTCGGGATCGAGTCCTTGATGTTCCATAGCCGCGCAACGACCATCAAAAGGAGGACATGCGTATGACGACCCTGACTCATGCTGACTGGGAAAAACGTGCCCAGGATTTGAAGATAGAAGGCCGCGCCTTCATCCATGGCGAATACACCGCCGCCGCTTCAGACGCCACTTTTGATTGCCTGAGCCCGGTCGATGGCCGCTTGCTGGCCAAAGTCGCCAGTTGCGATGCCGCCGACGCCCAGCGCGCCGTAGACAGTGCGCGCAGCGTATTCAACTCAGGCGCATGGTCGCGTCTGGCGCCAACCAAGCGCAAGGCCACGATGATCCGCTTTGCGGGCCTGCTGAAAAAACACGTTGAAGAACTCGCTCTGCTTGAAACTCTGGACATGGGCAAGCCGATCAGCGACTCCTTCAATATCGACATTCCCGGTGCCGCCCAGGCGCTGAGCTGGAGTGGCGAGGCCATCGACAAGTTGTACGACGAAGTTGCCGCCACGCCTCACGACCAATTGGGCCTGGTAACCCGCGAGCCTGTGGGCGTCGTAGCCGCCATTGTGCCGTGGAACTTCCCGCTGCTGATGGCCTGCTGGAAGCTGGGGCCTGCGCTGTCCACCGGCAACTCAGTGATCCTCAAGCCTTCGGAAAAGTCGCCGCTGACCGCCATCCGCATCGCGCAACTGGCGATTGAAGCCGGCATTCCGGCGGGTGTGCTCAACGTGCTGCCAGGCCATGGTCATACCGTGGGCAAGGCTCTGGCCCTGCATATGGATGTGGATACCGTGGTGTTCACCGGTTCGACCAAGATCGCCAGGCAATTGATGGTCTATGCGGGCGAGTCGAACATGAAGCGTGTCTGGCTTGAGGCAGGCGGCAAGAGCCCTAACATCGTCTTTGCCGACGCACCGGATCTGCAGGCCGCAGCCGAAGCGGCAGCCAGTGCCATTGCCTTCAACCAGGGCGAGGTCTGCACGGCCGGTTCGCGACTGTTGGTCGAGCGTTCCATCAAGGATCGCTTCCTGCCGCTGGTGATCGAAGCCCTCAAGGCCTGGAAGCCAGGCAATCCGCTGGACCCGGCGACGACTGTCGGTGCCTTGGTCGATATCCAGCAGATGAAAACGGTGCTGTCGTATATCGAGGCCGGTCACGCCGATGGCGCCAAGCTGGTTGCGGGCGGCAAGCGCATCCTGGAAGAAACGGGCGGCACTTATGTCGAGCCAACCATTTTCGATGGCGTGAACAACGCCATGAGAATTGCCCAGGAAGAAATCTTCGGGCCGGTACTGTCTGTCCTGACCTTTGACAGCGCTGAAGAAGCGATCCAGATCGCCAACGACACGCAATATGGCCTGGCTGCAGCGGTATGGACCTCGAATCTGTCCAAGGCGCACCTGACAGCCAAGGCATTGCGGGCCGGTAGCGTGTGGGTCAACCAGTATGACGGCGGCGACATGACCGCTCCGTTCGGTGGTTTCAAGCAATCGGGCAATGGCCGCGACAAGTCGCTGCATGCGTTCGATAAATACACCGAACTGAAATCGACCTGGATCAAGCTGTAAACACGGTTTTGTAAGGCTTCAGTGCGTGGGAGCGAATTCATTCGCTCCCAGATCCAGGTTTGCCGGTTGTATTGAACACTTCTTGACCCGTCGGAGCAGGGAAATGCGTTGGGGTACTTATTTCGCTGTGCTGGCCTCGGTCCTGAGTGTCGGCCTGGCGGTGGGCGTCAGCATGCCGCTGGTGTCATTGCGGCTGGAAAGCTGGGGCTATGGCACGTTTGCCATCGGGGTCATGGCGGCGATGCCTGCCATCGGGGTGCTGCTGGGCGCGGGGCTTGCGAGCCGACTGGCCTCACACTTTGGCACGGCGAACCTGATGCGTCTGTGTCTGTGGGCCGGTGCGTTCTCGGTCGGTCTGCTGGCGCTGTTGCCCTATTACGGGGTCTGGCTGGTCTTGCGCCTGATGCTGGGCGTGATCCTGACCATCGTCTTCATTCTGGGTGAGAGCTGGATCAACCAGTTGGTGATCGAGCGTTTGCGTGGGCGTCTGGTCGCGCTGTATGGCAGTTGTTATGCCTTGAGCCAACTGGCCGGGCCGCTGTTGCTGGGCGTGATCGGCACCCAGGCCGATTATGGTTTCTGGATCGGCGTGGCATTGCTGGTCAGTTCGCCCTTGCTGTTGCTGGGGCGCAGCGGGGCACCGAATACCGAAGCCTGCTCGGTGACGTTCCGGGATTTGCTCGGCTTCTGCCGTGGGATGCCTGCCATCGCCTGGGCGGTTTCACTGTTTGCCGCATTCGAGGCGCTGATCCTGACGCTCTTGCCGGTCTACAGTCTGCGTCAGGGCTTCACGCCGGAAATCGCCTTGATGATGGTCAGCACCGTGGTCGTCGGTGATGCACTGCTGCAATTGCCCATCGGCCTGCTGGCTGACCGTGTCTCGCGTCGAACCCTGTTCTCGGGGTGTGCCGTTGCTCTGCTGGCTTCCAGTCTGATGATCCCGTTGCTGATCGATACGGTTATGATCTGGCCGCTGTGGGTACTGTTTGGCGCCAGTGCGGGAGGTCTGTTCACCTTGTCGCTGATTCTGATCGGCGAACGCTATCGCGATGATGCACTGGTGCGCGCCAATGCCCATGTGGCCCAGCTCTGGGGGATCGGCTGCCTGGTCGGGCCGCTGGTGGCGGGTGCTGGCAGCCAGTGGGTCAGTGGCCATGCCTTGCCGTTGATGATGGCGGCCGGGGCATTGGGGCTGGTGATTCTGTCGTTGCGAAACAATGCCTTTGGCGGCACGCAAAAGGTTGTCGCTTAAAGCATCTTTTCCAGGCCAATGGCCTTGCTGACCCAGGCGTTCATGCGGCGCCACCAGCCGCCTGGTTCCTTGTGCAGGGTGTGCATCTGGCCATTGTCTTCGGTGACCCACACCACCTGGCCATTCTCCAGTTTCACTTCATAACTCAGGTTCGGGGCCATGCCTTGGAGGGTCAGTTCGCGCAGTTCCTCGGCCAGTTGCGGGCTGTCCACCAGCACGCCGACTTCGGTGTTCCACAGCACTGAGCGCGGGTCGAAATTGAACGAGCCGACAAAGATTTTCTGTCGGTCGAAAATCATCGCCTTGCTGTGCAGGCTTGAGTCGGAGCTGGTGAGGAACGAGCTTTTCTTGAACAGATGCGGACCGCTGCCGGTGCTTCCCGTATCGCCGGGCTGGCGGCGCAGTTCAAAGAGTTTCACGTCGTGCTCCAGCAGCGCCTTGCGATAAGGCGCATAGCCGCCATGTACCGCAGGCACGTCGGTGGCCTCGAGTGAGTTGGTCAGCAGGCTCACGGACACACCGGCGTCTGCACGGTTGGTGAGGTACAGCAAGCCTGCCTCGCCCGGCACGAAGTACGCCGAAATCAGCATCAGTTCCTGATGCGCCTTCAGCAGTTCGGGAGCCAGTTGCGTCGTGAGCAGCAGATGCGGATCGGGTTCCCCTCGCGCCAGGACCTTGGTCGGCGCGTCCCACAAGGCCTGGTTATGGGCCCAGGTCAGTTCGTTGAGCCAGGTGTTCAGGCTGGGCCGGGTCTTGTAGCTCATCAGGCGCTCATACAGGGCCTTGTGCTGCTGATGGGCCTCTTCCAGGGATTTGGCCAGCCGTTTGCGAGCCTTCGCCAGGTCTTTGGTGGTGGGCAGGATGTACATGAACTCATCGATGGGTTTGCTGAGCGTGCTGTTCCAGTACTGATCGAAACTGTGCCCCAGTTGCTCGGCCACCGGCCCGACGCTGAGCATGTCGATATCGGTGAAATTCATATTGGGTTCGGCATCGAAATACTCATCGCCCAGATTGCGCCCGCCGACGATGGCCACGCTGCTGTCGGCCAGCCACAGCTTGTTGTGCATACGGCGATGCTGCTGCGAGAGGTTCATCAGGCGCCCGACACTGCGGGTTACGCCGGTTTCACGACCCAGGTTCTGCGGATTGAACAGGCGGATCTGGATGTTAGGGTGAGCGGCGAGGGTGGCGATGGGCTGATCGAGGCCATCGCTGGTGGTGTCATCCAGCAGGATCCGCACACGAACCCCGCGATCTGCGGCCTTGAGCAGCTCATCGATCAGGGCGCGGGTGCTCAGGCCGTCATGCACGATGTAGTACTGCAGATCCAGGCTGCTTTTGGCACTGCGGATCAGCTCGGCACGGGCCATGAACGCATCGGTGCTTTCGGGCAGCAGGCGAAATCCCGAGCGCCCTTCATGGGGCATTGCCAGGGCCTGGATCGAGCGCCCGAACTCGGACGTTGAAGGCGCCAGGGCCTGACTCGGCTCGTTGGGAACGCTGAGGTGAGTGCAGCCACTGACGCTCAGCGCAACCAGCAGGCAAAGGGGCAAGGCCCATGATGTCTTCAAATTTTTTGTCCGTCAGGCAGGTTTCGCATGCGATATGACCCTGAAATGACGGAAAGATTTTCAGGTTTCAGTCGGTTTGTGCACTCATTTTCTCAATCATCATGCCGATCTTGCGCACCGCGTTCTCGATTTCCGGTGTCGACTTGGGGGCGAAGTTCATGCGCAGGCAGTTTCGGTATTTCCCGGAGGCCGAGAAAATACTGCCTACAGCGATCTGCACATCGTATTCCAGCAAGGCGCGATTCAGACGCAATGTGTCGAAGTCTTCCGCCAGTTCCACCCACAACATGAACCCGCCCTGAGGTCGGCTGACCCGTGTGCCTTCAGGGAAATAACGCATGACCCAATCGATCATCTGGTCGCGGCTGCGCTGGTATTGCGTACGCATGCGCCGCAGATGCGGCTCGAAGTGGCCGCTCTGGAGGAATTCGGCAATCGCCAGTTGCGGCTGGGGTGCCGTGGAGCCGGTGCCGATGTATTTCATGTGCAGCACACGTTCCAGATAACGCCCCGGCGCGACCCAGCCGACACGCAGCCCTGGGGCAAGGCTCTTGGAGAACGAACTGCACAGCAGGACGCGACCGTCTTCATCGAAGGACTTGATGGTGCGCGGGCGAGGGTAGTTGAAAGCCAGGTCGCCATACACGTCGTCTTCGATGATTGCCACGTCGAAACGCTGGGCCAGTGTCAGCAAGGCCCGTTTGCGTGATTCGGGCATCACGTAGCCCAGTGGGTTATTGCAGCTGGGCGTCAGCTGTATGGCCTTGATGGGCCACTGCTCCAGCGCCAGTTCCAGGGCTTCGAGGCTGATGCCGGTGATCGGGTCGGTGGGGATTTCCAGCGCCTTCATGCCCAGCCCCTTGAGGGTCTGCATGGCGCCGAAGAAGCTGGGCGAGTCCACGGCCACGATATCGCCCGGTGAGCAGAGGGCGCGAATGCTCGCCGACAGGGCTTCGTGGCAGCCGGTGGTGATGATCAGGTCGTTGGCGGTGAGGTTACAGCCTGAGTCCAGAAGCAGTCGCGCAATCTGTTCGCGAAGTGTATGGACACCGTGGATATTGTCGTAATACAGACCGGGCATGCTCTGTTTGCGGCTCAACTGGCTGAGCGAGCGCATCAGTGGCTTGAGCGTCGGGCTGCTGATATCCGGCATGCCGCGGCCTAGCTGGGTGATCGCATGGGCAGGCGAGACGCGAATCAGGTCCAGCACCTGTTCCCACTGGGAGATATCCACCGGCCGTTGAACCGGGCGCCCCACCGCCGGGAGTGCCGGCGCCTTTCTGCTGGCAGGCACGAAATAGCCGGACTTGGGTTTTGGAGCTGCCAGCCCGCTGTCCTCAAGCACCCGATACGCCTGTTGCACGGTACTCAGGCTGACGCCGTGTTCAAGGCTCAGGGCCCGTACCGACGGCAAGCGGTCGCCCGGGCGATAGAAGCCGTTTTCAATGCGCGAGCCAAGCAGTTCGGCGAGGTTGACGTAGAGCGTCATGGCGTACTCTGGAATGTTATGGGCCGGGGAAGCGATACAGATTCGGCAAAAATATAGCATTCAGTGCTGATTCTGGCTTGTCTGTATTGAAATAAATAATTGTTTTTGAATCTGTAATGGTTTTTCGGGACGCGCCATCATGGCATCACACCAAAACATGATGGAGGGTTGAAAATGAACGGGCTCAGCGATGTGCGTCTAGCGCTTCACAGCCATGAACTGCAGGAGAAGAGTCTGGCGGCCAACGCCAGTGCGAACTCACAGCCCTGCATGAGCCGCTGGGCGCTGTACCGTCATCGCTGGACCACCCGTCATGCGCTGCTGAAGCTGACCGAGGATCAGCTTCGCGACATCGGGCTCGATGCCGGGCAGGCCATGGCCGAAGCCATGAAACCCTTCTGGAGAATGTGAGTCAGCGCAGTTCCTTGAGCCGATGCCAGAGCATTCCCAGCGCCAGCAATGGCGAGCGCAGGTACTTGCCGCCGGGGAAAGTCATGTGCGGCACCTTGGCAAACAACTCGAAGCCATCGCTGTGCTGACCGGCGATGGCTTCGGCCAGTAACCTGCCTGCCAGGTGAGTGGCATTGAGGCCATGGCCCGCATAGGCCTGGGCATAGAACACGTTCGGCTTGTCTTTGAGCTGGCCTATCTGCGGCAGGCGGTTGGCGCCGATGCCGATCATCCCGCCCCATTGATAATCGATTTTCACCCCGGCCAGTTGCGGGAAGACCTCAAGCATCTTGGGCCGCATGTAGGCGGCGATGTCCTGTGGGTCGCGCCCCGAGTAGTGACACGCGCCACCGAACAGCAGGCGCCGGTCGGCTGAAAGCCGGTAGTAATCCACAGTCACTCGCTGGTCACAGATCGCCATGTCCCGTGGGATCAGCTCGGCTGCCTGTACCGCGCTCAAGGGCTCGGTCGCAATGATGTAGCTGCCCGCGGGCAGGATCTTGCCGTCCAGTTCCGGGTTCAGGTCATTCATGTAGGCGTTGCAGCACAGCACCAGAGTCTTGGCCTGTACCGAGCCCGAAGCTGTATGGACCTTGACCTGCGAGCCGTAGTCGATGCGGGTCACGCCCGAATGCTCGAACAGCCTAACCCCCAGCGCCTGAGCAGCGGCGGCTTCGCCCAGCGCCAGATTCAAGGGATGCAGATGCCCGGAACCCATGTCGATCATGCCGCCGACATAGCGATCCGAGCCCACTACGCTGTGCATCTGTTCCGGTTGGATCAGTTGCAGGCTGTGGCGATAACCCAGGCTGCGCAATGCTTCGAGTTCTTCAGCGAAGCCAGCAAAGTCTCGGGGCTTGTTGGCTACATCGCAGTAACCCCATTTCAGGTCGCAGTCGATGCCATGGCGTTCGACCCGCTGGCGGACGATCTCCACGGCCTCGATCCCCATCAGCTTGAGCTGGCGCACGCCGTCATGGCCGATGACCGAGGTGAACTGCTCAAGGTCATGGCCGACGCCACGGATCAATTGCCCGCCATTGCGACCGCTGGCGCCCCAGCCGATTTTGCGGGCTTCCAGCAAGGCCACGCTCACACCACGCTCGGCCAGTTCAATGGCCGTGTTCAGCCCCGAAAACCCGCCGCCGACCACGCACACATCCGCCGTCAGTGCACCTTGCAGCGCAGGGTAATCCGCTTGCGGATGGCTGCTGGCGGCATAGTAAGAGGCGGCGTGCGGGTTGTTTTGAACGCGGGCGTTCATGGAATGATCCTGTTGGCGGCGTTGAATATCAGCAGGGAGGATAAGCCGCTGTCATGCACCTGCCAACTGAGGCAAAATTCCATCACTGTGTTCGGGTGGTCGATTCAATGAGCTGCAACCGTGAAAAAATCCGCGATCTGCGGCGCCAGATTCCTTCTTTCGAGTGCGTGCCTGGCTGCCACGATTGCTGTGGTCCGGTGACCACTTCACCCGAAGAAATGTCGCGCCTTCCCCGCAAGACTGCCGCCGAGCAGGAGGCTGCGCTGAACGAGCTGAACTGTGTCCACCTGGGCCCCAATGGCTGCACGGTGTATGACGAGCGCCCGCTGATCTGCCGCCTGTTCGGCACCACCCCGACCCTGCCATGCCCGAACGGGCGGCGGCCTGCCGAGCTGATTCATCCTCGGATCGAGAAACAGATCCATGAGTACATGGCTTCGACAAGGCAGGTGCTGGTTTGAGCGCGGAGCGAATTCACTCCCGCTGGGCTTAATCCGCAATCGGCAGGTTCAGGCTCTCTTTCACTTCTTCCATCACGATATAGCTTTTGGACTCCCGCACATGAGGCAGTTTGAGCAGGATGTCGCCCAGCAGCTTGCGGTATGAGGCCATTTCCGAGATGCGGGCCTTGACCAGGTAATCGAAGTCGCCTGATACCAGATGGCATTCCAGCACATGGGGCAGCTTCAGAATGGCCCGGCGAAATTCATCGAAGGTATCCCCCGATTTGTAGTCCAGGCTGATTTCCACGAATACCAGCAGGCTGGCCTTGAGGTATTGCGGGTTGAGACGGGCGTTGTAGCCCATGATGATGCCTTCGCGCTCCAGCCTGCGAACCCGTTCGGTGCAGGGTGTGGTCGACAGCCCGACCCGCTCGCCAAGCTCCGTGAACGAGATTCTTCCGTCTGCCTGAAGGATGCGCAGGATATTGCGGTCGATCTTGTCCAGCTCGCGTTTTGACTGGTGTTGAGTGCGCACAGGCAGTTTCCCCTCTACGAAAGCGTTCTTTGCCGAGAATTAGCGCTGAATATACGCATATATACAGTGAGATACACTGCTCGATGCTCAATATACTGCACACAATCCTGCTTTAAACTTCAAATGTCAGCGGATATCCGCGATGAGGCTGTCGACATGCGTGTTCTGGTACTTGGTGGTGGCGTAATTGGTACAACCAGTGCCTATTATCTGGCTCGGGCAGGTTTCCAGGTCACAGTGGTCGATCGTCAGCCGGCCGTTGCCATGGAAACCAGTTTTGCCAACGCCGGCCAGGTATCGCCAGGCTACGCATCGCCATGGGCTGCACCCGGTGTGCCGCTCAAGGCGATCAAGTGGCTGCTGCAACGTCATGCGCCGCTGGCCATCAAGGTCACAGCGGATATCGATCAATACCTGTGGATGGCGCAGATGCTGCGCAACTGCACGGCCAGCCGTTATGCGGTGAACAAGGAACGCATGGTGCGGTTGTCCGAATACAGCCGCGACTGCCTTGACGAACTGCGCCTTGAAACCGGTATCGCCTACGAAGGCCGCAGCCTGGGCACTACCCAGTTGTTCCGCACCCAGGAGCAACTGGACAACGCCGCCAAGGACATCGCCGTGCTCGAACAGTCCGGCGTGCCTTACGAACTGCTGGACCGCGAAGGCATTGCCCGGGTCGAACCGGCACTGGCTGGTGTCACCAACATTCTGAGCGGTGCGCTACGCTTGCCTAACGACCAGACCGGCGACTGCCAACTGTTCACTACCCGTCTGGCGGAAATGGCCGTCAAACTGGGCGTCGAATTCCGTTACGGCCAGTCCATCGAGCGCCTCGACCATACAGGCGACCGCATCAATGGCGTCTGGATCGATGGCAAGCTCGAAACCGCAGACCGCTATGTGCTGGCGCTGGGCAGCTACTCGCCGCAATTGCTCAAGCCGCTGGGCATCCGGGCGCCGGTCTACCCGCTCAAGGGCTATTCCTTGACCGTGCCGATTACCAACCCGGACATGGCTCCGACCTCGACCATCCTCGATGAAACCTACAAGGTCGCCATCACTCGTTTCGACAACCGCATCCGTGTCGGTGGCATGGCTGAAATTGCAGGTTTCGATCTCTCGCTCAATCCTCGGCGTCGCGAAACGCTGGAGATGATCGTCAACGACCTCTATCCTCAGGGCGGCGATCTGACCCAGGCCGGTTTCTGGACCGGTCTGCGTCCGACCACGCCCGATGGCACACCTATCGTGGGTGCAACGCCATTGCGCAATCTGTTCCTCAATACCGGCCACGGAACACTGGGCTGGACCATGGCTTGCGGCTCCGGGCGTTTGCTGGCCGACCTCATGGCGAGTGAAAAACCCCAGATCAGCGCTGCAGGTCTCGATATTTCTCGCTATGGCAGTACCAAGGAGAGTGCAAAACATGTCCATTCAGCGCCAGCTCACCAATGAGCGCATGAGTCAGATCGTCGTCCACAATGGCACCGTTTATCTGGCGGGGCAGGTGGGTGACGACATGGCGGGCGGTATCGAAAAGCAGACCCGTGAGACGCTCGACAATATCGAGCGCCTGCTGGATCTGGCGGGCACCACCAAGAGTCGCATCCTGTCCGTAACGATTTACCTGAAGGACATCGATGCCCACTTTGCCGGCATGAACAGTGTCTGGGACAAATGGCTCCCCAAAGGTGTCGCGCCGGCGCGGGCGACAGTCGAAGCCAAACTGTGCGAGCCGCAAATCCTGGTCGAGCTTTCCGTGGTTGCTGCGTTGCCATAATCGCAGGAAACTCATTCGCGAAGTTCGACCACATACTGCAGGGATGTGTTGGGTTTGGCTTTCGCGAATGAATTCGCTCCTACATGAATTTTAAATTTTCCAATATCAGAACTCTCTTCCCATGCGTCCAGCTCGCGCCCTGATTGATCTTCAAGCCCTGCGTCACAACTACCGACTGGCCCGCGAAGCGACCGGCGCCAAAGCCCTCGCCGTCATCAAGGCCGATGCCTATGGCCATGGCGCGGTGCGTGTCGCCCAGGCACTGGAGGCCGAAGCCAACGGTTTTGCCGTGGCCTGCATCGAAGAGGCACTGGAACTGCGCGAAGCGGGCATTCGTGGGCCGATCCTGTTGCTGGAAGGCTTTTTCGAGGCCGACGAACTGGCGCTGATCGTCCAGCATGACCTGTGGTTCGTCGTGCATTCCCAGTGGCAGCTGGAAGCCATCGAAAAGGCCAGTATCGGCAAGCCGCTGACGGTGTGGCTCAAGCTCGACACCGGCATGCATCGGGTCGGTCTGCATCCGTCCGAATTTCAGGCGGGCTATCAACGCCTGCTGGCGACGGGCAAAGTGGCGAAGATCGTTCTGATGAGCCACTTCGCCCGTGCCGACGAACTGGGGTGTTCCCGTAGCGACGAGCAGATGGCCGTGTTTGAAGCCGCACGTCAGGGACTGGTCGCGGAAGTCAGCCTGCGCAACTCGCCAGCCGTTCTGGGCTGGCCGCACATCCCCAGCGACTGGGTGCGCCCCGGCATCATGCTGTACGGCGCTACGCCCTTCGATCAGTCCCAGGCGCTGGCCGATAGGCTGCAGCCGGTCATGACTCTGGAGTCGAAGATCATCGGTGTACGCGAACTGCCCGCTGGCGAGCCTGTGGGTTATGGCGCCATCTTCGTTACCGAGCGCCCGACCCGGGTCGGTGTGGTCGCCATGGGGTATGCCGATGGTTATCCGCGCCATGCGACTACTGGCACGCCAGTCTGGATCGATGGCAAGCCGAGCCGTTTGCTGGGGCGTGTTTCCATGGACATGCTTTGCGTTGACCTGACCGATCTGCCTCAGGCGGGGCTCGGGAGTCATGTCGAGCTGTGGGGCAAGAACGTGTTGGCCAGTGATGTGGCGGCGCATGCTGGCACCATTCCTTACCAGATCTTCTGCAATCTGCGGCGCGTCCCGAGGGTCTACTCACCAGAGTGAGCCCGCTGGCCGGGTTAAAAGTCTGAGGTGTTGTAAATACTGAACGCTGTTGCCATCATGGCGTTCATCTCGACTTTAACCTTACCGAACCAGGGGGAATGCCGCATTGGACGTCGGTGAACGACTGCAATCCATTCGCAAGCTCAAGGGCCTGTCCCAGCGTGAACTCGCCAAGCGGGCAGGTGTGACCAACAGCACCATTTCCATGATCGAGAAAAACAGCGTCAGCCCCTCGATCAGTTCCCTGCGCAAGGTGCTCGGCGGGATTCCCATGTCCATGGTCGAGTTCTTTTCCGAAGAGCTTGAACCGGAAAATCCGACTCAGGTGGTCTACAAGGCCAGCGAGTTGATCGATATCTCGGACGGTGCCGTTACCATGAAGCTGGTGGGCAAGTCGCATCCTGGCCGGGCCATCGCCTTTCTCAACGAAATCTATCCACCAGGCGCCGATACCGGTGAAGAGATGCTGGTGCATGAAGGCGAGGAAACCGGAATTCTGGTCGAAGGACGACTGGAGCTGGTCGTCGGTCTGGACACCTACATCCTCGAAGCGGGCGACAGCTACTATTTCGAGAGCACCAAACCGCATCGATTCCGTAATCCGTTCGATGTGCCGGCGCGACTAATCAGCGCAGCCACCCCGGCCAATTTTTGACCAGAAGTAGCGCAATCGCCTCATGTACAAGGGCTGGCTGGCCAGACACGCCATAAACGGGCTTCAAGGCTAATAACCTTTCTGTCTGTAGGGGTGTTTCGGCTCCAAAGGCTAGTCGCTATAATTCGCCCGCCTGCCAGACCGTGGTCGCGGGCGTGATTAGTCACCATGAGGGTGTAAGCGTGAACCTGATAAACAAGAGACTGGCAGTGGCTGCCATGTTGGCTTTTTGGGCATTCAACGCTCAGGCAGCGACGAATGATGAAATCGCCAAACGACTTGAGCCGGTCGGGCAGGTCTGTGTTCAAGGCAAGGAATGCGCAGGTATTGCAGTCACCGCTTCAGCCGGTGGTGGCAGCGCAAAATCCCCCGACGATGTCATCGCCAAGCACTGCACCGCCTGCCACAGCGTCGGGCTGCTGAATGCACCCAAGATCGGCGATACCCCCGCCTGGGAAGAGCGAGCCAAGAAAGAAGGCGGCCTTGATGGCCTGTTGGCCAAAGCCATCACCGGCCTCAACGCCATGCCACCCAAAGGCACCTGTGGCGACTGCACCGATGAAGACCTTAAAGGTGCGATTCAGAAGATGTCTGGGCTTAAGTAAGTCCTGAACGACTGGACCTGTAAGCGAATTCATTCGCGAAGATGGCTGCACATTATCTGTCGAATGTACCGGCCTCTCACGAATGAATTCGCTCCAGATCCAATGCTCAGCATATTTGCAGCACTTTCACGAGAACATCGGTCCAACCTCCATCCAGCCACAACCCCGGAGAGTTCGGATGCCCAAGTCCTGTTCCATTGAGCAAGCCGTCGATCATGTCCTCGCGCAGTTGCCCGAGCATATTCACATGGGCATGCCTCTGGGGTTGGGCAAGCCCAATCGGTTCGTCAATGCGTTGTACGAGCGCGTCAGTCAGCTTCCCGAGCGGCAACTGACGATTTATACCGCGTTGAGCCTGGGGCGGCCGCCGGCGGGTGAGGGGTTGCAGGGGCGTTTTCTGGAGCCGTTTCTGGAGCGGGTTTTCGGGGATTATCCTGAGCTGGAGTTCCTGTCGGCACTGCGCCGTGACGATCTGCCGCCGAACATTCACATCCAGCAATTCTTCATGCAGCCGGGCAGCCTGCTCAACAGCGAAGCGGCCCAGCAGAGCTACGTCAGCAGCAATTACAGCCATGCGGCCCGGGACATCAATGCCAGTGGCCTGAACCTGATTGCTCAACTGGTCGCTCACGATGAGCAACGGCCCGGCAAGTTGAGCCTGAGCTGTAATCCCGACGTAACCCTCGACCTGCTGCCGATGGTCGCCAAGCGACGGGCCGCAGGCGAGACGATTCTGATGCTGGGACAGATCCATGCCGATCTGCCCTATATGCCCGGCGATTCCGAGCTGGATGCCGATGCCTTCGATCTGCTGCTGGATGAGCGGGAGCGCAACGTCCTGTTCTCGACGCCCAATATGCCGGTGGGCTTTCAGGATCATTTCATCGGTCTGCATGCCAGCACCCTGGTTCGCGATGGCGGTACTTTGCAGATCGGCATCGGTTCCATGGGCGACGCGCTGACCGCGGCGCTGCTGGCCCGACAAGCCAATAACGAAACCTACAGCGGGTTGCTCGCGGAGCTGAACATGAGCAACTGGCAGACCCTGATTGATCGCGAAGGCGGCGTCCAGTCTTTTGCCAGCGGGCTTTACGGATGCAGCGAAATGTTCGTCAACGGCCTGCTGGTGCTGGCCGACGCGGGGATTGTGCGGCGCAAGGTGTATGCCGATGCCGAGTTGCAGCGTCTGGCCAATCTGGGAACCCTTGATGAAAGTGCTCACCCGGATGGCGTTGTGCTGCATGGCGGGTTCTTCCTTGGCCCGCTGAGTTTTTATGAGCGCCTGCGTGAGTTGCCAGCCGAGCGACTGGCGCAGTTCAACATGACCGCCATCAGTTACATCAACGAACTGTACGGCGACGAAGAGCTCAAGCGCCTGCAACGTCGGGATGCGCGTTTCATCAACAGCGCTTTCACCATGACCCTGATGGGTGCGGCGGTGTCCGATCAACTGGAAGACGGGCGTGTGCTCAGTGGCGTCGGCGGCCAGTACAACTTCGTTTCCCAGGCTCATGCGCTGGAAGATGCACGTTCGATTCTGATCCTGCGCAGCTGGCGGGAGTCGGGCGGCGAGATTACTTCCAATATCGTCTGGGAATACGGCCACGCGACCATTCCCCGTCACCTGCGCGATATCGTCGTGACCGAGTACGGGATTGCCGACCTGCGTGGCCAGACCGACGCCACGGTGATCGAGCGACTGCTGAATATCAGTGACTCGCGCTTTCAGAACGGCCTGATCGAGCAGGCGCAAAAGGCTGGCAAGCTGCCGAAAGGTTTTCATCTCGACCCGCGCTTTACCCAGAACACGCCCGAGCGCCTGAAGGACATTGCGTCCCGCTATCCGGCGCTGTTCACCGAATATCCGCTGGGCTGCGATTTCACTGCACGAGAGCGTGATCTGCTGCGGGCCTTGAACTGGCTCAAAAGCAAATTCAAGCTCACCGAGATTCTGGAGCTGGGCAAGGCCACGCTGGATGCGCCTGAGCCTTCGGCTTATATCGAGCACTTGCAGCGCATGCAACTCGACGAGCCTCAAGGTCTGAAGGAAGAGTTGTACCAGCGCCTGCTGCTGGCCGGGTTGCACAACTCTGCCGGATCAACGTTCTGAATGTTGCTCAGAGGACTGCCTTGAGTGCGCTGAACACCAGCATGGCTGCGGCAATCCAGCCTGCAATGGCGAACAGTTGCTGCAAGCGTGGGCCGGCGAGATAGCCGCTGACCTGTCTGCCGCCTATCAGGCCGATGATCGCTCCGGCCGCGAAGGGCGCGCCGACGCTCCAGTGCATCACGCCCGCCACGGAGGCGCTGATGACGCTGCCGGTGGAGACCAGCGCAATGACTGCCAGCGACGTGGCGACAACGCTTTTCATGTTCAGGTCGCTGTAGCGGGTCAGCGCCGGGATGATGACAAATCCACCACCGACTCCGATCAGTCCCGACAGCAGTCCTGCCGTCATGCCGGTGAGTGTCAGCGCCCGAATGCAGGGCATCGTCCAGCGCAATCTGCCTTGCAGCGGGTTGAGCACGCAGGGCAGAACTTCCTTGCGGCAGGCCGGTGGTCCGTATTTCAACTCGCGGGTGGCCTTGAGAAATATCCGCCCGCAGGCGTACACCATCACGACGGCGAAGATCAGCGCCAGCGGCGTATTGGGCAAGCGATGTGCGAGCCACAGGCCCAGTGGCGACATGAGCACACCGATCCCGGCGATATAGAGCGCGGCGCGGTAGCGGACAATGCCTTGCCTCAAGCCCAGAAACGCTCCGAGTGCTGCCGCCAGACCCACGGCCAGCAAACCGATGGGCGCGGCCTCGACCATGGACAGCCCGAGCCCGAAGACCAACAACGGCACGGCCAGAATGCCACCGCCTGCACCGGTCAGTGCCAGTATGGCTCCTACGATTGCCCCCAGGCCTGCGCCCAGCAGTTGATGCTCATCCATGCCGACTGACGACACGTTCAGGATGAGTGAGGAATATCGGGTTCATTTCAGGCTTTCCGGACGCACACAGCGATTCAAAGAACGTTAAGCGGGATTTTCAGGTAGCTGACGCCGTTGTCTTCCGGCGCGGGGAAGTGGCCGCAGCGCATGTTGATCTGCACCGACGGCAGCATCAGGACCGGCATTTCCAGGGTCGCATCCCGTGCCTCGCGCATGGTGACGAAAGCGTCTTCGTCGATGCCTTCATGCACATGGATATTATTGGCGCGTTGTTCGGCAACGGTGGTCATGTATTGCAGCTCGCGGCCATTGGGCAGGTAGTCATGACACATGAACAGCCGGGTCTGCGGCGGCAGGCTGAGGATCCTCTGAATGGAGCGATACAACGTGCGCGCATCGGCGCCGGGGAAGTCGCAACGGGCGGTGCCATAGTCAGGCATGAACAGCGTATCGCCAACGAATGCGACTGTTTCGTCGCCGATTTGTACCAGATAGGTCATGCAAGCGGGCGTATGACCGGGTGTATGCAGTGCCCGGGCCTGAAGCGAACCGATGGTAAATACGCTGTTGTCATCCAGCAGTACATCGAACTGGGCTCCGTCCCGTGCGAAGTCCTCAGGGGCATTGAACAGCTTGCCGAAGACCTGCTGCACGGACGTGATGTGGCTGCCGATGGCGATCTGTCCGCCCAACTGCTGTTTCAGATAGGGCGCTGCCGACACATGGTCCGCATGGACATGGGTTTCCAGTATCCACTGCACCGAAGCGTCCAGGGTCCTGACCCGCTCGATCAGACGGTCTGCCGATTCGGTGCGGGTACGCCCGGATTTCGGATCGTAGTCCAGCACACTGTCGATCAGCGCGCATTGCTTGCTGGCCAGGTCCATCACCAGATAACTGATGGTCCATGTGTGGCTGTCGAAGAGTCCTTCGACATACAGCCCTTCCCCAATGATCATTGTGGTGTCTCCATGGCCGTAAATGGCTGTTACCTGTGCAAGCGTAGACAGGCAGCGTGGACGTTCTACTTGAAAGTCACCACGCCGTTCGCCAGCGACTCCACCCGTGCCAGGGATTCAACGCGATAACCCTGTGCATCCAGTTCGGCACGACCGCCCTGAAAGGACTTCTCGATCACGATACCCAGCCCGGCAACCCTGGCGCCTGCCTGCTTGATGATCGAGATCAGGGCCTGGGACGCTTTGCCGTTGGCCAGGAAGTCATCGATGATCAGCACGTTGTCGTTGCTGTTCAGGTGCCGTGGCGAGATGGCGACGGTGCTTTCGACCTTCTTGGTGAAGGAGTAGACCGTAGCCGACAGCAGGTTTTCAGTCAGGGTCAGCGACTGATGCTTGCGGGCAAAGATCACCGGCACGCCGAGGTTCAGGCCGGCCATCACTGCCGGAGCGATGCCCGAGGCTTCGATGGTGACGATCTTGGTGATGCCTGCATCCGCGAACAGCCTGGCGAACTCGTCACCGATGGCTTTCATCAGTGCCGGGTCGATCTGATGGTTGAGAAACGCATCGACCTTCAAGACCTGATCGGAAAGTACGATGCCTTCTTCGCGAATTTTCTTGTGCAGTGCTTCCACTTCGGTTCCTTGGGTGCGCCAGTGCGCATTGGTTGATCGTTTTCTGTTCAGGTGTCAGCGCTTGAGCATGGCGCGGATGTCCGCCAGTGCCGTATTGCCGCGCACGGCCTTTACTTCGGTTGGCGTATCGTCGTTGCCTTCCCAGGCCAGGTCGTCCGGTGGCAGCTCATCGAGAAAGCGGCTTGGCGCGCAGTCGATGATCTCGCCGTATTGCTTGCGCTTGGCGGCAAAGGTGAACGCCAGCGTCTGTCGTGCGCGGGTGATGCCCACGTAGGCCAGACGGCGCTCTTCCTCAATGGTGTCGGCTTCGATGCTGGAGCGGTGTGGCAGGATTTCTTCTTCCATGCCCATGATGAACACGTAAGGAAATTCCAGCCCTTTGGAAGCATGCAGGGTCATCATCTGCACGCCTTCGGCACCGTCTTCCTCTTCCTGCTGGCGTTCGAGCATGTCGCGCAGGACCAGCTTGCCGATGGCCTCTTCGATGGTCATGCCGCCATCTTCGTCTTTTTCCAGGGTGTTCTTCAGTGCCTCGATGAGGAACCAGACGTTGCCCATGCGGTAATCGGCGGCCTTGTCGCTGGAGCTGTTCTGGCGAATCCAGTTCTCGTAATCGATATCCATGACCATGCTGCGCAGTGCCGCGATAGGGTCGTTTTGCGCGCATTGCTGGCGTACGCCGTCCATCCAGCGTTTGAAGCGTTGCAGGCGATCGGTGTAACGGCTGTCCAGATGTTCGCCCAGACCGATTTCCTCGGTGGCGGCGTACATCGAAACCTTGCGCTCGGTGGCGTAGTTGCCGAGTTTTTCCAGGGTCGTGGAACCGATTTCCCGGCGCGGGACGTTGATGACGCGCAGGAAGGCGTTGTCGTCGTCCGGGTTCACCAACAGGCGGAAATAGGCCATCAGGTCCTTCACTTCCTGGCGGCCGAAGAAGCTGTTGCCACCTGACAGGCGATAGGGAACCTGATGGTGCTGCAATTTCAGCTCGATCAGCTTGGCCTGATAGTTACCGCGATAGAGGATGGCGAAGTCGCTGTAGGGCCGGTCGGTGCGCAAGTGCAGGGTGAGGATTTCCATCGCCACCCGCTCGGCTTCGGCGTCTTCGTTGCGGCAGCGGATCACGCGGATCTCGTCGCCGTGACCCATTTCACTCCAGAGTTGCTTCTCGAAGGCGTGCGGGTTGTTGGAGATCAGCACGTTGGCGCAACGCAGGATGCGGCTGGTGGAGCGGTAATTCTGCTCCAGCATCACGACTTTCAGGGACGGATAGTCATCCTTGAGCAGCATCAGGTTTTCCGGCCGCGCACCGCGCCAGGCATAGATCGACTGGTCATCGTCGCCCACCACCGTGAACTGGTGGCGAGTGCCGATCAGCAGCTTGACCAGCAGATACTGGCTGGCGTTGGTGTCCTGGTATTCGTCCACCAGCAGGTAGCGGACCTTGTTCTGCCACTTTTCCAGAATGTCGGCGTGTTCCTGGAACAGCTTGACCGGCAGCAGGATCAGGTCGTCGAAGTCCACGGCGTTATACGCCTTGAGCGTGCGCTGGTAGTGGGTGTAGACGATGGCGGCGGTCTGTTCCTTGGGGTTGCGGGCATTGGCCAGCGCTTCGGGCGGCAGGATCAGGTCGTTCTTCCAGGCGCCGATCATGTTCTTGATTTCGTCGACGCCGTCGTCGCCCGAATACTCTTTCTGCATGATGTCGGTCATCAGGGCCTTGACGTCGGTCTCATCGAAGATCGAGAAACCGGGCTTGTAGCCCAGCCGCACATGCTCCTTGCGGATGATGTTCAGGCCCAGGTTGTGGAACGTCGACACCGTCAGGCCGCGACCTTCGCCACCGCGCAGCAGCGTGCCGACCCGCTCTTTCATTTCCCGGGCGGCCTTGTTGGTAAAGGTCATGGCAACGATGTATTGCGCACGGATGCCGCAGTTCTGGATCAGGTGGGCGATCTTGCGTGTGATCACGCTGGTCTTGCCGGAGCCTGCACCGGCGAGCACCAAAAGAGGGCCGCCGACATAGTTCACGGCTTCCTGTTGCCGGGGATTGAGTCGGGACATGGCGGTATGGGTAGTCTGTTGCGAAAAAGGTCGGGCATTTTAACAGGCCCGCGCATTTATGCAGCGCTCATCGTTGAACGACAGGGACAGCTATCTAAATTTTTTGTTTTTGTTACATTTGACTCATCGCGAATGTGCGTCTACCAGTCACACCCTTTCGTTTGGGTGTTAATCGGTTTTTCCTTTGCAGTTAAGGAGTTAGCGTGCCTGTGCCTGTCGAGCCCCTGAGATTGCTGCTGTTGGCCCGAGAATCTGCATGGCTGGCGCTCTTGAGCAATTGTCTGGCATCGCTGGGCGATGAGGTCATTTTGTATCAGGCCGCTGACTGGGACGCCTTCCAGAAGCAGCCTGACAGTCCGCGTCCTTCCTTGCTGCTGACCACTCCCGAGCTGCAACCCCCTGCCACAAGTTGCCTGTTGCCGACGGTAATGCTGCTCGAAGAGGAACCGTTCGTCGCGCCGATGGGGGCCAGCGACTGGCTGGTCCGTGAAAGCCTGACGGCCGATACCCTTCGCCGCTGCCTGCGCCATGTTCGTGAGCGCGGAGCGCTGGAAGACACCCTGCAACGCCTGGCCGGCCAGGACCCGCTGACCGGTATCGCCAACCGACAGGGTTTTCAGACGTTACTGACCGCCCGTCTGGCCGACAAAACCGGTTTTGCCCTGGGCCACCTGGACCTCGACAACTTCCGCCGCGCCAACGATGCCCTGGGCCATCAGGCCGGTGACCGGTTGATCCTGCAGGTGGTGGCACGACTCAGGAACCAGCTGGACATCGGGGACCAGATCGCCCGTCTGGGCGGTGACGAGTTTGCTTTGCTGATCGACACCCGCCATACGCCCGAACGTGCGGTACAACTGGCCGGACGCATTACCGATGCGTTGTCCGAACCCTACTGGATCGACGGTGAAAGCCTGCTGCTGGGCTGCAGCCTTGGCATCACTCATTCACAGTCCGAAACCGGCGCCGACGCCTTGATGTGGCACGCCCATATCGCCATGCGTCAGGCCAAGAGCCTTCAGGGCTGCACTTTCCGCCTCTTCGATCACCGCATCAACCGCAACGCTCGCAGTCTTGCGGACCTTGAGGCCGAACTGCGCAAGGCCTTGCGTACTGACGAACTTGAGCTGCATTACCAGCCGCGCCTGTGCCTGGAAAGTGGTGCGGTTGTGGGGCTGGAAGCATTGGTGCGCTGGCGCCACAGCGAGCGCGGGCTGTTACTGCCCAGCGAATTCGTGCCTCTGGCCGAGCAGAGCGGCATGATCGTGCCGTTGGGTTACTGGGTCATCCATCGGGCCTTGCGGGATATGCAGGCTTTGCGCGACCGGGGTTTTGCGCCGCTGCACATGGCGATCAACCTGTCGTTCCGGCAGTTTCAGGACAGCCAGCTTCTGCCGACCCTCAGCCGCCTGATCACCGAGCATAAAATCGATGCGCGCTGGCTGGAATTCGAGCTGACCGAAACGTCGGTCATGCGCAGCAGTGAGCAGGTGCGGCAGATCATGGAAGCGCTGCGCCGATTGGGTGTGCGTTTTTCCCTGGACGACTTCGGCACCGGCTTTTCTTCCTTCATGCACCTTAACAGCCTGCCGATCGAACTGCTCAAGATCGACAAAAGCTTTGTCGGGGAAATGGAGCCGCGTGAGGAAAATCGCAAGCTTGTCCACGCAATGATCAACCTGGCCCATAACCTGAGCCTGGAAGTGGTGGCCGAAGGCGTGGAAACCCCTGAGCAACTGGCGCTGCTGCGCAGCTTTGGTTGCAATCAGGTGCAGGGTTACCTCATCAGCCGACCGTTGCCGATGGCTGAGCTGGTTGACTATCTGGAGCGGCCGACAGGCGCGCACCCCTCTGCGAATAAGGTGTAAAGCCCGCCCTATTCGCTTACATCAGGGATGAATGGCACCCAGATTGTCTTGCGGCTCCTGCCTGGACTTCACTTTTATCAACCGCGCGGTCTTCTTCTCGAAGGCATAGGTCAGCGCCACCGCCGAACATAGCAGGCCCAGCGCCAGTCCCCACCAGACACCCTCTGCGCCCAGATCGGTCGAAAAGGCCAGCAGCCATGCCGCAGGTGCTGCCACCAGCCAGTAGCAGACCAGCCCGATCAGAAAGGTGGTCTTGGCGTCCTTGAGGCCGCGAATGGCACCCATGGCGATGGTCTGCATGCCGTCCAACAGCTCGAACCACGCCGCAATGGCCAGCAGCTTGACCGCCAGGATCACGATCTCGGTGAATGCCGGGTCATCGAGGTCAAGGAACAGGCCGATGACCTGATGAGGCGCGAGCCAGAACAACAGGCCGAACATCAGCATCACGGCCCCGCCAAACGAAATGCCCAGCCGCCCGGCAGTGCGAGCCATCAATACATTACCCGCACCGTAATGCTGACCGATGCGCATGGTGACGGCGTAGGAAATCCCGACCGGAATCATGAACGCCATGGACACGGTCTGTACGGCGATCTGATGCGCAGCCATCTGCGTACTGCCCATGGCTCCCATGCAAAACGCCGCAAAAGTGAACAGGCCAACTTCCACGGCGTAGGTTCCGCCAATTGGCAGGCCAAGGTTCCAGAGTTCCTTAAGGTGGCTGCGGGACAACTGCCACAGTCCTTTGCGAATCGGATAGGCCGCATAAGCAGGATGGCGGCGGATATGCAGGGCCAGCGCCAGTGCCATGCAATTGGTCACTATTGCCGTGATCAGCCCGATGCCCATCAGGCCCAGATTCGGCAGACCGAACCAGCCATGGATCATCATGTAATTGAGCGCGAAGTTGGCCCCGGCTCCGGCCAGGCTGATGGTCATTACCGGGCCAGCACGTCCAAGGGCACTGGTGAAGCCGCGCAAGGCCATGAAAGTGAGCAGGCCGGGAAGCGCCAGCGGCAGGGTGGTCAGGAACTGAGTGGCCATATGGACGTTGACTTCGGTCTGGCCAAACCTGAGCAAAACCGGCTCAAGGTTCCACAACAGCAGCGCAGCCACCAGCGCCATACCCCATGCCAGCCATAGACCGGCCTGGGTCAGCCGGGTCGCACCCTCTGCATCGTTTGCGCCGTGACGAATCGAAACCAGCGTGCCGACTGCCGCCATCACGCCTACGCAGAAAAACGAAACAAAACTGTAGGTAGCAGCGCCCAGACCGCCGCCTGCCAGGGCTTCAGGCCCGATCTTGCCCATCATCACGGTATCGGTGAACACCATCAGCATATGCGCCATCTGCGATGCGATCAAAGGCCCGGCCAGGCGCAGGATGATCCAGAGTTCTTTGAGGGCGGGCTGTTGCATGATGGCGAGGCTCTACTTCAGGTGTACTGATGGGCTGCACATTCTCGGCATTCAAGTGCTCAAGCACAAAGCGATAAATCCGATCATCAGCATGATTAAAACTCATGTCAGTGTATTTGGCGTACAGTGGCGCATTATTGTGTGGATATATTCATATGCCTCGTAGTCTTCCGCCTTTATATGCATTGCGCGCTTTTGAAGCGGCCGCTCGGCATACCTCGTTCACGCGAGCGGGGGAAGAACTGTCGATTACCCAAAGTGCTGTCAGTCGTCATATTCATACGCTCGAAGAGTACTTTTCCTGCCGACTGTTTCAGCGTAATGGCCGCAACTTGCAGCTCACTGAAGCCGCTCGTGCCTTATTGCCCGGAGTCAGAGACGGTTTTCAGGCGCTTGAGCGTGCCTGCAGCACGTTACAGACTGAAGAAGGCATATTGCGCATGAAGGCGCCTTCGACCCTGACCATGCGCTGGCTGCTGGCACGGCTCAGTCGTTTTCGTCATCTCCAGGTAGGCAACGAAGTCCAGTTGACCAGCGCCTGGATGGATATCGACGCCGTGGACTTCTCCCAGGAGCCCTTCGATTGTGCAGTCCTCCTGAGTCGTGGACATTTTCCGCCGGACTGGGAGGCGACCCTGTTGTTTCCGGAGTTTCTGATCCCGGTCGGTGCCCCTGCCTTTCTGCAGGATCCGCCCTGGGATGTCGAACGGCTGGCCAGTATCGAGCTGCTGCACCCGACACCGGATCGGCGTGACTGGCGCACCTGGCTGAACCGCATGGGGCTGGCGGACAAGGTTTCGCTCAAGGGCGGTCAGGTTTTCGACACCCTGGAACTGGGCATGATCGCGGCTGCCCGAGGTTACGGGCTGTCGATGGGCGATTTATTGATGGTTGCTGAAGATGTGGCACAAGGTCGTTTGAGCCTGCCCTGGCGTACGGCAGTATTCAGTGGCGAGAACTATTATCTGGTCTGGCCAAAGACGAGACCCGGTCTAGAGCGGTTACGGCGATTAAGTGACTTTCTGCAGAGCGAGGTTCAGGCGATGGAGTTGCCGAAAGTCGAAATACTTAGATAGTGGGGCGGTTGGGCGATTTGCCATCTGTTTGCTAATATCCGTAAGGCTGACTCAAGTATTTCACTTCTGAGCCGAAGTCATTCATGAAAGGCCGTTTGTCCAAAACGGTTCAATCTCAAATCCTATTAGAATTTTGCTGGATGGTCGGCCAGGGAGTTGGCGAACCCGATAATTCAGCCTGGAGCCTTTATGTCCAAGCCCCGTGCCCGGATTGCTTCGCAACTCGGTATTGCTTTGGCTGTGATCCTTGCGGTGGTGATAAGCGGCAGCACTCTTTTCGCTTTGCGATCTCTGGACGCTGCCAACCTTGTCATCCGTGAAGAACACATGTCCAGTGAGGCTCGCCTGCTCGCTGACCAGCTCAACACTTTTCACAGCACCTTGCGTGACAGCACGCAGCGTCTGAGCGGGCTGTTTGAAAAGCGTTTTTCTGGCGGCCTGAGCCTGCAGACCGACAAGCCAGTTACCGTGGCCGGGACCCAGACTCCGGGTTTGTACCTGGGGGATACGCCCCTGAACAACGACTTTACCGAGGTCGACGAATTTCGTCGTCTGACGGCAGGTGTCGCCACCATTTTCGTGCGCAGCGGCGATGACTTCATCCGTATCAGCACGTCCCTGAGCAAACAGGACGGCACTCGCGCCATCGGCACCGTGCTCGATCGCAAAGGCCCGGCCTATGAGCGCCTGATGGCCGGTCAGGGGTATGTGGGCAAGGCGGTATTGTTCGAACGTTACTACATGACTCAGTACAGCCCGGTTCGTGACAGCAGCGGCAAGATCATTGCTGCCCTGTTCGTCGGTTTCGATTACACCGACGCGCAGAACGCCCAGTTCGAGAACCTCAGAAACTTCCGTATCGGCAAGACCGGTTCGCTGGCATTGCTGGACGAGCAAAGCCGTTGGTTGGTCGCACCAGCCGGTGCCAAATCGCCTGATGACGCAGCCAAGTCTGTAGCTGAAGCGGTCAAGCAGCCTGGCAAAGGTCTGTTCTGGCACGATGGCGTGCAGGACTTTTATAGCGTGGGTCAGCCATTCAGCGGTGGCCCATGGACTGTATTGGCCAGCATGCCGGGTGACGAGATCAGCGAAGTCACCTGGAGCGTAGGCACCAAACTGGCCATTGGCAGCCTGCTGGCGATGTTGATTTCCGTGGGCGGCGCCATCTGGTTGCTGCGCACTAAATTGCGTCCATTGTCCGAGCTGGTGCGTCAGGCCGATGCCTTGGGCTCCGGCGACCTGAGCGTCCGCTTGCAGGTTTCCAGCCACGACGAGATCGGGCAACTGGCAGGCAGCTTCAACAAGATGAGCGAAGCCCTGTCGAACATGGTTTCCCATATCCGTACCGCAGCCCAGGAAGTGAGCACCCGTGCCCACGCATTGTCCGGCCTGTCGGGTGGCGCTTATGAAGGCATGGAGCAGCAGTCCGGCGAAATCACCAGCATGGCGGGCGCGGTCGAAGAGTTCAGCGCGACCTCTCTGAACATCGCTGACAACATGAAGAACACCGAGCGTCTGGCGCAGGAAAACGCGCAGCAGACCCGTATCGGTCGTACCTCCATGGATGAAGCCTCTTCTGCGCTGCAACAGATCGCAACCTCGCTGAACAGCACCGCCACCGTGATCGACACCCTGGGCCAGCGTTCCCAGGAAATCGGCAGCATCGTCGGCGTGATTACCTCGATTGCCGACCAGACCAACCTGCTGGCACTCAACGCAGCCATCGAAGCGGCCCGCGCCGGTGAACAAGGCCGCGGCTTTGCCGTGGTAGCCGATGAGGTTCGCAGCCTGGCTTCGCGTACCCGTCAGGCCACTGACGAAATCTCCGGCATGATCGCCAGCATCCAGCAAGAAACCGGCAATGCCATCAGCACCATGCAGCAGGGCAACGTCCTGATGCAGGACGGCTTGTCGCGTAACGCCAAGGTTGCGGCTGCACTGGCTCAGATCGACGAACAAAGCCGCTCCGCCGGTCACCAGTTCGCCGCGATCACCACGGCCACGCAAGAGCAAAGCAGCACCGCCACCATGCTGAGCAGCAACCTGCAAAGCATCGCCATGGCCAACAGCGAACAACGCGAAGTGGTGTCCAACCTGGCAATCACCGCAGAAGAACTCAACTCCCTGGCGTCTGAATTGCGCCAAGAGGTTGATCGCTTCCGTTGATCTGTTTTTCGCGAATGAATTCGCTCCTACGCGGGGTGGATTCATTCGCGAACGGCTTCACGCCAATAACCGTCTCCACCACGGCATCGTCTTCCCGACACCCTGACGTGACTGCTCCAGCAGAATCTCAGGCATATCCCGCAAGCGTGTCCATGGTTCGCTCTGCCAGTTCAGTAAACTCATCGACACAAGGCATACGCCCCCGACTCGCAGACCATCAACGTTTCCTGCATATCGTCATAGCGTCTAAGCCACAGCGTCTTGCGCTGGTCCGGCGCGAGCTTGCGAGTTCGGCACTCATCCAGAAATATCCCCATCAAATGACCGAGGTCACGGGCGCAGAACCCTGTCTTGTCTTGCAGATGGATGGCGTGCAGATGGGTTTTGTGGCGGATGAAGAGGGTGGGGATGTGGGGTGGATTTATAGACATATTCAAGAGCGCTTCTCCTGATGAGGAGTTGCCGCTTTCGTCGCCAAACGATAAGGGTGGCGTTGGCGAACCGGCAAGGAGCGACCGGCAGACCCGCAGGTCTCCTGCACACAACTGCCATAGAAACCGATCTCAATTACTCGCAGGCCGATACTGCAACGCTTCGGCCAGATGGCGACGATCAATCGCATCCTCCTGCTCCAGATCCGCCAGGGTTCTTGCCACTTTCAGCAACCGGTGCGCGGCCCGCAACGACAGGGCCAATCGCTCGCAGGCCGTTTCCAGCCAGGTTTCATCCGCCGCCGACAACGCACAATGCTCACGCAACCCCGGCAAATCGAGGAAGGCATTGGCGCAGCCTTGGCGTCTTTGCTGGCGATCACGGGCTTTTGCGACCAACGCGGCGGCGCTGGCGGTGTCGTCGCCGGTTTGCGGTGCCGGGTTGAGGGCAGTGGCTTCGCGAGCGACAGTCAGGTGCAGATCGATCCGGTCCAGCAACGGCCCGGACAGCTTGTTGCGATAACGCTGGATCTGCTCGGTCGAACAACGGCACCGCCCGGTGGGCTCACCCATATAACCGCACGGGCAAGGGTTCATGGCTGCGACCAGTTGAAAGCGCGCCGGGAACCGCACCCGATCCCGCGCCCGGGAAATCACGATATGGCCAGACTCCAGCGGCTCGCGCAAAACCTCCAGAACGCGACGATCGAACTCGGGTAATTCATCTAAAAATAAAATGCCGTGATGAGCCAATGTTATCTCGCCAGGTTGAGGGCGACTGCCACCGCCCACCAATGCCGGCCCCGAAGCAGAGTGATGAGGTTGACGGAAAGGTCGTTGCGGCCAACTGCTCAGCGGCACCTGACTGGCCACCGACTGAATCGCCGCCACCTCCAGCGCTTCGTACTCATCCAGCGGCGGCAACAACCCCGGCAAGCGACTGGCCAGCAAGGTTTTGCCCGTGCCCGGCGGGCCGCTGAAAAGCAGGTTATGCGCACCGGCCGCTGCAACCACCAAGGCGCGCTTGGCGGCGGTCTGGCCCTGAACTTCGCTCAAATCCGGGTAAGGCTTGGGCTGATGCAAAAGCCCGCTGCTCTGATAAGGCTGGATAGGCGTGCGCCCATTGAAATGTGCGACCAGCTCCAGCAAATGACTCACCGCAATGACCCGCAACCCCGAAGCCAGGCATGCTTCTTCGGCATTGGCCGCCGGCACGATCAGCGTACGTTCTGCCGCCCGCGCCGCCAGCGCAGCAGGCAACACCCCCTGAACCGGCCGAATCGCCCCCGACAATGCCAGCTCGCCCAGACATTCCACATCCTGTAACGCCAATAACGGCAACTGCCCACTGGCCCCCAGCAAACCCAGCGCAATGGCCAGATCAAAACGGCCACCATCCTTCGGCAAATCCGCCGGAGCCAGATTGAGCGTGATCCGCCGCGCCGGGAAATCCAGCCCCGAATTGAGAATGGCGCTACGCACCCGATCCTTGCTTTCCTTGACCGCACCTTCCGGCAAACCGACCAGCGTCAGGGTCGGCAGGCCGTTGGCCAGATGGGCTTCGACAGTAACGGCAGGTGCTTCCACACCCACCTGGGCGCGGCTGTGGACGATGGCGAGAGACATGATCTTCCTTGATAACGAGAGCCGCTTCCTGCGGTGTTGGGAAGGATAGATGGGGTTTGGGGTGGGGTTGAGGGGGAAGTTGTACTGGTTGTGTCGGGGGCCAGATTGCTGGGCCGTATAAGACAAGATGCTGAGAAACAAGAAAGGCCCTTAGGGCCTTCTTGACTGCGCTGAAGTCATTTGAGCGAGCGAGTGTCTGCATCTTTTGCAGGAGGGGGTTGAGGTGTCAGCAATGGAGCTGTCGATGTTGGTGCTTGGTTCGTAGCAACGATTGGAGGCGATGGCGCCTCGTTTGACTTGTGGTAGCCCATGCCAGCGTATACCGCTGCGATAATGCAGGCGATCAGCGAAAAAATCGTAGCGGCTTGGCCCATAGTGACGCGGTTCATCCGGGTCAGGGCTTTGAGCAGATCATCCCGATTCAGATCAAGCACCTCCTGGGCTGCTCTAAGCTCTTCGAGATACTCGGAGCATTGCTCATAGTAAGCCCCTCGTTCCTCTGGCTCGCGCGGCGTCAGAATAAGCTTCTTGGCTGCAATGACTTTCTTCTGAATCTCCGGATACTCTGGAATGATTTCGCGGATGATCAGTAGGCGAAAATCAATCTGGAACTGAGCAATAATCTCGAGCTGGTGAGTGATTCCAGCTTCGACAGCATCATAGATAGCGCGCTTGCAGTGATTCTCAGCCTTGCTCAGTTGCTCAACTGCGTCGTTGCCATCAGCCAGGAACTGAGCCATATGGAAGCCCGCATAGCGAAGCTCGTTGATGGCAGGAATTGAGAGTTCTTGGTTGAGATTTTCAACCAGCTTGATCTTCTTTTCGGCCAGACGGAACAGGCTCACGAGCTCATTGGCTTGCGTGCGCGGGTCCATCTCCTGCCTGTCAGGGAGAGTCAGAATAGTCACGGGAAAGGTGATCTCAGAACGCGTGTTGAGCGAGCTTCTGCTTGCGTGCTTCAAGCTGTTCCGAGGTCATGTAGCGACCACGTTGCAGATTAACATTGCCACGTGCGTACGAGCGCACCACGTTGCGAGCAACGCTGCTGGCCGCTTCCTTGGAGGAATAAACGGGGATTTTGACCCTGGTGGGGAAGAGTGCTCTGAAGAGCTTTCGGAACCACATTCTATGATCCTTCATTGACGACTCACCTAAGTGCTCCTGCACAGGCCGGAAGAGTCAGTGGTTTAAAAATGGCCTAGAGGGCCTTCGTACGAGATCATTGATCATCGTGCTTCATCAAAAATGATGCGTAAAAAAGCGCCGATATTATAGGGATAGCGCATCTCAATTTCTACCTTTGCGAGAAGTCAAAATGCCATCATCGTGACGCAAAAAGTTCTCTCGCTCTGTGTCTACGTGGTTTGTCTCAAAAGGTCAACCGCGCCAAGCGCAGTGTACGTTCGGTGGTATTCCATTGAGAGAGAGTTTCGATCTCATGGTTTCATCAAAGTCCGCTCTGGCTGAGGCTCACGGGCTCTTACTGTCAGGTATAGGCGACTGGGGGTATGTCCTCGCTGGCTACACATACGCTTCCAGTGACCCGGCAGTGGGTGCTGCGCCGAGCTGCTTTTTAAACCATTCCCGCTTACTACCGTTCGTCGCATTTCTCTCGTGAGGCTCGCTAAATGACGAGCGTGTAGCCAGACCATTGGTAAGTGTCTGCCGAAGTCACCTTGCATGACTCAGGCAGATACCCGCCGATGCGGCAATAGCTGCTTAGGGCACAGCACCGCCTGACCTTGCTTTACCTGGCCTTTCATCTACCGGTTGTAAAGTCCGCTGAACACCCTGCCCCCACACAGGTCACTCTCCATTCAAGGCAACCCGCATGGAGACCACCACTCTTGCCAAGAATTTTGACTTCCCGAACCACAGACACAACCTTCAACGCTACCGAACACGATGCGAAGATGTTCGGCTCCCCAAAGGATCGTCTGGATTTCTACCGAAAGGAGATTCAGTACGAAACCACTATCCTGGCCAACCGAACGGATGCCTATCTGACGGCGCAATCCTTTCTGGTCATTGCTTTCGCTTCCTGCATGGCCAATCTCAATCCGGAGTGGGGCAAGCTGTTCACAATGTTTGTACCGCCGTTTCTGGCGTTGTTGGGGGCGTTGAGTTCGTTGAATGCCTGGCCGGGGATTCGTGCGGCTTACGACATCATCGATCACTGGCATTACAAGCAAAGCGAGTTGCTGCGCAGTGAGCCGATCATGGGAATAGCGTATGACGAGTCGCCGCTGTTCAATGAACATGAATCGACGCACAAGGGGTATCGCAAGGCGTTGCTCTTTTCGATGCGTACGCCCTGGATTTTCGCGGTTTTCTGGATTCTGCTCGGCGGTTGGGCTGTTTTTATTCAGGTGGTGGGTTTTTCCGGATAGCTTTGATCAAACCCTTGCCCTGATTTTCACAACCAATCGGGGAAGTGTTGCTCGTAGTTTCTTTTGCGTGGCAACCGGTCACCCGGTTTCAGTCTGGCGCGCCATTCGCGATAGGCGAGATTCAGGCGTGAACGTCTGAGAAACTCCTCCAGGTCACGCTGGCTCTTCTCTTCTGTCTCCTTGAAAAAAAGGGCTTCCTGGGCATCCTGTTTTTCTTTTTCTCGAAGCCAGTTTCTCTCTACGTGATCAATCCACTCGCTCAGTATGAGGTTGTCGGCTCTTTGCACCACGAAGTGGACCTTGGGCGCGTCGCTGGTCACTTCGCCGCCATCCTGCTCCAGTGCTTCTTTTACAAAGCCGACAAGGCCATAACGCTCGGCGTCCGACCAGAATACCGGCCCTCCGCTCATGCCACTCAGCTTTGTAATGGGAGGCAGTGCCTCTAGATCGCTGTAAAAGGTAACGCTGTGATGCTTGCCATCAGCGCCATTGCCTTCTGCGATGGCTCTCACAAACCTCATGCTCAGATTGGTATTGCCTGACTTGTCTGACACATCCCTTTTTTCGGCAGTCGGGAATCCTGTTGCCATGGCATAAGGCAATGGCCAGACAGGCTCATGTTCCTGGATCACGAATGGCCGTTTGCCGATACTCAGGACATAAGCTTCGTCGATTGGGGTTATAGCGACATCGGGCTGATTGTCTGCGAAGTCCCGTGGGGCCAATACAAATGGGCCTCTGATCGTCAGCCCCTTGTTTACCGGGCAGAAGTAACGAAGGGGTTGATAGCTCTCGGCTGCCTGGCGAGCAAGATAATCCACTACATGCTTGGCAGTGACGGCGTAGCACTTATTGCCATAGCGAATAAATGTGACCGTCCCCGTCAGGTCGTCTGGCTGGGGAAGGAAGCCACGATGCCCGAGTTTCAGCCTATGCAGTGCCAAGGTCGCTGAATGAGCCTTGGCGTCGTCAAGGTCATCGTGAAATTGAAACGTTGCCATGCATTCCTTCTTATCGTTCCAGCCTTTAGTCGTCCCGGCCGCTGGCCCCGATCTTCTCTTCCATCTCCGCCACCTTGGCCTCCAGTGCCTCAAGGCGAGCCCGCGTGCGGGCAAGTACGGCCATCTGGCTGTCGAATTCTTCGCGGCTGACCAGATCCAGTTTGCTGAAGCCGCTTTGCAGCAGGGCCTTGAACTGGGTTTCAAATTCGTTGCGGGGCAGCGGGGTCTCGCCGTTGAACAGGCGGGAGGCGTGGCCACTCAGGGCGTCGAGGAAAGCTTTGGGCGCGAGCATGATGATTTTCCTGTATCAGATGGGCGGCAGTGTAGCACGCAGCATCTATAGTCATTTTCAGGGCACCGGCGATGCACAGTTATTGAGCGTGGGGGCGTGCACGAGTGCACTGTAGTTGTGCGTTGCGTGGTGGCCAAAACGGGCCAGATGGCTGAAAAAGTGCTCAAGGCCCTGTATTTGATGAATATTCACGAGATGGCAAGCTTTCTGCTTAATGGCTTGTGACCCATGCACTGATGCAGTCGCTGTGACGAATGCAGTGCGGCAGGCGGAGCGGGGATGTGTTTCGTCAGAAGCGGTTTTCTGGAGTTGGTCGGGCCTTTAACTGGCCGCCGACGCGTTACAAAGCCAGGCACTGCGCTTAGACTTGAGTCGGGTTTGTTTTCCTGGGGCAAGTCCACCAATTCGGGAGAAAGTTTTCATGAAGCTAGTCACTGCCATCATCAAGCCGTTCAAACTGGACGACGTGCGCGAGTCGCTGTCCGAAATCGGCGTGCAGGGCATCACTGTTACCGAGGTAAAAGGTTTCGGTCGCCAAAAGGGACACACCGAGCTGTATCGCGGTGCTGAATACGTAGTCGACTTCCTTCCAAAAGTGAAGATCGACGTCGCTATCGATGACAAGGATCTGGATCGCGTCATCGAGGCCATCACCAAGGCTGCCAACACCGGCAAGATCGGGGACGGCAAAATTTTTGTTGTGAATCTGGAACAGGCTATACGCATCCGTACCGGCGAAACCGATACCGACGCCATTTAAGCCGCCAAACCCCACGCCCCAGGAGTAAACAATATGACTCTGCGTCAATTCGCAGGGCTAGGAGCCCTGTTGTCCCTCGTAACCCCTGGCCTGGCCATGGCGGCGGACGAAGTGGCAGCCCCTGTTCTCAACTCAGGTGACACCGCCTGGATGCTGACAGCCACCGCGCTGGTGCTGTTCATGACCATCCCCGGTCTTGCCCTGTTCTACGGCGGCATGGTCCGCTCTAAAAACATTCTTTCCGTGATGATGCAGTGCTTCGCCATTACCGGTCTGATCAGCATCCTGTGGGTCGTCTACGGCTACAGCCTTGCTTTCGACACCACGGGCATGGAAGCTGGCGTCGTCAACTTCAACTCCTTCTTCGGCGGTCTGGGCAAGGCGTTTCTGGCGGGTATCACGCCTTCGAGCATCACCGGTTCTGCGGCCTTGTTCCCTGAAGCAGTGTTCGTCACCTTCCAGATGACTTTCGCCATCATCACTCCAGCCCTGATCGTCGGTGCTTTCGCAGAACGCATGAAGTTCTCCGCGATGCTGATCTTCATGGCTATCTGGTTCACTCTGGTCTACGCGCCAATCGCCCACATGGTCTGGGGCGGCGTCGGTGGCCTGATGTGGGACTGGGGCGTTCTGGACTTCGCTGGCGGCACTGTCGTGCACATCAACGCTGGTGTGGCTGGTCTGGTTGCCTGTCTGGTGCTGGGCAAGCGTAAAGGCTTCCCGACCACTCCGATGGCTCCGCACAACCTGGGTTACACCCTGATCGGTGCTGCCATGCTGTGGATCGGCTGGTTCGGTTTCAACGCCGGTTCCGCTGCTGCTGCAAACGGCACTGCCGGTATGGCCATGCTGGTAACCCAGATCGCTACCGCGGCTGCTGCTCTGGGCTGGATGTTCGCCGAGTGGCTGACTCACGGCAAGCCAAGCGCCTTGGGTATCGCTTCGGGTGTGGTTGCCGGTCTGGTTGCCATCACTCCGGCTGCCGGTACAGCAGGCCCGATGGGTGCCCTGATCATCGGTCTGGCGTCTGGCGTGATCTGCTTCTTCTGCGCCACCAGCCTGAAACGCAAACTGGGCTACGATGACTCCCTGGATGCATTCGGTGTTCACGGTGTCGGCGGTATCGTCGGCGCGATCCTGACTGGCGTATTCGCTGCACCTGCACTGGGCGGCTTCGGCACTGTGACCGACATCGGTGCTCAAGTCTGGATTCAGTTCAAGGGCGTAGCCTTCACCGTCATCTACACCGCAATCGTGACCTACATCATCCTCAAGGTGCTGGACGTTGTCATCGGTCTGCGTGTGACCGACGAAGAAGAGTCCGTGGGTCTGGACCTTGCGCAACACAACGAGCGTGGCTACAACTTGTAATCAACCGTAGCTACAGAAAAATGCCCGGTCTTCCCGGGCATTTTTTTTATCCGGACTTTGTGAACCATCTGCGCATTCCAGCTTCAATTGTCTGTGTCGTTACCGATGATTGCGGCTTATCGGTACAGCGGTTGTAATGCTGTCACGGGGATGATCGTTAACTTGTAGACCGGCTTGTTTATTGCGCGCTTTGCTTTTTTCTCAGTCGAGTTAGAATGCGCGCCGAACGTGCGGAGAACGGTATGTGGCATCAATCCAGAATTACCCTCCGGGCAAGGCCTCGCGGGTTTCATCTGGTAACGGACGAGATACTTGCAGGGTTGCCCGAGCTGCGTGGTTGTCGAGTCGGATTGCTGCATTTGTGGCTGCAACATACCTCGGCCTCGTTGACCGTCAACGAGAATGCCGACCCGGCGGTACGTCGTGATTTCGAGCGCTTTTTCAGCCGTCTGGTCCCAGAGGGTACTGACGGATATGAACATAACGACGAAGGTCCTGACGATTTGCCGGCGCATTTCAAGGCCAGTTTGTTAGGCTGCCAGTTGGTTTTACCGGTAACGGCTGGGCGATTGGCGTTGGGCACCTGGCAAGGTGTTTATCTGGGTGAGCATCGAGAGGCTGGCGGTGCTCGCAGTGTCCTTGCAACCCTTCAGGGTGAATGGACATGACCGCTGGTTTCAGCGGTGTTGAATTTTTTCCGACAGCCTTCGATTTTCAGGGCTGTTGGGCTATAACTAATCTGCTTTCGCAAGTCATGAGGTAGAACATGAGCGACGACGACAACGATAACGACGATCTGGTAGACGATCTGGAAGGTGAGGAAGACGGCGAGGAGCTTGCTGCTGCTCCTGAAGACGACGCTGCCGACTCTGATGATGGTGCTGAAGTCTCGGCTACACCTGCCAAGGGCAAGTCCAAGGCTGCAGTTTCGGTCGATGAGCTTCCCAGTGTAGAAGCCAAGAACAAAGAGCGAGATGCTCTGGCCCGTGCGATGGAAGAATTCCTCGCCCGTGGTGGCAAGGTGCAGGAAGTGGAGGCCAATGTGGTCGCCGATCCGCCCAAGAAGCCGGACAACAAATACGGTAGCCGCCCTATCTAAGGGGGCAATGACCGTATGAGAAAAAGCCCGCTGTCGCTGCGGGCTTTTTCTTGGGCGATGCTTTTGTAGGCGCGAATTTCATTCGCGAATGAGCGGAGCGCCGCCCGATTGCTTCTACAGTCGCTTCAGGATCTCGGGCAACTGGTTCAGGTTGTTGATCTCTGCATCGGGCAGCCTGTCGGCTTCCCAGGCCTTGCCTTGCGGGTTGTACCAGATGGCCCGCAGGCCGGCGCGCTGGGCGCCTTCGATGTCGTCGCTGGGGTGATCGCCTATGTGGACGGCGTTGACGGCATCGCTATTGCCACGCTTTAGCGCTTCCAGAAACGGTGCTGGATCGGGCTTGCCGATGCCCAGGTCTTCGGCGCACAGGGCGAAGGCGAAGTAGTCCGCCAGCCCCAGGCGGCGCACATCAGCGTTGCCGTTGGTGATGACGCCCAGGGTGAAGGTCTTGGCGAGGATTTCCAGGGTTGGCTGCACTTGCGGGAATATCTGCACCTGATGCCTGGCATGCAGGAACACTTCAAAACTCTCGTCAGCCAGTTCCTGTGCCTGTGAAGCGTCATAGCCTGCGTCCTGCAAGGCATGAAACAGCACGCGGCGCCTCAGGGCGCTGATGCGGTGCTTGAGGGTCGGTTCGGCTTCGATCAGGCGTGAGCGGATTTCCCACAGGTGTTCGATCGGCAATGGTCCGAGCAGGGGCGCATGCTCGCCTAGCCAGTTGCGCAGTACCGTTTCGGCACTGGCGATGGCCGGGGCCGTGTCCCACAGGGTGTCATCGAGATCGAAGGTAATGAGTTTAATCATCGGCAACTCCTTTGCGCCTGGCGCGGGGGTGGGCGCTGTCGTACACGCTGGCCAGATGCTGGAAGTCCAGGTGGGTATAGATTTGCGTGGTCTTGATGTCGGCGTGACCAAGCAGTTCCTGCACGGCGCGCAGATCCTGGGAGGACTCCAGCAGGTGACTCGCGAATGAGTGGCGCAGCATGTGCGGGTGAAGGTTTTGGCCCAGCTCGCGTTCCCCGGCGGCCTTGAGCCGTTTCTGGATCGCTCTTGGCCCCAGTCGCCGGCCTTGCTGGCTGACGAATACCGCATCGTCCTGCGGATTGGCCAGGGCGCGCAGTGGCAGCCAGGTTTCCAGGGCCTGACGGGCCTTGGTGCCCACCGGAAGCACGCGGGTCTTGCTGCCTTTGCCGAGTACCTGGACCAGCCCGTCGCTCAGGTCCAGTTGATCCAGATTCAGGCTCGTAAGCTCCGACAGGCGCAGCCCTGAGGAATACAGCAGCTCCATGATGGCCTGATCGCGATGGGCCAGGAAGTCGTCCTCGACGGCGCCGTCCAGAAGTTGCGAAGTGCGGTCGGTGTCGAGGGTCTTGGGCAGCCGCCGCTCGCCTTTGGGCGGTGCCAGGCCATTGGCCGGGTCATGCTCGCACAGGCCTTCGCGACACAGGTATTTGTAGAGTCCGCGCACCGCCGACAGCATGCGCGCCAGGCTGCGTGAGGACTGGCCTTGCTGGTGCTGGCGGGCAGTAAAGCTGCGCAGAAGCTGGATATCCAGGTCTGTCCAGTTTGAAACGCCCGCCTTCTTGCTGAATTCGAGCACCTTGTTCAGGTCGCGTCGATAGGCATCCAGCGTATGAGGCGACACCTGACGCTCACTGCGCAGGTGAGTGCAGTAGGCGTCCAGATGCTGTTCCATGTTTAGCGAACCGAGCGTAGCGAATGAGTGAAGCGCGGCAGCAGGCGGCTCAGGACGTCGGCGATATAACTGAGGAACAGGGTGCCGACCGAGCTTTTATAGTGCTGCGGATCGCGGCTGCCGATGGCAAGTACGCCGTGCAGGCCCAGATGGTTCAGGGTCACGATGGCGGTGGAGCCCACTTCCTTGCTTTGTTCGTCGCCGAACAGGAAGGTCAGTTCATGCTCGCGTAAGGCGCCGCACACAGTTTTCTCGCCGATCAGGCCGCCAATGGCTTTCTGTGCGTCGGTACTGCTGACCCAGCGGCCGACGGGCATGGGGTTGTCGCTGAACAGGACCAGGCTGACAAAGGGCACCTTGAATTCCTGGCGCAGGCTGTCTTCCACCGCAATGATCAGTTCATCCAGGCTGGTGGCGTCCATCATGGCGAGGTTGAGGCGTCGGGTTTTCTCGAACAAACGGTCGTTGTCGCGGGCCACATCCATCAACTGCGAGAGTCGATGACGCATTTCGATATTGCGTTCACGCAGCAGCTTGAGCTGACGCTCGACCAGCGAGACGGTATCGCCGCGCTGGTGAGGGATACGCATCGACACCAGTAACTCGTCGTGTTCAGCGAAGAAATCCGGTTGTTTGAGCAGGAAAGCGATAACCGCCTCTGCTTCAAGGTTTGGCACTGCGCTATCGGCAGGCGATTCGCTGGTGTTGTCGGTTGAAGCCGGAGGCTGATCGGTCATCGCATTTGCTCACTCATAGACGAACTTGGCCTTCGTAAACCCGTACTGCCGGGCCTGTCATCATCACAGAATGCCCCGGACCTGCCCACTCGATGGACAGGCGTCCGCCGGGCAGATCGATCAACAGAGGCGAATCCATCCAGCCCTGGCTGATGGCCGCTACGGCTGCAGCACATGCGCCGGTGCCGCAGGCCTGGGTTTCACCTGCGCCGCGCTCCCAGACGCGCAATTGTGCGCGCTGGCGATCGATGACGTGAAGAAAGCCCACATTGACCCGTGCCGGGAAGCGCGGGTGATGCTCGATTTTCGGACCCAGTTCATGCACCGGCGCGCCGTTGATGTCGTCTACCCGCAGGACCGCATGGGGATTGCCCATGGACACCGCAGCCAGCTCGACGTTCTGGCCGTCGACATCGACGTTGTAGCTCAGTGCCTGAGCGGGGGCCGTGAACGGAATATCCTGTGGGGCCAGGCGTGGCGGACCCATGTCGACGCTGATCTGCCCGTCGTTGCGCACATCCAGCTCGATGATGCCGCTCTTGGTTTCGACCCGGATCTGGCGCTTGGCCGTCAGGCGCTTGTCCAGCACGAAGCGGGCGAAGCAGCGGGCACCGTTGCCACACTGCTCCACTTCGGAACCGTCGGAGTTGAAAATCCGGTAACGGAAATCCACGTCCGGATTGCTGGGCGCTTCGACGATCAGCAACTGGTCGAAACCGATGCCGGTATGCCGGTCGCCCCATTGTTTGGCGTGCTTGGGCAAAATATGCGCGTGCTGACTCACTAGGTCCAGGACCATGAAGTCATTACCCAACCCATGCATCTTGGTAAAACGCAGCAGCATGGGTTTACTCCGGCAGCAGGCTTTCGCCAGCGAACAGCTCGGTCACGGTTTCGCGACGACGCACTTCAAAGGCTTGTGAACCATCGACCAACACTTCGGCAGCACGGCCGCGCGTGTTGTAGTTCGAACTCATGACAAAACCATAGGCGCCGGCCGAGTGAACAGCCAGCAAATCGCCTTCAGCCAGAGCCAGTTCGCGGCTCTTGGCCAGAAAATCACCGGTTTCGCAGATCGGGCCGACGATGTCATAAGTGCGTGCTGCGCCATCACGTGGGCGCACGGCTGTGACATCCATCCAGGCCTGATACAGCGCCGGACGGATCAGGTCGTTCATGGCCGCATCGACGATGGCGAAATCCTTGTGCTCGGTGTGCTTGAGGTACTCGACCTGAGTCAGCAGCACGCCGGCATTGGCCACGATGAAGCGGCCCGGCTCGAACATCAGCCCCAGGTCGCGACCGGCAAGGCGCTCGCGCACGGCCTTGATGTAGTTGGCCGCCAATGGTGGCTCTTCGTCGCGATAACGCACGCCCAGGCCGCCACCCAGATCGATATGACGCAAGTGAATGCCGCAATCGCCAAGACGATCCACCAGATCCAGCAGGCGATCCAGTGCATCGATGAAGGGTTCCAGGGTCGTCAGTTGCGAGCCGATATGGCAGTCGACACCCAGGACTTCCAGGTTCGGCAACTGCGAGGCGCGAACGTAGACGTCTTCGGCATCCGCGATGGCGATGCCGAACTTGTTCTCTTTAAGGCCTGTGGAAATGTACGGGTGAGTGCCTGCATCCACGTCCGGGTTGACGCGCAGGGAGATCGGCGCACGGACATTCAGCTCGGCCGCCACGACTTGAAGGCGTTCGAGTTCGTCAGTGGACTCGACGTTGAAGCAATGCACGCCGACTTCAAGGGCGCGGCGCATGTCGTCTCGGGTCTTGCCGACGCCGGAGAATACGATCTTGTCGGCTTTGCCGCCGGCTGCCAGCACACGCTCCAGTTCGCCACGGGACACGATGTCGAAACCGGCGCCCAGACGCGCCAGGACATTGAGTACGCCCAGGTTGGAGTTGGCTTTTACGGCGAAGCACACCAGATGAGGCATGCCGCTCAGGGCGTCGGCGTAGGCACGGTATTGCGCTTCGATATGAGCGCGGGAGTAGACATAGGTCGGCGTGCCGAAACGCTCGGCAATGGCAGACAGGGCTACTCCTTCCGCGAACAGCTCACCGTCGCGGTAGTTGAAGGCGTCCATGTAATTCCCTTAAAGATGCTTGTGCGATTGCGATTTGGCTTGTTCGTCGGATGATTTGGTGTCATCGGGCAGGTAGAGCGGGCCTTTCTGGCCGCACGCAGTGACAAGACAAGCGACCGCGACGAGCGCAGCAAGCGAAGAGATCAGGCGCTTCATGGCGAAATCCTTTGTAAAAGCATTAATTGCGCCCGAGTATACCGGCCACCCGGCGGCTTGCCTATGCAGGTGCCCACCCGTCCGGCGGGCCTTTGACGTTATCGTTGGATATGAACTGTTGCAGGGCGCGTCTGGCGGGTATGTTTTGCATTTGCCTTGCGGCGTCCGTATCTTGCGACCCTGTGCCATAAGCAGAAAATTTTTCGAGGTTCCCGTAATGAGTTTGACCGAAGCCCGTTTTCACGATCTGGTGGATGCTACCCAGCAAGCGCTGGAAGACATTTTCGACGAGAGCGATCTGGATCTGGACCTTGAAAACTCTGCTGGCGTACTGACCGTAAAGTTCGAGAACGGCACCCAGCTCATCTTCAGCCGTCAGGAGCCGCTGCGTCAGCTCTGGCTGGCAGCGCGTTCGGGCGGCTTTCATTTTGACTACGACGAAGAAACCAGCCGCTGGGTATGCGACAGCAGCGACGAGTTGCTGAGCGAGATGCTGGTACGCATCACTCAGGAGCAGGCTGGCGTCGAACTGGATTTCGACGAGATCTGATCGTGACCGATAACACTACGCCCGCACCTGCCCGGCCACCCAAACCGTTGTTCAGCAACGTCAGCCCTGCCGTGCCTTCGCCCTGTGTCAGCCTGTGTCGGCTCGACGAGCAGAAAGTTTGTCTGGGCTGCTTTCGCCATGTGGAAGACATTCGCGAATGGCGCTCGGCTGATGATGATCGACGCCGTCAGATTCGCCGCAACGCCGACCAGCGCCGGGCGCTTGCCCAGGAAAACCGCATCGCGGGCTAACGCCCTGTCGGGTTGTGTATTTATTGGCTGATGTTAATGTCAGAACCTGCTTCTCTAGATAGAGAGGCCTGTCAAAACCCCGCCGGATCGGCGGGGTTTTGCTTTTGTTGCGCAGAAAAAAGGAGACTGCCCGAATCATGAACACCGCACCTTCCATTATCCTCACCCGGCTCGATGTCCAGCGTCTTGAGCGCCTTATCGACAGCCAGACGCAGTCCATCCCCGGCATCGAGGCCTTGCAGGCTGAGCTGGACCGGGCCGAACAGATCGTCGGTCACGATGAAGTGCCTGCCGGGCTGGTGACCATGAATTCACGTGTGCATTGCCGTGAAGAGAGCAGTGGCAAGGACTATCACCTCAAGCTTGTATACCCGCAGGACGCGGGCGCCGAAGGCACGGTTTCGGTACTGGCACCGGTAGGCTCCGCCCTGCTGGGCTTGCAGGTCGGCCAACACATAGACTGGCCCGCCCCGGGCGGCAAGACACTCAAGCTCACCCTGCTGGCGGTGGAATATCAGCCGGAGGCGGCGGGGGAATATTTGTAGGGGAAGTTGCAAGCTGCAAGCTTTTGACTTGCAGCTTACTTACTGCTCTTCTCCATTTCCTCATTCAACGCCTTTTCCAGCTCTGCCTTGTGGCGCAGAAACAGGATGCTTTGTCCGTGGCCATCATCCAGCAGGCCGGAGAGGTCCAGGTCGGTGATGTAGCAGCGATAGCGTTGCGATTCCTGGCGGCGTTCGAGGATTTGTTGGGCGACCACGGCAAACAGTTGGTCGCCATGTTCCAGTTCCGAGAATTCGCTGTTGTCGCAATACAGCGTGACGTTCAACTGGCCCGGTGAGGTTTCTTCGATAATCGCCTGCACGTCGTAGTACGGCTTGTCCGCAGCGGTCGGCGCGGGGTGGGGTTCGATACGTCGGGCGCGGCCTGCGCCCGATGGCAATACCTGGTAATACAGCATGTCCAGCAGGACAGGTTCTGCCGGGTTATCCAGTGGTAGCGATGCGCCGCGTCGATAGACCAGTGAATGGAAGAAGCGCTGCAAGGGTAGCAGCAGGCTCTGTTCGTCGTGATACGGCAAGCGCTGGTGCCAGAGTGCGTTGTGTTCGTCGAGCACATACAGGTCGGCGTCCGGCTCGTTGACCCGATAGAACACCTGAATGCACTCCGGCTGCCCATGGGGCAGGATCAGCGCCAGGTCGTGGTCGTCCAGAGCTTGCGGGTCCAGGTGCAGCGGGCTGTAGAGCGGCGACTCCTCGCCCAGATAATTGAACAGCCCCGGCAGGCTGTTGACCACCACATGACCCACTTGCCCTGGTGTCATTTTCAGTACGTGATACTGCTGTTGCACCTGAATCAGGTAACGGTGGTTCAGCCCTCTGGCGAGCAGCAACTGCGCAGTATTGATCAACTCTTCGACCCGCTGCGCAATGGCCGGCGCCCGGTTATGGCAGAAGCAGCGCACACGTATGCGTGGCTGGGCCTCGCCTTCTGGCAGATTGCTGAGCAGTTCGCTCATGCAGTCGAGCAGGGCGTGAGGGCCGTCGTAGCGGCTGACCAGTGTTTCATTCCAGCTATTGAGAGTGATCTGGTCCAGCGTCAGCACCAGATTTTCCCGCACGCCTGCATAACTGAGCGAGTCGGTGCGCTCGGTCGTCATCAGGATATTCAGCTCGCGATGGTGCCTGAGCGGATCGACGCCCACGTTTACCAGCAGCAATATCTCATTGGGCACACTGGGTTTGAGCAGGTATTCGTCGCTGACTTCGCTCAGTGGCAGCGGGATCGTCTGCTGCAGGGCGCCCAGCAGGTTGAACAGCTCGAACTCGCTCAGGTCGCTGGGGCCTGGATGCAAGGCCAGTCGGGTGCTCGTGTCGATCACGCCGTTGCGATGGCACCAGGTCAGCAGCTCAAGCAGTTCGCGGCTTCGCTTGATGGGCGAGAAGTTCTGCCATTCATGGGTGCCCAGATTGCCGTTGTACAAGGCCCACTGGTTTTTCCCCGGCTCGCGCTTGTTGGGCGAGTTCACCAGGGTCAGAGTGTCTTCAGCCAGATCGGGGGCGATACCCGGGTTGATGAACTCGACTTTGCCCGCCTTGCGCTCGAAGGCGGCATACAAGCGCCGGCCCAGCACGCTGACGTCACGGGCCGTGATGGCGTTGGGTGCGTTTTGCGTACGGGCGAACTGCACCAGGAAGCGATAGCTGTAATTCAGTTCGTTGACCAGCGAGCGGCGCTCGTGGGCTACCTGCCGGACTTTCCACTGGCTGCGACTGTCCAGCAGCGCCAGTTGACGCTCATCCCAGCCCCATTCCCTGGTCAGGCGTTCCAGCAGCAGGCGTTGCCAGCTATTGCTGCGCTGACGGGCCGGGCCGGTGAGCTTTTTGTTGACCTTCAGATACAGGCTGCGACGTACCAGCTCCAGGCGCTCCGATTCGCTGCGGGCCTGCAGGTGCTCTTCGATCCGCTGGTACACGACCATGTAAGGGTCCAGTTCGTCCAGATCCAGCCTGTTGGCGAATACGGCCTGCTTGAATCGCAGGCTCAAGCACTGAACGTTGGGGTGTTCGCTGGAGTAGACCTCGATCAGCAACAGTTTGAGGACGGACTTGTAGGGTGACTCGATGCCTTTGAACAGTTGCCAGAGCCCTGCGCCGATGAATTCGCCGGGCGGAATGCCGGTCATTGGGCCAAGGTCGAGCACTTCGTTGGCGCGGATGAAGCGTTTGGACAGCAGCGTGTGGGTGTACTCGGCGTAGCGTTCTTCTTCATAAACCGGCACCAGCCACCACATCGGTGTGCGGCCAGCGAGCCAGATGGCGGTGCGGTAGAACTCATCCAGCAGCAGGTAGTGCTGGCTGGTGCCGCAGTCGTCGGAACTGAGCTGGGTGTCGCGATCCCCGGTCCGGAAACGTTGCGGGTCGATCAGAAAGAAATGCGCCTCTGCGCCCATGGACGCCGCCCAGATCTCCAGCGCCTGGCACTTTTTGCGTAGCTCGGCGATGGCTTCCGGGGCCAGATCCGAGTCGTGGCAGACCCAGACATCCATATCGCTCTGCTCTGCCTGGGCCAGAGTTCCAAGGCTACCCATCAGGAACAGACCGTGGATGGGCTGCGGCGGATTACCGTGGCGGGCCTTATAGGAAAAGGAGCGGGTCAGCCGCTGAGCCTCTGTCAGCGCCTGGGCGTCAGGTTCGTAATGGGAGACGCCAGCAGGTGTGCTGCTGGAAACGTAGCCGGGCAGCAGCGGGTGATTGACATGAAAGCACAGCGGCAGCAGCGTCAGCACGCTTTGCTGGCGAGTCGAAAGCCCTTCCATGGCACGGGCATACCGCCCGTCATTGAGAGTCAGGAAGCGGTTACGTAACTGGCTGAGCACCTTGCGGTCGATGCCCTCATCCAGGTCGGGACGAATTTCGGTATTACGCGTCATCGCAACTCAAGCATCTGGCCTGTGCAGGCGTTGAAGTGGTTAGCAGATGGCGAAGAAGACTACAGCCCAAGAGGATACATGCACGGTAGGGTTATTATTCTGACGCCGGTTTTTTATCGGCTTACATTCCCACAAATGGAGGGCCCGCTGCACCTTTTTGTTTGCGCGGCAGGCCCTGATGTCAGATATTCAAGGCAAAAACAAAGCTTGTAGGAGGCAGCTTGCTGGCGAAGGGGCAATGAAACCGGTACATCGTTGCGCCCGTTACTGAAGTCTTTGCCAGCAAGCGGCCTTCAACAAAGTGATGCGGCTTTTCAGGCGGCCTCTTCGGAGACGTTCAGGATGGTCAGCAGCGATTGGGCATGCTCGGCGGCTTCAAGCCCGAGGCTAGTCAGATAGCCACCATCAACTTGGGTGGTGAGGCCTTTTTCAAAAAGTCTTTTTGCAGCCGCAATGGCTGTCGGGGCGGCCACATGGTGGACTTTGAGGCCTTCCTGGGTGTTACCCAGATTGAACAGTGCAAGGATTTCCAGTTCGGCAACCAGCTCAGGGGTATACGACATAAGGACTCCAGACTTTTATAGTTGGCTGGATCGTGAGGGTTACAGAATCGACAAGGCTGTTTGACACGTCGGCTCTGTATGACCGTTAACGCCAGCTTGCAGGAAAGCCCCTATGGTTTGATTGGCAGAGGGGCCTTTGCAGTGTAGCCAGTGCCTGGAATCTTTGCAGCATATCTCTTGCCGGAATATCGCAAGTCAGGCTTCGGGCGGCAGTTCCGGCAAGGCGCGCAGGGCGGTTTCATACCACTGGGTATTGAATGGCCGGTCTTCTTCGAGCATGGCGTCAATCTCGATGGCCAGTACATGGGCCATCAGCTCAAGAATGTCTTCACGCTCATAACCGACCAGGGTCAGCTTGTTGTAGGTGGCCTTGGCGGCTGGCGGGTTATCTGCCTCGATCTGGTTTTCAATCGCTTCGATCAGGGTCGATGCGGTGAACTCTTCTTCATCGTTATCGATTGGGTCGGTCATGGTAAATCCTCAGTGAAGGCTGGCAGTTTAACTGGATTCTTTTGCCTGTGTCGGGATCAGTGAAGCCTGCCTGTCAGAACGGTCCTCAAGTTGTGTGAGGGACGCTTAACCCACTGACATTTATGGAAAAGTATATAAAAGTACCGCCACCGAAAACTTGAAGGTCATGGAGGCCGACGTGCTGAAGCTTTATGGTTTTGCCGCAAGCAATTATTTCAATATGGTCAAGCTGGCGCTGCTGGAGAAGCAGTTACCCTTTGAAATGGTTGCGCTGCATGGATGCCAGAATCCTGAGGTTCTGGCGATCAGTGCGCGAGGCAAGGTGCCGATACTGGAAACCGACCAGGGTTTCATCAGTGAGACGGATGTCATCCTGCGTTACATCGAGGAAACCCAGCCCGGTCGGGCACTGCTTCCCGAGGACCCATTCTCCCGCGCCCAGGTCTGGACCATCGCCAAGGAAATCGAACTGTATATCGAGTTGCCAGCGCGGCTGTGTTACGTCGAAGCGATCTTCGGTGGGCGGCCCACTCCTGAGGACCTCAAGGCCAAGGCTCGCCGGGACTTGCTCAAGGGGTTTCAGGCCTTGGCCCAGCGTGCCCGTTTTGCACCCTATGTGGCGGGCGAGAACTTCACTCTGGCGGATCTGTATTTTCTTTACAGCGTCGACCATGCCCAGCAAGTCGCTGAGAAACTGTTCGGTCTTGATCTGTTGCGGGACATGCCGGGTGCGCGGGCTCTGCTTGAGCATCTGGCACTCAATCCGAATGTGCAGCAGGTAGCGGCCGACAGGGAAGCTGAATGGCCATCATTCCTGGCGCGTGTCCAGGCGGTGGCGCGCAAGGCAGGGTAGATAAGGTTCTGCTCCGTCGCGGCCAGGTGGGCTGGCCGCGACGGCGACAGTTTTAGCGGTTTTCCAGCAGCGCCTTGCCACGAACCACGGCTGCCCGGACTTGCTCCGGAGCGGTGCCGCCAATGTGGTTGCGGGCATTGACCGAGCCTTCCAGGGTCAGTACGGCAAATACGTCCTGCTCGATCTGATCGCTGAATTTACGCAGTTCTTCCAGACTCATTTCCGCCAGATCCTTGCCGGTTTCCACGCCGTATTTCACGGCATGACCGACGATTTCGTGGCAGTCACGGAATGGCAGGCCGCGGCGCACCAGATAGTCCGCCAGGTCGGTGGCGGTGGAGAAACCGCGCAGCGCCGCTTCACGCATGATGGCGTGCTTTGGCTTGATGGCCGGGATCATGTCGGCAAAGGCGCGCAACGAGTCACGCAAGGTGTCGGCTGCGTCGAACAGCGGCTCCTTGTCTTCCTGGTTGTCCTTGTTGTAGGCCAGTGGCTGGCCTTTCATCAGGGTCAGCAAGCCCATCAGCGCACCAAACACGCGGCCGCTCTTGCCACGAACCAGTTCCGGTACGTCCGGGTTCTTCTTCTGCGGCATGATCGAACTGCCCGTGCAGAAGCGGTCCGGAAGGTCGATGAACTGGAACTGGGCGCTGGTCCAGAGCACCAGCTCTTCGGAGAAGCGCGACAGGTGCATCATGGCAACCGAAGCGGCAGAGCAGAACTCGATGGCGAAGTCGCGATCCGAGACGCCGTCCAGGGAGTTGCCGCCTACGGCGTCGAAACCCAGCAGCTTGCAGGTCAGCTCGCGGTCGATCGGGTAGGTGGTGCCTGCCAGTGCGGCGCTGCCCAGCGGCATGCGGTTCAGGCGCTTGCGGCAGTCGACCAGACGCTCGTAGTCGCGGCTGAGCATTTCGAACCAGGCCAGCATGTGGTGACCGAACGTCACTGGCTGGGCGGTCTGCAGGTGGGTGAAACCCGGCATGATGGTTTCGGCTTCACGTTCGGCCTGCTCCAGCAGCCCTTTCTGCAGGCGCGTGATTTCGCTGAGGATCAGGTCGATTTCGTCACGCAGCCACAGGCGGATATCGGTGGCGACCTGATCGTTGCGGCTACGGCCTGTGTGCAGCTTCTTGCCGGTGATGCCGATGCGGTCGGTCAGACGCGCTTCGATGTTCATGTGCACGTCTTCCAGGTCGACGCGCCACTCGAAACTGCCGGCTTCGATCTCGCTCTGGATGGTTTTCAGGCCATCGATGATGGTGTCGCGCTCGGCTTCGGTCAGGACGCCGACCTGAGCCAGCATCGTAGCGTGGGCGATAGAACCCATGATGTCGTGACGATACAGGCGTTGATCGAAGGTGACGGAGGCCGTGAAGCGCGCGACGAAGGCGTCGACGGGCTCACTGAAACGGCCGCCCCAGGACTGGTTGGTCTTGTCGGTGCTCATGGATTCGCTCGTTGCTCTGCTGAAAGTGGCGTGCCCGCTTCGTGGCACAAGGGCGTCGGCGATGATAACAGGTTGTTGCTTTTTTATTCTCGGATGGCTTGCCGCTGACGATGCCAGGGACGAGACTGGGCCTATGTGAGAGGACCTATGAAACCCGATTCCAGAACGACTCCCGGCAAGGATTTTTTCCTGCCTGAACTATGCTTGCCGCAGACGCTGCTGGTGCTCATCGTGCTGGCCGAACTGCTGGTGCTGGTCATGGTGCTGCTCGAACCCATGAGCCAGGGGTTCGATTGGGTGTGCCTGGCGCTGATGTCGATGTTCGTGCAGTGGATCGTCCTGCTGTCGGCGGCCCTGCTGTGTGGGCTTCGCCCCTGGCTGGCACGTCTTTCACCGGGGCTTGCAGGTATTCTCAGCTGCATGCTGGTAGTGGGTCTAACCTTGTTGTGTACGGCGGTGACGGATGTCTGCCAACTGACCGGCAGGATTTCGCCGGGCAGCATGGTCGAGCGCTATATCCGCTATTCGTTGATCGCGTTGATCATGTCCGCGCTGATGTTGCGCTACTTTTATCTCCAGAGTCAGTGGCGAAAGCAGCAGCAGGGGGAATTGCAGGCCAGGATCGAATCGCTTCAGGCCAGGATTCGTCCGCATTTTCTGTTCAACACGCTCAACAGCATTGCCAGTCTGGTGGCCAGCAATCCGGTCAAGGCCGAGCAGGCCGTACTGGATCTGTCGGACCTGTTTCGCGCCAGCCTGGCCAAGCCCGGAAGCCTGGTGACCTGGCACGAAGAACTGGCGTTGGCGAAACGATATTTATCGATTGAGCAATATCGTCTCGGCGAGCGTCTACAGTTGGACTGGAGGGTGAGCGCAATTCCTGATGATTTGCCCATTCCCCAGCTGACCTTGCAGCCATTGCTGGAAAACGCCTTGATCTATGGCATTGCTCCGCGCATCGAAGGGGGCATAGTTACAGTCGAGGCAGACTATGAAGGGGGAGAGTTCATATTGTGTGTCAGCAATCCCTATGAAGAAGTTGCCACACGGCAGACTTCCAACGGTACTCAACAGGCCCTGTTGAATATAGGTGCACGTATTACGGCACTTTTTGGCCCGCACGCCAGTCTGAGCGTGGAGCGCCGTGATGGTCGTCACTACACCTGTCTACGCTATCCTTGTGCGAGACTCACGCAGGAAGCCAGAGCAATATGAATGTCCTGATCGTTGATGACGAACCCCTGGCCCGCGAGCGATTGAGCCGATTGGTCGGCGAAATCGAGGGTTACAGGGTACTTGAACCCAGCGCTACCAATGGCGAAGAAGCTTTGGCGCTGATTGAAAACCTCAAGCCAGATGTCGTGCTGCTCGATATCCGCATGCCGGGTCTCGACGGTCTTCAGGTCGCGGCGAAACTGTGCGAGCGTGAAACTCCGCCCGCTGTCGTCTTTTGTACTGCGCACGACGAATTTGCACTGGACGCCTTTCAGGTCAGTGCCGTCGGTTATCTGGTCAAACCTGTGCGCCCCGAGAATCTTGTCGAGGCGTTGAGAAAAGCCGAGCGCCCCAATCGCGTGCAGTTGGCCGCGATGACCCGTCCGGCTGCCGAAACGGGTAGCGGTCCGCGCAGCCATATCAGTGCGCGAACCCGTAAAGGCATTGAGCTGATCCCGCTGGATCAGGTGATCTTTTTCATTGCCGACCACAAATACGTCACCCTGCGCCATGAAGGCGGCGAAGTGCTGCTGGATGAACCGCTCAAGGCGCTGGAAGACGAGTTTGGTGACCGATTCGTGCGTATCCATCGCAATGCGCTGGTGGCACGGGAACGGATCGAGCGTTTGCAGCGCACGCCGCTGGGGCATTTCCAGTTGTTCCTCAAGGGGCTCAATGGCGATGCCTTGATCGTCAGCCGTAGGCATGTCGCCGGGGTGCGCAAGATGATGCAACAGCTTTAAGGTACGAAGAAGTGGCTGCCCTCGCCGCAAGTCCAGCAGGATGTCGAGCCGGTTTCTGTCCACAGAGCGTTGCCGTTGTGGAGGCCCATGGTTCGGGCGGGGGAAGTCTTAGCCACTGTCATTTCGTTGATCCGGGTCATGAAGCCGATTTTACTTTTTGAGTCAGCGCTGAAGTCGTTCCGGTTGTGCTGTTATTATCCGTCGCACTTATCAAGCACGGATTGATCCATGTCTTCTCGCGAAATCCGCATTGCCACCCGTAAAAGTGCGCTGGCCCTCTGGCAGGCCGAATATGTCAAAGCCAGGCTTGAACAGGCTCATCCTGGCCTGATCGTGACGCTGGTGCCCATGGTCAGCCGTGGCGACAAACTGCTCGACTCGCCGCTGTCGAAAATCGGCGGCAAGGGCTTGTTCGTCAAGGAGCTGGAAACGGCGCTTCTGGAAAACGAAGCCGATATCGCCGTGCATTCCATGAAAGACGTGCCGATGGATTTCCCCGAAGGCCTTGGGCTGTTCTGCATCTGTGAGCGCGAAGACCCGCGTGATGCATTCGTTTCCAACAACTTCAGCAGTCTGGAGCAGCTTCCTGCTGGCAGCATCGTGGGCACTTCCAGCCTGCGACGTCAGGCTCAACTGCTGACACGTCGTCCAGACCTGGAAATCCGGTTTCTGCGCGGCAACGTCAACACCCGTCTGGCCAAACTGGATGCCGGTGAGTACGACGCAATCATTCTTGCTGCCGCCGGCCTGATCCGTCTGGGCTTTGAAGATCGCATCACTTCGGCCATTAGCGTCGAGGACAGCCTGCCTGCCGGAGGCCAGGGCGCCGTAGGGATCGAGTGCCGTAGCGTCGATGCCGAAATTCACGCACTGCTTGCGCCGCTGCATCATGGCGACACGGCCGTGCGCGTGATTGCCGAGCGGGCGCTGAATAAACACCTCAACGGTGGCTGCCAGGTGCCGATTGCCTGCTACGCCGTTCTGGAAGACGATCAGGTGTGGCTGCGCGGGCTGGTGGGTGATCCGGCTGGCGGTCTGTTGCTGCATGCCGAGGCCCGCGCACCGCAGACATCGGCTCAGGCGCTGGGTGTGCAGGTCGCCGAAGACTTGCTGGCCCAGGGCGCAGGCCAGATTCTCAAGGCTGTCTATGGCGAGGCTCGGGACGAATGAGTACCTGGCGTCTGTTGCTGACCCGTCCCGCCGAAGAGTCGGCAGCGCTGGCCAGGGTGCTGGCCGATAACGGCGTGTTCAGCAGCAGTCTGCCTTTGCTTGAAATCGAGCCGTTGCCCATCCCCCCCGAGGACCGCTCGAAAATTTTCGATCTGCCTCTCTACAGCACGGTCATTGTGGTCAGCAAGCCAGCGGCTCGTCTTGGGCTGGAACTGGTGGATGAAATCTGGCCGCAACCCTTTGTCCAGCCCTGGTTCAGCGTAGGCGCGGCGACCGGACAGATTCTGCTCGACTACGGCCTGATCGGTGTTAAATGGCCCGAGCAGGGTGATGACAGCGAAGCCTTGCTTGAACTGCCTGAATTGCAGGACGCTATCTCCATACCGGGCAGCCGGGTGCTGATCATGCGTGGGGATGAAGGACGCGAGCTGTTGGCAGAGCGTCTGCGCGAGCAAGGTGTTAGTGTCGACTACTTGCCGCTGTACCGCCGTTTTCTGCCTCAGTATCCGCTCTCGACCCTTTCACAGCGCGTCGAATCGGAACGCTTGAACGGGCTGGTGGTCAGCAGTGGGCAGGGTTTTGAACATCTGCTTCAGTTGGCAGGTGATGCCTGGCCGAAACTGGCCGGGTTGCCTTTATTCGTACCGAGCCCCAGGGTTGCCGAAATGGCACGTGCCGCCGGGGCTCAAACCGTGGTTGATTGTCGTGGCGCGAACGCTGCGGCGTTGCTGGCCGCGTTGCGGGATCAGCCTCAGCCTGTCGTCAAGGCGTACTGAGCGACGAGTTGTCGTTCATGTAACTACGCCCAAATGCAAAGGATGGATACGTGAGCGAAACAGCCTTGCCTAAAGATGAAGAATCGGTGCTGAAAACATCGACATCCACACCTGATCCAGTGCGCCCGGTGCGTACCGGTAACCGCAGCAATGGTTTGGTGATCCTGGCCTTGTTGCTTGCCGTTGCAGGCGTTGCCGTCGCCGGTTGGGGAGTATGGCAACTGCGCATGCTGCAGGAAGGTCATTTGCAGCAGCGAGGGCAGGTCGAAGGCATCGCCCAGCAGACTCGGGTCCTGACCGAGAATGATCAGGAGCTGAGTGCCCGTCTTGCTCAATTTCCTCCGGTCGACCAACTGGAAGACAGCCGTCGTCTGGTTGCCCAGTTGCAGGGCGATCAGCAGCGTCTGAGCCAGCGTCTGGAAACCGTACTCGGCGCAAGCCGCAAGGACTGGCGTCTGGCCGAGGCCGAGCATCTGCTGCGTCTGGCCAGCCTGCGCCTGTCGGCCTTGCAGGATATCAACAGCGCCCAGGCGCTGGTTCAGGGCGCCGATGAAATTCTGCGCGAACAGGATGACCCAGGCTCGTTTGCCGCTCGCGAGCAACTGGCCAAAAGCCTGGCAGCGCTACGCAGTATCGAGCAGCCGGACCGTACCGGCTTGTTCCTGCAACTGGCTGCCCTGCGTGACCAGTCCGTTCAGCTCAACAGGCTGGCGCCCGAGTACGAAGATAAAGGCGAGCCGCTCCTGGGTGTGACTCCTGACAAGAATGATGACAGTTACTGGTCCCGCTGGTGGAGCCACATTTCCCATTACTTCCGCATCGACTTCAACGCCGACAAGGACATTCGACCGGTCCTGGCCGGCCAGAGTCTTGCTCAGGTCCGTCTGGCCCTGAGCCTGGCAATCGAGCAGGCGCAATGGGCCGCGCTCAATGGCGAGCCGAAGGTCTATACCCAGTCGCTGCTGGAAGCCAAGAGCGTCCTGATGGGCAACTTCAATCAGGATGAACCGCAGAGCAAGGTGATCGGTGAGCGTCTGGATACCCTGATCAAACAACCTGTTTCGGTAGTGACGCCGGATCTGGCTCAGAGCTTGAGTGCAGTCCAGGCCTACCTTGAACGTCGTCATGCATCCGGTCAGCCTGCCGAGGCTCGGGGGATCAGCCCATGAAGCGCGTCTACCTGCTGCTGTTCATTGCCGTTGCTGTTGCAGCGCTGATTGGTATCGCCATTGCCGAGCACTCCGGCTACGTATTGATCGCCTATCAGAACTTCCGCTATGAATCGAGCCTGTGGGCAACCCTTGGCCTGTTCGTGGCGCTTCTGTTGCTGATCTTTGTTGCCCGGCTTCTGATCACCTTGCTCACGACATCCGGTGGTGTGGTCAATCCATGGTCGCGCCGTAATCGCCGCCGTCGGGTGCAGTTGGCAATCGAGCAGGGGCAGATGGATCTTGCCGAAGGTCGCTGGTCCAGCGCGCAGCGTCATCTGCATCGCGCCGCCGAGTCCGATCCCCAGCCGTTGCTGTATTACCTTGGTGCTGCGCGTGCTGCCAACGAGCAGGGCCGCTACGACGAGTGTGACAGCCTGCTGGAGCGTGCCCTGGAACGTCAGCCCCAGGCGGAGCTGGCGATTGCCCTGAGTCATGCGCAACTGCAACAGGACCGTGGCGATACCGATGGTGCGCTGACCACCTTGCAGGCCATGCATGAGCGCCATCCGCACAACCCGCAGGTGCTGCGCCAGTTGCAACGTCTTTATCAGCAGCGAGGCGACTGGTCCGACCTGATCCGGCTGCTGCCCGAACTGCGCAAGGACAAGGTGCTGCCGCCCAAGGAACTGGCCGAGCTGGAGCGCCGCGCCTGGGGTGAAAATCTCACCCTGGCCGCGTATCGCGAGGAAGGTGACGGCGAGCTGACTGGCCTGCCTTCACTGGAAAAAGCCTGGAAAGGCCTGACCTCCGCACAACGACAGGAGCCGCAACTGGTGCTGGCTTATGCCGAGCAGTTGCGTCGTCTGGGGGCCGAAGCCCAGGCCGAAGAGGTGCTGCGAACAGCGCTCAAGAAGGACTACAACAGCCATCTGGCCAGGCTTTACGGTCTGGTGCGCGGTAGCGATGAGTCCAGGCAGTTGCAGGTTGCCGAAGCCTGGCTCAAGCATCATCCCGATGATCCGAGCCTGTTGCTGAGCCTGGGTCGTATCTGTCTGCAGGCTCGCCTGTGGGGCAAGGCCCGTGATTATCTGGAGAGCAGCCTGCGTTTGCAGCGCAACCCGGAAACCTGTGCCGAACTGGCTCGCCTGCTGTCCCGGCTGGGAGAGACCGATCGCAGCAATCAGCTGTTTCAGGAAGGCCTGGGGATGCTCGATGAACGCTTTCTGGCTCGTCCGCTTCCTGCGCTGAGCAGTACCTGAGTCCGGTGCCGTGAAAGCCCTTTTTCAGGGCTTTCACGCCTTCAACTCCTCGTCAGTTCAGGGATTAGATTGTTCCTACGTTAATCGGTAAAAAATCTCCCTGATCTGGTGTTTTATTTCTCCTGCAAACAGCGAAGCATCCGTACTTCGTCGCCTTGAAAGCGTTGTGTGCTTTCCTCTACCGTAACTGTCTCGTCTCATTCGTTACGGATTTGCCATGTATCTGGCCCGCACGCGTACCTTGTTCTTCCTGGCATTCATCGCAAGTGGACTGATCATCGGCGCTACCCTTTATCTGCAGCATGCGTTTGGCCTGGTTCCCTGCCTCCTCTGCCTCATACAGCGAGCACTCGTCATCGGGTGTGGTCTGCTCTGTCTGGTGGCGGCCATTCATTCGCCCCAGGAGGCCGGCTGGCGTCGTTATTGTGTGGCCTTGCTGGCATTGGCGCTGCCGGGCGCTCTGGTAGCGGGTTTTCATATATGGCTGCAGACTGCGTCCGCCGAAGAGTTGATGCCCGTCGTTACTCAATACCGGCATTTGCTCAATGCATTGTCTCTGGAGAGCGGTAGCGAGCCTTTGCACAGCGGTACTTATGTGTGCGCCGAAATCAATTGGTCATTGTTCGATATCACTCTTCCCGAGTGGAGCCTGCTGGCTTTTGTGATCCTGTGTCTGCTGGCGTTGTACCCACTTTTCAGTGGGTTACATCGCTGGATGTCCGTCGACACTGACGGAGGGTATTAAACGCTTGTATGAACTTTCTCTCCTGCGTACCTTGATGGCCTTGTCGTGCGGGCATAATCTGAGCCGCACGCGTCATTGGGAGTATGCTGTCCTGACGCTTTTACAGGCTCGGTTCTTGCGATATTGTAAGGCCAGCACAGGACCGCATGCCCCTTAAGGGAAGAGAGAACATCATGCTGGAAAGTTGTCGCAATGCTCAGGAACGCTGGGGTGGCGTCAATCTGTTGATTGATCGCTGGCTACAGGACCGTCATGAATTGATTCGAGCCTATGACGTTCTCGGCGACACGCCCGAGCAACTGGCCGCGGATCGTGGTGCGCTGCTGAAGTTTTGTGAAATTCTGGTCGATTACGTTTCGGCTGGCCATTTCGAAATCTATGAGCAGCTCAACAGCGAAGCCCAGGCGTTCAACGATGAGCGCGGGCTTGAACTGGCCGATACGATTTATCCGCGTCTGGAAGGTATCACCAAGCTTGCACTGGCGTTCAACGACCGCTGCGAAAAGGGCGATTGCTCCGACGGCGCAGGGTTTGCCAATGAGTTCAAGACGCTGGGTGGTCTGCTGCATGAGCGCTTCGAGCTGGAAGATTGCCTGATCGAAGTCCTGCACAACTCCCACAAGGAAGAGGCCGCTTCTCAGGCCTGATTCATTCTTGTCGTGTTGCCAAGGGTGCGTTCGCACCCTTTCGCATTTCAGGGTGTCGGTTACTGCGAGACCGCGACCAGCTCGATTTCAAAAACCAGCGGCGTGAACGGATCGATCAGATCGCCTGCGCCTTCTGCGCCATAGGCCTGGGCGGAAGGAATCACCAGACGCCACTTCGCGCCTACCGGCATGCCTTGCAGGGCCGTGGTCCAGCCACTGATCACGCTGTCGAGTCGGAACCACTGCGGCTGAGTGCTCTGATCGAAGATCGTGCCGTCGGGCAGGCGTCCGACATAGCGTACTTCGACCCGGCCATTGGCTTCAGGTTTGGGACCGGTGCCCGGAGCCAGCTCCGTCATCAGAATGCCGTCGGCCAGCGTCTTCACGCCGGGCTTGGCTTTCTCGCTGTCCATGAAGCGACGCTCTGCCGTCAGCGCTGCCTCGCTCTGGGCGTCGGTGCCCGAGGCTTCGGCTTGCGCCAGGGCTGCGTCATGCTCCCTGAGAATCTGGTCGATGCGTTCTTGCTTGAGCGCCAGCGGCTTGCCTTGGTAAGCCTGCTTCAAGCCTTCTACCAATGCCTTCAGGTCAAGGTCCGGGACCTCTTGATGCAGGCGCTCACCCAGGCTGGCACCCAGGCTGGCACCCAGGCTGTACGCGAGATCGTGAGAGTCCTGTGTCGGTGCGGTTTCACCGGCATGCGCCAGAGGAATCAAGAGGAACAACGACGTTAACAGGTAGCGCGACATGAATGCTCTCCGGCCCGGGAAGTCAGCGATTATGCCAGTGCGAGGGCTTGCGGTGATGACTCCTGGCAAGAGAATTTTGTATTGCCCCTGTAGCAGTTGCATCAATGATTTGTGCTCGTATGCAACAGGGTGCGTCCGGCGCTGTCAAGATGCCCTAGCGGCACTGCGGACAGAGGTCTAGTATGGGCCGCAATTTCGTCAGCCAGGAGGTAAGTCATGTCGGCCAAAAAGAAGCCAGTAAACACTCCATTGCACCTGCTCCAACAATTGTCGGGCAGCTTGCTCGAACATCTGGAAGACGCCTGCTCCCAAGCCTTGTCCGATGCCGAGAAACTGCTCGCCAAGCTTGAAAAACAACGTGGTAAAGCGCAGGAAAAACTGCACAAGTCCCGCACCAAACTGCAGGACGCGGCGACTGCCGGCAAGGCAAAGGCGCAGACCAAGGCCAAGAACGCCGTTGCAGAACTTGAAGACTTGCTCGACGCACTCAAGGATCGCCAGACCGAAACCCGCACCTACATCCTGCAACTCAAGCGCGATGCTCAAGAGAGCCTGAAGCTTGCCCAGGGCGTTGGTCGCGTCAAAGAGGCCGTCGGCAAGATTCTGGACACTCGCGCAGCCAAGCCAGCTGCACCTGCCAAGGCTCCTGCTGCAAAAGCCGTTGCTACAAAAAGCGTGAGCAAGGCACCTGCCGCGAAGGCGCCAGCCAAACCGGCTGCCAGGGCTGCATCTGCTGCCAAGCCGGTCGCCAAGCCAACAGCCGCGAAGGCTCCGGCTGCTGCCAAACCTGCGGCGACCAAGGCTCCTGCTGCCAAGGCTCCGGTAAAAGCTGCGGCTAAAACCGCTGCTGCCAAACCTGCCGCCGCCAAAGCGACTGCCAAGCCGGTTGCCAAACCCGCAGCCAAGCCAGCAGCAACTAAAGCTCCGGCAGCGGCCAAACCTGCTGCCGGCAGCGCTGCTAAACCAGCGGCCAAAGCACCTGCCAAAACTGTCGCCAAGCCAGCAGCCAGGTCCGCCGCAAAACCGGCAGCCAAACCTGCTGCCAAGCCAGCGGTAAAACCGGCTGTCGCCAAACCGGTCACGCCAGCAGCGGCTGCTACTCCAGCCGCTGCACCAGCCGCACCGGCTGCAACTGCTCCATCGACAGCCAATAGCGTCACGCCTAACACAGCGTCCTAAGGCTGATCCGCCGCGACGCGCAGCATCTGCAGCGCGTCGCGGTTCTTGTCGGCGGCCTCTGCGGCCAGTCCGTTCAGCCAGCTCTGCAAGTCCTCTGCTTCATCAACTGACCAGTCCTGCGTCAGTTTCTGCAATCGTGCGAGCAACTGCTGCTCGGCTTCCAGTTCCAGCGCTTTCACTCGTTCACGCAACGATCCCAATGCAGGGTCGAGTCGTGCCGCGTCACGCCATTGCGTGCGCAATTCCCTGAGAGGGCGCACGACGTCGTCGTGCCATGGCATCGCCAACTGTCCGATTTCCTGTAATCGCCGGGTATCACATTTCACGCCGCGTTTGCCCAGCCAGACACCCAGAAGCACCATGCACACATTGGCCCCGTTGGTTTGCAGACGCAGGCAGGCCTCTTCGACGCCGGGTCTGGCATAGAAATCGAGGGTGAAACTCCAAAGGTCAGAAGGCATAGTGAGCTACCTGTTTGAGACGAAGCTGGTAGACTCCGCCGCCATTATGATTCGACTTCAAAGCCTTACCTTACAGCGTGGTCCGCAACGTCTGCTAGAAGACGCCGAGCTGACCCTGCACGCCGGCCAGAAAGCCGGTCTGATCGGTGCCAATGGCGCCGGTAAATCCAGCCTCTTCGCCTTGCTGCGCGGTGAACTGACGCCTGACTCCGGCGACTGCCTGCTGCCTGCCGATTGGCGTATCGCCCACATGCGCCAGGAGGTCGATACCCTTGAGCGTCTGGGCGTTGACTACGTTCTGGACGGCGACCTTCGCCTGCGCGAGGTTCAGCGTCAGCTCGCTGAAGCTGAAGCAGCCCAGGACGGTGCCGCCCAGGCGAGGCTGCATGCCGAACTCGACAGTGCCGATGGTTATACCGCTGATGCCCGCGCCCGCAAACTGCTGGCGGGCCTGGGGTTCACCAACGAGCAGATGGAACGTCAGGTCGGCAGTTTCTCCGGTGGCTGGCGGATGCGCCTGAACCTGGCTCAGGCCCTGATGTGTCCTTCGGACCTGTTGCTGCTCGATGAGCCGACCAACCACTTGGACCTGGACGCCATTCTGTGGCTGGAAGACTGGCTCAAAAGCTATCCCGGCACCTTGCTGCTGATTTCCCACGACCGTGACTTCCTGGATGCGGTGGTCGATCACATCGCTCATGTCGAGCAGCGCAAGATCACCCTCTATCGCGGTGGCTACAGCGCCTTCGAGCGCGCCCGTGCCGAACGTCTGGCCCAGCAGCAACAGGCCTACGAGAAGCAGCAGGCGCAACGTGCGCACATGGAAAAATACATTGCGCGCTTCAAGGCCCAGGCCACCAAGGCCCGTCAGGCACAGAGCCGGATCAAGGCCCTTGAGCGCATGGAAGAGCTGTCCGCTGCCCATGTAGATTCGCCATTCAACTTCGTTTTCCGTGAGTCCGACAAAATCTCCAGCCCGTTGCTGGATCTGTCCGAAGCACGTCTGGGCTATGGCGAAAAGACCATCCTGGAGAAGGTCAAACTGCAACTGACGCCGGGTGCGCGCATCGGTCTGCTGGGGCCTAACGGCGCGGGTAAATCGACCCTGATCAAAAACCTCGCGGGCGAACTTGAGCCTTTGGGCGGCCGTCTGGTACGGGGTGAAAACCTCACGGTTGGCTATTTTGCCCAGCATCAGCTCGACTCCCTGGATGCCAAGGCCAACCCCTTGCTGCATCTGCAGCGTCTTGCGCCTACCGAGCGTGAGCAGACACTGCGCGATTTCCTGGGTGGTTTCGACTTCCGTGGTGCTCGTCTGGATGAGCCGGTGGTGAATTTCTCCGGCGGTGAAAAGGCGCGTCTGGCACTGGCCCTGATTGCCTGGGAAAAACCCAACCTGTTGCTGCTCGACGAACCGACCAACCACCTGGACCTGGAAATGCGCCTGGCGCTGACCATGGCCCTGCAGGAATTCAGTGGCGCGGTACTGGTGGTTTCCCACGATCGGCATTTGCTTAAGAGCACCACCGATGATTTCCTGCTGGTCGCCGATGGCCGGGTTCAGGAATTCGATGGTGATCTGGACGACTACACGCGCTGGCTGGCTGATTACCGTTTGCGCAATGTGCCGGTCAGCAACACACCGGTCAACGCCGACAAGACCGACAAGAAAGCCCAGCGTCAGCAGGCGGCAGCCTTGCGTCAGCAACTGGCTCCGCACAAGCGCGAAGCCGACAAGCTGGAGCGTGAGCTGGGAACCCTGCATGAAAAACTGGCCAAGGTAGAAGAGGCCCTGGCCGACAGTACTAACTACGAGGCTGCCAACAAGGACAAGCTGCGCGATCTGCTGGCGGAACAGGCCAGGTTGAAGGCGCGGGAGTCCGAGCTGGAAGAGGCCTGGATGGAGGCGTTGGAGCTGCTGGAATCAATGCAGGCCGAACTGGAAGCATTGTCGTAATTGAAGTGAGGGGCTGATGGATTTTTTTGGGTTGACGCTGACGGCCTACTGGATCGAACCGCTCTGGCTGGGCGTGCAGATCCTGTTGATTCTGCTGGCGGGTTACGTATTGCAGCGGGTAATCGGCCGTTTTCTGACGGGCCTGGGCGAGCGTTATCCGCTGCCGCCGGAACTGCTGGTGCCGGTGCGTGGCGGTTTGCGCTGGTTGATCATGGGCAGCGCGTTTGTCGTTGTCCTGGGTCGGCTCGGCGTTTCTGCCACGGTACTGTGGACTGCGTTGTCGGGCTTTGTCGCGGTAGCCGCCGTTGCGTTCTTCGCGATGTGGAGTGTGCTGTCCAACCTGCTCTGCGCCATCCTGATCTTCACCATCGGCCCTTTCCGCATCGGCGATGTGGTTGAGCTGGTCGAAACACTCGACAAGCCCGGCGTCAAAGGCCGGGTCGTCGCCATCAACCTGATGTTCACCACCCTGATCGAAATGCCCGAGGCGGGTGGTGCGCTGGTGCAAGTGCCCAACAGTCAGTTCTTCCAGAAAGCGGTTCGCCGCTGGCGGGGCAGCGATATCGTCCCGCAGGTGATGATTGAGAAACCGATGGGCGAGCAGAAATAATTAGTCATCAATTGCATTACGCACTAAGTTAGCAGCTATCGGGCTTTACTGGACTTGAGGTGTTTGATGGCGCTTGAAACATGGCTGGCTTTTTTTGCCGCCTGCTGGATTATCAGTCTGTCTCCGGGGGCTGGCGCGATTGCGTCGATGTCCTGTGGTTTGCAATACGGTTTCTGGCGCGGCTACTGGAATGCCCTGGGTTTGCAGATCGCGCTGGTGGCGCAGATCGCAATTGTCGCGGCGGGCCTGGGCGCGGTATTGAGTGCCTCCGAGCTGGCATTCAACCTGATCAAATGGTTTGGCGTGGCTTACCTGGTTTACCTGGGTATCAAGCAATGGCGGGCGCTGCCTGGGGATCTGTCTGATGACTCGGCGACTCGTCCCATCGGCAAGCCGCTGAGCCTGGTATTGCGGGGCTTTCTGGTCAACATCAGCAACCCCAAGGCGCTGGTGTTCATGCTGGCGATTCTGCCGCAGTTTATCGACCCCGCCCAACCGCTGCTGGCTCAGTACGTGATTATTGCGGTGACCATGGTTGTTGTGGATTCGGTGGTCATGGCCGGTTACACCGGGCTTGCGTCCCGCGTGCTGCGCCTGTTGAAAACGCCGAAACAACAACGCCGCCTGAACCGCACCTTCGCCAGCCTGTTTGTAGGGGCGGCGGGTTTCCTCGCCACCCTGCATCGCGGAACAGCATAAGCAGCAAGTTATAAGCAGTAAGCTTCAAGCTACAAGTCAAAAGCTTGAAGCTTGACGCTGTGCCCCACCGTTAGCGCAAAATCCGGGGCGCTTCGTCTCTCGGCAAGTTCTGCTGGATGGGCTGGCCGGTGTATTCCACTTCCCCACGCAATTGCTCACGCAACTGACGCGCCACGTCGACGCCGATCGACTTTGAGGCATCGCGCACCACGCGACCCCGGTTCATGGAAATCTTTACGTCCCGGCTGTTGACCAGCTTGGTGTCCTGGCTTTCGCCCATGGCGGTAAAGGCCGAGGTGATTTCGTAGGTGCGGGTGTTGATCAGGCTGAAATCACCGACCACCGTCAGCCCCATAATGGCCGAGTAGCTATTGGTGTTGGCAATTTCGCCCACGTCCTGGCGAAAGTCGATGTCCGACAGTGCGCCGAACAATACGTAATCAGCACCTTTGAAGTGCCCGCTCTTGATGCGTGCGATGACGTCGTAGACATCTTCTTTCGAGCCGGTCTTGTAAGGCGTGCCCTGCACCAGCTGGAACAGCCCGGACTTCAGGATCTCGCCCTTGATGTCACCACTGAATTTCTGCAGCTCGCTCTGTTCGATGTAGCTGGTACGGGACTCGTATTCTTCATAGCTCGACGAGCCGCTTTCGCTGTAGTAGTTGGCTCGCATGTCGCTTTTCGCCGAAACGGTGTGGATGTATTGCTCCACACGTTCCTGATAGGCCATGCCTGTCACGGCGATCTTTGGGGCTGCCTGAACCGAGAAGGCGCAGGCCATGCCGATAATGCCAATCCATGCACGCATCACTCAGCGCTCCGTGGTCTTGCGGATTTCTTTTTCGTCCATCCACTCTGCCAGGCCGCTTTCGACATCGATCAGTTGCAGGCTGAATTTGTAGAAGACGTCCTTGTAATCCTCACTGCGCTTGACGATGGAACTGATCGAGCCTTCCAGGCGGTATTTGGCGGCGACCATGTTGCCGGTTTTGGCGACAGTGCTCTGCTTGTACAGACCGCTCTGGTTCTGCAACTTGAGCTGGTCGACCTGGCTCTGCATTTCAGTGTTGTCGCTGGCGAAACGGGCTACGCCGCTCTTCATCAACTGGGTCTTGATGGTGGTGGTGATTTCGCGAGTGTCGATGTACTCGCTGGTCTTGTTCTTCACATCGTAGACCTGAACCACCGGGCGGCCTTGCAGGATGCCGGACTGTGCCAGTGAGCGGGTCATGCTCTCGGCGATCATCTGCAGGTCGGTGGAGCCGAATTCGTTGGTAATCGTTTCGACTGCCTTGGTATCGCCATAACTGATGTTCTTGCTGCCAAGAACCGGAGAGTTATTGGCGCAGCCGCTGGTCAGCAGGGCGAGGGCGGCGATGGAGCAAAGACGTGTAAACAGCATGTGTGGACTCTTCTGTGAGCGTAACTGGGCGTGGATCAAGGCGTGTTGATTTCAAGGCGGAAATCGGTTGCCCGCGGATTGGGTGCGATAGCCGGCAGCGTGGTGCTTTGCGAGCCATAGATCATCAGGCTTTTCCAGGTTTCTTCGTCTGCCACAGGAAAACCATCGTTACCCAGCCACGCGAAGCGGTAGTACATCGTCTTGTTGCGGCTGCTGGTGTTGGTCAACTGAGCTTTGACGGTCAGGAAGCCATTTTCCCGAGCCACGCGCATGGCGCCGACTTCGATGTTTTTGACGTCGCCAAGCGCCACCACTTTACTGGCCGCGCTGCCCGGAGCCGGAGGTGGCGGGGTTGCGCAGCCTGCGAGCAGGGCCAGCGCCAGTGCGCCGAAAATCTTGATACGCATGGGGTATCTCCGTTCAGGGTTGTTTGACGGCAAGGGCTTGCGGGACATTCACGGGCGTGACCTGTGCCGCGAGGCCATTGGTGAATACCTGATTGCCCAGGGCGCGCAGGGTGACGACCTGATAGCGCTGATCGACCTTGACCTGCACATGCGTGCCGCCCAGCGTGCCCGGCAATACCACCTGATGCATGCCCGGCGTCAGACGCAGTCGTGCCACCAGTGTATTGTCCGGCAGGGTTCGCCAGGTGCGGGTGTCGGCACCTTCGGTAATGGCCGAAGCGATACCGACTGCCAGACCGGCCAGCGGGTTGACGTCGTTGAGCTGCTTCTGCGCAACGCCACGGGTAATGGCGCGCAGCGTGGTGCGCACGATGATGCCCGGCATGTCGTCGCGCAGGGCGCGGCGCGACATGTCAGTGGTGCTGTTGAGCAGCGTCAGGTTGAGCGGCTGGCCGTCCAGGGTGATCTGGCTGACGATCGGGGTGCTGGTATCCGGCTTGATCACCGGGAATGACAGCGGTGTGATGACCAGATTTCCGCTGATCGGCAATGGCAGCGGGATATTTACCGAATCACGGGCCGGAGCAAAACCGCTCTGGACCACGATCAGTACTTCGCTGCTGCCATCCTTGCTGGCAGCAGCGTCGAGATCGGCCAGGGATTTTTCCAGCAACGGAGTGTTGGGGCGCAGTTCTGCGGCCTTGCGATAGCCCGGCGCGGCGAGGTCTTTCTCTCCCAGGGCTTCGTAGACGAAACCTGCCAGATAATGGCTGAACGCACTTTGGTAGCTGTTCTTCAGGCCAACGACCTCGGGCGCGTCCAGTGATTCGACCGGGTAGCCCTTGAGGTCCTTGAACTGGTTTTTCACGCCTTTGCTTTCGGCTTCCTGCTCGCTCTTGAAGTATTCCTTGTCGCGCAGGTTGGCGATCACGGCTTCACGTTCGTGGGTCTTCTTGATTTCGGTACGGGCACCGTCGAAATCGTTCTGGCCCAGCAGATTGAGTGCCATCTGGGTGGTCAGCATGACTTTTTCATAGTCATAGCCTTCGTAGCGACGCACCTTGTCGTTGATCAGGAAGCTGCCGAACTGGGCGAGGTATTTTTCGGTATCGAACTTGACTGCCTCTTCCCACTTGAATACCACCTGATCGGCCGTGCGCCAGGCCGCCTGACTGCCGGCGAAATCACCCTTGGAGCGCAGCAGTTCGCCTTTCTCGAAGTAATAGAGCAGGTCTTTGTTTTCGCCAGTGTTGTTCTTTTCCAGTGTACCGAGGGCGGCATCGACATTGCCGCTGGCCAGTTGCTGGTTGGTTTCCTTCAATTCGGAGTCATAGCTACGGAAGACGGAGCACCCTGTCAGCAGAATAGAGGCGACCAGCGCAGATGCGGTCAGAAAACGGGAGGGCATGGTGATTTCCATTCTGTAGCCGAAGGCGGCTACGTAAGTCCATTTGGACAAGCAGCAAAGTGCTGCATGAGTATGTGTCTCTTCCATCTGCTGGAAAAAGCCGTGGGATTATAGGTCGGGTTTTCAGGCTGGCAATGGCATTTTGATGCTATTTGGCGCGATTGCTTTTGGCTGTCTGCAATCGACACTATTCGTGCAGGGGAACGGCCTTCGGAGCCGTAATCGCGCTGTATCGGGTTTTTAGTAATGTTTTGTCACAAATATCGGGGTCGAGTATTGAGTCGAGGCAGATGGAAAGGAACAATGCAGCGCATTGAATTTCTGTCGAGATCGATCCATGCCTCTGCATTCCCGTTTCATGGCCTGGCTGCTGGTGCCGCTGCTTGCGCTATGCAGCTTCGGCCTGCTGGCCGACCCCGTCGATGGCGCTGCCCAGGCGTTGCATCTGCTGGACTATATAGGTGCTGACTACCCGAGCACCGTAGCTGACGGCAAGGTCGTCGATGAAGCCGAATACCGGGAGCAGGTCGAGTTTCTCGACGCATTGCAGGGCCTGATTGTTGCCTTGCCGCAGCGTGCCGAGCGCGATGCGTTGGAGCAGGGTGTTGCAGCCCTGAAAGACGCGGTGAGCAAACGTGAGGATGGCGCGCTTGTCGCTCGTCAGGCCCGGCAATTGGGGGCACGCCTGGCCGTCGCCTATGAAGTCAGCCAGGCACCGATCATTACACCTGACCCTGCTCGCGGTGCGCCGCTGTATGCGCAGAACTGCTCGGTCTGCCATGGCGACACCGGTGCCGGCGATGGCCCGGCCGGCATTGGCCTGACACCTGCGCCTGCCAATTTGCGCGATGCAGCCCGGCTGGATCGCCTGAGTCTTTACGATATCTACAACACCTTGGGACTGGGGATTACCGGCACCGATATGCCCGCGTTTGCCGATCAACTGGATGATCGCCAGCGCTGGGATATCGCGACCTACATTGCCGGTTTCAGTGCTCAGCCGGTGAGCGCGCCCGCCAAGACCTTCAATCTGGCGGATCTGGCGCGTCAGACGCCAGCGGAGGTCAATGCCGCCGAAGGCTTTGAAGCCGCCGCGACATTCCGTGCCCAGCGTGCGCAACCGCCGCAGGTCCAGCGCGGCCCGGCGCAACTGCTCGATTACACCAGTACCACTCTGGACAAGAGCCTGGCGGCGTATAGCGCGGGGGATCATGAACAGGCTTACGACCTGTCGGTTGCAGCTTATCTGGAAGGTTTTGAACTGGTCGAAAGCTCGCTGGATAACGTCGACGCTAACGTGCGCAAGGACACCGAAAAAGCCCTGATGGCTTACCGGCAGTCATTGCAGGACGGTCTGCCGCTGGCTCAGGCGGCGCAGAAGCTGGAGGCCGCCAAGGCCAGACTCAAGGAGTCCGCAGCCCTGCTGGGCAACGATGGCCTGAGCGTTTCCCTGAGCTACATCTCCGGCCTTCTGATTCTGCTGCGTGAAGGTCTGGAAGCGATTCTGGTACTGGCAGCGATCCTGGCGTTCCTGCGCAACACCGGCCAGCAGTCTGCCGTTCGCAGCGTCAACGCGGGTTGGGGCCTGGCGCTGCTGGCTGGCTTGGCGACATGGGCGTTGGCGGCTTACGTCATCGATGTCAGCGGCGCGCAACGTGAACTGCTGGAAGGCGCGACGGCGCTGTTCGCCAGCGTCATGGTGCTGTGGCTCGGGGTCTGGATGCATGATCGTCGTCATGCCGATGCCTGGCAGGATTATGTGAAGAGCAGCCTGGTCGGTGGCGGCGGACGTTTTGGTTTTGCTGTGCTGGCGTTCTTCTCGGTCTATCGAGAGCTGTTCGAGGTCATTCTGTTCTACGAAACCCTGTGGCTACAGGCAGGACCTGCGGGGCACAACGCGGTATTGGCCGGTGGTGCCACTGCGCTGGTGCTGTTGGTCGGCCTGGCGTGGGTGATCTTGCGCGGTTCGGCAAAACTGCCGTTGTCGTTGTTCTTCGGGATCAACGCAGCGCTGCTGTGTGCATTGTCGGTGGTGTTCGCCGGGCATGGCGTCAAGGCATTGCAGGAAGCGGGCATCTTCGGCACACGCCCGGTGCCGTTCTTCGAGTTCGACTGGCTGGGCATTCACGCCGATGCGTATTCGTTGGGGGCGCAGGCGGTTGCGCTGCTGGCGATTGCGGTGTTGTACGGACGTAGCCGGTTCAGGGCTTGATGGCGGTTCGCGAATGAGTTCGCTCCTACCGTAGGAGCGAACTCATTCGCGAAGGGGATTATTGGCTGTCTGTCTTTTTCTGAAGATCGACCGGGGCTTCGACGTCTATATCAGATGCCGCTGCCGAGGCGCAGCAGAGTTTTTCCTGGCGTGCGATGCGGGCGTTCTTGATGCGGCGGCGCAGCCACAGGGCCAGGCCGAGCAGGAGCAGGCCACCCAGGACCCAAAGCTCGTATTTCTTGATGTTGCCCAGCAGGCCTTCCATCACGGCACCGAAATGGTAAGCCGCCGAACCCAGGGCCGCAGCCCAGATCGCAGCACCTATACCGTTGAGCACCAGATAACGCAAAGGCGGATAACCGGACATGCCGATGGCCACGGGCATGACCGTGCGCAGGCCGTAGACGAAGCGGAAGCTCAGCACCCAGATGTCCGGGTGTTTGCGTACCAGCCTCAGTGCCTTGTCGCCCATGAGCTGCCATCGTGGCTTGCGTGCAAGCAGTTTGCGGCCGTGCTTGCGCCCCATGTAGTACCACAGTTGATCGCCCGCGTAGCTTCCGCAGAAAGCCACGAGGATGACCATGTTGAGGTCCATGTATCCACGGAAAGCCAGAAATCCGGCAAGAACCAGAATGGTCTCGCCTTCAAAGAAGGTTCCCAGGAACAGGGCAAAGTAGCCGAAATCGTTCAAGAAATTCTGGAGCATTGTCTGGATGCTGGCGAAATGAACGCGCAGCCTAACTCGCCTAGGACAATCATGAAAGTGTCGATATGTGTCTCGACGTTAAAGATTCCTACAACCACAATGTCCCGTCCTTGTTGTAGGCCTTTTCTGCGGCCCACCGTCGCAGGTCACACTATGACTGTCACACATTGGTCATAATGGCGGCTTATAACTGTCGCGCTTGCCCGCGTATGCGGGCTACAGGAGTCTCGCCGTGAGCTTTACCCCCGCAAACCGCCTGTTTCCTCTCACTCGCCTGCGCCGTAATCGTCGCGACGACTTTTCTCGTCGACTGGTTCGCGAAAATGTACTGACCGTCGATGATCTGATTCTTCCCGTATTCGTACTCGATGGTGAAAACCGCCGGGAAACCATTGCCTCGATGCCGGGCGTCGAGCGCCTGACTATCGATCTGTTGCTGCAAGAGGCCGAAGGCTGGGTTGCGTTGGGAATTCCGGCGCTGGCGCTGTTCCCGGTGACGCCGCTGGAGAAAAAATCTCTGGATGGCGCTGAAGCCTGGAACCCGGACGGTATTGCCCAGCGTGCGACTCGTGCGTTGCGTGAGCGTTTCCCGGAGTTGGGCGTGATCACCGATGTGGCACTGGATCCGTTCACGACCCACGGTCAGGACGGCATCATTGATGAAGAAGGCTATGTACAGAACGACATCACTGTCGATGCACTGGTGAAACAGGCGCTGTCTCACGCTGACGCCGGTGCCCAGGTGGTCGCGCCTTCGGACATGATGGACGGTCGCATCCAGGCCATTCGTGAAGCCCTGGAACTTGCCGGGCACGTCAATGTCCGGATCATGGCGTATTCGGCGAAATATGCCAGCGCCTATTACGGTCCGTTCCGTGATGCGGTAGGTTCTTCACTGAACCTGGGCAAGGCCAACAAGGCGTCCTATCAGATGGACCCGGCCAACAGTAACGAAGCATTGCATGAAGTGGCCGCTGACCTGGCTGAAGGCGCGGACATGGTGATGGTCAAGCCGGGCATGCCTTATCTGGACATCCTTTACCGGGTCAAGGATGAGTTCAAGGTCCCGACCTTTGTCTATCAGGTGAGCGGCGAGTATGCGATGCATATGGCTGCAATCCAGAACGGCTGGCTGAGTGAGGGGGTGATTCTCGAATCCCTTACCGCCTTCAAACGCGCAGGTGCTGATGGCATTCTTACTTACTTCGCCGTCCGTGCTGCTCAACTGTTAAAAGGGCAATAGCCTCACAGGAACATTCATGAATACCGAAGGACTCACCGAAGCCACTGTTGAAGTCGATGTTCAGGAGGCTACACCAGTGGTTGAGCCTGAAATTGAAACCGTTACGGCCGTCATCGAAGCGCCTGCTTCTGCGGCGCCCGCAATCGTTGTCCCGAACCTGGACGACAGCAGCCTGTATATCCACCGCGAACTGTCGCAGTTGCAGTTCAACATCCGGGTATTGGAACAGGCTCTGGATGAGTCCTATCCGTTGCTGGAACGGCTGAAGTTTCTGCTGATCTTCTCCAGCAACCTTGATGAGTTCTTCGAGATTCGTGTCGCAGGCCTCAAGAAGCAGATCACCTTCGCTCGCGAACAGGCGGGTGCCGATGGTCTGCAACCGCATCAGGCCCTGGCCAGGATCAGCGAGCTGGTTCATGGTCATGTGGATCGCCAGTACGCGATCCTCAACGATATTCTGCTGCCGGAGCTGGAAAAGCATCAGGTCCGGTTCATTCGTCGTCGCTACTGGACGACCAAGCTCAAGACGTGGGTCCGTCGCTATTTCCGCGATGAAATCGCACCGATCATCACCCCGATCGGTCTGGACCCGACGCACCCGTTCCCGTTGCTGGTCAACAAGAGCCTGAACTTCATCGTCGAGCTGGAAGGTATCGATGCCTTCGGTCGTGACTCGGGTCTGGCGATCATTCCAGCTCCGCGTCTGCTGCCGCGCATCATCAAGGTGCCGGAAGATGTGGGCGGCGTTGGCGACAACTATGTGTTCCTGTCGTCCATGATCCATGCCCACGCCGATGACCTGTTCCAGGGCATGAAGGTCAAGGGCTGCTACCAGTTCCGTCTGACCCGTAACGCTGACCTGGCGCTGGACTCCGAAGATGTGGAAGACCTGGCACGCGCCCTGCGCGGCGAGTTGTTCTCGCGTCGTTATGGCGATGCGGTGCGCCTGGAAGTGGCGGACACCTGTCCCAAGCATCTGTCGGACTACCTGCTCAAGCAGTTCAACCTGACCGAGTCCGAGCTGTATCAGGTGAACGGCCCGGTGAACCTCACGCGCCTGTTCAGCATCACCAGCCTGGACAGCCACCCGGAGCTGCAATACACGCCGTTCACGCCCGCGATTCCCAAGCTGCTGCAGAACAGCGAGAACATTTTCAGCGTGGTCAGCAAGCAGGACATCCTGTTGCTGCACCCGTTCGAGTCATTTACTCCGGTCGTCGACATGCTGCGTCAGGCCGCGAAAGACCCGCATGTACTGGCCGTGCGTCAAACGCTGTACCGCAGCGGCGCGAACTCGGAAATCGTCGATGCGCTGGTCGATGCGGCGCGTAACGGCAAGGAGGTCACGGCAGTGATTGAATTGCGCGCCCGCTTCGATGAAGAGTCCAACCTGCAACTGGCCAGCCGTCTGCAGGCGGCCGGTGCGGTGGTGATCTACGGTGTGGTCGGCTTCAAGACTCACTCTAAGATGATGCTGATCCTGCGCCGCGAAGGCGGTGAAATCGTGCGTTATGCGCATCTGGGGACCGGCAACTATCACGCGGGCAATGCTCGTCTGTACACCGACTACAGCCTGCTGACCTCCGACGATGCCTTGTGCGAAGACGTCGGCAAACTGTTCAGCCAGTTGATCGGCATGGGCAAGATCCTGCGCATGAAGAAGCTGCTGCATGCGCCGTTCACCCTCAAGAAAGGCATGCTCGACATGATTGCCCGCGAGACGCAATTCGCGCTCGACGGCAAGCCTGCCCACATCATCGCCAAGTTCAACTCACTGACCGATCCGAAGATTATCCGGGCGCTCTACAAGGCCAGCCAATCAGGTGTGCGCATCGATCTGGTAGTGCGTGGCATGTGCTGCCTGCGTCCCGGCATTGCCGGTGTCTCGCACAACATCCAGGTGCGCTCGATCATCGGTCGCTTCCTGGAGCACACGCGGGTCTACTACTTCCTCAATGGCGGCGACGAGCAGATGTTCCTGTCCAGTGCCGACTGGATGGAGCGCAACCTCGACAAGCGTGTCGAGACCTGCTTCCCGGTGGATGGCAAGAAGTTGATCCTGCGGGTGAAGAAGGAGCTGGAGAGTTATCTGACCGACAACACCCACAGCTGGCTGTTGCAGCCTGACGGGCGTTACGTGCGCAGCACGCCGACCGGCAATCAGAACGCTCGAAGCGCCCAGGCGACTTTGCTTGAGCGCCTGAGCATTCCGGTACTCAGCGTGCAGTAAAGACGATACCGACCCGGGTCAGCCACTCCGCTTCCAGCGCGAAGTCGGCCTGGGTCAACTGGTTGTTTTCCAGCCAGCCTGCCGGGAATTCCGCGTCCAGATTCGGGCCGTCTGCACGCAGGATCACACGTGGCATCTCCTGGGTGCCGCGAATGTGGTGGAACAGAATCGCAAAGCGCAGCAGCACGCACAGACGAATCAGCTTGATGCCTTCATCGCCGAACTCGGCGAACTTGTCCTTGGGAATATTGCGACGATGACCGCGCACCAGCAGCGCGAGCATTTGCTGGTCTTCGCGTGAGAATCCGGCCAGATCCGAGTGCTCGATCAGGTAGGCGCCGTGCTTGTGGTAGTGGTAGTGGGCGATGTCGAGCCCCACTTCATGCACCTTGGCTGCCCAGCTCAGCAGCTCGGCGTAGATTTCGTCTTCCAGATCCCAGGCTTCCGCGACTTGCTCCAGGGCATGCAGCGCCTTGCGCTCAACGCGAGCGGCCTGCTCCAGATCGACGTGGTAGCGGTCCATCAGCGAGCTGAGGGTGCGCTCGCGCACGTCTTCATGGTGATGACGGCCCAGCAGGTCATACAGCACGCCTTCGCGCAGGGCACCTTCGCAGTGGTCCATGCGTTTGAGTTCCAGGGCGTCGAAGATCGCTTCCAGAATCGCCAGGCCGGCGGGGAAGATCGCGCGGCGGTCGGGTTTGATGCCATCAAAGTCGATTTTCTCGACATCGCCCAGCTTGAACAGCTTGCGCTTGAGCCACGCCAGACCTTCAGCGTTGACTTCGCCCGAGCCGTAGCCGTTGGCCTTGAGTGCCACGCCAATAGCCCGAATGGTGCCGGACGAGCCGATGGCTTCATCCCATTTCAGGCGGTGCAGGGCGTGTTCGATGCTCATGATTTCAAGACGTGCCGCGGTGTATGCCTGGGCGTAGCGGGCCGGTGTGACCTTGCCGTCCTTGAAGTAACGCTGGGTGAAACTCACGCAGCCCATCTGCAGGCTTTCGCGCAGCAGTGGCTCGAAGCGCTGGCCAATGATGAACTCGGTGCTGCCGCCGCCGATATCGGCCACCAGACGCTTGCCCGGAGTGTCGGCCAGGGTGTGTGAGACGCCGAGATAGATCAGGCGCGCTTCCTCGCGGCCGGAAATGACTTCCACGGGGTGTCCCAGGATCTTTTCGGCGCGATGGATGAATTCGTTGCGGTTGCGTGCTTCACGCAAGGCATTGGTGCCCACGATACGTACGGCGCCCAGCGGCAGGCCGTTGATCAGTTGGGCGAAGCGCTTGAGGCAATCGAGCCCGCGCTGCATGGACTCTTCGTTGAGCTGGCGCTCGTCATTGATGCCCGCCGCCAGCTGAACCTTTTCACCCAGGCGCTCAAGTATGCGGATCTCGCCCTGATTCGCCTTGGCAACGACCATATGAAAGCTGTTGGAGCCCAGGTCGATCGCTGCGATCAGGGAAAGATTCTTGGCTTTGGTGTGCGGCATGATCAAAATCTCGTTCGATAACCGCGCCATCCTGCCACGATCCATGCCTGCCGCCAACGTATCAGGTGCGTGAACCGCTCTGTGGGGCTTGTTCGCGAATGAATTCGCTCCTAATTCCCTTCTACCGAGCCGATGAAATTTGCCAGTTCCGGGGTCTTCGGGTTGGCGAACAGCTCTTTCGGGTCGCCCACCTCATGCACCTTGCCCTGGTGCATGAAGACCAGCTTGTCACCCACTTCACGGGCGAAGCGCATTTCGTGGGTCACCATGATCAGGGTCATGCCGTCGGCAGCCAGTTGGCGCACGACGCTGAGTACTTCGTTGACCAGTTCCGGGTCCAGCGCCGAGGTGATTTCATCGCACAGCAGCACCTTGGGTGACATCGCCAGGGCCCGGGCGATGGCCACGCGCTGTTGCTGACCGCCGGAAAGACGATCCGGGAAAGCGTCGAACTTCTCGCCCAGCCCGACACGCTCCAGCATCTGCCTGGCCAGTTTTGCAGCCTCGGCCTTGGGCACTTTCTGTACGACCTGAGGGGCGAGCATGACGTTTTCGCCCACACTCAGGTGCGGGAACAGGTTGAACTGCTGGAACACCATGCCGACCTTCTGCCGCAAGGTGCGCAGGTCGGCGCGGGCGGCGTCCAGGTATTCGCCGTCGACTTCGATTACGCCATCGTTGATCGACTCCAGTCCGTTGAGCGTGCGCAGCAGCGTGCTCTTGCCCGAGCCACTGCGACCGATGATCGCCACGACCTGGCCTTCCTCGACAGAAAGGTCGATGCCTTTGAGTACGTGATGGTCGCCGTAGTATTTATGCAGGGCGGAAATTCTAAGCAGAGGCATGCAGTCTCCTTTCCAGATGGCGCGCACAGAGCGACAAGGGGTAGCAAAGGATGAAGTAGCCCAGGGCAACGAAGCCGTAGACCATGAAGGGTTCAAAGGTAGCGTTGGCCAGCATGCTGCCGGTCTTGGTGAGTTCGGTGAAACCGATGATCGAGGTCACGGCCGTGCCCTTGACCACCTGGACCGAGAAGCCGACCGTCGGCGCCACGGCGATGCGCAGTGCCTGTGGCAGGATCACGTAGCGCATCTGCTCGATGGGCGTCATCGCCAGGCTGGCGGACGCTTCCCACTGGCCTTTCGATATCGACTCGACACAACCGCGCCAGATTTCGGCCAGGTAGGCACTGGTGAACAGCGTCAGGGCCAGCGCAGCGGCGGCCCATGGGGAAATATCCACGCCCATGAGGGCCACGCCGAAGAACACCAGGAACAACTGCATCAGCAGCGGAGTGCCCTGGAACAGTTCTATATAAAGAGTGGCTGCGACCCGTGGTCCGGTTTTGTCCGAGATGCGCATGCCCATTACCAGAAGGCCGATCAGGCCGCCGCCGATAAAGGCTACCAGCGAGAGGGCCACTGTCCATTGCAGGCCGGTCAGCAGGTTGCGCAGGATGTCCCAAAGAGTGAAATCCATCAGCGGCTCCTCGATATGTAGCGACGCCCGACCCAGGCCAGTAATTGGCGGATCAGCAACGCCATGCACAGGTAGACCAGCGTGGTGACGATGTACGTCTCGAAGGCGCGGAAGTTACGCGACTGGAGGAAGTTGGCGAAAAAGCTCAGCTCTTCGGTGGCGATCTGCGAGCAGACCGACGAGCCGAGCATGACGATGATGATCTGGCTGCTCAGTGCCGGCCAGACCTTGCTTAGCGCCGGCGCCAGCACTACGTAGCGAAAGGCTTCGTAGCGGTTCATGGCCAGTGCAGCGGCGGCTTCCAGTTGTCCCTTGGGGATCGCCTGAATGCCGGCGCGGATGATTTCCGTCGAATAGGCACCCAGGTTGATGACCATTGCCAGGATGGCTGCCTGCCATTCGGAAATCTGCATGCCCAGGGACGGCAGGCCGAAGAAGATGAAAAACAGCTGTACCAGAAACGGGGTGTTGCGGATCAGTTCGACGTAGATGCCGAAGATCGTGGCGAAAGGCTGGATTTTCCAGGCCCTCACGACCGCGCCAACGATGCCCAGGCTGACCCCGAGCAAAGTGCCAATGGCCGTCAGTTCCAGCGTGAACAAGGCCCCGCGCAGCAAGAGATCAGCGCTTTGCAGGACCGGTGTAAAGTCGAATTGATAAGCCATTGGCGGATCCTGTGATCAGAAAGCAGTGATCAGAGATCGGCTGGCAAAGGTTGCTTGAGCCAGGTCACAGAGGCTTTTTCCAGCGCGCCGTCAGCCTTGGCGGCATTGAGGATTTCGTTGACCTTGCCCAGCAGCTCGGGCTGACCCTTGTTCACGCCGACGTAGACTGGCGAATCCTTGAGTTTCACTTTCAGGGCCGGAATGCGTTTCGGGTTGCGCTCGCTGATAGCGACCATGACCACGTTACCGCTGGCGATCAGGTCGGTCTGGCCAGCCAGGTAAGCGGCGATGGTCGAGTTGTTGTCTTCAAAGCGCTTGATGGTTGCGCCTTCGGGAGCGACGGCGGTCAGTTCGATGTCCTCGATGGCGCCACGGGTCACGCTGATGGTCTTGCCCTTGAGGTCACTGATTTCCTTGACCGGCGAGTCAGGTGGACCGAACACCGCGAGGTAGAACGGCGCGTAGGCGCGGGAGAAGTCGATGACCTTCTCGCGATCCGGGTTCTTGCCGAGGCTGGAGATCACCAGATCGACCTTGCCGGTGGTCAGGAACGGGATGCGGTTGGTGCTGTTGACCGGCGTCAGTTCGAGTTTGACCTTCAGTCTGTCGGCCAGCAACTGTGCCGTGTCGATATCCAGACCGCGCGGTTTCATGTCCGGACCCACAGAGCCAAACGGCGGGAAGTCCTGAGGTACAGCGACTTTCAGGGTGCCGCGCGCTACGACGTCATCCAGGCCGTTGGCGTGGGCAGGGGCCTGGCTCAGCATCAGGCTGGCAAACAAGGCAGTAAGCAGTGCGCTGTAACGCTTGGTCATGGGAAATCTCCGGACGGAACGAAAGATGTTGGCTTGTCCCCTAGTGCACAGCCCATGCCATTCAGGCTGTTTGCGCCATAAGTCGGGCTCTGCGGACGGTATTTGGTCTTACTGGTCTGAACAGTTGGCGGATCGAATGCCCTGCTTTGGCGCGCCTGAAAGCCACGTCGCCCCAGCGCTGGGCGTCGCTTGCCGGATGATGTAGATGGCGATAAAAGGAGTTTTTACTGGACTGACTGGCCTGAACAGTGATGCCGCAGAATGCCCTCGCAGTACCTGAATCGGCCCTCCGGGCAATTCGCAAACTGATTGCCGAGCAAGGTTACAAACCTGGCGACAGCCTGCCTTCGCAGCGGGATCTGGCGGTATTGCTGGGCGTCAGTCGAGCCTCGCTGCGCGAAGCCTTGTCGTCGCTCAGTGCCTTGGGAATTGTCAGTGTGCAGCCAGGCAAAGGCGTGTTCATTCAGTCGATTTCTGAACCAGAACAGCGCACGGCCGGTTTTTCCTGGCCTTTCGACGCACGGGTTTCTCCGGCCGATACCTTTCAGTTGCGCTATGCGCTGGAAGGCTTTGCCGCAGGTCTTGCCGCTGTCACCCTGACTGCCGACGAGCGGGATGTGCTGGAGGACAATGTCGAAGCCATGCGCCTGGAGTTGCGTGCAGGGGATTTCGAGGCGGCAGCCAGGCTGGATTTCGAGTTTCATCGGCATATTCTGGTCGCCAGTGGTAATCAGGCCATGCTGGGCATTGTGACGGCGGGTGCTGATATCTTCCTCGAAAGTCAGAAAATGCCCTTCATTCGTGCAGGAAGAGTCATGGAAACCTGGCAGGAACATCGCAAAATTTTGCGCGCTCTTTCCCGACATGCCTCCGGTCCTGCGCAGAAGGCCATGCAGGAACATATCCGTGGAGCGGCATTGCGCACGGGGATTGTCTTTGTCTCGCCCGCCAGCTAAATACGGGGTTATAACCATATTCATGGCTTCCCATAGCCAGACTCAATGAGCCCCGGCTTCCTGAATGCCATAAGGCCCGCTATGATGGGCGTCGTTTTTAGCCTACGACCTCGGAGATCTCCATGAGTAGCGACCTGATCAAACACGTCACCGACGCAAGCTTCGAAGCCGATGTCCTCAAGGCTACCGGCCCTGTGCTTGTTGACTACTGGGCTGAGTGGTGCGGCCCATGCAAGATGATTGCACCGGTTCTTGACGACATCGCTACCACTTACGCAGGCAAGCTGACCGTTGCCAAGCTGAACATCGACAACAATCAGGAAACCCCGGCCAAGCATGGTGTGCGTGGTATCCCGACGCTGATGCTGTTCAAGGACGGTAATGTCGAAGCCACCAAAGTGGGCGCCTTGTCCAAGTCGCAATTGGCTGCTTTCATCGACGCCAATCTTTGATGTTTCTAAAGCCCCGCGAACAGCGGGGTTTTTTCTGGCTCCGTACTAGACGCCTGGAAAATCAAGTGGTACATTCGGCCCCGCAATGGAATCTCCATTGCCCCCTGCTAGCCGTCGCCGACGCTCTCCTTTTCGATTTAGTACGCGATCCTGTCGCCTTCTCTGCGGCGCGGCCTCATTAAGCCAAAAGCTTAATTTCCCTCCATACATGATTACGTCATTCCCATATGAACCTGACTGAACTCAAGCAAAAGCCGATTACCGATCTGCTCGAAATGGCCGAACAGATGGGCATAGAAAATATGGCCCGTTCGCGCAAGCAGGATGTGATTTTCTCCCTGCTGAAAAAGCACGCCAAAAGCGGCGAGGAAATTTCTGGTGATGGCGTGCTGGAGATCCTCCAGGACGGCTTCGGCTTCCTGCGCTCCGCAGACGCGTCCTATCTCGCTGGCCCGGACGATATCTACGTCTCGCCAAGCCAGATCCGTCGTTTCAACCTGCGTACCGGTGACACCATTGTTGGCAAGATTCGCCCGCCTAAAGAAGGCGAGCGTTACTTCGCGCTGCTCAAGGTCGACACGATCAACTTTGATCGTCCGGAAAATGCCAAGAACAAGATTCTGTTCGAAAACCTGACGCCGCTGTTCCCGAACGTGCGCATGAAGATGGAAGCCGGTAACGGTTCCACCGAAGACCTGACCGGTCGCGTGATCGATCTGTGTGCACCTATCGGTAAAGGCCAGCGTGGTCTGATCGTTGCTCCGCCAAAGGCGGGCAAGACCATCATGCTGCAGAACATCGCGTCGAACATCACTCGTAACAACCCGGAAGTTCACCTGATCGTTCTGCTGATCGACGAGCGTCCGGAAGAAGTGACCGAAATGCAGCGTACCGTACGCGGCGAAGTGGTTGCTTCTACGTTCGACGAGCCGCCAACCCGCCACGTGCAGGTTGCTGAAATGGTGATCGAGAAGGCCAAGCGCCTGGTCGAGCACAAGAAGGACGTCGTGATCCTGCTCGACTCCATTACCCGTCTGGCTCGCGCCTACAACACCGTGATTCCAAGCTCCGGCAAGGTACTGACCGGTGGTGTCGATGCTCACGCTCTCGAGAAGCCAAAGCGCTTCTTCGGTGCTGCGCGTAACATCGAAGAAGGCGGCTCGCTGACCATCATCGCCACCGCGCTGGTTGAAACCGGCTCGAAGATGGACGAAGTGATCTACGAGGAGTTCAAGGGTACGGGCAACATGGAGCTGCCGCTGGATCGCAAGATCGCAGAGAAGCGCGTGTTCCCGGCCATCAACATCAACCGCTCCGGCACCCGTCGTGAAGAGCTGCTGACTGCTGATGACGAACTGCAACGCATGTGGATCCTGCGCAAGCTGCTGCATCCTATGGATGAAGTCGCTGCCATCGAGTTCCTGGTCGACAAGCTCAAGCAGACCAAGACCAACGATGAGTTCTTCCTGTCGATGAAACGCAAGTAACTGACAGGTTGAACAGAAAATGGCGTCCTTCGGGGCGCCATTTTTTTTGCGCAAAAACTCCCATGGAAGGGGCCTTGGCTGCGACGGCGATGTTTCAGGCGACGGTGTTTTTTCTGTGTGTCAGCAACCTTTCGCCAGCAAGCTGCCTCCCGCAAATGACACTCACGTCGTTGTCCCGCTCCACTTTCCAGAATAAATTCACTCCTGTGCCTGCTCATGGCTGCCACGAATCTGCAGAGCAGGTACGATGTGCACCTATTTGAATAAGTGGCCAGGTTAATGAAATTCAAGGACCTAAGGGATTTCGTGCAGCAGCTTGAGCAGCGCGGAGAGTTGAAACGCATTCAGATGCCCATTTCCCCTGTGCTGGAAATGACTGAAATCTGCGACCGTACGCTGCGCGCCAAAGGCCCGGCCCTGTTGTTTGAAAAGCCGGTCGGTTTTGACATCCCGGTGCTGGGCAACCTCTTCGGAACGCCGGAGCGGGTCGCCATGGGCATGGGCGCCGAATCTGTCGACGAGCTGCGGGAAATCGGCAAGTTGCTGGCTTTCCTCAAGGAGCCGGAGCCGCCCAAAGGCCTCAAAGACGCCTGGTCAAAGCTGCCTATCTTCAAGAAAGTCATCTCCATGGCCCCCAAAGTGGTCAAGGATGCGCCGTGCCAGGAGATCGTCATCGAAGGCGATGACGTCGACCTGAACATGCTGCCTGTCCAGACCTGCTGGCCTGGCGACGTTGCGCCGCTGATCACCTGGGGCCTGACAGTTACGCGCGGTCCTAACAAGGAGCGCCAGAACCTGGGCATCTATCGCCAGCAGGTGATCGGTCGCAACAAGGTCATCATGCGCTGGCTCAGCCATCGCGGCGGCGCGCTGGACTTCAAGGAATGGTGCATCAAGCATCCCGGCGAGCCGTTCCCTGTAGCCGTTGCCCTGGGCGCGGACCCGGCGACCATTCTGGGTGCCGTGACGCCGGTGCCTGACAGCTTGTCCGAATATGCGTTTGCAGGCCTGCTGCGCGGCACTCGCACCGAACTGATCAAGTGCCGTGGCAACAACCTGCAAGTGCCTTCCAGTGCCGAAATCGTCCTTGAGGGCGTGATCCATCCCGGTGAAATGGCTGATGAGGGGCCTTATGGCGACCACACCGGTTATTACAACGAAGTGGACAGCTTCCCGGTGTTCACCGTCGAGCGTATTACGCACCGGATCAAGCCGATCTATCACAGCACTTACACCGGTCGTCCGCCGGATGAGCCGGCGATTCTGGGCGTGGCGCTGAACGAAGTGTTCGTACCGATCCTGCAAAAGCAGTTTCCGGAAATCATCGACTTCTACCTGCCGCCCGAAGGCTGTTCCTATCGCATGGCCGTCGTGACCATCAAAAAGCAGTACCCGGGCCATGCCAAGCGCGTGATGCTGGGTGTCTGGTCGTTCCTGCGACAGTTCATGTACACCAAGTTCGTTATTGTCACCGACGACGACATCAACGCTCGCGACTGGAACGACGTGATCTGGGCCATTACCACGCGCATGGACCCCAAGCGCGACACGGTAATGATCGAAAATACGCCGATCGATTACCTGGACTTCGCTTCACCGGTTTCCGGTCTGGGTTCCAAGATGGGGCTTGATGCGACGCATAAGTGGCCGGGCGAAACCACACGTGAGTGGGGCCGGGCTATCGTCAAGGACGAGGCGACTACACGTCGGGTCGATGAAATCTGGAATCAACTGGGAATAGATTGATGCGTGTAACGTTGCAGCCGTCGGGTGCAGTGCTGGAAACCCTGCCGGGCGAGCGGATTCTCGATGCTGCACAGCGCCTGGGCTATGAATGTCCACAGAGCTGCCGCAACGGTAATTGTCATGTCTGCTCGGCGCTGCTGGTGCAGGGGCGCGTGAAACAGGCCAGCGATGAGCTGACCCACGGTGAAATCTACACCTGCCTGGCAGAGCCGCTGGAAACCTGCGAAGTGCTGTGGGATGCGGTCCTGCCCCTTGGTCAGTTGCCGGTGCGCAAGTTTGCCTGCCAGCTCAGCGAGTGCGTTGAAGTGGGCGGCGATGTCTGGCGGGTCGGTCTGAGGGCGCCGGCTGGCAAGCTGCCCCGCTATCACGCCGGGCAATACCTGATGATCGAGCGCGAGAACGGTGAAAAGTCAGCCTTCTCGCTGGCTTCGGCGCCTCACAAGGGGCGCGACCTGGAATTGCACGTGCTGGTTCGTGAGGCCAGTGCTCGCACGCTGATCGAACAGCTTCAACGCAATGCCATGGCGCGGGTCGAGCTACCTCTTGGCGATACCCACCTTGCCGATCTGCCCGACGGCCCACTGGTACTGATCGCGGCTGGCACGGGTATGGCGCAGATGAGCAGCCTGATCGAGCATTGCCGCGCCAAGGGCTTCAGCCATCCAGTGCATCTGTACTGGGGCGTGCGCCGTCCCGAGGACTTTTACGAAATTCGTCAGTGGGACGAATGGGCCACGCTGCCGAATCTGTTCCTGCACAAGGTCGTCAGTGATCTGTGCGGCTGGGAAGGGCGCTGCGGGATGTTGCATGAAGCCGTACGCGACGACATCAGCGACCTGTCCTCGATCCATGTCTACGGCAGCGGCTCTCCGGCCATGATCTACGCGACGCTGGATGCCTTGGTCGGTGCCGGAATGGACGCTCATCAGATGCGTGCTGATGTCTTTGCCTACGCGCCTCGTCCATAGCTTCTGACTGGCGGCCTTGTAACTGGATTGCAATTTTTTTCAATCGCTTATAGCTTATAGCGATGAAAACACAGGCTCAGGCCTGTAGCAGCACCCGTACCGCGATACCTTGACGCCGCTTATCCATGAGCGGGTCCTCAAGGCTCGGTTATGACTGACAGTCAGGCTGTCAGGGAGGCAAATGGACAATCCAATCAATGAATTGGCGGCGGCCGTGCATGACGGCCTTGGTCTGAAATATCCGCCAGTAATCGATCTTGGCCCGCAACTCACCCGCGAGCAACTGCTCGCCTCGATGAACGCCACCCTGCGTCGCCACAAGGGCGGCCCTGTCTGGCTGTTCGCTTATGGCTCGCTGATCTGGCGCCCTGAATGCAAGGCTGTCGAGCGTCAGCGCGCACGGGTATATGGCTACCATCGCGGCTTGTACCTGTGGTCCCACGAACATCGGGGCACACCCGAAGTGCCTGGCCTGGTATTCGGCCTGGACCGTGGCGGCTCCTGCACGGGGTTCGCCTACCGCTTGCCGGATGAATGCCTTGAAGACTCCCTGTTCGCGCTCTGGCAGCGCGAAATGCCTTATCCCTCTTATCGCCCGCACTGGCTGAGCTGCCGTCTTGAAGATGGCACACAGGTTCAGGCGTTGGGATTTGTGCTGGAGAGGCATTTGCCCAGCTATGCGGGCAACCTGCCGGACAGTGTGCTGAGCCAGGTACTGGCCAGCGCAAGCGGGCGGTATGGCACGACTCGTGATTACGTCGAGCAGACCGCCAACGCCTTGCGCAGCCACGCCATGCCAGATCTGAATCTGGAGGCGCGGCTGAAGCGTTGCCGGTCCAACCCGGTTACGCTTTGACTCAGGCTTACCGAGACGTGCTGGCAACCTGTTTGTGACGTAGCGTTGGCGCAAGGAACGCCATAGCCAGGATGCACGCACTGATCAGCAGCACAAAACCGCCATCCCAGCCGAAGTGGTCAACGGTGTAGCCCATCGCCGCGCTTGCTGCGACCGAGCCGCCCAGGTAACCGAACAACCCTGTGAAACCTGCCGCAGTACCGGCTGCTTTCTTGGGCGCCAGTTCCAGTGCCTGCAGACCGATCAGCATCACCGGGCCGTAGATCAGGAAGCCGATGGAAACCAGAGCGATCATGTCGACGGTCGGGTTGCCTTCCGGGTTCAGCCAGTACACCAGCGTGGCGATGGTCACCAGGAACATGAACACCATACCGGTCAGGCCGCGGTTGCCCTTGAAGATCTTGTCCGACATCCAGCCGCACAGCAGCGTGCCAGGAATACCGGCCCACTCGTACAGGAAATAGGCCCATGAGGTCTTGTCGACCGTGAAGTGCTTGGCTTCTTTCAGGTAGGTCGGTGCCCAGTCCAGCACGCCATAGCGCAGCAGATAGACGAACACGTTAGCCAGGGCGATGTACCACAGCAGTTTGTTGCGCAGCACGTATTTGACGAAGATTTCCCTGGCGCTGAATTCTTCTTCATGGCTGGCGTCGTAGCCTTCCGGATAATCGTTCTTGTAGTGCTCGATGGGCGGCAGGCCAACCGATTGCGGGGTGTCGCGCATGGTTGCGAAGGCGAAGACCGCCACCAGCAGAGCCACGGCTGCCGGCACATAGAATGCGGCGTGCCAGTCGTTGGTCCAGCCCATGCCCAGCAGGAACAGCGGGCCGATCAGACCGCCACCCACGTTATGGGCCACGTTCCAGACCGAAACCACACCGCCGCGCTCTTTCTGCGACCACCAGTGCACCATCGTCCGCCCGCTCGGCGGCCAGCCCATGCCTTGTGCCCAGCCGTTTATGAACAGCAGCACAAACATGATCGTGACACTGGACGTCGCCCAGGGCGCGAAACCGAAAATGAACATCACCCCGGCCGACACCAGCAACCCGAACGGCAGGAAATAGCGCGGGTTGGAGCGGTCCGAAACCAGCCCCATCAGGAATTTCGACAAGCCGTAGGCAATCGCGATGGCCGACATGGCAACACCCAACTGCCCGCGTGTGTAGCCTTCTTCGATCAGGTAAGGCATCGCCAGGGAGAAGTTCTTGCGCAGCAGGTAGTAACCGGCATAGCCGATGAAAATACCGGCGAAGATCTGCCAGCGCAGACGACGGTAAGTGCTATCGACCTTTTCTTCGGGGATGGGTGCCATGTGCTTGGCAGGGCGGAAAAACGCAAACATGCAGACGCTCCGGGTTTTTATTTTTTGCGAAAGCGAATATTACATTTTCGTTACAGAAAAAAGCAGCGCTTTTTCCGAAAGTTGCATAGGAAATGTGAGGTTGTTCGTGTTCTTTTGTGAACATCTTGTTTGGGTAGATGCCGTCATTTTTTTTTGGGATTGCTCCTACGTTTGAATGGGATTGCATGTCCTTATGAGCACTGAGGGAGCCTTCTACTATCGCGGTCACTACGCCATGCAGGCGTTCATATCGCGGTTTTCAGGGGGTGTGTATGAGGTTTATTGCGTTTGTTTTTGTTCTTTTGCTGCCTCTTTCGGTGCAGTCTGCCGATGCCTTGATTGTCCCCCTGTTTACCCCCAAGCCTGTATATCCGCCAGCATTGATCAGAAGCCGATACACCGGAAAGGTACGGGTTCAGTTGGTGGTGAGTTCTGGCGGGAATGTGCAGGACGTTCGGGCGATAGAGAGCGGGCATCCACAATTGACTGAGGCTGCTGTGGGGGCTTTGGCTCAATGGCGCTATCGCCCATGGGCTGGAACCGTGGGCGCCCCACCGCAAATCAGCATCATGATCCCTGTCATTTTTGGCTCTCACGGAAACAGCCACTTCAATCAGGAGGTCGATGTCGGCCTGAGCAATATCCGCTGTGCCTATTTGAATAACGAAGTTGATACGCAAAACAGAGACTTTCCGGAAGAGCCGTTAAATAAAGTCGACGTGTTCTGGTACACCGGTCAGTTTTTATTCAGTAGCTACGCGGCTCTTCTGCGTAGCGAGGATGAGCGTAAGCTCTTGCTTGAGCAGTTGGGGCGGTTGGTTCCAGAGATTGTGAAAAGCTGCCGGCTTAATCCAGAGCACAGGTATGGCGACTACCTTCCTGTTTCTATCAAGAGCCTGTTGAGTGGGCTGGCACAGTCAGACGATGTGCCTGGCGCATTGCAAGGAGCCTTGTGAATGCCGAGCAGGTTCCATGGGTTTGGTGTGCTGTTTACAGGTCTTTTGTTTGTGGGGTGTGTCACCGCGGCAGGCTCCTACCCGGTGCCACTGTCTATGCCGGACATCGAGTATCCAGAAGAGCTGATCGGTTCCTCTGCAAAAGGAGAGGTCGTTGTACGGATCTTCATTCAGGCCGATGGAGGGGTTCGGTTCCTTGAGGTGCTTGATGCGACCGAGCCCCGATTCGTGGCAGCGACCAAAAAGGCTGTTGAGCAATGGCGCTTCGAGCCCTGGACGCCATCCGCCTCCAATCCAGAGGGGGAGGCAGTAAAAGTCACTTACCGCTTTTTAGGAAGACCGCATAAAGAACCGTCGCTGACAGCCAATGTCGAGTTAAAGAAGGTGTCATGCCGTCAGCTCAACGAGGAAGTGGAGAGCAACTGGCGCAAAAGCGGTCGCTCTCATGAGGCTGAAACCCTGGCCCGGACGGAGTTCTATCTTTCCAGTGGCAATGTCATCTATCCGTTTCTTCCAGGCGATGCACGCGAGGCGCTGGTGATGGAGTTTATTAACGCGATTCCGGGCATCCTGAAAAACTGCCAGCAAAATCCTCAAAGAAAATATGTGGATTACCTTCCAGAGAGTGTCAGGCGGAATTTGTAGGCGGGATTTCGCGAATGAATTCGCTCCAACGTGTGTGAGAGCGAATTCATTCGCGATCAAACATCTGAAGTGCTTCCGGTTTGAAGAGTCATGCCACCGCTACAACCACCTTCCCCACCGCACTCCTTTTCCCCAACACTTCAATCGCCTCTGCCCCTCTTTCCAGCGGATAAACCTGCGATACCAGTGGTTTCAACTTTCCTTCTGCATACCAGCCAAACAGTTGCTTGAAGTTCGCGGCATTGTCTTGAGGTTGTCTTTGTGCGAAAGAGCCCCAGAATACGCCTACTACGGATGCGCCTTTCAACAAGGCGAGGTTTACAGGCAGTTCGGGGATGCGGCCACTGGCGAAGCCGACCACCAGCAGGCGGCCGTTCCAGGCGAGGGTGCGTACGGCCTGGTCGAAGAGGTCGCCGCCGACCGGGTCGTAGATGACGTCGACGCCGTTGCCTGCTGTCAGGCGTTTCACTTCGTCCTTGAGGCTGGTTTCGCTGTAGTTGATGAGTTCGTCTGCGCCGGCATTTCTGGCGACTTCAAGTTTTTCGGCGCTGCTGGCGGCAGCAATGACGCGAGCCCCTAGGGCTTTGCCGATTTCCACGGCGGCGAGGCCCACGCCGCCGGAGGCTCCGAGCACCAGCAGGGTTTCGCCGGGTTGCAGGTTGGCGCGTTGTTTGAGGGCGTGCATGGAGGTGCCGTAGGTCATGCTGAAAGCGGCGGCGGTGGTGAAGTCCATGGCTTCCGGGATCGGCAGTACGTTGTAGCCCGCTACGGCAACCTGCTCGGCGAAACTGCCCCAGCCGGTGAGGGCCATGACCCGGTCGCCGGGTTTGAGGTGGGTTATCTTTTCACCGACCTGCGAGATGATGCCTGCTGCTTCGCCGCCCGGTGAAAACGGGAAAGGCGGCTTGAACTGGTATTTGCCTTCGATGATCAGCGTGTCCGGGAAGTTGACGCCAGCAGCCTGTACATCGAGCAGGATTTCGTTCTTCTTGATGACGGGGCTGTCGACGTTTTCCAGGACCAGGGTGTCGGCAGGACCGAAGGCTTTGCACAGCAGGGCTTTCATCGGGCTATTCCTTTTCCAGTAATGGCCGATAAGGTCGGATATGCAGGTTTTCGGGTCAATGAGCATGGCCCGGCCTTATAAGCGTGTATAAGCTGTAACCTACGCGGGCAACCCGTATTAAGGAGTGGACTGTGAAAGCGTGGATCTTGATGTTGTTGGCCTTGTCGTTGCCTGCCCTGGCGCAGGAAGAAGCCAAAGAAGGTGAAGGCGAGCCCAAGGCGGCTTATGTGTCTCTGACGCCTCCGTTTGTGGGTAACTATGCCCTTGATGGCGGACCGAAGTTGCGCGTCTACAAGGCTGATATCGCCCTGCGCGTTACCGGCGCCGATGCCCAGGCGGCGGTCAAGCGTAATGACCCGCTGATCCGTAATCTGCTGGTTGCCCTGTTTACCCAACAGACCGTCGATTCCATGAGCAGCGCCGATGCGAAGGAAAAGATTCGTCAGGAAGCACTCAAGCAGGTCCAGCAAGTCATGACCAGTGAAGAGGGCAAGCCGATTGTTGAAGACTTGCTGTTCAACAACTTTATCGTTCAGTAACGCCCTCAGCGCAGTGCCAGGATCGCCGACCATTGTTCGGCGGTCACGGGCATCACAGACAGTCGGCTGCCTTTCTGCACGAGAGGCAGTTGTTCAAGCGTCGCTTGTTGTTTCAGGTAACCCAGCCCCAAAATTTTCGGGAAGATTTCCACGAAGGCGACATCGATTGCGCTCCATGGATTCTTTTCGGCGCTGGCCTTGGCGTCGAAGTAGTGACTTTCCGGCTCAAGGGCCGTGGGGTCCGGGTAGGCCGCCTCGATAATCCTGCCGATACCGGCAATTCCTGGCTCCGGGCAACTGGAGTGATAGAAAAAGAACTCGTCACCCACCGCCATGCTGCGCAGGAAGTTGCGGGCCTGATAGTTGCGCACGCCATCCCAGCGGGTTTTGTCGAGGCGTTGCAGGTCACTGATCGAGAGTTCGTCGGGTTCTGACTTCATCAGCCAATAGGCCATCGGGTGTTCTCCATGGAAATACACACCATCGGGATGTTTTTATGACAAACCGACAGTCGGTTGGCGCCACTATTTGCGTACTGGTTCACGTTATCGCAAAATGCCGCCTTTTTAAGCACCCTGCTGTTACATGGCCTTTACGAGAGCGGCTGTTGGCAGCGTATTGATTTGTCGAAGGAGGGCAGTCAATGAAACGCAAGCCGGATTTACTGTGGGTTTTAGTGGCATTGTTCGGCTTGGGTATCGTGACTACCGGTTATGCGCAGAGCCTGTGGGCCAACAAGGTGGATGCACCTGTCGAGATCACTCAGCAGCAACAAAAGGTGCCCGGGCGGCATTGATGCTTTAAGCTTCTTTCTTTTCCGGGGGCTATGCCTGTAGCTCCCGTCGCGTCACTTCTCTTCTTCCTGTTGTGCCAGATACCAGCGGCTGTCCGATACCGTGCCTTGCAGCGGAACATCCCAGCTTGCCTGCGCGAGCCGTTCGACTTTCTGACACTCATGGGCCAAGCCCAGCAGCAGCGGTTTTTTCCAGGTTTTTCGGCGTGCCAGATACGCCAGGCTGCGGTCATAGAAACCGCCGCCCATTCCCAGGCGTCCGCCTTCGTCATCGAATCCGACCAGAGGCATCAGGATCAGATCCAGTGCCCAGATCCTGCGTTGCCGTGCGCGATTGATACGCGGCTCCGGGATGCGAAAACGGTTGGGGATGAATTTCTCGCCAGGGCGCACGCGCTGGAAAACCATCTTGGTACGTGGCCAGGCATCGAGCACCGGCAGATAAGTCGCCTTGCCCCGACGTTGGGCGGCCCGCAGCAAAAGCCGGGGATCGATCTCGCCGTCCATGGGCAGATACAGCGAGACATGCCGGGCGCGGCGAAACAGGGGATGTTGTGCCAGTTGGCGATACAGGCCGCGAGCGGCTGCGCGTTGCTGGCCAGGACTCAAGGCACGACGCGCCTTGCGTAGCTGGCGGCGCAGTTGCGGGCGTGTGATTGTCGGGTTGCTGGTCATGAGCGCAAGGTCATGCAGGCTGATCCGTGAGGTTGAAACCAGATACGGAATCGACATTGCCAGACAGCTGGACTGGCAATGGATTGAATGAGGACTCCCCGACGAACCGCTGTCGGTGTAGCCCTTGAACCCGAAAGTTCAAGGTGGTGATTGCAGGAGGTCTTAAGGCTTTCCGTCAAGCGGACATGCACACCGACCCCAACGTGCAACCCCCGTGGTTGTGCGTATCGGCTCAGGGACATGACCGACTGGCAAGCACTCCAGGGAGCGGCGCAAGTATACAGAAACGTCTGCAAATAATCAGCTACGAGGTGAATCGGGTGTTGTCGGGGTGTCTGTGGCCAGCACCAGATCGACTCTTTCCAGCAAGTCGCGCACCTGTTCGCGGGTCGAACCGCTGGTTTGCACGTCAGGCAGATTCTGTTTGTGCAGCAGGTCGTGAGTGATGTTCAGGGCAGCCATGACCGCAATGCGGTCTGCGCCAATCACTTTGCCGCTGCTGCGGATTTCACGCATCTTGCCATCCAGGTAGCGGGCGGCGCTGACCAGGTTGGTGCGCTCTTCCTGAGGGCAAATGATCGAATATTCCTTGTCGAGGATTTGAACGGTAACGCTGTTGCCATTACTCATGAGTCTTGCTCCAGGGCCTTGAGGCGCGAAATCATGGACTCGACCTTCTGCCGGGCGATTTCGTTCTTTTCGATGAGGTGGGCGCGTTCCTCGCGCCAGGATTTTTCCTGAGCTAATAGGAGTGCATTTTGGCTTTTAAGTTGCTCAATGTGTTTGAGCAGCAATTCCAACCGGTTCATCAGGGCTTGCAGATCGGTGTCTTCCATTGTTTTCCACTGAATACTTTCTGATGAATGGCACGGAGTGAGGTAACGCCACTGCCTCTAACCGCCGTGTTGATGATCTTGTTGCGCGGATAGTCTAGGATACAAGGCCTTCATTCTAGACATTGCGCCGTTTGGCGACTAGCTGCCCATGCCCATTCAGAATTCCCCGTACAAAGCATTTGCCACTCTGCTCAATACCAGTGGTCATCCTGTTTCCCCTGCCGAACTGCACGGCCTGTTGCTGGGGCGCAGTTGTGCCGGTGCCGGCTTCGATAGCGAAGGCTGGTTTGCCGATGCTTCCGTACTGCTTGAAACCGAGCCTGAGGACAATGTTCGCCAGGCGCTGATTGGCTTGCAGGAGATGGTCAAGGGCGAACTCACCGGCGATGACATGACGGTCGTGCTGTTGCTGCCCGGCGATGACGAGCCGCTGACCGAGCGCGCTGCTGCACTGGGTCAATGGTGCCAGGGTTTCCTGTCGGGCTTTGGCCTGGCGGTCGGAGATGCGGTGCTGAGCATCGAAGCCACTGAAGTGTTACAGGACTTGGCTGCAATCGCTCAGGTTCAGGATGCACTGGAAGAATCCGAAGACGGCGAAAGCGATTACATGGAAGTCATGGAATACCTGCGCGTCGCACCACTGCTGCTGTTCACCGAGTGCAGCAAGGCCGTTGCGCCACAGCCCAAGCCTTCCCTGCACTGATTGCTCATCACGGCGCGCCGGCAGGGTTTCTACAGACCTGACCGGCTCGCTCCACCAAGGGACCCCGTCTGCCCATGATCTCTATCCCGAAGTCCGAATACGCCCGCCGACGCAAGGCCCTGATGGCCCAGATGGTGCCCAACAGCATCGCCATTCTTCCGGCCGCGGCTGTTGCGATTCGCAATCGTGATGTCGAGCATGTCTACCGGCAGGACAGCGATTTCCAGTACCTGAGCGGCTTTCCCGAGCCCGAAGCTGTGGTGGTGTTGATTCCGGGGCGTGAATATGGCGAGTACGTGCTGTTTTGTCGTGAACGCAACCCGGAGCGCGAGTTGTGGGATGGCCTGCGTGCAGGCCAGGAAGGCGCCATTCGTGATTTCGGTGCAGATGATGCGTTTCCGATCAACGATATCGACGACATCCTGCCGGGCCTGATCGAAGGGCGCGAGCGGGTTTACTCGGCCATGGGCAGCAACCCTGAATTCGACCGGCATCTGATGGAGTGGATCAACACCATTCGCTCCAAGGCGCACCTGGGTGCGCAGCCGCCGAACGAGTTCGTTGCGCTGGATCATCTGCTTCACGACATGCGCCTGTATAAATCGGCAGCGGAAGTGAAGGTCATGCGTGAGGCAGCACAGATTTCTGCACGCGCCCATATCCGGGCGATGCAGGCCAGCCGTGCGGGGCTATATGAATTCAGCCTGGAAGCCGAGCTGGATTACGAGTTTCGCAAGGGCGGGGCAAGGATGCCGGCCTACGGGTCCATCGTCGCGTCGGGCCGTAATGCCTGCATCCTGCACTATCAGCAGAACGACGCGCCGCTCAAGGAGGGCGATCTGGTGTTGATCGACGCCGGTTGCGAGATCGACTGCTATGCCAGCGACATCACTCGCACCTTTCCGGTCAGCGGGACATTCTCGGCAGAGCAGAAGGCAATCTACGAACTGGTGCTCAAGTCTCAGGAAGCGGCGTTCGCGGCCATCGGACCGGGCAAGCACTGGAACCAGGCACACGAGGCGACGGTCAGGGTTATTACTGCCGGGCTGGTTGAGTTGGGCCTGTTGCAGGGCGATGTGGACGAGTTGATCGAGACCGAAGCGTACAAGCCGTTCTATATGCACCGTGCCGGGCACTGGCTGGGCATGGATGTGCATGATGTCGGCGAATACAAGGTCGGCGGCGAATGGCGGGTACTGGAGGTCGGCATGGCGCTGACCGTGGAGCCTGGGATTTATGTCTCTCCCGACAATCAGAACGTCGCGAAAAAATGGCGAGGTATCGGTGTGCGAATCGAGGATGACGTAGTGGTGACCAAGAAGGGGTGTGAAATTCTTTCTGGCGGCGTGCCCAAGACTGTCGCTGAAATCGAGGCCCTGATGGCCGCTGCACAGGCTCAGGTCGCATGAGCCGCTTCAATCTTGCCATCATCGGTGGCGGTCTGGTGGGTGCCAGCCTCGCTCTGGCCTTGCAGGCGGGCGCCAAGGCGCGCGGTTGGAAAATCGTCCTGATCGAACCTTTCGCCCCCGGCGACAGCTATCAGCCCAGCTACGATGCACGCTCTTCGGCGCTGTCGTTCGGGGCGCGGCGCATTTATGAACGCCTTGGCCTGTGGCATCAGATTACCCGGCGCGCCGAACCCATCATGCAGATTCAGGTGTCCGATCGCGGGCGCTTCGGTGCGACCCGTCTTGCTGCCATGGAAGAAGGCGTGCCGGCGCTGGGTTATGTGGTGGAAAACGCCTGGCTGGGCCAATGCTTGTGGGCGGGGCTGGATCGGGAGGTCGTGACATGGCGCGTGCCCGCCGAGGTTACGCACATGCAGGCCCTGGCCGGCGGCTATCGATTGACCCTCAATGACGAAACCGAACTGGAATGTGATCTGGCGGTGCTGGCCGATGGTGGCCGCTCCAGCCTGCGCGAACAGTTGGGTATTGGCGTGCGCGAACGCTCTTATGATCAGAGCGCCTTGATCGCCAACATCACCCCGAGCGAAGCCCATTGCGGACAGGCGTTCGAGCGCTTCACCGATGACGGTCCCATGGCTCTGTTGCCATTGCCGGAAAATCGCTGCGCGCTGGTCTGGACCCGCAAGGGCAACGACACCCAGCGGCTTGCGGCGCTGGATGACCGCAGCTTCCTCAGTGAACTGCAGAATGTATTCGGTTACCGCCTGGGCACCTTGCGTCAGGTCGGTTCGCGGCATGTGTATCCGCTTTCCCTGGTGGAAGCCGAAGAGCAGGTTCGTTCGCATCTGGTCGTGCTGGGCAATGCCGCCCACAGCCTGCACCCGATTGCCGGTCAGGGGTTCAACCTGTCGCTTCGTGATGCCGACGCCCTGGCTGAAGCATTGCTGGAAAGCGACAAGTCGCCGGGTGATCTGGCGACTTTGTTGGCCTATCGTGAAAGGCAACGCCTCGATCAACAGATGACCGTGGGCTTTTCCGACAAGGTCACCCGCCTGTTCGGCAGCACACAGCCTGTGGTCACCGCAGGCCGCAACCTGGGGTTGCTGGGGCTGGACCTGCTGCCGCCCGCCAAACGCTGGTTCGCCCGTCAGGCCATGGGCCTGGGGACTCGATCCGATGTGTGACCCACAAACTTTCAGAACACGGCCACGGCCGCAAGCGAGAACGATCTAAGCATGGAAACCCGCGCAGATGTGCTGATTGTCGGAGCCGGAATGGTCGGCAGCGCCCTTGCATTGGCCTTGCAGGGCAGCGGCCTGGATGTGGTGGTGGTCGATGGCGGCCCGCTGAGCGTCAAACCCTTCGACTCGCAATCGTCCTTCGAGCCCCGCGTCAGTGCTCTGTCGGCAGCCAGCCAGCGGATTCTGCAGCGTCTTGATGTCTGGGAAGGCATCACCGCCCGTCGCGTCAGCCCTTATGGGCAGATGCATGTGTGGGACGGCAGCGGCACTGGCGAAATCCATTTCTCAGCGTCCAGCGTGCATGCTGAAGTGCTGGGTCATATCGTCGAGAACCGTGTGGTGCAGGACGCTCTGCTGGAACGACTGCACGACAGCGATATCGGTTTACTGGCCAATGCCCGTCTGGAGCACATGCGTCATTCCGGTGACGACTGGCTGCTGACCCTGGCCGACGGTCGCCAGTTGCGTGCGCCGCTGGTCATTGCTGCCGATGGTGCCAATTCGGCTGTACGCCGCCTGACAGGCACACCGACCCGCGAGTGGGATTATCTGCATCACGCCATCGTCACCAGCGTGCGAACGGCCGACTCCCATCGCAAGACCGCCTGGCAGCGTTTTACCGACGATGGTCCGCTGGCGTTCCTGCCGCTGGAGCATGAAGAAGAGCACTGGTGTTCCATCGTCTGGTCGGTGACGCCGCTTGAAGCCGAGCGCCTGATGGCGCTGGATGACGAAACCTTCTGCCGCGAACTGGAGCGGGCTTTCGAGGGCCGTCTGGGGCAGGTGCTGACTGCCGACCCGCGAGTGTGTGTGCCGTTGCGTCAGCGTCACGCCAAGCGCTATGTCGCGCCGGGGCTGGCGCTGATTGGCGATGCCGCCCACACCATTCACCCGCTGGCCGGTCAGGGCGTGAACCTGGGCTTTCTCGATGCTGCCGTACTGGCTGAAGTGTTGCTGCATGCCGCTGAGCGTGGTGAGCGGCTGGCCGATGTCCGTGTGCTCGGCCGTTACGAGCGCCGCCGCATGCCTCACAACCTGTCATTGATGGCGGCCATGGAAGGTTTCGAGCGCCTGTTCCAGGCCAATCCGCTGCCGTTGCGCTGGTTGCGCAACACGGGTTTGAAGCTGGTCAACCAGATGCCGGAAGCCAAGGCCATGTTCGTGCGCGAAGCGTTGGGATTGTCCGGAGAGCTCCCGGAACTTGCCCGCCTGTAGGGGCGAATGAATTCGTTCCTACAGGGGTTTGAAACATCTGGTAACGCCTCGGGTGGTAGTTCGATTGTGATCGAAAATGGGATTAACTACCATTTCGCCTCATTTTTTGAACGCGAGAGACTCCCATGCAGGCTAGCAAGCGTCTTCTGGCTGCTTTGACACTGACCGTGCTCGGCAGCACTGCCCAGGCTGCCGATGAGGTCGTGGTGTACTCATCGCGTATCGATGAGCTGATCAAGCCTGTCTTCGATGCCTACACGGCCAAGACCGGTGTGAAGATCAAGTTCATTACCGACAAGGAAGCCCCGCTGATGCAGCGCATCAAGGCCGAAGGCGAAAACGCCACGGCTGACCTGCTGCTGACCGTCGATGCCGGTAACCTCTGGCAGGCCGAGCAGATGGGGATTCTCCAGCCGTTCACCTCGCCGGTGATCGACGCCAATATCCCGCCCCAATATCGTTCCTCCAGCCATGCCTGGACCGGCCTGAGCCTGCGGGCGCGGACCATCGCCTACTCGACGGATCGCGTCAAGCCTGCCGAACTGAGCACTTACGAAGCCCTGGCAGACAAGAACTGGGAAGGGCGCCTGTGCCTGCGCACGGCCAAGAAAGTCTATAACCAGTCCCTGACGGCGACCCTGATCGAAACCCATGGCGCCGAAGCATCCGAGAAGATTCTCAAGGGTTGGGTCAATAACCTGTCCACCGATGTGTTCTCCGATGACATCGCGGTGCTTGAGGCAATCAATGCCGGGCAATGCGACGTCGGTATCGTCAACACCTACTACTACGGTCGCCTGCACAAGGAAAACCCGGACCTGGCGGTGAAGCTGTTCTGGCCGAACCAGTCGGACCGCGGCGTACACGTCAACCTGTCGGGTATCGGCCTGACCAGGCATGCACCACACCCCGAAGCTGCCAAGGCGCTGGTGGAGTGGATGACGGGGCCAGAGGCACAAACCATCTTTTCCGGTACTAACCAGGAGTTTCCGGCCAACCCGAAAGTCGCGCCATCGGCAGAGGTTGCGAGCTGGGGCGCGTTCAAGGCTGACACCATTCCGGTCGAAGTGGCGGGCAAGCGTCAGGCCGAAGCGATTCGCATGATGGATCGTGCTGGCTGGAATTGATTTAATACCCGCCACACCCTCGTAGTGGCGAATTCATTCGCTCCTACGAGGTTCTCCATGATTTTTGAGAATCCCCCTTGGCCCATCCCGTCCAACGCCGCTGGTATCCCCTGGTTTTTGCCATCGCCGCTTTGGTGCTGCTGCCGCTGAGCGTGCTGTTGCTGTCCTGGGAGACCATCGACCGGGAGATCTGGTCCCATCTGCTGGAAACCCAGATGGTTCGCCTGCTGAGCAATACGCTGATCCTGGTACTGGGGGTTGGCGTCGGTGTCACGGTGTTGGGCGTCAGTCTGGCGTGGCTGACCAGCCTCTGCGAGTTTCCCGGCAGGCGCTGGCTGGACTGGGCCTTGATGCTGCCGTTCGCGATTCCGGCGTATGTGCTTGCCTTTGTCTTTGTCGGCCTGCTGGATTTCTCCGGTCCGGTGCAAACCCTGATGCGGGAATGGTTCGGCAGCGGCCTGCGACTGCCTCGTGTGCGCTCCACGGGCGGGGTGATCATCGTTCTGGTGCTGGTGTTCTATCCCTACGTCTATCTGCTGGCGCGCACGGCATTCCTGGCCCAGGGCAAAGGCCTGATGGAAGCTGCGCGGGTGCTGGGGCAATCGCCGTTGCAGGCTTTCTGGCGGGTGGCGCTGCCCATGGCGCGTCCTGCAATCGGCGCCGGTGTGGCGCTGGCGCTGATGGAAACCCTGGCGGATTTCGGCGCGGTGTCGGTATTCAACTTCGATACGTTCACCACCGCGATCTACAAGACCTGGTACGGGTTCTTCAGCCTGTCCAGCGCGGCGCAGCTGGCGAGCCTGTTGCTGCTGGCGGTGATGGTGGTGCTCTATGGCGAACGCCGCGCCCGTGGGGCCAGCCGCACGACCAACGAACGACCGCGAGGCAAGGCGCTCTACCACCTGCGGGGTATTAAAGCGCTGGCGGCCAGTGGCTGGTGCGGTCTGGTTTTCATCTGCGCCTTTGCCGTGCCCATGCTGCAGTTGATCGTCTGGGTCTGGCAGCGGGGCCGTTTCGACCTGGATGAGCGTTATACCGGCCTGATCCTGCATACGCTGTATCTGGGCGGCATCGCTGCGCTTATAACCGTCGGCGTGGCGCTGATTCTGGTTTTTGCCCGACGCATGGCGCCCACTCCGGTGATTCGCTCCGGCGTAAGCCTGGCCAATCTCGGCTATGCACTGCCCGGTTCGGTACTGGCTGTTTCGATCATGCTGGCCTTCAGTTACCTGGACCGGCAACTGGTTATCCCGCTTTCCGGTTGGCTGGGCGGGGCTGGCAAACCTTTGCTGCTGGGCAGTCTGTCGGCTCTGGTGCTGGCCTATCTGGTGCGCTTCATTGCAGTGGCCTATGGGCCGCTGGAAAACAGCTTGTCGCGGATTCGTCCTTCGCTGCCGGAGGCTGCTCGCAGTCTGGGTGTCAGTGGACCAAAGTTGTTTTTCAAAGTGTATCTGCCGCTGCTGGTGCCGGGTGCATTGAGCGCGGCGCTTCTGGTCTTCGTCGACGTGCTCAAGGAGATGCCTGCCACCTTGCTCATGCGTCCTTTTGGCTGGGATACCCTTGCTGTGCGTATCTTCGAGATGACCAGCGAAGGGGAATGGGCGCGTGCGGCCCTGCCGGCCTTGACGCTGGTGCTGGTCGGGCTGTTGCCCGTGATCGGGTTGATCCGGCGCTCGGCGCGTCAGATTGGTTAGTCACTCCCCATACGGCTACAATGCGCCGCAATCGGTGCGGTCTGTCAGACCGTTCGGCGCGCTGTCATTTGCTGCATACCTCTATTCACGAGGGGCTTGCCTTTGATCTGCCTGTCCGCACCTTCGCCACGCCCGGAAGGAGAAACCCATGGGACAGCGTACCCCACTCTTTGACCTGCACCTCGCGCTTGGCGCGAAGATGGTCGATTTTGGTGGCTGGGACATGCCGTTGCATTACGGATCGCAAGTCGAAGAGCATCATCAGGTACGCCGCGATTGCGGAGTGTTCGATGTCTCTCACATGCATGTGATCGATGTCATGGGCAGTCAGGCAAAGGCCTGGTTGCGTTACCTGCTGGCCAACGACGTAGAACGGCTGAAAAGTCCGGGACGTGCGTTGTACAGCGCCATGCTCGATACCCGTGGCGGTATCGTCGACGACATGATCGTCTACCTCACCGCCAGCGGTTATCGCCTGGTGGTCAATGCGGCAACCGGTGCCAAGGACATGGCCTGGATGCAATCGCACCTCACCGGTTTCGATGTGCAACTGATCGAGCGCACGGGGCTGTCCATGCTGGCAATTCAAGGGCCACGGGCCAGAAGCCGGATTGCCGAACTGGTGTCCAGCGCTCGCGCCGAAACCATTCATCAGCTCAAGTATTTTGAAGCCCGTGACGATGGCGACTGGTTCATTGCCCGCACCGGCTACACCGGTGAAGACGGTCTGGAAATCATGCTGCCAGCCGAGCAGGCTCCCGGTTTTTTCAACGATCTGGTCGGCGCAGGCATTTCCCCTGTCGGTCTGGGCGCACGAGACACATTGCGTCTTGAGGCAGGCATGAACCTGTATGGGCAGGACATCGACGAAAACGCTTCGCCGCTCGTCTCGAACATGGCCTGGACCATTGCGTGGGAGCCGGCAGAGCGTGATTTCATCGGTCGCGATGCACTGGAAAGCGAGCGTGCCGCAGGCGTGGCCTCGAAACTGGTGGGGCTGGTGCTCGAAGAGCGCGGCGTGTTGCGGGCGCGTCAGGTCGTGCGTATCGCAGAAATTGGCGAAGGAGAGATCACCAGTGGTAGTTTCTCTCCTACGCTAAGCAAATCGATTGCCCTGGCACGTGTTCCGATGGCGACTGGCGACCGGGCCGAAGTCGAAATCCGCGGCAAATGGTATCCGGTGCGTGTCGTGCAGCCAGCGTTTGTACGTCATGGCAAAACCCTGATCTAACCTATCTGGCGGGTTTTCCGCTGACTCGATGTAGAGGATGACTAAATGAGCAATATTCCCGCCGAACTGCGTTTTGCCGAAAGCCACGAATGGGCGCGTCTGGAATCCGACGGCACGGTAACCGTGGGTATCTCCGATCATGCTCAGGAAGCGCTGGGCGATGTGGTGTTCGTCGAGCTGCCGGAAGTGGGCAAGGTTTTCGCCGCCACTGACGCTGCTGGTGTGGTCGAGTCGGTCAAGGCTGCTTCCGATATCTACTCGCCTGTTGCGGGCGAAGTCATTGCGGTCAATGAAGAATTGGCCGACGCTCCGGAATTGCTGAACAGCACTCCGTACGAAGCCTGGATCTTCAAGCTCAAGCCAAGCGATGCCACCGCCGATCTGGCAAAACTGCTGGATGCTGCCGGTTACAAAAACGCCATCGGCGAGTAACCCCCGGGGCAAAAAAATGCCGCTCGAATGAGCGGCATTTTTCATGGGGCCGATTACTGGTTTTCAGCGACCAGGTTCTTGGCCAGAATCGCGTTGGCCAGTTCCATGTCCGTGGCTTTCAGGCCAGGATTGTCAGTGCGCACCTGCTGGATAGCCGCTTCCAGGAATGGGCCGCGGATGCCGCCATTGCTGGCGACGAAGCTGCCTGCGTCATCCTGTGCGGCGACGATCAGCTTGTGATCCTTGAAGGTCAGGTAAGTCGAACCGGTGGTGGCACCGGAAGAAATCACGTTACGCCAGAAACCGTCGGCCATCGCTGAACCGACCGGAAGTGACAGTAAGGCACATGTGATGACAGCAAGTTTGAGACGCATGGTGTACTCCGACTGTGGTTGTTCTGAGGGGTTGGATAGCCGGAGCAGCACATGAGTTCAATTTAAGTCGAGGGCCTCGACCTTCAAGATCACACCGTCCTGACCAATGACCTTGACCAGGCTGCCCTCAGGCGCGTCCGGTCCTGTCACGATCCAGACGCTGTCAGCCGCCTTGATCTTGCCCCTTCCATCGACAATGGCGGTCTGGACGGTGAAGGTGCGCCCTATCAGTTCCTGCCCGCGCATGTTCAGCCCTGGCTGATCCGATGGACGGGCCACGCTGCGTTGCCGATGCCACCAATAGGCGGCAGTCAGCACGGAAAACAGGGCGAAAAGCAGAAACTGCAAGGCCCATGGCATGCCGGGCATGACGAAAGTCAGGACGCCGACCGATGCTGCCGCAATGCCGATCCACAGCAGATACCCGCCTGCACCGAACACCTCAAAGATCAACAGCACCGTGCCCAGCCCGAGCCAGTCCCAGGCCGACAGGTTTTGCAGGAAATTCATCGTCCTTGCCTCAGGCTTTCGGGTTGTTGAAGGTGGCTTTGACGATTTCTCCGATCCCGCCCACCGCACCGATCACCTGGCTGGCCTCCAGCGGCATCAGGATGACTTTGCTGTTATTGGCAGAGGCCAGTTTGCCCAGTGTCTCGACGTACTTCTGGGCGACGAAGTAGTTGATGGCCTGTACGTTTCCGCCAGCAATCGCTTCGGATACCACTTGGGTGGCCCGCGCTTCAGCTTCGGCCTGACGTTCCCGGGCTTCAGCCTCCAGAAATGCGGCCTGACGACCACCCTCGGCTTCCAGGATCTGCGCCTGCTTCTTGCCCTCAGCGGTAAGAATCGCAGAGGCGCGCAAGCCTTCGGCTTCCAGGATTTGCGCACGCTTGATCCGCTCGGCCTTCATCTGGCCGGACATCGCCGCCATCAGGTCTGCGGGTGGGCTGATGTCCTTGATTTCGATACGGGTGATCTTGATGCCCCAGGGCGCGGTGGCTTCATCGACCGTGCGCAGCAGGCGCTCGTTGATGTTGTCACGCTGACTGAGCATCGCATCCAGCTCCATGGAGCCGAGCACGGTACGGATGTTGGTTTGCAGCAGGTTGCGGATGGCGTGTTCGAGGTTGTTCACCTCATAAGCGGCCTGTGCCGTGTTGACCACCTGAAAGAAACATACGGCATCGATCTGCACGGTGGCGTTGTCGGCGGTGATGACTTCCTGGGGTGGAATATCCAGCACACTTTCCATGACGTTGATCTTGTGCCCGATGCGGTCCATCACGGGCACAATGATATTAAGGCCCGGTTTCAGGGTGGTCGTGTAGCGCCCAAAGCGCTCAACCGTCCACTGGAAGCCTTGCGGCACAACCTTGAAGCCCATGAAGACAATCGCAACTGCCAAACCTACGAATAACAGCACTACACTGCCGATTTGCATAACCTTTCCCTGTCGATTTCTGATGTTGAGTTCGTTTCTTTAGCGCTGCTCGCTCTGTGGCGTGACACGCAGCACTTCCTCCAGGGTCGTCAGCCCTGCCGAGACTTTTTGCGCGCCGGACAATCGCAGGCTGCGCATGCCCTCCTTGAAGGCCTGCCGACGCATGGCGGTCAGGTCCAGGTCGGCGCTGATCAAGGCTTTGACGCTGTCGGACATAAGCATGATCTCGTAGACGCCGGCGCGTCCACGGTAACCTGTTTCACGACATTCCACACAGCCGACGGCCTGATGTGCGCCGCTTGGCACGGGAGCCTGCCAGGGGCGTGTCAGGGTCTGCCAGTCGGTTTCATTCAGGTTGATCGGAGCCTTGCAGTGCGGGCACAAGGTACGCACCAGACGTTGCGCCATGACACCCAGAATGGTGGCCTTGAGCAGGTAATGCGGTACGCCGAGCTCCAGCATACGGCTGATGGCGCTGGGGGCATCGTTGGTGTGCAGGGTCGAGAGCACCAGGTGGCCGGTCAGCGCGGCCTGAATCGCCATCTCTGCGGTTTCCAGGTCACGAATCTCGCCGATCATGATGATGTCCGGATCCTGCCGCATCAGGGCTCGCACACCACTGGCGAAGGACAGGTCGATATTGTGCTGGACCTGCATCTGATTGAAGGCGGGTTCCACCATCTCGATGGGGTCTTCGATGGTGCACAGATTGACCTCGGAGGTCGCCAGCTTCTTGAGTGTGGTGTAGAGCGTGGTGGTCTTGCCCGAACCGGTCGGGCCGGTGACCAGAATGATGCCGTTGGGCTGATTGGTCATGCCCTGCCAGCGTCGCAAGTCATCGCTGGAGAAGCCCAACTGATCGAAATCCTTGAGCAGCACTTCGGGGTCGAAGATCCGCATCACCATTTTTTCGCCGAACGCGGTGGGCAGGGTCGAGAGCCGTAATTCCACTTCGCCGCCATCGGGCGTGGTGGTCTTGACCCTGCCGTCCTGCGGCTTGCGCTTTTCCGCGACGTTCATCCGGCCCAGGCTTTTCAGGCGGCTGACCACCGCCATGGTGACCTGTGACGGGAACTGGTAGACGTTATGCAGCACGCCATCGATACGAAAACGCACGGTGCCTTGCTCGCGGCGTGGCTCGATATGGATATCGCTGGCGCGTTGCTGGAAAGCGTACTGGAACAGCCAGTCCACGATATTGACGATATGCGCGTCGTTGGCGTCGGGTTCCTGATCGCTGGCACCCAGCTTGAGCAGTTGTTCGAAGTTGCCCATGTTGCTGGTTTTCAGATCTGTCGCATTGGCACCGCTGACAGATTTCGCCAGCCTGAAGAACTCCACCGTCACGCGCTGGATATCGACCGGGTTGGCCACCACGCGCTTGATAGTCAGCTTCAGCACATGGGCCAGGTCCTCTTCCCAGGCGCGCACATAAGGTTGCGCGCTGGCGATGGTCACGGATTCGCGATCCACGGCCACGGCGAGGATTTTGTGTCGCTGGGCAAAGGCATACGACATCAAGGGCATAACGGCCGCGACATTGATTTTCAGCGGATCGATACGCATATACGGCTGGTCACATTGCTGTGCGAGCCAGTTGGTCAGGGTTTCCAGGTCGAGCTTCTTGCCTGCGCGCTTGAGGTCATCGAACTGCAGGGTCGCAATGAACTCCAGCGGATGAAGCTGGATATTGGCCGCGCTACGGCGCTGGGTGAGGGCTGTTTCTGCGTCGTTCTGACTCAGGACGCCTTGGGCGACCAGATCACGTAGCAGGTCGTTCAGATCGAGCCAGCGATCCTGTGACGATGGGGCGAGGACTGCCATGCGCGCTCCTTGAGGCAATTCATCATCGGACGATGAGCAAGAATAGTCTTCAAGCGTGCCAGTGTTGAGCTCTCTATGCGACCAGGAATTACGAATGTTTGCGAGACACTTCAGCCAGCGACCAGTGCAACATGTTGATGAGCGGCTTGCTGGGCGTGGATTTGCTCCAGTTCCACCGAGCATACATCGATCAGATTGCGCATTTTTTCGCCAATCACCTGAGCTCGATGCCAGCTTAGCCCGTCGACTGCTACATCGATGGCCAGCAACCCGTCCTGCCGTGAAACAATGACGTTCTGCGGTGTCAGGTATTGCAGGGCAAACAGGTTCAGGACCTGACACAGCAGCGCCGGTTCGGCTTCGGCCAGCACCTGATAGCGTGCGCTACAGGACATGTTGGCAGGTGACCAGGTGTCCGGGCGAAGTTCTGATGCTGCAATGGCTTCAAGGTTGGGCATACTGGGCTCTCCTGTATTGAGTGGAGGAATTCTTGCACGCCGAAACGGAAATTTCTGGTCTATGATCAATAGGTTTAGGGTTTTTTGGAATTATTAATGCGCAATATGGATTTTAAAGGGATTGTTTATGCAAGTTGAGCTGGATGCTTACGACCGCAAGATACTGGCATTGCTACAAGAGGATGCCTCGCTCTCCAGTGCCCAGGTTGCAGAGAAAGTGGGTTTGTCGCAGTCGCCCTGCTGGCGGCGTATACAGCGGCTGAAGGATGAGGGCGTGATACGGCGCAATGTGACACTGCTGGACCGCAAGAAAATCGGCCTCAACACGCAGATCTTTGCCGAGGTCAAACTCAACGCCCACGGGCGCTCGAATTTCACCGAATTCACCGATTCGATCCGCGGCTTCCCTGAAGTGCTGGAGTGTTACGTGCTGATGGGCTCGGTGGATTTCCTGCTGCGCATCGTGACGTCGGATATCGAGGCGTATGAGCGGTTTTTCTTTGAAAAACTGTCGCTGGTGCCGGGGATTCAGGAAGTGAACTCGACCGTGGCGTTATCCGAGATCAAGTCCACAACCAGTTTGCCGATTGTGAAGTAGGGTTTCTTCGCGACTGAAGTCGCTCCTTCACAGACCGTGTGAAAACTACTGCGCTCGGTCATGCTGCGTTGAAAACAGGCTCGGAATGCTCATTTACAGCCAGTAAAGTCGAGCGCGACTCCGACCGTTCCTCGCCTGTTTTCGCTTTGCCTGACCTTCGCTCGCTACGTTTTCACACGGTCTGTACGGTTGTAGGGGCCAATTCATTCGCGAAAATGATGCATCACATACGCAACAGAAGCTTCCAGACGCGGCTCTGGAATACGGTCAGCGCCTGTTGTACGCGAGCATCGAGGACCTCATCACTGATGTCCTGGTGGGCCAGTTGCTCCAGCTTGTTCAATTCGCCATACAGACGATCCAGTTCCGGCAGGTCCAGTGCGCCACGTGCCCAGTGCAGCCAGACCTGGATGCGTTCGATGCGTGGCAATTGCTCGGCCAGGTCTTCGGGTTGCTGCTGGTAGCGGCCCAGTTGCAGAGCGGTCGCTTCGTCGGCGAGCAGGCGTGGCAGCCAGCTTGCCAACAGCGCTGCGCCCTGGCGGTTGCCGCGGTTGCTGCGCTCGGCGGTCCAGCTGCGGTTCAGCAGCCAGCGCGAAGTGTTCAGCGAGAACTCGCCCCAACGGGTGTCCAGCAACTCATCGAGAAATTGCTCGTGAGCTGCGCCGCGTACGTCTTCATCTTCCTGACCGGCCTGTACCAGCGGGCGCCAGTCTTCCAGCAGGGCATCCAGCGCGGCTCGCAGTTGTGCGGTAGAGGCGCGAGGCGCAGCCTGGCCCAGGCTGCTGGTCAGTGAACGCAGTTCCCCCAGCAACTCGACCCATTCCTGCAGCAGACGCCAGTGGCCGTTGAAGCGATATTGCTCGGCCAGGCGCTGGCTGCTGCCCAACAGATGCCAGGCCAGCGCCGCATAGGCATCGTCCAGTGGTGTTTCGGCTTCCAGTTTCGGTGCTGGCAGGCTCAGGGAGTAGCTGTTGGCATCGAACAGGCGATAGCCGCGTTCGGCCTTGCTGATATCGCAGGGCATCAACGGCAGGGTGGCGGCCAGTTCAGCGGCCAGATCCAGGAGCGCGGCAGATTCGCCTTCGCGCAGCTCAAGTTCCAGTTCGCAGATTTCTTCTTTCTGCTTGCCGGCCACGACCTGGCCCAGGTCCAGAGCAGCCTCGATCACGACCTTGGTCTTGCCACGGCCCCAGGAGATTTCTGCCTTTTCACGAATGAAGTCGGTGGTGAACAGTGGCTTGATGGTTTTCTTGTCCAGATCCGCCAGTTGCTCGGGCCAGCAGTCGCCTTCGAGTTTTTTCAGGTCCAGCTTGGCCTTGGCCAGATCCCAGTTGAATTCGTTGCGCTCGGACAGGCCGGCCACGCTTTGGCCACGGGTCTTCATGGTCTGGATGATCTGATCGCCGTCGCGACGGATGCGCAGAGCGACCCTGGCCTTGGCCAGATCACGCTCAGGGGTGTCGAAATACTGGTTCGACAGCTCGATACGCTCCCAGCCACTTTTGTTGCGTTTCTTCAACAAGGGGTGCTCGCGCAGTGCAACGAGGGTCTCGCGGCTGACGCGGAGTTTGATTTCTGTTTCTTTTTGCATGGCCGGGAAGTCCAAACGCTGATGCTGATGACGGGAGCGCAGCCAATGATTGACGGCTGCTGAGGGCGGCAGTGTACAGGACATGGCTCGCAACGGTTTATTCCGCAGGTGCTATGGCCCTATGATGGTCCGTGTTCCGTCCCGATTACAGGAAGCATACATGCCCTTGCCGTCCATGAAAGATCAGTTCGCCGCGTTGATTGCCGTGCCTTCGGTGAGCTGCACCCAACCTTCGCTGGATCAATCCAACCGTGCGGTGATCGATCTGTTGGCGGGGTGGCTGGGCGATCTGGGCTTTGCCTGCGATATCCAGCAGGTTTCGCCGGGCAAGTTCAACCTGCTGGCGACTTATGGCTCGGGCCCCGGCGGGCTGGTGCTGGCCGGACACAGCGATACCGTGCCTTTCGATGAAGCGCTGTGGAAAACCGATCCGCTGAAACTGACCGAGGTCGATGGCCGCTGGGTCGGGCTGGGCAGTTGCGATATGAAGGGTTTTTTCGCGCTGGTGATCGAGGCCGTGCGCGGCCTGCTCGATCAGCCGTTCAAGCAGCCTCTGCTGATTCTTGCCACCTGCGACGAAGAAAGCTCCATGGCTGGCGCACGAGCTTTGGCCGAGGCCGGTCGGCCGCTGGGGCGTGCAGCGGTAATTGGCGAGCCCACCGGGCTCAAGCCGATTCGCTTGCACAAGGGCGTGATGATGGAGCGTATCGAGATTCTCGGGCGCAGCGGCCATTCCTCTGACCCAAGCCTGGGGCATAGCGCGCTGGAAGCCATGCATGACGCCATCAGTGAACTCAAGGGCCTGCGCCAGCAATGGCAGCGCGAATACCGCAACCCGCAGTTCAGCGTGCCGCAACCGACCATGAACTTCGGCTGCATTCATGGTGGCGATAACCCGAACCGGATTTGCGGCCAGTGCTCGCTGGAGTTCGACTTGCGCCCATTGCCGGGCATGGACCCCGATGCGCTGCGCGCCGCCATCCGTCAAAAGCTGCAACCGCTGGCCGAGCTGCATCAGGTGCAGATCGATTACGCACCCCTGTTCCCGGAGTGCGCGCCGTTCGAGCAGGCAGCGGATGCGGAACTGGTTCGCATTGCAGAACGTCTGACAGGTCATACGGCTGCAGCAGTAGCATTTGGCACCGAAGCGCCTTATCTTCAGCGCCTTGGCTGCGAGACACTGGTTCTGGGCCCTGGCGACATCGCCTGCGCGCATCAGCCGGGTGAGTACCTTGAAATGTCACGCCTGGAGCCTACAGTGGTTCTGTTGCGTCAGTTGATTCAGCATTACTGCCTGAGCCCCCAGTAAACCGGGCCAGACACAACCCCACAGAGAAGGAGATTGCGCGTGTTGCCAAGCCTGTTCCGACGATAACCACCACAGCGTTGTGCGTGTTTCTGTCTTTCGTCCATTCTTTTACAGGCTCTTTCGGTTATGCCCGATTACGTTAACTGGCTTCGTCACGCGTCTCCTTATATCAATGCCCACCGCGATTGCACCTTTGTCGTCATGCTCCCCGGCGATGGTGTCGCGCACCCCAATTTCGGCAATATCGTCCACGACCTGGTGTTGCTGCACAGCCTGGGCGTGCGACTGGTGCTGGTCCATGGTTCGCGTCCGCAGATCGAAAGCCGTCTGGCCCAGCGCGGCCTGACACCGCGTTTCCATCGCGACATGCGCGTGACGGATGCCGAAACCCTGGAATGCGTGATCGATGCGGTAGGGCAACTGCGTATTTCCATCGAAGCGCGTCTGTCCATGGACATGGCGGCTTCGCCGATGCAGGGCTCACGCCTGCGGGTGACCAGCGGCAACGTGGTCACGGCTCGACCTATCGGTGTGCTTGAGGGGGTCGATTATCAGCACACCGGCGAAGTGCGCCGTGTCGACCGCAAAGGTATCAACCGCCTGCTGGACGAGCGTCACATCGTGCTGCTGTCGCCATTGGGCTATTCGCCGACAGGCGAGATCTTCAACCTCGCCTGCGAAGACGTCGCGACCCGCGCAGCCATCGACCTTGCGGCGGACAAACTGCTGCTGTTCGGTGCCGAAACCGGCCTGCTGGATGAACAGGGCCGTCTGGTGCGTGAACTGCGCCCTCAGCAAGTGCCTGCTCATCTCTTGCGTCTGGGCAACAACTATCAGGCCGAACTGCTGGATGCTGCCGCCGAAGCCTGTCGCGGCGGTGTGGGCCGCAGCCATATCGTCAGCTATGCCGAAGACGGCGCGTTGCTGAATGAGCTGTTTACCCGTGATGGTGGCGGTACGCTGGTTGCGCAAGAGCAGTTCGAGCTGGTGCGTGAGGCGGCCATCGAAGACGTGGGCGGCCTGATGGACCTGATCACGCCGCTGGAAGAGCAGGGGATTCTGGTACGTCGCTCCCGTGAAGTGCTGGAGCGCGAGATCCAGCAGTTCAGCGTGGTCGAGCGTGAAGGCCTGATCATTGCCTGCGCGGCACTCTATCCGATTGCCGATTCCGAGGCCGGTGAGCTGGCGTGTCTGGCGGTCAACCCGGAGTATCGCCACGGCGGACGCGGGGATGAGTTGCTGGAGCGTATCGAAAACCGTGCCAGGGCTTTGGGCTTGAAGACGCTGTTCGTCCTCACCACTCGCACCGCACACTGGTTCCGCGAGCGGGGCTTTGAACCCAGCACCGTCGACCGTCTGCCCAGCGCACGAGCGTCGCTTTACAACTATCAGCGTAATTCGAAGATCTTCGAGAAAGCGATCTGATTGCTTGCGAATGAACCCGCTTCGGCGCGATGCCGGAGCGGGTTCATTCGCGAATGCCTAATAGCCTTGCCCACGATCCACTTGCCCTTCCATTGACTCGCCCCGCTCGAACCGACGAATGTTTTCCAGCAAGCCTGCAAATGCGCTTTCCGGTTGGGTCATGGCGGCGACATGGGGTGTCAGCAGAATGTTCGGGTGTTTCCAGAACGGGTGATCGCTGGCAGCCGGTTCCTTATGCAGCACATCCAGTACGGCGGCGCTGAGCTGGCCGCTGTCCAGCGCGGCCAACAGGTCGTCTTCCACCAGATGTTTGCCGCGCCCCATATTGATCAGCGCCGCGCCTTTGGGCAGGTGCTTGAAGAGTTCACGGTCGAGGATGCCTTCGGTCTGTTCGGTCAGTGGCAGCACACACAGCAGGATGTCGCACTGCGCCAGGAACGTGGGGAGTTGTTCAGGTCCCGCATGGCAGTCGACGCCCTCAATACGATGCTCACTGCGTGCCCAGCCTGACAAGGCAAAGCCGAAGCCTTTCAGGCTCCCGAGAATATGCTGCGCCTGCAAACCGAGCCCCATGACGCCGATGCGCCGTTTATGCGCCGGAATCAGCGGGTGAGCCTGCCAGCGGCCTTCGATCTGCTGTTGGCGATAGCGCAGCATTTCGCGGTGCAGGGTCAGCACGGCGAAGCAGGCGTATTCGCACATGCCCTGGCTGATGCCGGGGTCTAGCAGGCGCACCACCGGCAGTGATTTCGGGATACGGCTCAGGTCCAGTTGATCGACACCCGCCGACAGAGCGAACAGCACCTTGAGGTTGGGCAGCGCGTGTTCCAGATCATCGGGAGCCAGCCAGGCCGCCAGATAGTGGATGTCCTGCGGGTCGCCAATGTCCGGCCATGCGCGCCACTCGATATCGGGAGCGTGCTCGGCGAACAAGGCTCTCCAGCGCTCGCTGCGGGCAGGATCGGCTTTATAGAGCAGAGCGGGCATGGGCATTTCCTGAGCGTGAAAGGGGGCTTCCATCATGCCTCAAGGCTGGAGCAGGATCTGTTGAAAGAGGCCCGGCAAAAAGGTGGCTCAGCCTGTAAACAGGGCGTTGCGCGGCAGATTGCATGGCCAGAAGGAATCTGCCGTTTGCAAGGGTGAAAACAGTGGATATGGGCATCTGGAGGGGCAAGTTCGGCGTAGATCGTTTCGCTGAACGCTTAACCTGAACAGCATCGCAATCACGTGCCGATTGCCCGGCCCACTACAGGTAAAGCCATGAACAGCAAAGTCGACGAAACACCTCATCTGCTCCGTCAACGCGATCAGTTCGTACCCCGTGGCGTGGTCACTGCTCACCCGCTGGTCATCGATCGTGCGCAGGGTTCCGAATTGTGGGATGTCGATGGCAAGCGCTATCTGGACTTCGTTGGCGGCATCGGTGTGTTGAATATCGGCCACAATCATCCGAATGTCGTCAAGGCCGTGCAGGGCCAACTGGAAAAGGTCACCCATGCCTGCTTCCAGGTGGTTGCCTACCAGCCTTATGTGGAACTGGCCAAACGTCTGAGCAACCTGGTGGCTGGTGACAGCGGCATCGACCACAAGGCTGTTTTTTTCACGTCCGGCGCCGAAGCGGTCGAGAACGCGGTGAAAATTGCCCGCGCCCACACCAATCGCCCGGCGATCATTTCGTTTCGTGGCGGTTTCCATGGTCGCACCTTGCTGGGCACGACCCTGACTGGCATGAGCCAGCCCTACAAGCAGAACTTCGGGCCGCTGGCACCTGAAGTGTTCCACACCCCGTATCCCAACGAATACCGTGGCGTCACGGGTGAAATGGCCCTGGCTGCGCTGCATGAATTGCTGGCTACACAAGTTGCGCCGGATCGCGTAGCCGCCATCATCATCGAGCCTGTGCAGGGCGATGGCGGTTTTCTGGCCGCGCCAGTGGAGTTCCTGAAAGCGCTTCGGGCCTTGACCGAGCAGCACGGCATTGTCCTGATTCTCGATGAAATCCAGACCGGTTTTGGTCGTACGGGCACATGGTTCGGTTTCCAGCACGCTGGCATTCAGCCGGATCTGGTGACCGTTGCCAAAAGCCTGGCGGGCGGTCTGCCGCTGTCGGGTGTTGTCGGACGTGCCGGGATCATGGACGCACCGCTTCCGGGCGGCCTGGGTGGCACCTATGGCGGCAATGCTCTGGCCTGCGCCGCAGCCCTGGCGGTCATCGATACCTACGAACAGGACAACCTGCCTGAGCGCGGCGAGCAACTGGGGCACTACCTGCGCGCCGGCTTGCTCAAGCTTCAGTCCCGCTACTCCTGCATTGGCGACGTACGTGGTCCCGGCTTCATGCTGGCGATGGAAATCGTCAAGGACGATGCTGCGCGCAGCCCGGATGCCGACCTCAATCAGCAACTGATCGACCAAGCCCGCATTGGCGGCCTGCTGGTGATCAAGTGCGGCGTGTATCGCAATGTGCTGCGCTTCCTTGCGCCCCTGGTGACGACTGAAGAACAGATCGACGAAGCCCTGACCATCCTCGACGGGGCCTTGGCACGAGTATTGAAGTCTTAGTCGTCGCTCAAGCCCGGTCGCGCAGGTGTTCACACTGCGTGGCCGTGGGTACTGAATGTTTAATGGAGGCTTGACCTGTCATGGCGCTGACTGATTACCGGGCACTGTTGATCGACTGCGATGAAGTTCTGGTGGACCGCGATTCCGGTGTCTGGTCGGCGTTGCAGCCATTGCTGGAACACAGCACTAACAAGCCCGACAGGGAGCAGGTGCTGACGGCGTTCGCAGAGGCCGTGAGTGCGCTTTATCCGCGTTTCGGAGAACTGGGTTTCAGTGGTCTGCTGTGTTTTGCCCACCGACAACTGGCCGAGCGCTTCGGCGCAAGGGTCACTTGGGAAGAAGGCATGGCTTTCGCGCGTTCGGTGGACACCTGGACGCTGTTCGAGGATGCGCCGGGTGCCATGCTGTACCTGCGCAAGTTTTACCGGCTGCTGGTTTATGCCGACCGCGATGCTCAGGATCGCAATGCCTTGTGCGAACGTCTGGGACTGGAACCCGACAGCTTGTTGTCGCTGACCACTCACCCGCTGGATGACACGACCTGGCTGGCCGAGATGGATCTGCACCCGAGTGAAACCCTGCTGGTGTCACGGCCTCCCGCGTCAGCGCTGGGCAGCGGCGGTCTGTGCCTGATCCGTCGCGACCGTGTCGAACATCGTCAGCCTTGCCCCGCCGATCTGTGTATCAACAGCATGGCCGACCTTGTGGCGCAGCATCAGTTGTCTTTAAGGCGCTGATTTTGCTAGAAGAGAGCTTTGGTGAACGGCAATCAAGAGGTAGCTGATGGAAGGCCTGGTCAAACTGGATCGTATTGATATCAATATCCTGGTCGAGCTTCAGAAAGACGGTCGCATGACCAACGTCAGCCTCGCAGATGCTGTAGGCCTGTCAGCCAGCCCTTGCCTGCAACGGGTCAAGCGCCTGGAATCGGCCGGTTATATCTCTAGCTACAAGGCTCACCTGAACCTCGCGAAGATCACCGAATCGGTCACGGTGTTCACCGAAATCTCCCTCAGCGACCACAAACGCGAAGACTTTGCCAAGTTCGAGGCCAATATCCGACACGTGGACGAAGTGCTCGAATGCCATCTCATCAGTGGCGGTTACGACTATCTGGTGCGCTTCATGACCCGCAGCATCCAGCACTATCAGGAAGTGATCGAGGAGTTGCTGGACAAGAATATCGGCATCTCCAAGTACTTCAGCTACATCGTCATCAAATCCCCTGTCATGAAAGACGGTGTGCCTTTACGCAAGCTTTTGCGTCATTGATAGCTAAAGGCCAATAGCCGAGTTGCGCAAAGTCACCGATTTGACACATTCTGTTGCGTGTCACTTGGTTGTCCTATGACTTGGCCGTGATTTTGCTGCGCCATGGTGCTTGCCATCTGTTGTCTGGTTTCTCCCATAAGGAAGTGTTTGATGCCTTCAGCTCCTCGTTTTCTTGAGCATTACCGCAAGGCCGATCGCATCATGCTTGGCCTGATCTGGCTGCTGTTTGTGTATTCGATCGGATTGGCGTTCTGGCACGACACCTTTACCCAGGCAATGCTGGTGGGCGGTGGCACTGCATTGGTGCTGACTGCACTGTATCGGGCCATAGGCGGCAGCCGTTTGATGCGCTGCTGCTTTGGCGTCGGCCTGATGCTCATGGCGGCCCTGCATATCAATCAGGCCCGGGGAGTGGTGGAAATCCACTTCGGCATCTTTGTATTCCTGGCGGTACTGACCTTCTACCGCGACTGGTTGCCGATCCTGGTGGCAGCCGTTGTCATCGCTGTTCATCACGTTGTGTTTCACGTCCTGCAACATTCGGGCTTCCCGGTGTATGTCATGCACCATGCCGGTGGCTGGGGCATGGTGATGGTGCATGCCGTCTATGTGGTGGTAGAGACTGCGATCCTCATGTACCTCGCCGTTCAGAACCAGGCCGAGGCTGTCGAGAATCAGGACATGCTCGACAAAATGCTCGCCACCGCTTTGCAGCTCACTACCGATGCGCGGGTTGATGAAAGAGCAGGCAGGGTTTCCCTTACTCAGCGTTTCGAGAGCTTTCTGGCGCAGATCACCGGACTGGTGGATGGCGTGGTACGTGACACCCGCGGCCTTGGCGAGCTGGGCCATGATCTGGCCAGGGCCAGCGGCACACTGGAAGCCGGAGCGCAGTATCAACTGACTGAAATCGCCCGCATGAGCGATGCGATGCAGCGCATGGGCGGCGCCATGAACGATATTTCCGGGCATGTCGCCCAGGCCGTCCAGCGTGCTGGTGATGCCCACGAACAGGTGGCGCACGGGCGTGAAAGCGTCGGTCGGGCGCAAACTGAAATCACCCGGCTTGCCGAGCGTATCAACACCACCGATGAAACGGTGCAGGCCCTTGCCGAGCAGTCGGAGCAGGTTGGCAAGGTGCTGGATGTGATCGGCAGCATCGCCGAGCAGACCAACCTGCTGGCACTCAATGCCGCCATCGAAGCCGCCCGGGCTGGCGAGCAGGGCCGTGGTTTTGCCGTCGTGGCCGATGAGGTCCGTAACCTGGCTCAGCGCACGGCTTCGTCCACCAAGGAAATCCAGGTCATCATCCATGACCTGCAACAAGGTAGCCGCCAGGCTGCCACGGCCATGCAGGACAGCCGCGAAGATGTCGGGCGCTGCGTCGAGAACAGCCAGCGCGCATCCGAATCGCTGCGCGCCGTGGGCGACGGGATCGGCTATATCACGCAACTCAACGGCCTGATTGCCACCACCACTGACGAGCAGTCCACGGCAAGTCGGGAAATCGCCGATCAACTGCGTTCGGTACAGAGCATCGCCGAAGACACCGCAGCCAATATCGACGTGCTGGCGCAGAGCAGCCAGCGCCTGCCACCGCTGGCCATGCGGCTTGAGGCGCTGGGCAAGACCTTCAATCGATAGGTTTCACGCGAAGACCAGTCCCGATGACTGCAGCAGTTCTTGTGTATAGGGCTGCTGCGGTCTGGCGAAGATCTCCCGTGAAGGGCCTTGCTCGACCACCTTGCCGTCCTTGATGACGATCAGGTCATGCGCCAGCGCATGAACCACTGCCAGATCATGGCTGATGAACAGATAAGTCAGGCCGTGGCGAATCTGCAGGTCGCGCAGCAAGGCGACGATCTGTTTCTGCACCGTGCGGTCCAGTGCCGAGGTGGGTTCGTCCAGCAGAATCAGCTCCGGCTCAAGCACCAGCGCCCGGGCAATCGAGATGCGCTGGCGCTGACCGCCGGAGAATTCATGAGGATAACGATGGCGGGTGGCCGGGTCGAGCCCGACTTCCTGCAGGACCCGGATGACCGCCTGCTCGCGTTCCTCGGCAGTGCCGATCCTGTGGGTGACCAGTCCTTCGGCAATGATCTGTTGCACGGTCATGCGTGGGCTGAGGCTGCCGAACGGATCTTGAAAGACCACTTGCAACTGGCGCCGCAAGGGGCGCATCAGGTGCTGACTATGCAGGCTCAGTTCCTTGGTGCCGAATCGGATGCTGCCTTCGGAGTCGACCAGGCGCAGGATCGCCTGGCCCAGGGTCGATTTGCCCGAACCGGACTCGCCGACGATGCCCAGCGTCTTGCCCTTGAGCAGTTCAAAACTCACCCCGTCCACAGCCTTGATGTAGCGAGGGTTGCGTTTGAGCCAGCCTTTGCTCAACGGGAACCAGACTTTCAGGTCCTGTACCGACAGCAGGGTGTTCCGATGGCTAGAAGGCACCGGCTCGCCGTCAGGCTCGGCGTTTATCAACAGTCGACTGTAAGGGTGCTGCGGGTGGTCGAACAGGGCCTGGCAGTCAGCCTGCTCGACGATCTGTCCTTCACGCATCACACAGACCCGCTGGGCTATGCGGCGGACCAGATTGAGGTCGTGGCTGATGAGCAGCAATGACATGCCCAGGCGCTGTTGCAGGGATTTGAGCAGTTCGAGGATCTTCACCTGCACCGTCACATCCAGCGCCGTGGTGGGTTCATCGGCAATCAGGAGGTCAGGCTCGTTGGCCAACGCCATGGCGATCATGATGCGCTGCCGCTGACCGCCGGAAAGCTGATGAGGGTAAGTCTTGAGCCGCGCGAGCGGGTCACGGATGCCCACCAGGTCCAGCAGTTCAAGCGTCCGGTCCCGGGCGGCCTTGCCCTTGAGGCCCTTGTGGGTGATCAGGATTTCGCCAATCTGTTTCTCGACCGTATGCAGCGGGTTCAACGAGCTCATGGGCTCTTGAAAGATCATCGCCACCCGGTTGCCGCGCAGGTTGCGCAGTTGCCTGTCACTGGCACTCACCAGGTCCACGCCGTCGTAGCGGATCGTACCCTGGGTGCTGACGGTCTTTGCCGGCAGCAGGCGCAGGATCGAGTGGGCCGTGACGGATTTGCCCGAGCCGGATTCACCCACCAGCGCCAGGCATTCGCCGCGTCGGATATCGAGGCTGACACCATGCACCACTTCGTGGCCGTTGAAGGCGACGCGCAGGTCGCGTATTTCAATCAGGGTCTCTTGCATGTCAGCTCCGGGGATCGAAAGCGTCGCGGCAGGCTTCGCCGATGAACACCAACAGGGAAAGAATCAGCGCCAGTACCACAAAGGCGGTCAGCCCCAGCCAGGGGGCTTGCAGATTGCGCTTGGCTTCACCGATCAGTTCACCCAGCGAGGCGCTGCCTGCGGGCATGCCGAAGCCGAGAAAATCCAGCGCGGTCAGGGTGGCGATGGCACCCGTGACGATGAAGGGCAGATAGGTCAGGGTGCTGGTCATGGCGTTGGGCAGGATATGCCGCCACATCAGCGCAGTATCGGTCAGGCCCAGGGCGCGGGCTGCCTTGACGTATTCCAGGCTGCGGCCGCGCAGGAATTCGGCCCGTACTACATCCACCAGTGCCAGCCAGGAAAACAGCGCCATGATGCCCAGCAACCACCAGAAATTCGGTGAAACGAAGCCGGACAGAATGATCAGCAGATACAGTACCGGCAAACCGGACCAGATTTCCTGAATCCGCTGGCCGATCAGGTCGGTCATGCCGCCGTAGTAACCCTGTATCGCACCGGCACAGACCCCGATCACGGTACTGATCGCGGTCAGCAGCAGGGCGAAGAGGATGGAAATCCGCGCACCGAACAGCACCCGCGCCAGCACATCCCGGGCCTGCTCGTCGGTGCCCAGCCAGTTGTGGCTGCTTGGCGGGCTGGGCGATGGGGCTTGCAGGTCGTAGTTGATGGTGTCATAGCTGAAAGGGATCGGCGCAAACAGCATCCAGCCGTTTTTGGCGGCGATCAGTTGGCGTACATAGTCGCTTGAGTAGTCCGGCTCGAAGGGCAGTTCGCCACCGAAATCGGTTTCCATGTAGGTGTGCAGGGCAGGGTAATACAGCGTGCCTTCGTAGCTCAGCACCAGTGGTTTGTCGTTGGCGATCAACTCGCCACACAGACAGACCAGCATCAGCGCGAGGAAGATCCACAGCGACCACCAGCCCCGCCGGTTGGTCTTGAACAGCGCCATGCGGCGTTTGCTCTGGGGAGAAAACTCGAACATCAGGCGCTCCTCGCGGAAAAGTCGATGCGCGGGTCGACCAGCGTGTAGCACAGGTCGCCCACCAGCTTGATCAGCAGGCCGAACAGCGTGAACAGAAACAGTGTGCCGAACACCACCGGATAGTCCCGCGAAACCGCCGCCTCGTAGCTCATGCGCCCCAGCCCGTCGAGGCCGAAGATGGTTTCGATCAGCAGGGAGCCGGCGAAAAACACCTCGATCAAGGCCTGCGGAATCCCGGCGACCACCAGCAGCATGGCGTTGCGGAACACATGGCCATACAGAACCCGGTGCTCCGTAAGGCCCTTGGCTCGTGCCGTGACCACATACTGACGGCTGATCTCGTTGAGAAAGCTGTTCTTGGTGAGGATGGTCAGCGTGGCAAAACCGCCGATCACCAGGGCACTGACCGGCAGCACCAGATGCCAGAGGTAGTCCTTGACCTTGCCCCAGGCACTGAGGTTGTCGAAGTTGTCCGAGAGCAGGCCTTGCGCCGGAAACCAGCTGAGGTAACTGCCCCCGGCAAAGACCACGATCAATAAAATGGCGAACAGAAACGCGGGCGTGGCATAGCCGATGATGACCAGCGTGCTGCTCCAGACATCGAATGCACTGCCATGCCGCACGGCCTTGCGGATGCCCAGCGGTATGGAGATCAGGTAGGTAATCAGCGTTGCCCACAGTCCCAGAGACAGTGATACCGGCAGTTTCTGGGCAATTAGTTCCGTCACTTCGGCACCACGAAAGAAGCTGGTGCCGAAATCCAGCTGTGCATAATTCTTGAGCATCAGCCACAGACGTTCGTGCATGGGCTTGTCGAAGCCGTAATGCTCCTTGATCGCTTCGATCAGTGCCGGGTCCAGCCCACGAGTGCTGCGGCTTGCGGTGCCGGAGGCCGCCACTTCGCCGCCACCACCGCCGATCCCGTTGGGACTGAAGCCCTGAATGCGGGCGATGGCCTGCTCGACCGGGCCGCCGGGTGCCGCCTGTACGATCAGGAAGTTCACAATCAGGATGGCCAGCAGCGTGGGGATGATCAGCAGCAGGCGTCGAATCATATAAGCCAACATGTTACGGCTCCTTCGCGGCGGTGGTCTTGCCTGTCAGGGCCGAAGCCTGGGCATTGGTCAGTGCTGTCGGGCTGATCTGCCACCAGGTTTCCAGGCCAATGTCGTAGACGGGCTCTATCTCGGGGCGGCCAAAACGATTGGCGAACACCAGCGGCGTTCCCTTGGAGTAGTAGTTGGGAATCATGTAGTAGCCCCATTGCAGGACCCGATCCAGGGCGCGGGCATAAAGCACCATGTCCTGACGACTGTTGGCGGCGACCAGGCCGTCGATCAACCTGTCCACAGCGGGATTGCGCAAGACCATGGCGTTGGAGCTGCCCACTTGCGTGGCGCTTTGCGAGCCAAACAGGTTGTACAGTTCACGGCCCGGGGAAATCAGCGGATTGCCGTTTTTCGGCAGACTGACCACGATCATGTCGTAGTCCCGGGCGTTGAGCCGGTTGATGTACTGCGCCGAATCGATGCGCATGAAATTCAGGGTGATGCCGATCTGCGCCAGCGTTCGTTTGAACGGCAATATCAACCGGTCGAAGCCGCCCTGGCCGTCGAGAAAGCTGAAGGTCAGCGGTTCGCCCGCTGCGTTGACCAGCTTGTTATTGCGCGGATGCCAGCCCGCCTCGGCCAGCAGCTTCAGGGCCTGTAACTGTTTGTCGCGGATATAGCCGCTGCCGTCGGTGCTGGGTGGCTGGTAGACCTGTGTGAATACCTCATCCGGGACCTGGCCGCGCAGTGGCTCGAGAATCTTCAGTTCGGCTGCGTCCGGCAATTGCGTGGCGGCCATCTCGCTCTTGGGGAAGTAGCTTTGTTCCCGCACGTAGAAACTGCGCATGACCCGACGATTCAGCCACTCGAAGTCCCACAGCAACGATAACGCCTCGCGCACCCGCCGATCCTGAAAGACGAGGTTGTCCAGATTGAAGACAAAGCCCTGTGCCGAAACGGGGCGTTGCCGGGCCAGAATGTGTTTTTGCAGACGTCCGTCGTCGATGGCCGGGCCGCTGTAGCCGACGGTGTAGCCCGCCGATGAGAACTCCCGGTTGTAGTCGAAGGCTCCGGCCTGCAGCAGTTGCCGGGCGATCTCCGTGTCGCCGTAGAAATTCACGGTCAGGGTGTCGAAGTTATACAGCCCGCGGCTGACCGGCAGGTCTTTGGCCCACCAGTCCTTGACCCGTTCAAAGACCACACTGCGTCCGGCGTCGACTTTCGCGACCCGGTAAGGCCCGTTGCCCAGCGGTGCCTCGAAACCTCCACCGTTGGCAAAGTCTCTGTTCTTCCACCAGTGTTCGGGGAGGATGCGCATGCTGGCGATATCCAGGGCCAGCAGGCGGTTGAGGTTGTTCTTGAAGTCGAAGCGAATCTGTAGCGGTCCTTCCATGACCACATCCTTGACGTCCGCATACATGGGCCGGTAGCTGAAGCTGGCCTTGGTGGTCATCAGTTCAAAGGTATAGCGCACATCATTGGCGGTGACGGGTGTGCCGTCCTCGAAGCGCGCCTTGGGGTTGATGAAGAAACGAATCCAGAGGCCGTTGGGGTCCATTTCCATTTTTTCCGCGATCAGGCCGTACACCGTGTAGGGCTCATCCAGTGAGCGATAGGCCAGCGGGGAATAGACCCAGGTGTCGAGTTGAACCACGTTGATGCCTTGATCGACATACGGGTTCAGGTAATTGAACTGGCCGATTTCTTCGGCCGAGCGTGTCAGCGAGCCGCCCTTGGGGGCGTCCGGGTTGACGTAAGCGAAGTGCTGAAAGCCCGCAGGGTATTTCGGGGCTTCGCCATAGACCGTCAAGGCGTGGGTCGGCGCGGCCAGCAGTGCCTGCCCATAACCGTACAGAGCAACGCCCAGCAGCAGGCGCCTTAGAAAACGGGAGGTACGCAACATGATGGGGCTGTCCTTGTACGCACTGAATACTCATGTACTGCGAAAAAACCTCCGGCCGGGGAAGGTGGATGAAACCTGTAGGGCCGGAGGGGCGAAGCGCAACTCAAGGCGTGGCTCACGGAGCGGGTATGAGCCACGCCACCACCTCAGAAGTGATAGGTCATGCGGGCGAACAGCGTGCGGCCCAGCGGATCGGCATAGCGCGGGTCGTAGCCGGACTGGAAGTTGTAGGCCTGATTGGAGAACGGCGGATCGCGGTCGAACAGGTTGCGGACCCCGGCATCCACATCCAGCACCTTGTCGAAGGTATGCCCGACCGAAAGGTCCCAGAGCGTATACGACGCCACCCGGGCGTTGGTGGTGCGGTCATAGTCGTTGTAACCGCTGGTGAAGCGGTTGGTGAGGGACGCGCGGCTGTTGCCCAGCGACCATGTACCGGTCAGGACATGTTTCCAGCGCGAGATCACGCCATCGCCCTGAAAGTCCCCGACCTTGTCGGTGTAGGGGCCGTCGATGATGTTCTGGTAGTCGTAGCGGGTCACATAGGTGCCGGTCATGCCCAGGCCGAACTGGCCGTACGGCGTGTTCGGGAAGCGATAGTCCAGGGTGACGTCCACACCATTGGTCTTGACGATGCCCAGGTTCGCGTTGCCGGTCACGATATTGGCAATCGAACCATCCGGGTTGCGGATGAAGCGGTCGGCGTAGGTGGTGGGGTCGTCGAAGACGGTCGATTCAGGGAACGACTGAATCTGGTTGGAGATGTGAATCCACCAGAAATCCAGACCCATGGAAAGGTTGCTGACCGGCTGGTAGACGAAGCCCAGTGTCACGTTGCGGGCCTTTTCGGGAGCCAGCTCGGTATTGCCGCCACTGTTGTTGAGAAACTGCTGATTGCAATCGCGTCCGGCATTACCGCCAGGCTGCACGGTACCGCCTGCGCACAGGGTCGGGTCGTTGTAGTAACCCTGGGTGAAGCTCAGGCTGCGCGGCGCATAAAGCTCATACAGAGAAGGCGCGCGGAAGCCCTCGCTGTAGGCTCCTCTGACCACCAGTTGCTTGAACGGCTGGAAGCGGAATGAGTATTTGGGGTTGGTCGTGCTGCCGAAGTCGCTGTATTTGTCGTGACGAATGGCAGCACTCAGTTCCAGGCTGTCGAGGACCGGAACGTTCAATTCGGCGTATTGGGCCTTTACGCTGCGTTCGCCCGAAACACTGCCCGCCGCGTCTGCCCCCAGGCTGCTGACGTCATTGACGAAGGCTTCGTACTCCTGATGCATTTTCTCCTTGCGGTATTCACCGCCCAGCGCCAGGCCGGCCGGTCCGGCACCAAACCAGTCACCGATTTCCCGGCTGATACGGGCGTCGATACCGGCCACCCGGCCCACGGCGCTTGAGTACTGGCCATGGTATTCGTTGGCATCGATCAATGCCTGGCCTGCCGCGGTCTGCGGACCGAACGGGTTGATGATGCCGTTGGCCAGACCGGCGATCATGGCCGCATCGCTGACATAGCCGTTGGTGAGTGAGGAAATGACCTTGTTCTGGTTGTATGACGCGCCGACGTTGTAGTCCCAGCCGCTGACCATGCCATCGAAGCTCAGCAGAAAGCGCTGGCTGGTGTTCTGGTCGCTGGCACCCCGTGGCCCGGCTGCGGTTTCCCGCCATGCGGTATCGATGGGCTGTGTCGGGTCGAGCACGAAACTGGTCGGCAAGGGCGTGATGCCGTTGCCGGGGTAGTAGGGCGACGAAGCGTCCAGCGACAGGCCGGTCAGGGGGGCCGGGCCGATGTCGGTGTGGTTATTGTTGCGGGCCCAGAAGTATTCGAGGTTGACGTTGTGGTCGTCCGCCAGCTTGCCGGTGGCCTTGCCGAAAAAGGAAGTCTTCTCGGTCTGCGGAATCAGGTCGATGTATTCGCGGGTGCTGAAACGGCAGATGCCGTTGCTGGCGATCAGGCTGGGCCCGTTGCAGTTGCCGCCGGCCAGCGGATTCGTGCCATTGTTGCCCTGGTAATAGTTGCCGGGGAAGGCGGTCCCTGAGGTCTGGTTAAGACCGCGTCCCGGCACATAATCCCTGGCGAATGAGCGGTCGTTGGCATCCAGGTTCTGCTGCTTGTTGTAGTTGAAGACCCCCATGACATTGAAGCGGTCTTCTTCAAGGTCACCGAAGCCCCAACTGGCGCTCATGTCCTTGGTGGCTCCGCCGCCACTGTTGGTGGGGGTTTCACCGCCCAGGCTCAAGGTGCCGTCGGTCATGGACTTCTTGGTGATGAAGTTGATGACCCCACCGATGGCGTCAGTGCCGTACAGCGCAGAGGCGCCGTCACGCAGCACTTCCACCCGGTCGATGGCGGCAAACGGGATCATGTTCAGGTCGATGGCGCTGCCGTTGGGTGTGCCGACACCCGACAGGGCGTTGTTCGCCAGACGGCGTCCGTTGAGCAGAACCAGCGTCTTGTTTGCGCCAATCCCGCGCATGTCGGCGTAGGACGCGCCTCCCGTTCCGGCACCGACCGAACCGGCACTGTTGTTGATCGACTGGCTGCCGGTGATGCGCTGGACCATTTCCTGAGTGGTAGTCACGCCCTGTTTTTTCAGGTCATCGGCGCGCAGGATGGTGATGGGCACGGCCGTCTCGGCATCGACCCTGCGGATCGCCGAACCTGTGACTTCGACACGCTGCAACTGGGTCGTGGCGGGTACGACGGCGGCGCTGGAGGAGACGCTTGTACTGCTTGTGTCCGCATCGACGGCATCGGCCGCCTGAGCACCGCTTATGCCCATGGCCAGTGCGCAGAGCAGCACACGGGGATGGCGCCGTACCGCAATGGCCAGGGGGTTGAGGGTGCAACCGGGAAGATTCATCAGCATGGTAATTTCCGACTTATTCCAGACGTTATTGAAATGGCCTTGTGAGCCCTCTTTTCCCGATGCGGTTGTGCCCATCAGGAGTTTCACTTCTTCCTTTCCGGCAAGCCGCTCCCCTCCAGGGGCTTTGCGGCCCACGGACGAGCGTGCTCACGGGAGTGCGGTCAACAGGCTTCGCGCGGCGAAGCCCTCATGTCATTTCGAGGTCATGACGGATATCTTCGTAATGCCCGATCGCTCGATCGAGGCCATGGCCTTGGCCACCTGGCCATAGTTCACGGCCGTATCGGCCTGCAACTGGACGCGGATTTCCGGGTCTTTGGCCTTCTCGTCCTGCAGGCTTCTTTCCAGCAGTTCGGGGGCAATTTCAGATTTGGCCAGATAGAACTTGCCGTCCTGATCGACGCTGACCACCACCGGGTCCTTTTTCTCGGCTGGTGCCACCGAGTCGGTCTTGGGCAGGTTGACCTTGATCGCATTGGTCATCAGCGGTGTGGTGACGATGAACACCACCAGCAGCACGAGCATCACATCCACCAATGGCGTGACGTTCATTTCGCTGAGCACTTCATCGCTGTCCTGGTTGGAAAAGGCCATTAGCTTGCCTCCCGAACGGAGTGGTTGTGGCGGGTGGCGATGGGTTGACGCGTGACGGCGAAGGCGCTGCGCTGAGCGAGCGAATCGAAGTCATGGGCGAAGTCGTCCATGTCGGCCACGGCCAGCTTCAGGCGGCGCAGGAAGAAGTTGTAGATCAGCACCGCTGGCACCGCGACGGCGATCCCGACCCCGGTGGCAACCAGAGCGTGGCCGATGGGGCCTGCCACCGCTTCAAGGCTGGCCGAACCCGTGAGGCCGATGCTTTGCAGTGCCTCCATGATGCCCCAGACCGTACCGAACAGGCCGATGAAAGGTGCGGTGCTGCCGATACTGGCCAGAATGGCCTGACCGTTTTCCAGTGCCCGGCGTTCTTTCTGGATCTGTTGGCGCAGATTGCGTTCCAGGCGGTCGGAACGGTTGATGGTGTGGGCCAGTTGCTGGGTGGTACGAGGTGCGTCTTCGACCGCCATCGCTTCAAAGCCGCTGTTGGCGATACGGGCCAGTGCGCCCGGATACTGGGAAGCGTGTTCGGCCGCCGTCAGCAGATCCGGGGCACTCCAGAAGGCCTGGGTGAACTGTTTGTTCTGGGATTTCTGCCTCATGTACTGCGCCGACTTGATCAGCAACAGGGCCCAGCTCAATACGGAAAACAGAATGAGTGCCCAGAGCACGGCCGGGACAATCATGGAAGAAAGCGATGCGTTCATGGTTTACACCTCACCAGCTTGAATAAAGTTGTCGGTTGTTATCCGCCGGATCATTCCGGAAGCTTGAAGTCGATGGTCTGTGTCGCGAAGCCTTCGATAGGCGTGTCACCACGTTTGGCCGGGATGAACTTCCAGTTGCGCACGGCTTCCACGGCTGCTTCGTCCAGGACCGGTTTGCCGCTGGATCTGGTCACCTCAACACTGCCGGCCCGGCCATTGGCCAGAACCTTGATGCGCAGAATCACGCGACCTTCCCAACTGCGTCGTAACGCCAGACCCGGGTACTCGGGCGGCGGATTACCAAGGCTGGCGAGCCCTGAAACGGCTGCGCTTTCCTTGACCGGCGCCGCAGGTGCTGGAGGGGCGGGCGAAGGTGTCGGCGGTGCCGGGGTACTCGGGGCACTGGGCGCAGGCGGTGCCGGCGGCGCGGGTGGCCTTGGCTTTTGTACGGGCTCCGGTTTCTTGACCGGTTTGGGTTTTTCGACTTTCGGCTTTTCCACCGGTTTGGGCGGTGGCTTGACCGCGTCCGGGTCCTCAACCGGTTTTTCGGGCTCGGGCTCGGGGGGCGGAGGTGGCGGCGCAGGTGGCGGCGCAGGTGGAGGTGGCTCCGGAGGCGGCGCTTGCGGTGTCGGTGGTGTCGGGCTGGTCAGCTCAATCGTCATTTCCGGAACCTGGGGCGCAACTTCCGGAAGCTCGGCTTTGGCGGTCTGCATGTACCACCAGACCACACCGTGAATAAGTACCGAAGCGGCAATCAACAGGAAAACCTGCGGTTTATTCAGACTGCCAGGTCGTGAGGTATTGGCTGTAAACGGAATACTCTGCCATGCCGTGGGAACTTCACCGGGTAATGGATCAGAGACCGATTTCAGGGTTGCCGCATCATTCATTAAAGCTCCCTCGGAATAGTTGAAGGGCAATAAAAGTCCGTTCAAACATTTCGTGAATGTTCAAATACTGGAGGGCTGCACATTTAACAGGCGCACGGTTCCGTGGAGCTGCAAGTCAGGCTCAATCGGATAAAAACGGTTTACGGATTATGAAGATGGCATTGAGCGTCCTTTTTCTTATCGCGTACCCGAAGGTAGCGAGGGTTCCTGAAGGCTAGTTAGCAACCGCTATGCCAGAAACTTTCAGGAAGTGGTCTGTAATGGATGAAATAGAGCGGATGTCGCATTCATGTAATTTTTTATCGAATCCTTGGAAAATCTGAGCTGGGCCCACTGTTTATCAAGGGGTGAGGTCATTAAGTCGAGGGCGAAAGAATACCCTCTGTTTTTTCAGACGATATCAAAAAGACACCAGTTAAAATCCGGCTGACGGCATGCACCAATGTTGTATGAGTCGAGTCAAGTTGGTGCAGTTGATAATCAAGGGCTCACAGAAAATTCTCCTTAGTGAAAGATGATGTGTTTTTAAAATCTTTATAAAAAGCAGGAAAAGTCCGAGCGCCCACTCTGAAAGAGTGGTGGCTATTTGGAACTAAATGATGGATTGTCGGACGAAATCCACTTTAATCTAGTTGAATAATTGTTCTCGTCTGAACCTGCCGATAGACCGCTGATAAAAGAAAGTGCATGAGTCAAAAAATACAAAACGGGAACGTGAATACTCTCGTTCTCGGTGCACTAATGATTCAGGAAAAAGACAGGTCGCTCAGGGCGACAGAAGGTCCATGCAAGGACGAACTCGGTGGCGGAACGAGCGGCGGGGTAGAAAAGACAGCGAGCGCTATAGGGCACGAATGGATCTCCTTATCTGAAGAGACACGACTTTTGATCGGGTCTTTGCACTGTTTATGGACGCTGTGGCATCCGGTGACTGCACAGTGGTGCGCGATGGGCGCTTTCCATGCAGCAAAACCAGTGATTTTCTGGTACGAGTGTTCCACTAGGAAGAAATGTGCCAACTTGTGTCTTTTTGTAACGGCGGACATACAGATCGTCGCACAGGGGATACCAAGGGATCATCCATGAGGCAGACGACGGAACCCGAAAGACCCTGAGGACACTCACCAGCACCTAAACGTGCACGGAGCGCTCTGAGATGGTCAACTGGTTCGCAGGTATGCTGGGCAATATCAGTGTCAGATCGAAATTGATCCTGGGGTTTGTCAGCGTTCTGCTGCTGACGACCCTGATCGCTGCTTTCAGTTGGGTGGAAATCGGTATCCTGCGTGATCGGGGCCAGAAGCTGACGTCCATTTCCCAGCTCAACGAAATGGTGCGGGACATGCGTATTGCGCGGTTGACCTACGCCGTCCAGCCCAGTGCGGATCGAGCGACAGCCGTGCTCAAGGCTAACGACAATCTTGAAACCCATTACGAAGAAGTCAGGGCTCTGCTCAGCCATCCGCAGGATCTGGCCCTGATTTACCGGGCCATGGAGACGACCCAGCGCTACCGCAGTCATTTTCAGGATTTTGTCCGGGCTACCGAGATCCATGACGAGTCAAAGCTCAGGCAAGCCCAGAGCGGTCTGGATACCGAAGTGGCCAGTCTCTTCGACGCAGGCGGGCAGCTGATGATCAGCCAGACCTCCAAACGCGATGAAGATATTGCCGAGGCCAGGCTCCTGCTGATCGCTGCGACGGCTTTCGCGCTCATTCTCGGTGCATTGGCGGCCTGGCTCATCACCCGATCAATCGTGGGCCCGCTGATGGAAACCCTGCAGGCTGCCGAAAGGGTGGCCGCCGGTGACCTGAGCGCCGACATTCCGGTCAATCGCAAGGACGAACTGGGCCTTCTGCAAACCAGCATGCAGCGCATGACCGTCAATCTGCGCGACCTGATTGGCGGGATTCGTGACGGTGTCGTGCAATTGGCCAGTGCTTCCGAACAGCTCTCGGCAGTCACCGAGCAAACCACCGCAGGGGTTACCAGCCAGAAGAGCGAGACGGATCAGGTTGCGGTCGCCATGAACCAGATGGCTGCTACTGTTCAGGAAGTGGCTCGCAACGCCGAAGACGCTTCCCACGCCGCTATCGCCGCTCACGACGAAGCCCGCAAGAGCGATGAGGTCGTGCTTCAGGCCATCGACCAGATCGGGCGTCTGGCTGAAGAGGTCAATCACTCGACTGACGCCATGAACGACCTGAGCCGCGAAAGCGACAAGATCGGCACAGTGCTGGATGTGATCAAGTCGGTCGCCCAGCAGACCAATCTCCTGGCCCTCAACGCCGCCATCGAAGCGGCGCGGGCAGGTGCTGCCGGTCGTGGCTTTGCCGTGGTCGCCGACGAAGTCCGAAGCCTCGCCCAGCGCACCCAGGCATCCACTGAGGAGATCGAAGGGCTGGTCAGCAGCCTGCAGAATGGTACTCAGAAAGTCGCCGCGTTCCTCGGCAATAGCCTGTCATTGAGCAAAAGCAGTGTGGAGCTGACTCGCCGGGCCGGAACCTCATTGATGAGCATCAGCCGTTCGGTTTCCACCGTCGAACAGATGAACACCCAGATCGCCGCAGCCGCCGAGCAACAGAGCATCGTCGCCGATGAAATCAACCGCCGGGTTGTGAACGTGCGAGTGATCTCGGAACAGACCTTCGTCGCCAGCGGCGAAACCGCCATGTCCAGCACCGAGTTGGCCAGGCTGGGCGGCAGCTTGCAGGCGAGTGTCGGGCGATTTAGGTTTTGAGATGAAAGGCGTCTTATTCGGGCTGGTTCGGTTTATCGGCAACCAGCCCGATCCGTTTGCGCCAGAACCAGGTCAGCATCAGCACACCGATTACTGCAATCGGTGTCATCAGATAGAGCGGCATCATGCTTTTCGTGTACAGCGATACCCCGGCCATCAGCACCATCATCGAAACAGCCCCCATGACCTTGGCCCAATAGCGGGTGCGATAGAAATCCAGCCAATAGCGTTGCAGGTTCAGCCGCTGCTGCTCGCGTATGCGCTGGGATCGGGCTGATCGTTTTTTTACCTTCATTGCATGTCCATCCGTGGTTTGGGCGGGGCATTGTCTTGCGCTGTGCTCCCTCGTGCCTACACTGAGATCGTTTTTTCATAGCCATGATACGAAACGCGTCTGCGGCATGGCGTGGGATACACAGATGTTTTCATCGATCAGGGCTCATAAAGGTATAACTGGTGGCCTGCCCTGCGTATTATCGGGGGGTTGAGTCGATGAGCGGACCTGCAGAGCCTCGGTGTACAATCTCTCGAAGATCTGGCGCATGCAGAGATAGCAAAAAGGCATTGCAGCTCCCCGGTGCAAAACGCAGGGTAAGTGCTGAGCCATTCGTTTTTCGTAGCGATTGCCGATCTCGATGAATTCTTATACAGCGCCAATCAGAAAATATAGCGGAGCATGTGAAGTGAGCATGATGAAATGGATTGACTTTCCCAGTCTGGGCGATGAACGAGGAGGGTTGGTCGCTTTGGAAATTGGTATGGAAAAAGCAATACCTTTTGATATTAAGCGCGTTTATTACATCTATCGGACCGGCGAAGGTGTCAGTCGCGGGTATCATGCTCACCGTAACCTGAAACAAGTTGCTATCTGCGTTGCCGGACAGTGCCGGATGGTGCTGGATAACGGAAAAGTTCGTGAAGAAACCGTGATGGACAGTGCTACCCGAGGATTGCTGATCGAAAGTATGGTCTGGCGTGAAATGCATGACTTCAGTGACGACTGCATATTGTTAGTACTGGCCAGCGAGCATTATGACGAGTCGGATTACATCAGAAATTATGATCGTTTTCTCACGGAGATAAATAATGTCTGAGATTCACGCTCTGGCCGATGTCAAAAGTTCAAGCATTGGTAGTTCGACACGTATCTGGCAATACTCCGTGGTTCTGGAGGGCGCGGTTATCGGTCGTAACTGTAATATCTGTGCCCATACGCTGATCGAAGGCGATGTCATCGTGGGCGACAATGTTACTGTCAAATCGGGTGTTTTCCTGTGGAGCGGCACTCGCGTGGAAGACAACGTTTTTATTGGTCCTAACGCAACGTTTACCAACGATCCAATGCCCAGGTCGAAAGTATATCCCGATGCGTTTCAAGGCATAACGGTCAAGGCCGGGGCAAGTATTGGGGCCAATGCAACATTGCTGCCGGGTATCACCATCGGTAGTAATGCAATGGTAGGTGCAGGTTCTGTGGTCACTAAAGATGTGCCCGACAGCGCTGTTGTAGTCGGCAACCCGGCAAGAATTATCAGGTACCTGGACAAATGATCAGCTTTCTGGATTTGAAAAAAATCAATTCGACGATGCGTGACGAATTGATCGAGTCGTGCACCCGTGTCATTGATTCGGGCTGGTACATCGGCGGTAATGAACTGTCGGCTTTTGAAGAAAGTTTTGCAGCCTACAGCGGTAGCCGGCATTGCATTGGCGTTGCCAACGGCCTCGATGCGCTGAACCTGACGTTGCGTGCCTGGAAAGAGCTGGGGAAACTCAAGGATGGCGACGAAGTCATCGTGCCGGCTAACACCTACATCGCCAGTGTTCTGGCTATTACCGAAAATCGCCTGGTGCCGGTTCTGGTCGAGCCCGATGCGAACACTTACAACCTGTGCCCTGTCAATGCCCGGGCTGCGGTGACTTCCAGAACCCGTGTGCTCATGCCAGTCCACCTGTACGGGCAATTGTCCGACATGACGGCATTGATGGCGCTGGCTGAGGAAAAGGGGCTTCTTGTTCTGGAAGACTCAGCCCAGGCCCATGGCGCGAGCTTCAATGGCCGAAGGGCAGGGAGCTGGGGCGATGCTTCGGGCTTCAGCTTTTATCCAGGAAAAAACCTGGGGGCTCTGGGCGATGCGGGCGCTGTTACCACCGACGACGACGAGCTGGCGAAAGTCCTGCGCGCACTGCGTAACTATGGCTCCCATGAAAAGTACAAGAATCTCTACCAGGGTGTGAACAGCCGTCTGGATGAAATTCAGGCAGCCATGCTCAGCGTCAAGCTCAAGTATCTGGATGACCAGACAGCACGCCGCAGGGAAATTGCCAGGATGTACATGGAGGGTATCAACAACCCTGCCGTAGAACTGCCACTTGCCACCGGCACTTGCCCGTTGTCGCTGCACAGCCATGTGTGGCATCTGTTTGTCGTTCAATGCCGGCAGCGTGATGTGTTGCAGCAGCATCTGGCCGCGCAAGGTATTCAAACCATCATTCACTACCCGATTCCTGTCCATCAGCAGCAGGCTTACAAAGAGCTCAATGGCCACAGCTATCCGGTGACCGAGAAGATCCATCAGCAAGTCCTGAGTTTGCCAATGAGTCCTGAAATGACATCGGCTGAAGTCGAACTGGTCATCGCAGCCGTTAATAATTTTTCTTGCGAAGAGTGACTCAATGATTCAGTTGCTAGGCCGCCTTTGGAAGTGTTTTACACTCAAGAGAAAGCTGCAGTTCTTTGTGATCCTCGGGCTCATGGTGGTTGCATCGCTTGCGGAAATAGTCAGCATCGGAGCCATCGTTCCCTTTCTGGCTGTCCTGATCAATCCCGAGAAGCTACTGAGCCAGCCGCTGGTGGGTGATCTCTTTGCAGCCATGGGAATCGACTCTGCCAACGGGCTTTTATTGCCGTTGACCGCCATTTTTGCTGTCGCGGCCATATTCTCCGGTGTCAGTCGTTTTGTGCTGATGTGGGCGCAGAACAGACTGAGTTCGGCCGTCGGTGGCGATCTGGCAGGCGATATATACAAGACGGTTATTCATCAGCCTTACAGCAAGCACATCTCCAGGAACAGCAGTGAAGTGATCACTGCCATTTTCAACAAGGTCGATACCGTGGTGCGGGAGTTTCTTTTCCCCTCCCTGACCATTGTCAGCTCGGCTTTCATGATGTTGGCAATCCTTGTGATTGTCCTGGCCATTCAGCCGGTCGTCGCCTTTCTCGCCTTTGCAAGTTTTGGCGGGGTCTACCTGGCGGTTGTACTGGTGACCAGGAAGCAGTTGAGAAAAGACAGTCTGGTGGTGAGCGTCACTTCCGATCGGCTGCTGAAGTTGATGAGTGAAAGTCTTGAAGGTATTCGGGACGTGATCATCGACTCGTCTCAGCGCACCTATCGAAAGGACTTCGATAGCGCCGATTACAAGCTGCGTCGGGCCAAGGCTAATATCCAGATCATCGCGAACTCACCACGATTCGCTATCGAATCGTTCGGCATGCTGATGATTGCGATTTTTGCCTATTGGCTTGCGCAGTTGCCCGGTGGGCTGCTTGCATCCATTCCCATGCTGGGCGCGCTGGCGCTGGCGGCGCAACGCCTGCTTCCGGTGCTGCAGCAATCCTATGCTGCCTGGGCATGTATCAGTGGTGCGCAGGACTCCTTGCGAGATGTATTGGACCTTCTGCCAGAAGAGCGTAATGACGTCGAAATCGAAACGACGCGCATTCCGCTGGACTTCAACGATCGTCTGTCGCTGGATAATGTCTCGTATCGCTATGGGAACGATGCGCCGTGGGTGTTGAAAAACATCAGCCTGAATATTCCCAAAGGTTCGCGTGTAGGCTTGATGGGGGCCACGGGCAGTGGAAAAAGTACCCTGATCGATATTCTGATGGGGTTGCTGACTCCAACTGACGGTGTCTTTACGGTCGACGGTGTCGAGGTGAACACGGACAACAGTCGAAACTGGCAAGGGAACATTGCCCACGTGCCACAGCAGATCTTTCTGTCCGATGCTTCAGTGGCTGAAAACATAGCCTTTGGGGTGCCTTACGAAAATATCGATTTCGATCGTGTGAAGCGAGCCGCCGCCAAGGCGCAAATATCCGATGTCATTGAATCGTGGTCTGCTGGTTATGAGACTCCGGTGGGAGAGCGAGGTGTCTTTCTTTCCGGCGGACAGCGCCAGCGCATTGCGATAGCGCGTGCTTTCTATAAAGAAGCCAGCGTTATCATTCTGGATGAAGCGACCAGTGCGCTGGACAGTAAAACCGAGCAGGAAGTCATGCGCGCCGTCGATGATCTGGGGGATGGCACGACATTGATCGTCATTGCGCACCGCCTTAATACGCTGGAGACCTGTGATACTGTTATCGAGGTCGAAGGTGGAACGGTGGTAAGGTATGGCTCTTATGAATCCGTGTGCGGTGCCGTTCGTTAGTTTTAAATGAGCGGGTCTTCGGGGGCATGGTTTCGTCCGGCAAGACCTCGCTACGCATATCGTCGATGTTAGAAACATTCATGCGCCCTGCTTTGAAGCAGGGCGCAGGTGCATCTGCAAGGTAGGAAGTGGCCGCTGCAAGATGCGCCTGATAGCGGAAAAACAGAATTGAGTGGAAGTCTATCCAAATGGATGGGTTTACTGCTTTGAGAATCAGGGGACAGCGGTCAGAAATGCATGGCTATTTCAGGCTCTCCCCCGGCGGTTTACGTTGGAGTGGGTCATGAGTGATAACGTTGGCAGGGTGAGTGGGAAGGATTGCACAATCATTGTTAACTCCTGCGACAGTTATGAAGATGTGTGGCTCCCTTTTTTCTACTCACTCAAGGAGATGTGGCCTGACTGTGACTGTCGGGTCATATTGAACACGGAGCGTAAAAGTTTCGAGTTTGACGGGTTTCAGATACGTACATTGAAACTGTCGGCTGATGAAGCCAAGCGACCTTGGGGCTGGCGGTTACGCAAAGCTCTGGCCCTGGTGGAAACTGAATTTGTTATCACTCTGTTTGATGATTTCATCCTGGAGTCTCCCGTCAATCAGTCGAAAATAGCTGACGGCATCCGGGCCATGAAAGAACGCTCCGAAATCGCTGTTTTTTATTTCAGCAATATTCCTGGCGTGAACAGGGTTGAAGGCGAGTTTGACGGTTTTGAAGTGGTAGGCGCGCGAGATGACTACCGCTTGAATTCTGCGCCTGCTCTCTGGAGAACCCGTAAGCTTGCCGAGTTTACCGGTGAAGTTGACTCGCCTTGGGCGTGGGAGTTTTTCGGTAGCGCGCGGACTTATAGCGGCGGCGACACCTTTTACTGCGCCCAGATCGGCAAGGAAGATACGTTTGTCTACAACTACACGCTTGGCGGCGCGATCCGTCGAGGGAAGTGGGTGCCTAGCGTTATTACACCGGTACTGAAGAAGTATGATTTGCCGATAGACATCAATAAAAGGGGTGTGGCAAGTGAGTCTTTGTCTGATGGAAAGTACAGCTTGAAATGGAAAGTCGATTTTTTTGTACTCGGCTTCAAGATGGTTGGTTTTAAGGCGTTCATCTTCTTGTACAGAGTGTTGGCAAAAAAATTGAGTGAAGGTGTTTCTCGTGGCTAAGAAGAAATTTACATTTGGTGTTTTGACGTTTAATCACGAGCTTTATATTGTCGAGCACCTCGAAAGCATAAGATTTCTGATAGAAAGCTTCGGTGCCGACTACGATTTTTGTCTGGTTATCGCGGATGACTGTTCCCGGGACAAGACCATTGAGCTGGTCAATCGCTGGCTGTCTGTTCATGGTCATCTGTTTCATGATGTCAAGGTTCTGGACCATTCAAAAAACAATGGTACCTGCTTTAACTACACCCGTATCTGGCCTCATGTTGAGAGTGAGCTGTTCAAGATTACCGCTGGCGATGATGTCTACTCGTGTGTGAATCTTTTCGAAGAGGCCGAACAGTTAAGCACTCATGACTATTATTCAGGTCTGCCGCTGCTGTTGATCGATGGTGAGATTATCAATTCACCTTCGACCCTGTTCCATATCCTGGCTTCTGATACCATCTATAAAGACAAGCCGTTCATGGCGCGTCTGAAAAACATCAGCAGCATCAATACGCCCAATCTCTTTTGCAATAAAAAACTTCTGCTGAATGATGAGCTTTGCCAGTTCATCAATAGCTACAGCGTGACTGAAGACTTCCCTATGTTGGTAAAGACTGCCGAGCTTTATGGAAATGTCAGTTTTCACCAGTCCAGCAAAGTGTATGTGTACTACCGGCGCACATCAGGATCGACGTATCTTGTCAGGGGGTCGGACTTCGACAAGGACAAGCTGAATATCTTCAACCACATGCTCTCTCTGGAGAAAGGCTGGTTCGGACGTATTCTCTTGAAGAATCGCCTGTATTGCTACAACCTGGATAACGGGTTTTTGAAAAAGCTGCTCAATCTGAACTACTATGTTTATCTGCTTCGATTGGTTACACGACTCGTGCCAACCGTGAAGCGTTATTCCGAGTCGACTCCCGATGCAGTGCGCCACAAGTCCCACTATGAACTGGTCAGCAAAAGGGCGTCTGATTTTCATGCAGGGCACCGCCAGGCATGAGTAGGCAGCGGATGAGCTTGAAGTTTCTGGGTATTGGAACAGGTTTAATCTTCTTCGGTGGGCTGGATGAAAACTGCTAAATTTTACATACCGCTTTTACTTGTTGAAAGCTATCTGCTCTTCACGCTGTGGCTGTTTTTTTTCGGTCCGGTGATCTGGCCTGTCGAAAACAAAAAAGAATTCCTTTTTGTCGTATCCCTGTATCACGCGTTTTTTATCGCCGGGTATCTTCTTTCCTGCCGTTTCTCGCTAAAACAGCCGGACAGGGCTGTTGAACCGAACGGTGATAATCTGTTTTTGAGATATTACTGGATTATTATCGTCTTCGCTTTCATTGCGATGGTTATCCTTCATCGCAATACGACGCTTTCCAGATCATATTTCCCCACCGGTTTTTTCTCGGAGTTGCTTAAGGGGTTATTGGCGCCTGCTGAGGTGAGAAGTTTTTATGCTTCTGCTGCCTCAAGAGAAGGGTTTTCGGGGAATGCCTATGTAACAGGAATGCTCCTGTTTTTCGGAGTGTTCAAGTACGTCCTGTTGCCAGGCCTGGTGTTCTTCTGGGACCGGCTGAGTACCACGCGCAAGCTTGTGGGTTTTCTGGTGGTCATGCTTCCGTTGTGCACGGGTATCATCTCCAGTCTGAGCGCAATCAATTTTTATTACCTGTTTGTTGTGTCGGTTTGCTTGTTTGGTGTGGTTATTTCGAATAAGTCTGCCGGGTTTTTTGTCGAACTCGGACGGCGCAAGACCTTTCTGTTCTTCCTGGTCTTTATATTCCTGTTCTCGTTCTGGCAGTTTTATAGCGTCAAATCCGGAGTATCGCCTTACAAGGTTTTCTTTGAAGACGAAAAGCCGGTTTCGTTCAGCTACTTGAATGAAACGGGAAGTGTGTTCAAAAGCGATCTGGATCCGGCTGAGAAAGCCAAGGGTGCAGACTCGCCTGTGAAAGACACTGCTCCAGCCGTACCGGAAAGCGTCGATATTACTGTGCGGCCTGCCAAGACCAATGTTGTAGCCTTGCCAGCGACGGTTGATAACAAGGAAGCTACAGCGAAGAGCAATACAGCACCTTTACCGGCAAAGGCGATGACTCCGGAGTTGCCTGCGAAGATCGAAACTGCGGCCTTGCCACAGATTGCCAAAGTGGCAGATGTGCCTGCCCAGGTTGCAGTCGCAGTCGTACCTGAGAAGTCCAACCTTACCGACTTCTATGAAAAGCTGACCGTCTATCTGGTTCAGGGCTACCAAGGCGTATCCATTGCGCTTGGAGAGAAATTCGATAGCTCATATGGCATCGGGCATTCGGTATTCCTGCAGCGAGTTTTCGCCGAGCACCTTGGCATTGATGTAAGGGATAGAACGTTCCAGCGCAAAATTACCGCACGGTGGGACGAGAATGTTTACTGGCATTCGTTCTACAGCTACATGGCAAATGATGTCGGCTTCTTTGGCGTGTCGATTGTCATGTTGATCCTGGGCTGGTATTTCGCAAACGTTTACCTTGCCGTGGTCAATGATGATGACTTCTTTGCGAAAATGCTGCTGCCGTTATTTGCCATCATGTTCTTGTATATCCCGGCGAATAACCAGGTTTTCAGCTTTCTGGAAACCATGATTTCGTTCTGGATACTCACGGCGCTCTATATTTTTCACAGGCGCCGTACCGCTGTCCGGCATGCTCAAGACTTCACTGAAGTGAGCGCGGCCCAGCACGTCTAGAGTTCGCATCAAGTGACTTCATACCCCACCTGCTTCAAGGTGGGGTTTGCGCTCAGCGATTACGCACAGGATATAACTAGCCCGTCAGCATTGGCGGTTCTGGTTGAGCAGCAAGAGAGTTTTCGGCTGAAGCGGCAACCCTTGGAACCAAGGGAAAGGAAGATGGCGCACTCGGCGGGATTCGAACCCACGACCCCTGCCTTCGGAGGGCAGTACTCTATCCAGCTGAGCTACGAGTGCAACGCGGGCGCCATGATACTCATCTGACGGGCGGGCGTCCATGCTGGCTTTAGCTTCTGGTGGGAAAACGCGACTTTTGCTTCTGTGGTTTCACATCTATGCTCTTTTGGCGACTCGCCCACTTTACAGCCTCGACACCACCTGCGCTGCCAAGGCGACTGAGGCGGTTGGCCAGTCTAGGGCGCCTGACAACCTTGCAAGCCTGCTGACGGTGCTCAAGAGCTTCCAATAGCCAGGGACGTTCATCTTTCCATTGTCGGCCTGTTCTTTTTTTTGAACAGCCTATTGTCCTTTACCCCAGCAGTCCCTAGGATTCGTTTGAGATTTCAAACGCTCTTGTTCGGTCTTCCCGTTTTTCCGCGACATGCGTCGCTGAGGCCGATGGAATGTTTTCCTGGCGATGGCTTCCAAACGGGGTGCATCGATATTCAATAGTTCGCTCCGCCCTTGTGCGGTGCTGTTTAGGAGGCCGACATGCAGCTCAAAGATTCCAAACTGTTCCGCCAGCAAGCCTATATCAACGGCCAGTGGCTGGATGCGGACGGTGGTCAGACGATCAAGGTCAATAACCCGGCGACCCATGAAATTCTCGGTACCGTGCCAAAGATGGGCGCTGCCGAAACCCGCCGTGCCATCGAAGCAGCCGACAAGGCGCTGCCAGCCTGGCGTGCCCTGACCGCCAAGGAGCGTGGCAACAAGCTGCGCCGCTGGTTCGAGCTGATGATCGAGAATCAGGATGACTTGGGCCGTCTGATGACGCTGGAGCAAGGCAAGCCGCTGGCCGAGGCCAAGGGCGAGATTGCTTATGCAGCTTCCTTTATCGAGTGGTTTGCCGAAGAAGCCAAGCGTGTCTATGGCGACGTGATTCCGGGCCATCAGCCGGACAAGCGCCTGATCGTGCTCAAGCAGCCGATTGGTGTGACAGCTGCCATTACGCCGTGGAACTTCCCGGCCGCGATGATCACCCGCAAGGCCGGTCCAGCTCTGGCCGCCGGCTGCACCATGGTGCTCAAGCCCGCTTCGCAGACCCCTTATTCTGCACTGGCCCTGGCTGAGCTGGCTGAGCGTGCTGGCATCCCTGCTGGCGTGTTCAGCGTGGTGACGGGCAGCGCTGGCGATATCGGCAGCGAGCTTACTGGCAACCCGATCGTGCGCAAGCTGTCCTTTACCGGCTCGACCGAAATCGGTCGCCAGTTGATGGCTGAATGTGCGCAGGACATCAAGAAAGTGTCGCTGGAGCTGGGCGGTAACGCGCCCTTCATCGTGTTCGACGATGCTGACCTGGACAAGGCCGTCGATGGCGCGATCATCTCCAAGTACCGCAACAACGGTCAGACCTGCGTCTGCGCCAACCGTATCTATGTGCAGGACGCCGTTTACGATGCATTCGCCGAGAAGCTTCAGGCCGCAGTTGCCAAGCTCAAGATCGGTAACGGTCTGGAAGAAGGCATTACCACCGGCCCGCTGATCGACGAGAAGGCCGTTGCCAAGGTTAAAGAGCATATTGCCGATGCTGTCGGCAAAGGCGCGAAAGTGCTGTTCGGCGGCAATAGCCTGGAAGGTACCTTCTTTGAGCCGACCATTCTGGTCAATGTGCCCAAGGATGCCGCTGTGGCGAAGGAAGAAACCTTCGGTCCGCTGGCGCCGCTGTTCCGCTTCAAGGACGAGGCTGAAGTGATCGCGCTGGCCAACGATACCGAGTTCGGTCTGGCTTCCTACTTCTATGCTCAGAACATGAGCCGCGTGTTCCGTGTGGCCGAAGCGCTGGAGTACGGCATGGTGGGTATTAACACCGGCCTGATCTCCAACGAACTGGCTCCGTTCGGTGGCATCAAGTCCTCGGGGCTGGGCCGCGAAGGCTCCAAGTACGGCATCGAAGACTATCTGGAAATCAAATACCTGTGCCTGAGCGTTTGACGCTGCGGGCTTGACCGGTAGCCGGGCGTTGCAGCAGTCGATCATCGTATGCTGCTGCAGCCCACCCCGGCTGCTTAATCCTTGAACTACGCCGACCGATGAGCGGCGAATGAGGAATACATGAGCAATACAAACGAATCCTTGATGCAACGCCGCCAGAACGCTGTCCCACGTGGCGTTGGTCAGATCCACCCGATCTTTGCCGCATCGGCAAAGAACGCCACCGTTACCGACGTCGAAGGTCGTGAGTTCATCGACTTCGCGGGCGGTATCGCAGTACTGAACACCGGTCACCTGCACCCGAAAATCATCGCCGCCGTACAAGAGCAACTGACCAAGCTGTCTCACACCTGCTTCCAGGTACTGGCTTACGAGCCGTATGTAGAGCTGTGCGAAAAAATCAACGCTCGGGTTCCAGGTGATTTCGCCAAGAAAACCCTGCTGGTGACCACCGGTTCCGAAGCTGTGGAAAACGCCGTCAAGATCGCTCGCGCAGCGACTGGCCGCGCAGGCGTGATTGCCTTCACCGGTGCCTATCACGGTCGTACCATGATGACCCTGGGGCTGACTGGTAAAGTCGTGCCTTACTCGGCCGGCATGGGCCTGATGCCGGGCGGTGTGTTCCGCGCCCTTTACCCGTGCGAGCTGCATGGTGTGAGCGTTGATGACTCCATTGCCAGCATCGAGCGCATCTTCAAGAACGACGCAGAGCCCAAGGATATTGCCGCTATCATCATCGAGCCTGTGCAGGGCGAAGGTGGTTTCTATGTGGCACCGAAGGCGTTCATGCTGCGTCTGCGTGAGCTGTGCGACAAGCACGGCATTCTGCTCATCGCTGATGAAGTGCAGACTGGCGCTGGCCGTACCGGCACTTTCTTCGCCATGGAGCAGATGGGCGTTGCTGCCGATCTGACCACCTTTGCCAAGTCCATCGCAGGCGGTTTCCCGCTGGCGGGCGTTTGCGGCAAGGCCGAGTACATGGATGCCATCGCTCCAGGCGGTCTGGGCGGTACTTATGCCGGCAGCCCGGTAGCCTGTGCCGCGGCCCTGGCTGTTCTGGAAGTGTTTGAAGAGGAAAACCTGCTGGCGCGCTGCAACACAGTGGGTGAGCACCTGGTTTCCGGTCTGAAAGCCATCCAGGCCAAATACCCGGTCATCGGCGAAGTTCGTGCCTTGGGCGCAATGATCGCTGTCGAGCTTTTTGAAGATGGTGACAGCCACAAGCCAAACGCTGCTGCTGTCGCTCAGGTTGTGGCCAAGGCCCGTGACAAGGGTCTGATCCTGTTGTCGTGCGGTACTTATGGCAACGTCCTGCGCGTTCTGGTGCCTCTGACGGCCGAGGATGAGCTGCTGAACAAAGGTCTGGCTATTCTGGAAGAGTGTTTCGCAGAGCTGGCCTGAAAAAGTGCGGTTACAGATTGAGTGATTTGTGACCAGACAGACAGAAAAAACCCTGCCTCGGCAGGGTTTTTTCGTCTTGAGAACAGGATTTATCGCTTACAGCTATATATCCGGACGAAGGCTTTGGCTAAGGTGAGCGAATCGATGTCGGAGAGTTCTGATGACTGCTGTAGATTTGACTGCGATGCCTCGCGTATTGATTGCTGAATCGGATCCATGGGTTCGCGAAACCCTCAGTGATCTGGTGTTGAGCGTGCGGGCTGACGTCGAATTGGAGATGTGCAGCGACGGCAAGCAGGCCGTTGAATGGATCAAGAAACATCTGCCGGACCTGGTGGTAGCGGCCAGGGAGTTGCCGGTTATCGACGGTTTGAGTCTGCTGCGGGGCATCCGCGCCTTGCGTCGTCAGCCTCCCATTCCTTTTATTCTGCTCAGCAACCGTAGCGACAGCGCCAGCGTGCGCGAAGTCCTGCCGCTTGCGCCTACGGCTTACCTGACCAAACCTCTGAATACCGAAGGGCTGCGTCAGCGCCTTGAAGGCCTGTTGCTGGAACGTCGTGCACCCGTGCCGGGTGAGATGCCTGCACTGACACCCGGGTTGACCCTGACCAAGTTTCTCGAAAAAAGACGTGATGTGGCTGATGGCGCGCCACTGTTTGTGGATGTCGCCACCGCGCTCAAGCTCAGCCAGAGTGGCGGTAGCATTGATGCTGCCTTGCTCGAGCAGGAGTTGCGCAACGACCCTCACATTACGGCGGTACTGATCGCGGCCGCCAATAGCGCGGCGCAGCACCTGGGCAAGCCTGTCCAGACCCTGGGGTTGGCCATTGGTGTGCTGGGGGCGGTACAGAGTGCGAGTATCGTGACCGCCCTTGCCAAGAAGCGCATGGCGGTGCTGACAAACGATGCACTGCTGGTCGAGGCCAGCAAGTTCTGGACAATGTCGCAACGCACAGCTGATTACGCACGCATTCTGGGTGGCATGCTGGAACTCGATGTCGAGCGATGCTTCTGCGCGGGTTTGCTGCAGTCGCTGGGAGATCTGGCGGTGCTGGGCTGTCTGCAGGAGTGGTTGCTGGCAGGCGGTCATCTGGACGAAGAGGTGATCAGGCAATCTCTGGAACAATACTCTGCTGCCTACGGCTCAGCCTTGCGCACTCGCTGGCGTCTGCCGCTTGAGCTGCGTGAGCTGATTGCGGCGGTGTATCAGTACAACACCGGCATCTACACCCGTGAAGTGCTGGCCATGAACCTCGCCGGGCAAATGGCCCGTCTGGGGGAGCATGAAAGCGTGACGACGCTGGTCAAGACCAAGTCTGCCAAGCTGCTGAAATTGAGCGTTGGGGACTTGCAGCGTCTGCGCAAGAAGCTCACGGGCGTAACCGACCCAAGCCTGCTGGCGCCGGTGGTGGCTGAAGTGGCAGAGCCTGAGCCTGAACAAGAGGCTGATAGGGACCTGCTGGATATTACGTCAGAGCCTGTGGATCCGGGAGTTGCCAGTGTGGAAGACCCGGGCGTCGGGGTTCAGGAGTTGCCGAAGGGGTGAGGCCTTCTCGAATGAGTTCATTCGAGAAGGCCTCACACCAGAACAATCTGGTTCTTGCCCTGACGCTTTGCCTGATACATCGCCGCATCCGCTCGTGCATAGAGCGCTTCCAGGCTGGTGTCTTCCGGGCCCAGGTTGGTCAGGCCCTGGCTGGCGGTGATACCGAACGTGGTGTTATTGCACTGGAAGCTCTGGCGCTGGATTTCACGTTGCAGGCGCTCGGCGATCTGCATGGCCATCTCAGGGGCGCAACCAGGAAATACCGCTGCAAACTCTTCACCGCCAATACGCCCGAACAGATCACCGCGACGTAGCGCCGAGCGGCCGCTTTCGGCGATACGCTGCAGCACCACATCACCTTCCTGGTGGCCGTAGGTATCGTTGACCAGTTTGAAGTCATCGACGTCCAGCAGCAGAAAGGCCAATGGTGTGTCATTGAGCCGTGCCAGCTCGAACTCGCGCTGGGCGCACTCGAAGAAGTGACGACGGTTGCTGCTCTGGGTCAACACGTCGGTGGTTGCCAGGCGCTGCAGTTCGTCTTCGAGGTGTTTTTTCTCGGTGATGTCTTCGGCGATGCCGACCACTATCAGGCGCTGGCTGGGATCGGTGCGGTGGCTGACGAAGCATTTGTCGCTCAGCCAGCGGATCTCGCCATCGGCCCGGATGATCCGGTATTCGCGATCTTCGATGGAGCCTTTTTCGATGACGTCGCTCAGGCTGCGTTCGGCGTAGTTCAGGTCATCGGGATAGATACTGTCGCGCCATTCCGCGAAGTCAGCCAGCAGCAGGCCTGCCGAGCGACCGAATATCTTCTCGTAGGCAGGGCTGACATAGACCATGCGCTGGGTTTCCCAGTCGAATGCCCACAGTACGGCATTGACGCTCACCAGCAGTGAACTGAAGAGTTGTTCGCGCTCGCTCAGGCGAGCTACTTCTGCCTGGGCATGCATCAGGGCCAGCAGGGTTTCTGCTGCCGCAGGCATCTCGGCTATTTGCGTAGCCGTGGGTAGGGCGATTGCTGTCTGCTTTTCCATCGTGCGGCATCTCAAATGACGTGCGGCCAAGGCCGCAGCATCCACCCAAACGGATTATGGGGAAGCCTTTGAGATTGATTTTCAGGAGGGAAGTTCCGGTATCGGCGCGCCCAGGTGGGCACGCCGATCAACGGTGTCAGGCTTGAGCGGGGCGCAGGGAGTAGGTTTTCAGCTGATCTGCAAAGTCGCGCAGTGACTGAATACCGCTGGCCTCGGCTTCCTGTACCCAGTCCTTGATGGCGCTGAGCATGTCATGGCCGTTGCTGCTGGTCTTGAGCCAGATCTGTTGCAGGGCAAGGCGTTTCTCGTAGATCACTTTCAGGGCATGACTGTGTTCGAGCATGGCCTGGATGCGTACGTGATGCTTGTCCTCCAGCAGGCTGGTTTCCCGGGAAAGCAGACGTTTGGCGCGGTGGAACTGGTGACGCACCGAGGCGTCGGCCTTGGCCAGCTCCTGTGCAACCAGCGGGCCGATGACCAGCTTGCGGTACTGAGCCATGATCTGGAAGCGGTTGTTGAGGATCGCCATGGCGGTGTCCATGTCCATATGGCCCTTGCCTTCGACCCGGTGGGCAATCGGCGCGACTCGCTGGACCTTGGCCAGACGCAGCGCGCTGAACAGCTTGATCCAGGCCCAGCCCATGTCGAACTCCCATGGCTTGACCGACAGCTTGGCCGAGTTGGGATAGGTGTGATGGTTGTTGTGCAGTTCTTCGCCACCGATCACGATACCCCATGGCACCAGATTGGTCGCCGCATCGCGGCACTCGAAGTTGCGATAGCCCACGGCATGACCCAGACCGTTGACCACGCCAGCGGCCCAGAACGGAATCCACATCATCTGCACGGCCCAGACGGTGATACCGAGCACGCCGAACAGCGCCAGGTCGATGACGGCCATCAGGGCGATGCCCAGCATCTTGTAGCGCGAATAGAGGTTGCGCTCGATCCAGTCTTCGGGGCAGTTCTTGCCGTAGATGCGCAAGGTGTCCTGATTCTGCGCCTCGGCACGATACAGCTCTGCACCCTTGCGCAGAACGGTGGAGAGGCCCTTGACGACCGGGCTGTGCGGGTCATCGGCGGTTTCGCATTTTGCGTGGTGCTTGCGGTGGATGGCTGTCCACTCGCGGGTGTTCTGCGCCGTGGTCAGCCACAGCCAGAAACGGAAGAAGTGCTTGAGCCCGGCGTTGAGTTCCAGGGAGCGGTGAGCGGAGTAGCGATGCAGGTAAACCGTAACGCCGACGATGGTCACGTGGGTCATTACCAGCGTGACTGCTATTAACTGCCAGACGGAAAGGTCGAGCAAACCGTTGTACCACATAGGCTGTTTGGCCCTCGGTAGAGACGCGTGTGAAAAACAAAGTAACAAGCGCATTATCACTTAGCTTTCACAGAAAACCAGTCGCTCTTTTAGATAAGAGTCGCAGGATGTTTCTTGCTTTATAATCCGGTCATTTTGTAAGGCTTTATGCATTCTTATGAACAATTCTTCTTATGAGGCCCTGCGGACCGCGCTTTTGTACGGGTTGTCCTCTGTTTTGTGGTTTGTGGCGTGCGACGAGCTGCTGCCACATTGGATCGAAGAACCGGCTCGATTGGCTTTCTGGCAGCAGGTTGGGGTTTATCTCTGGGTAGTGCTCAGCGCGGTCATGGTTTTTATCGCCCGTGGCCGATTGCTCAGGTTCATGGGCATCGACGCGCAATTGCGTCGCCAGCAGGAGGAAGATCAGGAGCGCCTGCGGCTGGCTTCGGCGGTCTTCGACAGTACCCGCGAAGGGGTATTGGTAACCGATGAAAAGGGCCTGATCGTTCATGTGAACCGCGCCTTCATGGAAATCACCGGCTATCAGGCCGATGAAGTGCTGGGCTTCAACCCGAGCAAGTTCAAGTCCGGGCGCCACGGCCCCGAGTTCTATCGGCAGATGTACCGTTCCATTCTCAGTGCCGGGCAATGGAGTGGCGAAATCTGGAACCGGCGCAAGAGCGGCGACATTTATCCACAGTGGCAGAGCATTCGTGGCATCAAGGATCAGGATGGCCAGATCAGGCACTTCGTGGCGGTGTTCTCGGACATCACGGCCATCAAGCGGTCCGAGCAGGAACTGGCCCAACTGGCTCATTACGACGCCCTGACAGACCTGCCCAATCGGCTGCTGTTCACGGATCGTGCCACTCAGGCGCTGGCCCATGCCCGTTCCAGCAAGCGCGGTTGCGCCTTGCTGCTCATCGACCTCGACCACTTCAAGAACATCAATGACAGCCTGGGTCACAGCGTTGGCGATCAGGTGCTCAAGGCAGTGGCCGAGCGCCTGAAGAGCCTGTTCGACAGCGAATTGACACTGGCGCGACTGGGCGGCGACGAGTTTGCGCTGCTGGTGAAGAACTGCCAGCAGACCGTGCAGGCCGCCGCCCTGGCCCAGCAGATCATCGACAGTTTCAAGAAGCCGTTTCTGCTCGACGATCACGAGCTGTTCATGACCGCCAGTATTGGCATCAGCCTGTTCCCCGGCGACGCGCTGACGGTGGTGCAATTGTTGCGCAACGCAGATTCCGCCCTGTTCAAGGCCAAGAGCGACGGGCGCGAAGGTTATGCGCTGTATACCGAAGAACTCACCGCGCATGCCCAGCAGCGGGTTGAACTGGCCAGTGAGTTGCACCGGGCCATCGAGCAGCAGGAGTTGCGGGTGTTCTACCAGCCGATTCATGACCTGCAGAACAGCCGTATCAAGGGGGTTGAGGCTCTGGTGCGTTGGGAGCATCCAAGGCGTGGCATGGTTTCGCCGGGAGAATTCATTCCGATCGCCGAGCAGAGCGGCCTGATTGCCGATATCGATGCCTGGGTCTTGAACACGGCCTGCCGACAGATGCGCACCTGGCTGGAAGAGGGCGTCAACCTGTCATTTGTTGCGGTGAATATCTCCAGCCGGCTGTTCAGTCATGGTGATCTGGACCGGCAAGTGGCTCAGGTGCTGCGCGATACCGGGCTCGACCCTGGCTTTCTGGAGCTGGAAGTTACCGAAAGTGCGGTAATGGACGACCCCGAGCAGGCCATCGAACAACTGCATCGATTGCGCAATCTGGGCCTGAGCCTGGCCATCGATGATTTCGGCACCGGCTACTCATCGTTGCTGCGGCTCAAGCGCATGCCCGTACAGAAACTCAAAATCGATCAGGGGTTCGTTGCCGGTTTGCCTGTCGATGAGGACGATATCGCGATTGTGCGCATCATCATTGCCCTGGCCAGGAGCATGGGGATGCGGGTGCTGGCTGAAGGTATCGAGCAGGCCGAGCAGGCAGGTTTTCTGCTGGAAAATGGTTGCCAGCTTGGCCAGGGCTATTGGTTCGCTCGGCCGATGCCTGCTGAAAAGATCGATTGGTTGCGAGCGCCGGACTTTCGTCAGCGCGTTATCTGAAGGATTTTCGCCTGTGGAATCCAGGCCTGCCGGGGCGTGCAAGGCGCTCCGGCTGCATGCTGCAACGCCAAATGACTTTTGGTTATATCTGCATTCTTAAATAGTCTTTTTAAGAATAACTCTGCGTATCTAATATTGCCTCACCGCCACAAGCCATCGCCCCCAGTCGCGACAGGCAGGCCTCTCAAATTTCAAGGAATACGATTATGAGCGCATCTCTACGTAGTGTTGACGGTCAGGACGAAGCAGCAATTCTGCGTGAAATTCAGAGTGCGCTGCGTGACCTGCGTTTTGGCGCCGTCGAAATCACTGTGCATAACGCCCAAGTGGTTCAGATCGAGCGTAAGGAAAAGTTTCGTTTGCAGAACTCTGGCGCCAAGCCGAGCTGATTGCATACCCGACTGGTTAACCGGAGGGCTTCACTTTGACTCCTGATACACCCGTGAACAGCAGCGCTCCCTTCCGAATGCGGTTTTGAAGCGCCAAGAAGAATCCAAAAAAGCCAACACTTAGAATTTCCAGGAGCTCCACCTTATGTCAATTCGCCGTTTCGCTTTGGCTGCTCTGGCCAGCGCTGTTTTTGCAGGTTCCGCTGTTGCAAAGGATTATGAATTGCTCAACGTGTCCTATGATCCGACACGCGAGCTGTATCAGGAGTACAACGCAGAGTTCGCCAGCTACTGGAAAAAGGCTCATCCGGACGACACCGTCACCGTCAAGCAGTCCCACGGTGGTTCGGGCAAGCAAGGCCGTGCGGTCATCGACGGTCTGCGCGCTGACGTCGTGACCCTGGCTTTGGCTGGTGATATCGATGAAATCGCCAAGCTGGGCAAGACTCTGCCAGAGAACTGGCAGACTCGCCTGCCAGATGCCAGCACGCCTTACACCTCGACCATCGTGTTCCTGGTGCGCAAGGGCAACCCTAAAGGCATCAAGGACTGGGGTGACCTGATCAAGAAGGATGTTTCGGTTATCACTCCGAATCCTAAAACCAGCGGCGGTGCGCGCTGGAACTTCCTGGCAGCCTGGGCCTATGGCCTGAAGTCCGGTGGCAGCGAAGCCAAGGCCAAGGAGTACGTGCAGACTTTGTTCAAGCACGTGCCGATCCTGGACACTGGTGCTCGCGGTTCGACCATTACCTTCGTCAACAACGGTCAGGGTGACGTGTTGCTGGCCTGGGAAAACGAAGCGTTCCTGGCTCTGAAGGAAGACGGTGGCAACGACAAGTTCGATATCGTCGTACCTTCCCTGTCGATCCTGGCCGAGCCGCCTGTTGCGGTCGTCGACAAGAACGCCGAGAAGAAAGGCAACACCGAAATCGCTACCGAATACCTGAAGCACCTGTACAGCAAGGCAGGTCAGGAAATCGCAGCCAAGAACTTCTACCGCCCGCGTGATCCGGAAGTTGCCGCCAAGTACGAGAAGCAATTCCCGAAACTGGAGCTGGTCACTATCGACAAAGACTTTGGCGGCTGGAAAACTGCGCAGCCGAAATTTTTCAATGACGGCGGTGTGTTCGACCAGATCTACCAAGCGCAGTAATCTGTGCAACCAGGCGGTACTGCCCCGAAAGCAGTGCCGTCCAGGACACGTTCATTAGCCCGGATTCGTTTCCGGGCTTTGTGCAAGCGGAACCAAGGACTTTTATGTCGCGTCGTATCTCCCCCGTCATACCCGGCTTCGGGCTGACGCTGGGCTACACCTTGGTGTACCTCAGTCTGATTGTGCTTATACCGCTGGCGGCCATGTTCGTTCATGCCGCGCAGCTCACCTGGGATCAGTTCTGGACCATCATCACCGCTCCGCGCGTGATTGCTGCCTTGAAGCTGAGTTTCGGTACCGCGTTCTACGCAGCCCTGATCAATGGCGTCATCGGTACGCTGCTGGCCTGGGTGCTGGTGCGTTATACCTTCCCCGGCCGCAAGATCATCGATGCGATGATCGATCTGCCGTTCGCTCTGCCAACCGCCGTTGCCGGTATCGCGCTGACCGCGCTTTATGCGCCCAATGGTCTGGTCGGGCAGTTCGCCACGGATCTGGGCTTCAAGATTGCCTACACCCCGCTGGGTATCACCCTGGCGCTGACGTTCGTGACCATGCCGTTTGTGGTGCGTACCGTGCAGCCCGTGCTGGCCGATATTCCCCGTGAGGTCGAAGAAGCGGCGGCCTGTCTGGGCGCTCGCCCTTTGCAGGTGTTTCGCTACATTCTGGTGCCTGCCTTGTTGCCCGCGTGGCTGACCGGGTTTGCCCTGGCCTTCGCCCGTGGTGTCGGGGAATACGGCTCGGTGATCTTCATCGCCGGTAACATGCCGATGAAAACCGAAATCCTGCCGCTGTTGATCATGGTCAAACTGGACCAGTACGACTACACCGGTGCGACGGCTATCGGCGTGATGATGCTGGTGGTTTCCTTCATTCTGTTGCTGCTGATCAACTTGTTGCAGCGGCGCATCGAAACCCCATCCTGAGGAGGCGCGCATGTCTTATTCATCTGTTTCTGCCGCCGCCGATGCCAACGCTGCACGCCGTGGCAATTCAACAGCGCGCCGGATCCTGATCGGTCTTGGCTGGCTGATCTTTGCCCTGTTTCTGGGCCTGCCGCTGTTCATCGTGGTTTCCCAGGGGCTGAAAAACGGTCTGGGTGCGTTCTTCTCCGCGATTCTTGAGCCCGATGCGCTGTCGGCCCTCAAGCTGACGGTGATTGCGGTGCTGATCTCGGTCCCGCTCAACCTGGTCTTCGGCGTCAGCGCCGCCTGGTGCGTGAGTAAGTACTCGTTCCGGGGCAAGAGCATTCTGGTGACCCTGATCGACCTGCCGTTCTCGGTATCGCCGGTCATCGCCGGTCTGGTCTATGTGCTGATGTTCGGCGCCCAGGGCCTGTTCGGGCCATGGTTGCAGGACCATGACATCCAGATCGTCTTTGCTCTGCCGGGAATTGTGCTGGCGACCATTTTCGTGACCGTGCCTTTCGTGGCCCGTGAACTGATCCCGCTGATGCAGGAGCAGGGCACCCAGGAAGAAGAGGCCGCACGCCTTCTGGGCGCCAATGGCTGGCAGATGTTCTGGCACGTCACGGTACCCAATATCAAATGGGGTCTGATCTACGGCGTGGTGCTCTGTACCGCACGGGCCATGGGTGAGTTCGGTGCGGTGTCGGTGGTGTCCGGCCACATCCGCGGCGTTACCAATACCCTGCCGCTGCACGTCGAAATCCTCTACAACGAGTACAACCACGTGGCAGCCTTTGCCGTGGCGAGCTTGTTGCTGATCCTGGCGCTGTTCATCCTGCTGCTCAAGCAGTGGAGCGAATCCCGCATTAACCGTCTGCGCCAAAGCGCGGCGGAGGAATAAATCATGTCGATCGAAGTCCGTAACGTCAGCAAGAACTTCAACGCCTTCAAGGCCCTGAACGCTATCAATCTGGATATCCAGAGTGGCGAGCTGGTTGCCTTGCTCGGCCCGTCAGGCTGCGGCAAGACCACCTTGCTGCGCATCATTGCCGGTCTGGAAACCCCGGATGCAGGCAGCATCGTGTTCCACGGTGAAGATGTATCCGGTCATGATGTCCGCGACCGTAATGTCGGGTTCGTATTCCAGCACTATGCGCTGTTCCGGCACATGACCGTGTTCGACAACGTTGCCTTTGGCTTGCGCATGAAGCCCAAGAATCAGCGTCCGAACGAAACCCAGATCGCCGCCAAGGTTCATGAGCTGTTGAACATGGTGCAACTGGACTGGCTGGCCGACCGTTACCCCGAGCAGCTTTCCGGTGGTCAGCGCCAGCGTATCGCCCTGGCGCGGGCCCTGGCGGTCGAGCCCAAGGTGCTGTTGCTGGACGAACCCTTCGGTGCGCTGGATGCCAAGGTTCGTAAAGAACTGCGCCGTTGGCTGGCGCGCCTGCACGAAGACATCAACCTGACGTCGGTCTTCGTGACCCACGACCAGGAAGAAGCTATGGAAGTGGCAGACCGCATCGTGGTGATGAACAAGGGCGTGATCGAACAGATCGGCTCGCCGGGTGAGGTTTACGAGGCGCCGTCCAACGACTTCGTCTATCACTTCCTGGGCGACTCGAACCGCCTGAGCCTGGGCGACGGTCATGTGCTGTTCCGTCCGCACGAAGTCTCGCTGTCACGTCAGGAGCTGGAAGACCACCACGCTGCTGAAGTCCGCGACATTCGTCCGTTGGGCGCCACCACGAGGATAACCCTCAAGGCCGAAGGCCAGAGCGATCTGATCGAGGTTGAAGTGGTGAAGGATCACGACAGCCTGGTAGGTCTGGCGCGGGGCGAGACGTTGTTCTTCAAACCGAAGGTCTGGCAGAAGGTTTCGGGCGTCTAGTACATGCTTGTAGGAGCGCATTCATTCGCGAACTTTTTCGCGAATGAATGCGCTCCTACACAGCGTTACACCGCTTCTTTTGCTGTGTTGCGCCGAACCGGCCCTGCACGCTCTTCGATCGCATGCTGCAATGGCTTGCGCATCCCCGCCAGAAACGCCAGTTCTGCCACGACGAATAATGGACCGATGATCAGGCCCGTCACATCGTCGATGAATGCCGGCTTGCGGCCTTCGTAGTAATGGCCTATGAACTGGATGATCCAGCCGATTACAAACAACCCGACTCCCGCACTCAGCCAGACCATGGTGGCCTGTTGCGCCAGATTCGCACCTGCCCAGATGCAAAGCCCGAGCATCACAGCCATCACCAGCCCCAGCGCCCGATCCAGCTTGAGATAGAACACAGTCGAGGCCAGCGCCACGAACGCCGCAGGCGATAACCAGAGCCCGCCCACGTCCCAGCCCGGACGCGACAGCAATACCGCCACAGCCAGCACGATCAGGGGTATTCCCACGAAGTGGGTCACGATATTGCGTGAATCGCGGTGATACGCCGCGTATTGGCTGAGATGATCGACAAGGTTTTTCATTATTATTCCTGCCTGAGACGATTATCGGGTTGGGCTACCGTATCGCTTTTGCAATACGAGCGTTTGGAAAAAAAGGGAGCAAACATGACAAATGGAGCGGGATGGCGGTCACGATTACTGTCCGATTACTGGTTTACCTATTTACCTGCCGACTTGCAGGATAGCTTGCTTGACGCTGCTCGGCAGCGGCGCAAGACACCCGGCAAACTGCTGTTTGAAAAAGGTGACCCTCCGTGCGGGCTTTATGTCCTGCTCGAAGGTTCTGTGCGCATGGGGGGCATTGACGAACAGCGCCTGGCGCCACGGCTCAAGGAGGTCCGGCCGCCTTACTGGTTTGGCGAAGTCTCGCTGTTTGACGGCATGCCCCGCATGCTGGATGCGTACTCGGTGGATCAGACGATCTTCCTGCAGATCCCCCATGAAACACTCGTCCAGTGGCTCGAAAAGAACCCGCAGCACTGGCGTTACTTCGAGGCATTGCTCAGCCACAAGCTGGGCCTGGCCTTGCCCGGCACCGAGAAAATGAAGCAACTGCCCGCCCGTGCCCGCGTGGCCTGGCGCCTGTTGCTGCTGTGCGAAGGTTATGGGCACTTGAGCCACGCACGACGCCTTGTCACGCTGGACGACATCCTGGCCTCGAACACCTTGTCGCTGTCCCGACCTGACGTACTCGAAGCCCTCGACGATCTGCATCAGCGCAAGATCGTGCGCCTTGGCGAGGAACAGGTGGAAGTCTTCGATGTGGTCGGGTTGCGCAAGGTTGCCAATTTCTCGCGGGCCAGGGTTATGGGCTGAGCCCGACAATCACCTCGCCAACTCATTTCGATACTGCTCCGGCGTTTGTCCTGTCCAGCGTTTGAAGGCGCGGTTCAGGCTGTCGATATCGGCAAAGCCCAGCAGGTAGGCGGCTTCGCTCAGGGAAACCTGTGGGTCGCTCATGTGCAGCAGTGCCAGGTTCTGGCGACATTGCTTGAGCAGCAGGTCATAGCGACAGCCTTCGTCGGCCAGGTGCCGTTGCAGGCTGCGCGGGCTCAGGTTCAAGGCTTGGGCAATGCTTTCGGCCGAGGGCTCACCTTCCGGTAGCAGGTTCTCGATGGCCGAGCGTACGCGCTGTTCCCAGATCAGCGGCTGGAGCTGTTCGCTATTGTGGGGTGGCTCGCTCAGTTGCGAGGGGTTGTCGTCCAGATGGCTGTCGAAGTCGGCGCACGCGAATGTCAGCAGGTTTTCTGTTGCCGAGAAGTACAGTCGCGCTCGGAAGAAGTCCTGCCAGGGTTGGGGATTGGCGGGTGCGGGTCGCTGCAAGTGGACGCTCAGCGGGGCATAGTTGCGGCCCAGCCGGTTACGGCAGGTGCGCACATAAATGGCGGCAAACGCATCCAGCACTTCATGGGCGGGTGCCGCAGAACCTGCCGGTGTATTGAAGCGAAGCTCGTAGTGCTCATCGACTCGCTTGAAACTCAAGGCCAGTGCGTCATCGGCCATCGAGTGATAGCGCACGATGCGCTCGAATACTTCCCGCAAGGACTCGCTGGCCACCAGGGTGTAGCCCAGTGCATGAAAGGTGGTCGGGCTGACGAAGCGCGAGACCCGCAAGCCCAGCGCCGGATCATGGCTGGCGTCAACCGCCAGTTGCCAGAGTCGATGGGTTGCGTCTGGTGAGTATTCGGCGTTGGGAGCGTCAATGAGGTGGGGATCAAGTCCGGCGTCCTTGCACAGCGCAAAGCTGTCCAGGCCCAGAACATCGAGTTGTTTGCGCAAGGCGCGGGTCCAGGTGGAAAAGCTGTTTGACTCGGGCATATGAATGACCCTTCCTGTCATCGATTGTTACTCACGTCGGGCGGTTCCGACAGGTATCGATGGCAACTCCTTTGCACGATACCGAAATCAGAGCATGGAAGCATTTATGACAATTGTGCAAGTGCCGGCTGACTGAATGCATAACGAGTCATATGAAGATGCGGGTGATCGAGCCACGTTGTCCACTGTAGCTTTCCTGTAACCCGTCGGGTTTATCTTCCTTCCTGAAAGCAATTTTTAGAGGGATCGTCCTTGAGACAGGGGGCGGTTCCTTTTTTTTGTGTCTCATATTTGTTTTGGTTATTAATAAATAGCTACTTATTCCTTATCGGATATAAGTTTCCTCCCTATACTCGTTTCATGAGTGCCCACATGCAGGAGGCGAACCCATGCATAACGAGTCGATCCGTTACCTGATCGTGCCAGGCTGGCAAGGGTCGCCTGAGGATCATTGGCAAAGTCACTGGCAGGCCAGTCTCCCCAACAGCGCGCGCGTCGAGCAGTACGACTGGCTCAAGCCGCGCCGTGAGGACTGGGTTGGCGAGTTGCAGCGCATGATTTCTGCGCAAGACACGCCGGTGATCCTGATCGCTCATAGCCTGGGTTGCATCACCGTTGCGCATTGGGCGCAATTGGCTCCGCTGGAGTCCTTGCGTCAGGTGCATGGTGCGCTGTTGGTGGCCCCCGCTGATGTGGAGCGCCCCAACTGCCCTCCTGCATTACGTAATTTTGCACCGATTCCCCAGGACCTCCTGCCGTTCCCGACGCAGATCGTCAGCTCGGACAACGACCCTGCCGTCAGCTCCCAGCGTGCCCTGGAAATGGCTCGCAACTGGGGCGCGGAAGTCGGGTTCCTGAGTCAGGCGGGGCATATCAACGTCAAGTCGGGTCATCAACGCTGGGAGCAGGGTTTCGCTTACCTGTACCGCCTGCAGAACCGTTTGGAACAGCACGCACGTCGTCGGGCATGAGTTCATACCTGGCGGCCATATCACGTTTTCGTCGGGCCATTTCGGGTCTGCCTGTTTTTAACGCTTGAGTCTGGCAAGGCTCAGGCGGGAGTTTGTCATGAGCCTTGAAAATTTTGGTCAGCCGCTGCTGACGTTCCCTGAGGCGGACAAGAGTCCCCTCAGTATCCGCGCCAAAGCACTGGTTTTCATCGATCCACGTTCTCGTCAGTTGCGCGAAGAAATGGAACAGCTGGCTCCGCGCTCGCTGCCGGTTCTGATTCGCGGCGAATCCGGCACCGGCAAGGAATTGCTGGCGCGGCACATTCACCGTGGCAGTGACCGCTCCGGGCTGTTCGTGTCGGTCAACTGCGGTGCCATCAGCCCGTCCTACGCCGATGCGGAGTTGTTCGGCTATGCCGCAGGCGCCCACAGCGTTTCGGGGAGCAGCCGTGCTGGCTGGTTCGGATCGGCCAATGGCGGCACGCTGTATCTGGATGAAATCGGCGACTTGCCGCTGCCGATTCAGATCAAGCTGCTGTCGGCGCTGGAAAACCATGAAGTCACCCGCGTCGGCGCACATCAACCCAGCCCCGTTGATGTGCGGCTGGTGGCTGCAACCAGTATCGACCTGGCCCAGGCTGTGGAAGCCGGGAAGTTTCACGAGCGGCTTTATCACTACCTGAGCGAAGGGCGGCTCGATCTGCCGGCCCTGCGCGAACAGCCCGGCAACATCCTGCCGTTGGCGGAATACTTCGTGGGCATCTACAGCCAGCGCCTGAACCTGCCGGTGCAGTTGCTCAGCGATGAGGCGCAGCATGCCCTGCAATCCCACAGCTGGCCCGGCAATACACGGGAACTGGAAAACGTCATTCACTTTGCGCTGCTGGTCAGCAGTGGCGAAGAGATTCTGCCGGAGCACCTGAACCTGCCACAAAGCACCAATCCGGTTGCAGAGGTCGAGCGGCTGGTGGGCCAGATACTGGTGGATGCCAAGGAAGAACAGCTTCTGGCCGTCAAACGGTTGCTGGAGCGCATTCAGTCCAAGGATTGAAACGTCAGCCCTGTTTTTGTCCTGCGCCCCTTACGGGGCGTTTTTTTGCGTGCAATACGGTGGTTAAAATCAAACAGATATAAGGACGTATCAAAAAAATCTTTTCTAGGAATAAGAAAGCCCGGTAATGTCCGCTCCATGCCCCCGATAGCCTGTGCATCGGGGGCAACACATTGGTGAGCTGTCGTTTCCACGACTTTGATTTCCTAAGGACATTGCATGAAAAAGACCTTGTTGTTGACCGCTCTGGCGGCTGCGCTTTCCATTGGCCTGGCTCAGGCTGGCGAAAAACTGGTGGTTGGCGCGACACCTGTCCCACACGCTGAAATTCTGGAGCTGATCAAGCCAACTCTGGCCAAGGAAGGCGTGGATCTGGAAGTCAAGGTCTTCACCGATTACGTGCAGCCTAACGTGCAGCTCAACGAGAAGCGTCTGGACGCCAACTACTTCCAGACCAAGCCTTACCTGGATGGCTTCAACAAGGGCAAGGGCGCCAGACTGGTGACCGGCGTCGGCGTTCACGTAGAACCTTTCGGTGCTTACTCCTCCAAGCACAAGAGCCTGGCCGATCTGCCAGAAGGCGCAACCGTTGCCATTCCAAACGAAGCCAGTAACGGCGGTCGTGCACTGCTTTTGCTGCAGAAGGGCGGTCTGATTACCCTCAAGGACCCGACCAACGCCCTGTCGACGGTAAAAGACATCGCCACCAACCCGAAAAAACTGAAGTTCCGCGAGCTGGAATCGGCTTTGCTACCGCGCTCTCTGGGCCAGGTTGACCTTGCGCTGATCAACACCAACTACGCGCTGGAAGCCAAGCTCAGCCCGCGTAAGGATGCACTGATCATTGAAGGCTCCGATTCGCCTTACGTGAACTACCTGGTCACTCGCGAAGACAACGCCAATAGCGACGCTATCCAGAAGCTGTCCAAGGCGTTGACCAGCCCTGAAGTGAAGGAATTCATCAACAAGAAGTACGACGGCGCGGTATTGCCAGCGTTCTGATTGTTGATCGGGTTCGGTTAATACCTTTCCCGTTGTGGGAGGCAGCTTGCTGGCGACTTCAGCATACGACGCAGAATATCGGCCAGTTTCAAGGCCTTTTTCGCCAGCAAGCTGCCTCCCACAGGTATTGTTTGTGCTTGTGCCTTAACTGATCGGCATTACTCTGTGGGAGCGGCTTCAGCCGCGAAGCCTCCTAGCTCTTTCCGCGCTATGAATATTCCATAACGGTATTTAAATTTAGTTTCTTATACCTATAAAGTTCTGACTCTATATTCATCTACATGTTTTGGAGTCGGAGCCTATATGTCCGCAGCCGCCCTCGCTTCATCGTCTACCCAAGCCGCAGAGCAACAGTTCGAGGTGCGTCCATTCACCGGCAAGGTGGGTGCGGAAATCGTCGGGCTGGATCTGTCCAAAACCCTCAATGACGCCGACTTTGCCCGTGTGCACAAGGCGCATCTCGATTACCACCTGATCGTCTTTCGCGACCAGCACATCACCCCGCAGCAACAGATCGATTTCAGCCGCCGTTTCGGCGTGTTGCAGATCCATGTGCTCAAGCAGTTCCTGCTGGCCAACCACCCGGAAATCCTGATCGTCTCCAACATTGTCGAGAACGGCCAGCCTGTGGGTCTGGGAGATGCGGGCAAGTACTGGCATTCGGATCTGTCCTACAAGGAACTGCCGAGTCTGGGCTCGATGCTGTACGCCCAGGAACTGCCAAGCGAAGGCGGCGACACCCTGTTCGCGGACATGCACCTGGCCTGGGAAACCCTGCCGCAGCATCTGCGCGAGGCGGTCGAAGGTCGTTCAGCCGTTCACAGCTATACCGCCCGCTATGCCGAAGGGCATAACGCAGCCAGCTGGCGCCCGACTCTGACCCCGGAGCAACTGGCCCAAGTCGTGGAAGTGACCCATCCGATCGTCCGTACTCACCCGGAAAACGGCCGCAAGGCGCTGTTTGTCAGTGAGGGGTTCACCACCCGCATCGTGGGGCTGCCGGAGGACGAAAGCCGTCAGATTCTGAGCGAGATTTATGCCCATAGCGTGCGTCCCGAGCATATTTATCGCCATCAATGGCAGCCCAACGACATGGTCTTCTGGGACAACCGCTCCCTGATCCATCTGGCAGCCGGTTGCCCGGCCCATCTGCGACGCAAGTTGTATCGCACCACCATTCAAGGCGATGCGCCGTTTTGATTCAGGGGAATTGGTCATGAATGCTGCAGTGCAAAGCCATACGGCTAGCGAAGGTACAAACACGCAACAGGCCACTCAGCATGCTACTGAGGCCTTGTTGAAGGTTCAGGACGTGAGCCTTGAATACCGCACGCCCGAGCGGGTAGTGCGGGCCACCCACCAAGTCAGTTTTGAAGTCGATCCGGCGGATCGCTTCGTACTGCTCGGCCCTTCCGGTTGCGGCAAGTCCACCTTGCTCAAGGCCGTGGCCGGGTTCATTCAGCCCAGTGAAGGGCAGATTCGTCTGGCAGGTGTGCAGGTCAAGGAGCCAGGCCCGGACCGGATCGTGGTGTTCCAGGAGTTCGACCAGTTGCCGCCCTGGAAGACCGTGATCGAGAACGTGATATTCCCGTTACTGGCTTCGCGCACGCTCAAGCGTCCCGAAGCTCTGGAGCGTGCGCGTTACTACCTGGAAAAGGTTGGCCTCAGTGCCTTTGCCGACGCTTACCCGCACACCCTGTCCGGCGGCATGAAAGCCCGGGTGGCGATTGCACGTGCCCTGGCGATGCAACCGAAAATCCTGCTGATGGATGAGCCCTTTGCGGCTCTCGATGCCCTGACCCGACGCAAGATGCAGGAAGAACTGCTGGAGCTGTGGGAAGAAGTGCGTTTCACGCTGCTGTTCGTGACGCATTCCATCGAAGAAGCGCTGGTGGTCGGCAACCGCATTCTCTTGCTGTCACCTCATCCGGGTCGTGTGCGTGCGGAAATCAACAGCCATCAGTACGACCTGAAAAGCCTCGGCGGCATCGGTTTCCAGCAGACCGCGCAGCGCATCCATCGCTTACTGTTCGATGAAGGCGAAACCGGCCAGGCCGAGTCCGAGCTGAATTTCCAGGATATCCGCATCGCTTATTGAGGCCCGTCCAAGCGCCTCGACCTGAACACAGAGATCCCGACATGAGCCTTTCACCCCCCGTTCGTGAAGAATACGAAGTCACGCTGGAGCCCTTCACCCAGAAGGATCTGGTGCGCGATATCCCCTTGGCCCAACGCATCTGGCAACGGGGCTGGGTACGCAAGAGCGTGATCATGGTCCTGCTGGCCGTGCTCTGGGAAGTCGCCGCACGTATCCAGAACAATGACCTTCTGCTGCCCAGCTTTCTGCAAACCGCCACGGCGTTCTATGACGGCATCATCACCGGTGAATTGCCCGGCAAGGTCTGGATCTCCCTGAAGGTACTGATCCAGGGGTATGTGATCGGCATTGTCCTCGCGTTCGGCCTGACGACCCTGGCGGTTTCGACCCAACTGGGCCGTGACCTGCTCAGCACCCTGACCGCGATGTTCAACCCGCTGCCTGCCATTGCCCTGCTGCCGCTGGCGCTGCTGTGGTTCGGGCTTGGGCAGAACAGCCTTATCTTCGTGCTGGTGCATTCGGTGCTCTGGGCGCTGGCGCTCAATACTTACGCCGGTTTCCTCGGTGTCTCGGAAACCCAGCGCATGGCTGGTCGCAACTATGGCCTCAAGGGTTTGCGCTTTGTCTGGCACATCCTGATTCCGGCTGCGCTGCCTTCGATTCTCGCTGGCCTGAAAATCGGCTGGGCCTTCGCCTGGCGCACCCTGATCGCGGCCGAACTGGTCTTCGGCGCGTCCTCGGGAAAGGGCGGTCTGGGCTGGTACATCTTCCAGAACCGTAACGAGCTGTATACCGACAAAGTGTTTGCGGGGCTGGCGGCGGTGATTCTTATCGGCCTGCTGGTGGAAAACCTGCTGTTTGCCAACATCGAGCGCCTGACCGTCAAGCGCTGGGGCATGCAGCGTTAAGTGCATGGAACGCTTGGTTTCTTATCGTCTTTCGAATTTTTGTGAGGGTTTCATGGTTACTTCTTTCAAACGTCCGGTACTTACTGCACTGGCAGCAGCTCTGGGGCTGGCAGGCGCACTGCTCAGCGGTGGCGCGCAAGCCGAAGGCAAGATCAGCATCGCCCAGCAGTTCGGCATTGGCTATCTGATTCTGGATGTAGTGCGTGATCAGAAACTGATCGAAAAGCACGGTAAAGAGCAAGGCCTGGACATCAAGGTCGACTGGAACAGCATTTCCGGCGCTACCGCCATGAACGAAGCATTGCTGGCCGGGGCGCTGGACGTGGTATCGGCAGGCGTGCCACCGATGCTGACCATCTGGGACCGCACCAAGGGCAAGCAGAACGTCAAGGCCATTGCCTCGCTGGGCTCGATGCCCAACTACCTGCTGACCAACAACCCGAACGTCAAAACCCTGAAAGACTTCACCGACAAAGACCGCATCGCCGTACCGGCGGCAGGGGTGGGCTTCCAGTCGCGTACCTTGCAGATCGAGACGGCCAAGGAGTTCGGAAACGAGAACTTCAAGAAGTTCGACAACATCTCCGTCAGCCTCGCGCACCCTGACGCCACCTCGGCGCTGATTGCCGGTGGTTCGGAAATCAACTCGCACTTCTCCAGCCCGCCCTTCCAATACCAGGCGCTGGAAAACCCCAACGTCCATAAAGTGCTGAGCAGCTACGACGTGCTGGGCGGCCAGGCCACCTTCAACGTGCTCTACACCACCGAAAAATTCCACGACGAAAACCCCAAGACCTACAAGGCGTTCTACGACGCGCTGGCCGAGGCCGAGAAAATCATCAAGGCCGACAAACCGGAAGCAGCCAAAACCTACATCCGCGTCGAACAATCCAAACTGCCGCTGCCGCTTGTAGAGAAAATCGTCTCCGACCCGGAAATCGATTTCACCATCACCCCGCAACGCACCTTCATCTATGCCGAAAAACTGCATGAACTGGGCGTGTTGAAAAACAAGGCTGCGAGCTGGAAGGATTACTTCTTTGAAGAAGCTCATGGCGGATCGGGTAGCTGATGGTGGGAGGCAGCTTGCTGGCGACTAATATCTGTAATCGTCCGGCGAACTCACCTACCCGATCCCAGCCATAAGGGCGATGGTGTCCACCTAAAAAATACGTGGACACCATCACCCTTCTTGTCAGGATTTCCATGCGCCAAAGAACCTCTTACCCCAAGCCCTTTAAAGCCCAAGTCGTCCAGGAATGCCTACAACCGGGCGTATCAATGGCCAGCGTTGCCCTGCGTCACGGCATCAACGCTAACCTGGTTCGAAAATGGATTCCTGCGTATCGCAATTGCCAGCCACCGACGCCGCCCGCTTTTGTTCCAGTGAAACTCGCGCCCACAGCCCAGCCAGATCAGCCAATACCTATCAGCCTCGAGATTCCTTTCGGCCAGCAAATACTCACCGTGAAATGGCCATCTTCAGACCCAGATGGTTGCGCCCGCTTTATCCGTGGGCTTGCCCAGTGATCCGCATCGACGCCATCTGGCTCGCCACTGAGCCTATGGACATGCGCGCCGGTACGGAAACAGCATTAGCCAGAGTGATTGCGGTATTTGGTGCGGCGAAGCCGCACTGCGCTTATCTCTTTGCCAATCGACGGGCCAACCGAATGAAAGTCCTGGTGCACGACGGTGTCGGCATCTGGCTTGCTGCGCGGCGATTGAACCAAGGCAAGTTTCACTGGCCTGGCATCCATCGTGGCCTGGAAGTACAACTCGACAGCGAGCAACTCCAGGCGCTGGTGCTGGGCTTGCCTTGGCAGCGAGTCGGCGCGGGAGGCACCATCACAGTGCTATAACACCTTCTATTAGCCCATCGGTTTATCGCCGCTGATCGCCTGCTCTGGCACAATCAGCGGCATGACTTCCTCGCCCAGCCTCGACCAGATGACACCAGAACAGCTACGCGCCTTGGCCGAGCAGGCCTTGCAGTTGCTGTCCCAGGTCGACTCGATGGGCCAGAAGATCCAACGCCTCGAAACGGTCAATGAGCAGCTTGCCCATGAGATCGCGATCCTCAAACGCCACAAGTTCGCCAAGCGCAGTGAGCAACTGAGCCCTGACCAAGGCAGCCTCCTCGACGACCTGCTCGACACCGACCTTGCAGCAATCGAAGCCGAGCTGAAGGCGGCCAATCCGCCAACTGCACCGGCCGAGCCTCGTGAGAAACCCAGACGTGCGCAGCTGCCTGCGCAGTTTCCACGCACAGTGATCCGCCACGAGCCGGAAAACACTCAGTGCGCTTGCGGTTGCCAACTTCAGCGCATCGGCGAGGACATCAGCGAAAAGCTGGATTACACACCGGGCGTGTTCACGGTAGAGCAGCATGTGCGTGGAAAGTGGGCCTGCCGCCAGTGCGAAACGCTGATCCAGGCACCGGTGCCGGCCCAGGTAATCGACAAGGGCATACCTACTGCAGGCCTGCTCGCTCACGTGATGGTGGCGAAGTTCGCCGACCACTTACCGCTATACCGTCAGGAGAAAATCTTCGGCCGCGCCGGTTTGGCAATTGCGCGCTCAACGCTAGCCCAATGGGTCGGGCAAACTGGCGTGCAGCTTCAGCCTTTGGTTGATGCGCTGCGAGAAGCAGTACTGGCGCAGCGAGTTGTCCATGCCGACGAGACGCCGGTGCAGATGCTCGCACCCGGCGAAAAGAAAACTCACCGCGCTTATGTATGGGCTTACTGCACCACGCCATTTTCGGCGCTTAAAGCGGTGGTCTACGACTTCAGCCCAAGTCGCGCGGGTGAACATGCCCGCAACTTCCTCGGCTCCTGGAACGGCAAACTGGTGTGCGACGACTTCGCAGGCTACAAGGCCAGCTTCGAGCTGGGCATCACCGAAATCGGCTGTATGGCTCACGCCCGCCGCAAGTTCTTCGATCTGCACGTGGCGAATAAAAGTCAGTTGGCCGAACAGGCACTGCACTCGATTGGCGGTTTGTACGAGGTTGAGCGGCAAGCCAAGGAAATGGGCGATGAAGATCGCAAGCGATTACGTCAGGAAAAAGCGACGCCCATCGCTGAGAAGTTGCACGAATGGATGCTGGCTCAGCGCGAGCTTGTGCCCGAAGGATCGGCTACGGCCAAAGCTTTGGACTACAGCTTGAAACGCTGGGTAGCGCTGACGCGCTACCTGGACGATGGGGCTGTGCCCATCGACAACAATCCTGTCGAGAACACGATAAGACCATGGGCCTTGGGGCGATCTAACTGGTTGTTCGCAGGATCGCTGCGCAGTGGTAAGCGGGCTGCGGCGATCATGAGCTTGATCCAGTCGGCGCGCATGAACGGGCATGATCCGTATGCGTATCTCAAGGATGTGCTGAGCCGGTTGCCGACGCACAAGGCCAGTGAGATTGACCAACTTTTGCCGCATCAGTGGATGCCGGGCTGACTTGCGCAAGGCGTGTTCCCCGTACGCTTACTAATATCTGTCGGTTTTCTGCACCTTAACTAATCGCTATTACTGAGTAGGAGCGAATTCATCGCGATAGGCCCTTACATCCGAAGGACATGTATCGCCTTCAATGACGCCTCGCGAATGAATTCGCTCCTACGCAGTGCTCTGCAAACCAGCCAGTGCATGCCTTTGCCTGCCGGTTTTGCTCTTTCTTCTGTATGAACTTTCTTGGAAAAGCCTGAGCCCTTGCGCCAGAAAGCTGCCTCCTACAAGTTTTGTTTGCGCCTTAACTGATCGGTATTGCTGAGTAGGAGCGAATTCATTCGCGAAAGGCTCAGGAGGCGCTTGGAAATAAATATACTAGCCATACGAGTACAAAAGATCTTCGATTATATCTAGCTCTTGCTTGGTAAATGGCAGGTGGTCGTAATTTTTTCATGCGTTCCAGTACGCCTCTGATTGGGATTTGGCGTGAACGATCTTCCACGATTTCTGTAAGTCGGTCAGCCTCTGGATCTTTGTCTTTCAGATATTTTATTATTAGATTCTTTAATGAGTCACGCGCTTGCTCATCGTTAAGCATTTCATGGTTCCGCCCGTGTCGCCTGGCTCAAAAGGACTGATAATCTGCAGTGTCAGCCGAATGCATTGCCCTCTAAAGATTCTCTATGTCTTTAGGGCCACCATCTCTGATTAATCTTTCCATGTCATGAATGAAGAGTTTCATTTTCTGAGTGTCATCAGATCTGGTTAGCTCTTGCCTTAAAAGCTTTATAGATTCGGATATCTTTTTACGTTCTGCGTTTGGTAGGTTAAGAACAAGGTCAAATTCATTTATGGATAGGGCGGGAACTTTTTTGCGCATGTGGTAATAACAACCTATATTGTCAAATAGATCTTCTGCGTCTTTTAAGTTGAGAGTCACTGTATCTAGATATTTTCTGAAAGCATTATTTAATATAAGGTCGGGCGTTTTGTGTGTTTTTAGAAAACTGCAGAGTCCCGCCCAGTTTATAACGTGCAGCTGAGTACCCCAATCAGGGTCAGGGGTGAAATAATTTTTTAGCCCCCTGAAATAGTCTGGGAATTCATTTCGGTTTAAGGCGGTTTCAAAATTGCTTCTCATTGAGGTTTTTCCAGTCGTCAGCGTTTTCAGGCCGTATGAATTTCTGTGGGCCAAGACAGGGTTGCATATGATTTCACCAATAACAGCATGCACTGCATAGTGTTCACAATTTCTCAAGATCTATAGTGCATCCTTTTTTTATTAAACTTTCAATCTCTTGGGGGAATGTGTTATTGGGTAAATCTTTATTTTTTATGTCGTACTCTTCCCTCAAAAAACGGAAAAGTCGGCCGACAATAATTTTGCTTACGCTGTCGAGGCTTTCGATTAGGTCGTAGTTTTCGTCAGATAAAAATGGAATTTTATTTTTTAATGTATAGTAAGACGATATGTTGCGCAGTAGGCTTTCAGCATCGTTATAGGAATCGTCGAGGTATCTTAAGTATTCTTCAAATATATGGGTCAGTAGGCTTTGTGCGGGCTTTTGCTTTTTGAGAGTACTGCACATAATTTGCCAATTACTTACGTATAAATGGTCGCCCCAATCTGAGCCTCTTGCAAAATAAGTGCCTTCTCCCTTGAAGAATTTTGAGATCTCATCATTATCTATTGCTGCTTCAAATTTATTTTTCACTGATGTTTCCCAGTAATTAAAGCGGCGTACTCGACTCCTGAGATCGCCATTATATTTTTTCAGAAGTTTATCGTGTCGATATTGCCGAGTATTGCCGTTATTTTATCAAGAAAATCTTTTTCGGTTGTGAGGTTTTTGTTATCGATTAGATCGAAAAAAACAGAGCGCATCGAGAGCTGCAAAGTATCAAACTCTGCCCTGATGCGCGCATCGCTCCATGAGCCAGGGCCATTTTCGTCCGGTTTCGGTGACGAGGCGTTCGCCTTGCCAGAGGAGTTCGGTGGGGTGGCCGTCAACGGTCTTGGGGATGCGGCTACCGTCGGACCTATTTACGTTCGCTAACGAAAATCCTGCCTCCGATCACCTAATCCGACAACCTTTTCCCTTTCTTCTGCGTGAAGTTTCCGAGAGAATCCTGAGCCCTTGCGCATGTGAATTCTGGCCTCTAGGCTGCGTCGGTCACTGAATATCAGTGATCGGGTTTAGCAGCCTGTTTCAGAACACATACAGCGCAAGCTCCGTTTATGGCGGCTTTGCGTGGGGCATCTTCGGGTGCGCCGGGTCTTGTGTTCTCTACCGGTCTGCTAACCCGCGTCAAAGCTGCCACCTTTCATTCGTTTAGCAGCGAATGCTGGTGGCCCCAATTCAGAGAGAACATCATGATCAATTCAACACCAGCTCTACCCCTTCAATCTCTTGAAGAATCGCTGTTGCATGTGAGCGAGCTATTGCGCTGCGCTGCCGCTACGGCCTATGAAACTGGAGACACCCTCAACGGCCCAAAACGTGATCTGGCGTTTTCGGTGGTGCATTTGATTGGCATGGCCAAGACGGAACTGGAGCGGTCTTTGGCGCGGGTAGAGGTGCGTTGATGTACGAGTGACCAATACCAGTGTGAAGGTGCGAGTGAGGTCAGACTTGCTCGCACATATTGTTCAGAATGTTCCCGAATTCGGTTTTCTTCAGCAATTGGCCGTTGAGGTCTCTTGTGCGGGCTTTTGGTTTTTTAGAACACTGCTCATTTCTTGCCAGTTGCTTATGTGGTCGCCTCAGTCTGAACCTCTTGCAAAGTAAATAACCTTTCCTTTTGAAGAACTCCGAAATTTCATGTTTTTCTAAAGCCATTTCAAAGGTGGTTGTCATGAAGGCTCTACAGCGTAAGAAATCTTCTATTGTTTACAGCTTTTCGACGTCTACTGTGCAACCATTATCCTTTATTTCGGAGAGGAATTGATCGAAGCTGATTACGGGGCTGCCGGCATTGTGTGCAGCATATTCTCTGCGAAGCAGTCTGAACAGTTCGCCTATTATTTTTTTGCTGCCAGAGTCGAGAGCAAGTATTAAGTCGAAATCATCAGTCGACATAAAACTAGTATCTGCTCGTATTGAATAGTAGCAGCTTATATTGAGTAATACGGAATCTGCATCTTTGTAGGTGATTTGCAATGATTGCAAGTATTCGCTGAATGCTTTTAGTAGTATATTGGCTGGCTGTTCTTTCTGCTTTAGGAAACCACATAAACCTTGCCAATTATTTATATGCAGGTGGTCACCCCAGTCCGGATCCCTTGAAAAGTATTCTCCTTGGCCTTTGAAGAATTCAGGGAGTTCGTTTTTTTCTAGGGCAGTCTGAAACTTTGTTTTCATTGGGGCTTTTCCCAGTCTTCAAATTGGCTTGGTGATTTATTTGAAGTTACAGGTTGTCAGGCGATACTCCAAGTGTCTTCTGTTGGGAGGCTCGCGTGTTACAGCATTATATAAATTCCGGATGATCTACAGATTCTCGATGTCTTTAGGACCACCATCCCTGATGAGTATTGCCATGCGTCGATTGTAAAGCTCTAGGTCCTGATTTTTGTCAGCTTTGGACAGCTCTTGGCGTAGAAAACGCATGATGTTTGATACCTTTTGTCTTTGTATGCTAGGTAAATCAAGAATCAGGTCGAGCCCATTTGCAGATAAAGCAGGAACTTTTTTGCGCATGTAGTAATAACAAACTATATTTTCAAATAAATCTTCGGCTTCTTTTAAAGTGGTATCTACTGTGTCCAAATACTTTGTAAAAGCATTCTTTAGTACTGTATCTGGGGTCTTGTGTGTTTTGATGAAGCCGCAGAGTCCTTGCCAGTTCATGATGTGAAGCTGATTACCCCAGTCAGGGTCTGCTGTGAAGTATATGCCAATCCCTCTGAAGTAGTCTGGGAATTCATCTCTGTTTAAGGCTGTTTCAAAATTACTTCTCATTGAAGTTGCTCCCAATCATCAAACTGGCTCAAAAGCTTGTTCATATCCATGCCGTGGTCGATTTTCTCTGATCCAACCAGTGCAGCTTCTTTCGTTCCACTCTTGGTTTCTCCCCCTGGAACCCATTCTTTAGGATAAGCGCCTGCTTCATTGCCATTTGGGATTTCATATTTAAATCTAGGGTCGTTAGGTTTAATGTTTACAAGATAAATTCTGGAGTTAGAGAGGTCTTTTGTGCCAAGGTTTAGCTCTCTGTTAAGTACCTCCCAGTTACCGCCGCTCGCTTTATATTTGGCGACTACCTTATTCATTTCGGATGGTAGGCCTACAAACTTTCTAGGCGGGAAAGTAGGGTAGCTCGAGAGTTCGATCCATTCGTCGATAACAACAAACGAGCCTCCTTGCTGCCGGAAGGCTTCTTCGTGCATTGTTACGTATTGCTCTGGCAGATATTCGCGCGTGTCAGTGGGTCTGTTTCCTCTCTCCAGATTGATCACTTCATCGTACTTAGCCTGAGACATGGGTATCCGGTCAGGTTTCGTTGCGTTCGCCGAATTGTTGGGAGGCGTGCTGCCGGATCCTGGACAGCTATCACTCAACCCCAACGGATCCACCCACCCCGTAGGGTTAGGCACATACCGATAGTTATTCAACCCACCCGCCAGCTTGATCGGGTCGGGCGTCAAGAACCGTCCAGTCCCCGGATTGTAGTAGCGATGGCGGTTGTAGTGTAACCCTGTCTCTGCATCGAAATACTGGCCCTGGAAGCGCAGTGGGTTGTCGATTTCTGCGACGTCCAGGGCGGCGAGGTTGCCGTAGGCGCGGTATTTGGCGGACCACAGGATCTCGCCGCTGTAGTCGGTGAGTTCCTGCGGGGTGCCGAGGTGGTCGAGTTGGTAGTAGAACGGTGTCGCTTTGCGCGGGCCTTCGCCGTCGAGCATGGCCAGCGGGCGGAAGGTGCCGGGTTCGTAGATGTAGCTGCGGTAGCGGTTCTCGGCGCTTTCGGCGACCAGGCGTTCGCCTTGCCAGAGGAATTCGGTGGTGTGGCCGTCGACGGTCTTGGCAATGCGGCGGCCGAAGGCGTCGTATTTGTAAGTGGCGGTGCTGCCGCCCGGCAGGCTGACGCCGATCAGGCGATGCTGGGCGTCGTAGCGGTATTCGGTAACGAGTTTCTGCCCGGCGCCGCGACGTTCGCGGATCTGGTTGCCGTAGGCGTCGTAGTCGTAATGACGGTCGCCCTGCATCAGCAGGCGGTTGCCCTTGACGTTGGCCAGGTTGGCGGTGGGCAGGTCGCCCTGGCCCAGCAGGTTACCGGCCGGGTCGTGGGCGAAGGTTTCCGGGGTGTTGCCGCGGACGTTGATCAGGCGGTCCAGCGGGTCGTAATGGAAACTGCGGTTGCCCTTGCGGCTGTCGTCGATACCCGCCAGGTTGCCGTTGGCATCGTAGGCGTAGCGACGCTGGAACAGGCTGCGGTCCTGCTGGCTGACACTGTGCGCCTGCAAGCGACCTTGTTCGTCGTACTGATACTGGCTGAGCAACAGGCCTTGCTGGCGCTGGCGCTCACGACCGCCACTGAACTGGTGAGCGGTCAGGCGCGAGCCGTTGAGGTCGATGCTGCTCAGTTGACCGCCGCGCTGATGGTGGTAATCCAGCGTGCTGCCGTCGGGCAGGCGGCAGTGTTTGAGCTGGCCGACGCTGTCGTACTCGTAGCGCAGGGTGCCCCAGCCCTGGTGCTCGGTGATGAGGCGGTCTTGCAGGTCGTATTCGTAAGCCAGCGGCCAGTTGCCGTCGTCGACGTTGACCAGACGGCCAAGGGCGTCGTAGCTGTAGTGAATCTCTTCGCCGTCGGGCAGGGTCTTGACCAGCAGGCGGCCTGCGGCATCGCGCTGGTACTCGGTCACTAACTCGCTTTCGTCATCGCCGAATTCGGTTTTCTTCAGCAACTGGCCGTTGAGGTCGTACTCGTACGCGGTGCGGCGACCGTCGAAACCGGTTTCCTGCTGGATCAGGCCATTCGAGTAGTAATCGAGGTGGTAACGCTCGCCACGTTCGTTCTCGATTTCGGTGAGCAGCAGGCGCGAGTTGTCGTAGCGGTAGCGCAACTGGCTGCCATCCGGGTTGATGCGGCGGCTGACCAGATGCAGGTTGTCGGCGTATTCGTAACGGGTGATGCGACCCAGCTCATCGCGCTCGGCGGTGACGCGGCCATACGGGTTGTAAGTGAAGGCGCGGGTGGCACCGCCTGGCAAGGTGACCTGGCTCAGGCGATTGACCGCATCCCACTGGTAATGGGTGATGGCACCGGTTTCGTCCTGACGGGTGATCTGCCGACCGAGTGCGTCGTAACGGTATTTGCGCTGGCCACCGTCAGGCAGACGCTCTTCCAGCAGTTGGCCCAGACCGTTCCAGCCCAGTTGATGACGGCTGCCATCGGGATGACGGATTTCCAGCAGACGGCCCTGACGGTCGTAACTGTAATGGGTTTCGTTGCCGTGGGGGTCGATCTGCTGAGTGATATCGCCTTGTTCATTGCGGTCATATTGCCAGCGAGCCTTGCCACGCTTGACCTCGACCAGTTGCCCGTCGAAGTAGTTGTAACGGCTCGGTTCGTCTTCCGGCGGGATCACGGCCACCAGTCGTCCGGCTTCGCTGTACTGATACTCGGTAATGGCCCCCAGCGGGTCTTTTACGGCAATCAGGCGGCCTTTATCGTCATAGGCTTTCTGGGTTTGTGCACCATCGGGAGTGGTTTCGCTGATCAGGCGTGCATTTTCGTCATGCACGTAAACCTGTTCGCTGCCATCGGCGTTGTGGACTTTGACCGTCCCTTCGTCATCCCACTCATAACGCGCTTCGAGTTGCGAGTAGTTGGCCCAGTGGTGCACGCAGCGCGAGAGCTTGCCTTCACGTTCCCATTCCCAGAAGAAGCTGGCACCGCCGGCCAGTTGTCGCTCCAGAATGACGTGCTGGTCGTTGTAGCGGTAATACTCGGTTTCACCCACCGCATTGGTGGCAGACACCAGTTGGTGCTGGGCGTTATAGCCGTAGGTGACAAGGGTCTGGAGTGTCAGCCACGGGTCCTGGCGCTCGCCACGCTCGTTATATTCCGGGCGTTGTTGCTGATGATCCACGGCGACGATATGGCGGTCGTCGTAGCGCAAGAGCAGGGCGCGGCCAGCACCGTTGTCGATGCGCTGAATCCGGTCTACCAGGTCGTAGCTGATGTGGACCTGGTTGTCGTACGCGTCGCTGATGGTGGTCAGGCGACCTGCACGGAAGTGATAGAAGCGTGCTTTTGGCCCGGCCTGGGTCAGGATCAGTTCGCCAGGGGCATCCCCCAGGTAAATGGCGGCCTGGGCAAGGCTGTTGGTGATGGCCGGACGTTGCTCGGTCGGCATCGGGAAGCGGGTCTGACGGTTTTCATGGTCAGTCCAGAGCACGCCTTCATCGTCTAGTTGCAGACGATGTGACAGGGAATGGCTCCAGCCATAGCCGAGACGGCTATCGATTTCGACCGCACTGCTGCGGTACAGGCGCGTCCACTCCAGCGGCAACAAACCACCGAGTTCGCCGTCGGTCAGGGTCAGCAGTTCTTCGCCGGTCACCATCGACACCGGTTCGCCGTTGGTGCAGGTCTTGTCTGCGCACTGGGCTGATTGCTCGGCCGGGGTTTTCGATTGCTTGGAGGCGTCGTCGGTCTTTTCCGCCTGTTCCATGCGCGTTGCGTTTTCTTTCTTGCCGCGTGCATGAATCTGCGCATCGGTTTCGACTTCACCGCCTGAAACGGGTGCTTTGCGCTTGGGGGCCGTCGCCGTCTCTGCAGGTTTCGGCGTGGCTATTTCAACACTGGTCTTGCGCGCCGGGTTCATTGGCGAGTTGCCATTGAGCAGCAGGGGCTTGGCGGTTTCTGCGTGGCCGGTGGCGTTCTTCTTGCTGATGTTCATCAGCATGGACGTGAAGTCTTCGATCAGCTTCATGACCTTGCCGCTGTTTTTGGCAGCATTGAGCCCTTTGGCAGTGACCCGCACGGCCAGGCCGATACCGCCAGTCAGGACGACACCGATCAGGATGTTCAGCAGCACTTCGGTGGTCAGTTCCGCGAGCACTTCCGTGCAGGTCTGCGGCGGCAGCATCTTGACCCAGGCAACGATTGCCGCGACGTAGATCCACATCAGTGGTTCGTCGCTGGCGATCAGCAGGGCTGTCTGAATCGCTTCCTTGGAGGCGTCATAGATCTTCTTGATCTCTTCCTCGGTGAAGAAATTCTTGAGCTTTTCGTAGTTCTCGCGGGGATGAGCAACCAGATCGTACAGACCCTTGATATCGCCCCACAGCCCCATGATCGCCTTGAGGAAACCTTTCCAGGCAGATTCCAGTTCCTGCAAAGCTCTGCCGCCCATGGAGGCGTTGGTATGCGCTTGCCACAGCGGCAGGAAGTCGGTGCTCCATTCGGTTTGCAGCCAGCCGCTCAGGTCACCGATAACGCCCTGATAGGAGTTGAACAGGCTGTCGATCTGCGCACGTGTAGGGTTCGGGAAAAAGGTGATCTTGTATTGCTGATTGGGTTTGAGGTTGGGAACTTCCAGAATCCCGCTCGGGCCGATTTTCAGGTCGATTGCCTGGCCCACTTCGTTCTTGCCGTAGAGTGCTCCATCTTCCACGGGCACCAGACGCACCGGTGTGTTGCCAATCGGCACAAAGCGCGCGGACTCGAAGCTGTGTACGAGCTTCAGCTTGCCGTTGGCCGGGCAGTTGGCATACAGGGTATTTTCCTGTTTGCTGTCCTTGTCCGCAGTACCGACTTCGTCGCCCACCTTGAACTGCTGTTCGGCATCCAGCACGCCGCCATACCAGGCTTCGGCATGCTCGCGATAATCGGCCAGGCATTTCTTGAAGTCGTTGATGATGGCCTGAGCATCAGGCTGTTTTGCCGTGAGGGCTCCGGTGATTCCGCCCATCAAAATGCTCATGCCGCCACCTCATTTTCCAGATAGGCCTTCAACAGCCCGGTAAAGTTTTCTTCCGTGAGCGGTGTACGCTTTACGAAACGCGCCACTTTTTTTTGCAGGTTGGATTCAGGGAACGAGAAGTACAGGTCGGCATGTTCATCCCGCAGCCACTGCATCATGTTGCCGATCACCGTGGATGGATTTTCAGCCATCAAACTCTCCAGCAAGTCTTTGGGCACCTCCCACCACGGCCAATCCTTCGCTTTCGGCACTGTTCTTTGTCCGACTTCCAGAGTGCGGCCATTGATCAGATAGCGCTCGAACATCGGCATCAGTTCACCCGCCGATTCACCCAGCCCCTCAAGAATCGGATAGATATGCCGCCCGTCCCAGAACCGGAAAAACACTTCGGCCCCATCGGGCATTTTCACTTGCGTCAGGCTGCGCAGATGCTCGAACACGGTATTGGGTTCCGAGCGCGATACCGCGAGCCAGCCCCAGTCGAGTGCATCGGTTTCGGCGATCCATTGCAGAAAACCCGCAGTGGGTTTCAGCACGGCAAGATAGGGCATCACAGGCTGCCAGTCGGCGTAAGGCGTGCCGCCCCAGATCGGGATCAACTGCGGCGCATGGCTTTGCTGGTAGAAGTCCTTGAGAGGTTCGGCGTCGCTGGCCGCGCTGATGATCAGGTACAGGCGCTCGCCTTGTTGCAGCGGCTGCTCTGCCAACCATGCCGTTGGGCTCAAAAGATCAGATTGCACAGGCACCGTCCTTGCACTTCTCGCATTCTTCACAGAACGGCGCGTTGCGTTTAAGCGTATTGATTTGCGCTGGTGTCAGCACCGCACCGGCCCTGGCGGCATCGGCCTGTTTCAACAATCCGGGCAGCAAAGCCGCTATGCCAGACCCCACGCCCGGGCTGCCGCCGGTATTGACGTTGACCACCGGGCCGCTGATGGTCACGCCACTGGCGTCGATCTTGACGAAGCTGCCACCGGCCTTGAATGTCAGTTCGCTACCGGCTTCCAGGACGATCTTGATGCCGCTGTCGAGGTGAATTTCCTGCCCGGCCTCAATGAACTGTCCCGTTCCGATCTTGACGTGCTGGTTGGTCGCAACGGTCAGGTGGTCGTCGGCCCGCGCTTCAACCTTGCGGTCGGCGTAGACCGTGTGGTGTTCCTCGGCCTTGAACTCGCTGTAGCTGTTCTGCTCGACGGTGTCGTGGCGTTCGTTGCCGACGCGGATCTTCTGGTCGTGCTCGATGTTCTCGTCCCAGTCGCGCTGGGCGTGGAGGTAGATCTGCTCCTGACCTTTCTTGTCCTCGATGCGCAGTTCGTTGTAACCGCCACCGCCCGGTGAACTCAGGGTCTTGAAGGTGCTGCGGGTCTTGTTGGCCGGCAGTTCATAGGGGACGACGTTTTCCTTGTGGTACAGGCAGCCGCTGATCAGCGGCTGGTCGGGGTCGCCTTCCAGGAAGGTGACCAGCACTTCCATACCGATGCGCGGAATGGCGATGCCGCCGTACTGGGCGCCGGCCCAGGCGGAGGACACGCGCAGCCAGCAACTGGTCTTGTCGTCGGCCTGGCCTTCACGGTCCCAGTGGAACTGGACCTTGACGCGGCCGTACTGGTCGCAATGGATCTCTTCGCCTTTCGGCCCGGTGACCACGGCGCTCTGGCTGCCGAGGATGCGGGGTTTGGGGTGCAGCAGCGGCGGGCGGTTCGGCACGTCCCAGGGCGTGGCCTTGAAGCGGTTGCGATAGCCCTGATGGAAATCGTCCTTGAGCGCTGTCGTGTCGCTGGTCACCGACTCTTCCAGCACTTGAGGCTGTTTGCCCTCGTGGACGATTTCGGTCAGCAGCCACAGGTCGTTCCACTTGGCCTTGGGGTGTTGGGTCAGGGCCAGGAAATGGCCGCTGACCAGCAACGGTTGATCACTTTTGCCTTCGGCCAGCTGGTAGTCGCTGCGATGACGCTCAAGGGCGCGCTTGGCCAGGTGCTTGCCGCGCTCGCGGTCCACGAAACGACCCGGGTAGTCGTAATCCTCGAGGTCGGGCAGAGCGTCGCCCCGGTTTTCGCTTTCCAGCGTCAGGCGGGGTTTCTCGAAGTCGTAATCGCGACGGGTGGTGCGGCTGGTGCGGGTTTCCAGGCGCAGGTCGAAGCGCTTGATGACCGGGTCGTTGGCGACCAGGCCGGAGTCTTGCTGATAGGCCACGGGGGCGAGTTTCGGGAACACCGTCTGGTCATCGCCGAACACCAGCTTGTGGGCCGTGCTGCTGTGCTGGAAGTGGTAGTGAATCCCTTCTTCCTCGCACAGGCGCTGGATGAAATGCAGGTCCGATTCATCGTACTGAACGCAGTAGACGCGCTCGGGATAAACCGACCCGACCTTGAATTCGTAGGCGTTGCTCTGGATGCCATGCTCTTCGAGGACCTGGCCGATGATTTTCGGCACGCTGAGGTTCTGGAAGATGCGTTGGTTGATGCGGTGCGCCAGGTAGGATAACTGCGGGCGCAGGGTCACCGAGTAGCGGGTCAGGCGTTTGCCGGAGTCACCTTGGGCGGCGCGATAGATCTGGCCGTGAATGCCACTGCCGTCAGGCGAAAGTTGCAGGAAGGCGGGCTTGTGCAACAGGGTTTCAAGGTCCAGGGACGGCTGCTCGCTGACCAGTTCCACGTCGAACACGAACGGTTGGCTGATGGCTTCCCGTCCGTTGAGGGCCAGGACTTGCAGGTCGCTGTTGGAGCCTTCGATGGTCAGGCTGAAGTGGGTCTGATTGGCCGGCGCGAACATCCCTTGTTCCTCGATTCTGAAAGGGCGTAAACAACATCGACCAGCAGAAGCTGGCCGATGCTTGAAACCTCAGCCGTATCAGGCCACAGGCGAACGCCAGTCATCGGAGCCCGAAGTACCGGAAACTTCGTGGGTCCAGGTGATTTTGCGGTAGGTCATTTCGATGTCTTCCAGGTGCGTGAAATGCGCGTTCGCAGGGTCCTGGCAGTTGTGCATGTAGTCCTTGGAGCTGACGAGGATCGCGTCTTCCAGAACGGTGGTGTAGTAGTGCTCTTGAGTGCCTTGAGCCGAGGTGCGGAACCATTTGATTTCGACTTTGCTCAGGCGCTCGCCGGAGGTCAGGGCCGCTTGCAGCAGAGGCGAGGACTTGTCGAACACCTTGGTGATTTTCACCGGCTTGTGAACGCGCTGGCCGGTTGGCTGGCCGGACTGTGGGTCACGCGGGATGATCACGTCGTGATGGAAGGCTTGCACCATCACTTCGTCTTCGTGGCCTTCCTGGAAGGTGTTGCCCACGGAGTCGGCGGTGAAAGCGCCGGCAGTGATCAGGCCTTGTTTTTCGCCGGTGATGGACATGTACGCGGGTGTAGCCATGGATGCTCTCCTTGCTGAAACTTGAGGGTCCCGGGAGGCGAATTTGCCTGGTGGGTGGCAAATACTCATCAAGCTTTGTGCCAGTCCGAAAAATAGCTATATAAATCAATGGTATGTGTGATTTATTCGCGGCGTATTGAGCTTTTCGGGAGGAAAACCCGTTGAAAGTGCGCAAGAAGTTGCGCACCACTGCGCAACTTCTTGCGCACTTGGCTGTGAGGCTTGTATTACATGATCGAGGGCGAAGTACTCACAGGTTATCCACAGAAAAGTGCGCAACTTCTTGCGCATAATGGCGATGTGTTATCGCTGTCGTGGAGAGACATGATTTTGCCCTTGTTTCTGTATGAGTTCCTGACCGCTACTGTCAATTCTACGAGTGGCCAATGCTCGCGTGGGGGATCATTCTAAAGGTGTGGGTGAGGACAGCCTTGCTCCGATATTTGCTCAGAATGGTCCTCGCCATGCCCCAAAAACTCGTCATGTGCCGCTATGAATATGATCCGCTGGATCGGCTTGCGACCCGCACGCCGCTTGCCGAGGCGATTACGCGGTCTTTCTATCGAGCCGACAGGCTGGCCAACGAAATCCAGGGTGCAGGGCAACGCACTTTTCTCCACCGTGAGAATCAGTTGCTGGCACTGCAAACGACGAACGGCAAAGCTCTCGCTACGACGCTGACCACTACCGACCAGCCAGGCAGTGTGCTTCATGCGGACGCTTCGGGGCAGCGCACCGACATCGCTTATACACCGTACGGTCATCATGCTCCGCTCGGGAATCTGCCCGGTTTCAACGGTGAGCGCCCCGATCCCGTCACGGGCCATTATCTGCTGGGCAAGGGTTATCGCGCTTACAACCCGGTCTTGATGCGCTTCAACAGTCCGGACAGCCTGAGCCCGTTTGGCGAGGGTGGGCTGAATGCTTATGCCTATTGCCTGGGCGATCCGGCTAACCGGATTGATCCTGAGGGGCATGTGTCCTGGCAGTTCATCGTCGGCATAACGCTTAGCGTGGCTGCATTGGTGAGCGCCACGGTCACGCTGTTTCCTTCCCTGCCTTTCATTTTGTCTGTGAAAGCTGCACAGGCCGGTTTTTTCAGTGCCGGCAGCATTTCCACCATCGTCACGGGCGGGAGTGCAGTAGCAGGTGCGACGCTTGGGATAGCACGGCAGGTCGTGGCTGAGGTCGCTCCCGATTCTCCAGCGCTGGAGCCCATGGGATGGGCTGGGCTGGCGCTTGGTGTTACGGCTTCCAGTACTCGGGTCGGCACTGTGATTGCTGCTCGAAACCCGAAGAATCTTGAGCGTTTGCAGAAAGCGGTTGCTGTGAAGCCGAGACACTTTCAGGAAGCGGTGCCTGTGGACCTGAGGGACATTAGTACGCGTATCAGAAACTCCCGATCTACAGATTCAATGCCGATCAGTTAAGGCACATACAACACTTGTGGGAGGCAGCTTGCTGGCGAAAAAACCTGAAGCCGCAGATATTCTGTGTCTGTACGTGAAGTCGCCAGCAAGCGGCTTCCCACAAAAAAGTCATTCAATGCCCTGACCGATGAGCATCAGTTCTACAGATCTATACGAATCCACCCTCTGAAGACTTGAGCAACTCAAGGAACCCTCCCGCCTGCGCACAGTCGCATGTTCACGTTCCTCTCTCGTGATATCACTCTCGCATCTGGCAGCCGCAAAAGGAGTCTGCATGCCTGCTCGTTCTTCTGGACTGGTTATGCTCGGCCTTGCCGCGGCCATGGCGCTCCTGACTGGCTGTGGTCAGGAAAAAACGGCGGCTCCCGATCTGCCGAGGGTGTATGTGCAAACGGTGAAGACTGCCGATTTTGCCGCCAGCGTTGCCTTGACCGGTGATATTCAGGCGCGGGTTCAGACCCGGCTTTCATTCCGGGTCAATGGCAAGATCATCCAGCGTAATGTGGATGTCGGTGATCGTGTCACCGCCAACCAGGTTCTCGCCCTGCTCGACCCCAAAGACCTGCAGATCAATGTCGACTCGGCCCTCGCCTCGGTGGCCGCCGAGCAGGCGCGGGTCACTCAGGCTCGCGCCGCTTTCGGGCGTCAGGAAAAGCTGTTGCCCAAGGGCTACACCAGTCGCAGCGAATACGATTCGGCCCAGGCGGCATTGCGCGGCAGCGAGAGCGCGCTTAAGGCCGCTCAGGCGCAACTGGCCAATGCCCGCGAGCAGTTGAGTTACACCGCCCTGGTCGCCGATACGCCGGGTGTGATCACGGCGCGTCAGGCCGAAGTCGGGCAAGTGGTGCAGGCGACTGTGCCGATCTTCGACCTGGCCCGGGATGGCGAGCGCGATGCGGTGTTCAATGTTTACGAGTCGCTGTTCGTTCAGCCGCCTACCGACCAGCCAGTGCAAGTGACTCTGCTCGACAACCCGGCCATCAAGGTCAGCGGCAAGGTGCGCGAAGTGACCCCGGCGGTTTCGGCTGAAACCGGTACCTTGCAGGTCAAGGTCGCGCTTGATCCGCTGCCTGAAGGCATGGATCTGGGCTCTGTGGTCAGCGTGGCCCTGAGCGCGCCAGCCAATTCCAGTGTCGAGCTGCCGTGGTCGGCCCTGACCAAGGACCTTGGCGAGCATCTGGGCAAGCCCGCCGTGTGGGTGGTAGACGAGCAGGGCAAGGTCAACCTGCGCAAGGTTCAGGTCGCTCGTTACCTCACATCCAGAGTCATCATCGGTGACGGCCTCAAGAGTGGAGAGAAAGTCGTGGTGGCTGGCGGACAGTTGTTACACCCGGACATGCAGGTCGAGATCGCCGAGCAACCCCGGCAGCAAAATGCTCAGGTGCAGCCATGAAGCCTCTGGCCTGCCTGTTGTTGAGCGGTTTGCTGCTGAGTGGCTGTGGCAAGGATGAAACGCCACCCGAGCCGGTTCGGCCGGTGGTCTTTGTCGAGGCCCGGCCTGATTCTCAACTGGAGTTCGGACGTTTCGCCGGCAATATTCAGGCGCGCTATCAGAGCGTGCTGGGCTTTCGGGTGCCAGGTCGTATCGCACGCCGCCATGTGGACGTGGGCAGCGAAGTGAAGAAGGGCGACCTGCTCGCAACCCTGGACCCTACCGATCAGCAGAATAATGTGCGTGCTCGCCAGGGCGATCTGGCCCGTATCGAGGCGCAGTGGATCAATGCCCAGGCCAATGCCCGTCGTCAGCAGGAATTGTTCGACCGTGGCGTCGGCGCGCAGGCGCAACTGGACAATGCCCTGACCGAACTGAAAACCACGCGCTCGTCGCTGGATCAGGCCAGGGCAGCAGCGCAGCAGGCCCGCGATCAATTGAGTTACAGCGAATTGCGCACGGACCACGATGCGGTGGTTACCGAGTGGAAGGCCGAGGCCGGGCAAGTCGTCACGGCGGGGCAGGAGGTCGTGACGCTGGCACGGCCCGATATCAAGGAAGCAGTGATCGATCTGCCGGTTTCGCTGGTGGATCAATTGCCCGTCGATGTGGTGTTCAACGTGGCCAGCCAGCTTGATCCGCAGGTGAAAACCACCGCCACGCCTCGGGAAATCGAACCACAGCCCGACCGCTCGACCCGTACCCGTCGGGCGCGCCTGACTCTGACTGATACGCCACCGGGATTGCGGCTCGGTACCGCGATCAGCGTGACCCTGAGTTCCGCCATTGCCCCGCGCATGAGCCTGCCGATCACGGCATTGCAGGACATCGACGGCAAAGCCCGGGTCTGGATCATCGACCCGCAAAGCCAGACGGTAAATCCCAGAGAGGTGAATGTCGTCAGTCGTGACAACGACAGCTTCCTGCTGACGGGCGGAGTCAATGCCGGTGAGAAGGTGGTCAGTGCGGGCGTCAACAGCCTCAAGCCGGGGCAGAAAGTCAAAGTCGATGAGGAAAGCCCACGATGAAAGGAAGCTTCAATCTGTCCGAGTGGGCCATCAAGCATCAGTCGTTTGTCTGGTACCTGATGTTCGTTGCGCTGTTGATGGGCGTGTTTTCCTACATGAAGCTGGGGCGTGAAGAAGACCCGTCCTTCACCATCAAGACCATGGTTATCCAGACCCGCTGGCCCGGCGCAACCGTGGACGAAACCCTGAAGCAGGTAACCGACCGCATCGAGAAGAAGCTCGAAGAGCTGGACTCACTGGACTACGTGAAAAGTTATACCCGGCCCGGCGAGTCCACGGTTTTCGTTTACCTGCGCGACACCACCAGTGCCAAGGACATACCGCAGATCTGGTATCAGGTGCGCAAAAAGATCGACGACATTCGCGGGCAGTTCCCCCAAGGCTTGCAAGGACCGGCGTTCAACGACGAATTCGGTGATGTGTTCGGCTCGATCTACGCCTTTACCGCCGATGGTTTCTCGATGCGCCAGTTGCGCGATTACGTCGAGAAGGTCCGCGCCGATATCCGTGAAGTTCCTGGCCTTGGCAAGGTGGAAATGATCGGCCAGCAAGATGAGGTGATCTACCTTAACTTCTCCACCCGCAAGCTGGCGGCTCTGGGGCTGGATCAGCGTCAGGTGGTGCAAAGCCTGCAATCCCAGAACGCGGTGACGCCTGCCGGGGTGATCGAGGCCGGGCCGGAGCGTATTTCCGTGCGTACCTCAGGGCAGTTCGCTTCGGAAAAGGACCTGGCAGCGGTCAACCTGCGGCTCAATGACCGTTTCTATCGGTTGAGCGATATCGCCGAGATCACCCGAGGCTACACCGACCCGCCCAAACCGCTGTTCCGCTACAACGGCAAACCGGCCATCGGCCTGTCCATCGCCATGCAGAAGGGCGGCAACATCCAGGAGTTCGGCAAGGCTTTGCATGAACGCATGGACATTTCCACCGCCGAGCTGCCGGTGGGTGTTGGTGTGCACAAGGTTTCGGATCAGGCCGAAGTGGTCGACAAAGCTGTGGGTGGTTTCACCAGCGCGCTGTTCGAGGCAGTGATCATTGTGATGGTGGTCAGCTTTGTCAGCCTCGGGGTGCGTGCAGGTCTGGTGGTGGCCTGTTCCATCCCGCTGGTGCTGGCCATGGTCTTCGTGTTCATGGAGTACAGCGGCATCACCATGCAGCGGATTTCCCTCGGGGCGTTGATCATCGCCCTCGGGCTGCTGGTGGACGACGCCATGATTACCGTGGAAATGATGGTCACACGGCTGGAAATGGGGGAAACCAAGGAGCAGGCCGCGACCTATGCCTACACCTCGACTGCGTTCCCGATGCTGACCGGCACGCTGGTAACGGTGGCCGGTTTCGTGCCCATTGGCTTGAACAACAGCTCGGCGGGGGAATATACCTTCACGCTGTTTGCCGTGATTGCCGTGGCGATGCTGGTGTCGTGGATCGTGGCCGTGCTGTTTGCGCCGGTGATCGGTGTTCATATTCTGAGCAGCAATATCAAGCCCAAGTCCGAAGAGCCGGGCCGTGTAGGTCGTGCATTCAACAGCAGCATGCTGTGGGCCATGCGTCATCGCTGGCTGGCCATCGGCATGACCCTGTTGCTGTTTGCCGCCTCGCTGTTCTCGATGCAGTTCGTGCAGAACCAGTTCTTTCCGTCGTCGGACCGGCCTGAAATTCTGGTCGACCTGAACCTGCCGCAGAACGCCTCGATCAACGAGACGCGCCAGGTGGTGGACCGTTTTGAAGCCAGCCTCAAGGACGATCCCGATATCGAGCGCTGGAGCACCTATATCGGCCAGGGTGCGGTGCGTTTCTACCTGCCGCTGGATCAGCAACTGGAAAACCCGTTCTACGCCCAGTTGGTCATCGTCAGCAAAGGGCTGGAGGAGCGTGGTGCCCTGACTGCACGTCTGCAAAAGCGCCTGCGCGATGAATATGTCGGCATCGGCTCCTACGTGCAGCCGCTGGAAATGGGGCCTCCGGTCGGGCGTCCGCTGCAATATCGCGTCAGTGGCGAGAACATCGACAAGGTTCGCCAGCACGCCATCGAACTGGCCACGCTGCTGGGCAAGAACTCACACGTCGGTGAAGTGATCTACGACTGGAACGAGCCGGGCAAGGTGCTGCGCATCGACATCAATCAGGACAAGGCGCGGCAGTTGGGGTTGTCTTCCGAAGACGTTGCCCAACTGATGAACAGCGTTGTGAGCGGTTCGGCGGTGACGCAGGTGCGCGACGATATCTACCTGATCAACGTGGTAGGACGTGCCGAGGATGCCGAGCGCGGTACGCCGGAAACCCTGCAAAACCTGCAAATTGTCACGCCTGCCGGAACCTCGATTCCGCTGCTGGCCTTTGCCACGGTGGGGTATGAGCAGGAGCAGCCGCTGGTCTGGCGGCGTGACCGCAAACCGACCATCACCGTGAAAGGTGCGGTGCGCGACGAGATTCAGCCGACCGACCTGGTCAATCAACTGAAGCCGGAAATCGACAAGTTCGCTTCCGGATTACCCGTGGGCTACAAGGTGGCGACCGGCGGGACGGTGGAAGAAAGCAGCAAGGCTCAAGGGCCGATTGCCAGTGTCGTGCCATTGATGCTGTTCCTGATGGCGACCTTTTTGATGATCCAGCTGCACAGCGTTCAGAAGATGTTTCTGGTGGCCAGTGTCGCGCCGCTGGGGTTGATCGGCGTGGTGCTGGCGCTTATCCCGACCGGTACGCCACTGGGTTTCGTTGCGATTCTCGGGGTGCTGGCGCTGATCGGCATCATCATCCGCAACTCGGTGATTCTGGTGACCCAGATCCATGCCTACGAACAAAGCGGCTACTCGCCATGGAATGCGGTGGTCGAGGCCACCGAGCATCGCCGCCGCCCGATCCTGCTCACGGCGGCAGCGGCCAGTCTGGGCATGATCCCCATCGCACGCGAAGTGTTCTGGGGACCAATGGCCTACGCGATGATCGGCGGCATCATCATCGCCACCTTGCTGACCCTGTTGTTCCTGCCAGCCCTGTATGTGGCCTGGTACAAAATCAAGGAGCCAGAACCCACGTAGATCATCAGCGCGTGAGAGGGGCCTTGTGCCGCGTCAGCCTATATCGCTTTCAACCAGGCTGAAGTCGCCAAAGCGCACAGGGCTCATGGCGAGGATGATGTCTGGAGAGCTTGCGGATACGGCGGGACGAGGAGTCGATACGTTCAGGAAGCAGGAGGTCAGATCATCCTCGAAATACATGTTGACCGAGAAGCGTTGCCAGTCCGGTGTCGCCAGTCCGGTAACAGGCGAAACCATGATGACGCCGTCAGCCCTGAAGCCTCCGACACTGACAACAAATGTGGCTTCCTCCACGGCAGCATCTGCGCTGAGTGCATCGAATTCGATAAGCAGGGTCGTGCCCGGCAAGTCCGGCAGCGACTGACTGATATTGGTCGCAACCGGTAACAGGATGCTTTGTCCGAGGCCATAGCGCTCAAGGCCGGGGTCAAAACCCACAGGCCCTTTCCAGTAGTTGAAATCGTCTTTGAAGTTGCCGTTCTGAATATATTGCGTTGCCATGATCATCTCCTTGATCGATTAACATTCGGGTCCGATTAACGGGGTGCGAACACCTTTTTATGGAGCCCATCCTAAGCGCCATGCTGCTGCGCTGATACTGACAAAAATGCCAGTCACGCAAGGCACGCAATAGGAGTTGAATGCTTTCGTCAAGTCGATGGCGTGCTCAATTTCTGCGCCAGACACTCGCCAGCCAGGGCTGCTGCTCCCTTGGCAAACCAGCCGGTCGATAGTAGTGCTCAAGCTCTGCAAAACCCGCTTCGTTCAGCAGTTCGCGCCATGATTCCAGGTCGTGATACGAGCCATAGCGTTCGCCTTTCCAGCCTTCCTGGTTCTGGCCTCTTGGATTGGAGCTGAACAGCACGCCGCCCGGCTTGAGCGTGGCGTGCAGTTGGCGCAGGACGTTGGGAAGTTCCTGCTTCGGGATGTGAAACAGCACTGCATTGGCAAATATGCCGTCGAAGCGAGCGGCGGGTAGGTCCAGTTCCAGAAAGTTCTGGTGCAGCACTTCACAGCCGCTGTCCTCGCGTGCCATTTGTGCGAAGCGTTCGCTGCCGTCCAGACCGACGGCGATATGCCCCATGGCGCTGAAGGTTTTCAGGTCACGGCCCGGCCCGCAGCCAAAATCCAGAATCTGCCAGGGTGTGGGGCCCTGAATATGTCGCAAGAGCGCGGCAATGTTCTGGCTGACGTCGTGATCGCGGGTGCCTTCACGGAAGTCTTCGGCCACCTGGTTGTAATGGCCGACGGTAATGGCAGTGATATGGGCGAGGTCTTGGGCGTCGAGCTTCATGGCGAGCGGTTGTCCGGGCAGTGGAGGTCGTCAATATACCTCCAGCCCGGACTGAAGCAATGACTCAGCGCTTGTTCAGAACCCGCGCAAGTCGGTCGCCACCCAGTTGAATGGCGGCCACCAGCACCACCAGCAATACGATCACGGTGAGCATGATCTGTGTGTCGAAGCGTTGATAACCGTAGCGGTAGGCGATATCCCCTAGCCCGCCGGCACCGATGGCTCCGGCCATGGCCGACGAGTTGATCATCGTGACGAGGGTGATGGTGAAACCACCGACGATGCCCGGCAAGGCTTCTGGCAGCAGCACATGCCAGACGATATGCCAGCGACGGCAGCCCATGGCTTGTGCGGCCTCGATCAAGCCATGATCGACCTCGCGCAGGCTGACTTCGGCAATGCGGGCGAAGAAGGGCGTTGCCGCAATGGTCAATGGCACCACGGCCGCCCATACACCGTAGCTGGTGCCCACGATCAGCCGCGTGAACGGAATCAGCGCGACCATCAGGATCAGGAACGGAATCGAGCGAAACAGGTTAACGAAAGCGCCGAGCACCTGATTCAGTACCGGTGCTTCGTAGATGCCGCCCCTGGAGCTGGTCACCAGAATCACCGCCATCGGAATGCCCAGCAGCAAGGCCACGAATGAGGACACGCCGACCATCAGAAAGGTATCGAGCACGCCTTGCAGTAAACGATCAACCCACATAACCCAATACCTCCGCGTGTGGCGCATGCTGGCGTGCGCGGGCCAGCAATTCGTCTCGACTGTGGGGTGAGCGGTTGATCGACAGGATCAGATGCCCGACGGCACGCTCCTGAATACGCTCCACGCCACCTTGCAATAACTTCACCTGGCCACCGAGGGCTGCGAACAATGCAGCCAGGTCCGGCTCTTCGGCACTGACACCGGTAAAGCTCAGGTCCAGCAGCAACGCGGCGTCCGGGTGAGTCGGTTGCGGTGCCAGGCGCTCCAGCAAGGCTTTCGGCAAGCCGAGTTGCAGCGGCGCGAGCAAGGTCTTGCTCACCTCATGCTGCGGGTTGCCAAACACTTGCCACACCGGGCCTTGCTCGACCACCTGGCCTCTTTCAAGCACCACTACACGGTTGCAGATATCACGGATCACCGACATCTCGTGAGTGATCAGCACGATGGTCAGGCCCAGGCGCTGGTTGATCTCGCGCAGCAGGCCCAGGATCGATTGAGTGGTTTCCGGGTCCAACGCCGAGGTCGCTTCGTCGCACAGCAGGATGGCCGGGTCATGCACCAGCGCACGGGCAATGCCCACGCGTTGTTTCTGCCCGCCGGAAAGCTGCGCCGGGTAGGACGTGTGCTTGTCCTGCAGGCCGACCAGCTCCAGCAGTTCAGTGACCTTGCGCTGGCGCTGCTCCTTGGGCACGCCCGCGACCTTGAGTGGCAGCTCAACGTTCTGCCACACGGTTTTGGCCGACATCAGGTTGAAGTGCTGGAAGATCATGCCGATGCGTCGGCGCAGTTCTACCAGCTTGTCTTCGTTGAATTCGCCAATGTCCACCTGATCGATCAACACCCTGCCGCTGCTGGGTTGTTCCAGACGGTTGATGGTGCGGATCAGCGATGACTTGCCCGCACCGCTGCGCCCGATGATGCCGAAGATCTCACCTTTCTGGATGGCCAGTTCGATGTTGCTCAGGGCTTGCACGGGACCTTGCTGGCCGTGGTAGGTCTTGCCCAGGTTGATGAAACGAATATGGGCGTGATTCAAGTCCGGGTGCAATTCGGCCTGGCTGGCCGAATGTCCGGGAGCGGTCGGCTGTTGCCGTTGCGCAAGTGCGTTCATGTCATTCCTTCCAGCCCGGCTGGTAGAGCTTGCCGTTGACCTTGTCCAGAGAGGCGCGCACCACCGGGGAGTGCTGATAGATATCGACGAACTTTGCCAGGCGCGGATCGTCCTTGCGTTCAGGCTTGATCACGAACTGAATCACGTATTCCGGGTGGTCCAGGCCGTCGAACAGAATGGCCGAGTCAGCCGGGAAGGTCTTGGCCAGGCGGATATAGGCCGGATAGCCCTGAACCAGATCGGCATCATCGTAGGCGCGCACCAGTTGCACGGCTTCGACCTGAATGATCTTGATCTTCTTCGGGTTGGCGGTGATGTCTTCTTCGGTGGCTTTGTAGCCCACGCCTTGCTTGAGCGTGATCAGGCCAGCCTTGGCCAGCAGTTGCAGGCCGCGACCGCTGTTGATCGGGTCGTTGGCGATGGCCACGGTGGTGCCAGTAGGCAGCTCATCGAAGCTTTTGTATTTCTTCGAGTACAGCCCGACGTTATTGATGATGCCCGGCGCATAGGACACCAGATTGTAACCGGCGGCCTCGTTGGCGTTGGTCAGGAACGGGATGTGCTGGAAGTAGTTCACATCGATATCACCCGCCGCGAGGGTGACGTTGGGGGCGATCCAGTCGGTGAACTCCACCAGTTCGACCTTCAGGCCTTGCTTGGCGGCTTCTTCTACAGCAGCTTCCAGCGGGATGGCAAAGGCGGCGGTGGTGCCGACTTTCAAGGGCGCATCGGCGGCGTGAGCGGTGAGGGTCAACAGGCTGAGGGCCAGGGCGATAAAGGGTTTTTTCATGATGCTGTCCGTTGTTTTGAAATGTAGGAGCGCGAGACGCTTTTTCGCGAATGAATTCGTTCCTACGGGGAGTGTGTAAGAGCGACTTCAGTCGCGAAGCCGTGATGTCGATGTCTTGATCCTGCATGGTTGTCGGGCAGGTGCGCGTTGCCTTCGGGAAACAGCTTCTTGCGCAGGCTGCCGTCTTCATAAGCGGTCTTGTACGAGCCACGGCGTTGCAGTTCTGGGATCACCAGGTCGATGAAGTCCACATAGCTTTCCGGGGTGACGATGCGGGTCAGGTTGAAGCCGTCCAGACCGGTTTCCTCGATCCAGGATTCCAGCTCGTCCGCGACTTGCTCGGGCGAGCCCACCAGCGTGATATAGCGGCCGCCCAGCGCGTGTTGGTCGAGCAGGCGCTGGCGGGTCCAGTCGTTGTTCTTGAGGTTTTTCGTCGCGGACTGGATGGCGTTGCTTTTAACGTACTGGATAGGCTCGTCCAGCTCGTATTCGGCGAAGTCGATACCGGTGGAGGCCGCGAAATGCGCCACGCCGGCTTCGGCACTGGCGTAGCTGCGGTATTCGGCGTATTTCTCACGGGCAATGGCTTCGGTGGCACCGACAATCACGTTCAGGCCCATGAACACCTTGATGCCGTCGGGGTTGCGCCCGGCGGCTACGGCGCTGGCGCGGACCTTGTCCACTTGCTCACGGGTCGCGGCCTTGTTCTGGCCGCTGATGAATACGCACTCGGCATTCTGCCCGGCGAACTGCAAGCCTCGTTCCGAGCTGCCAGCCTGAAACAGTACCGGCGTTCGTTGCGGTGACGGTTCGCACAGGTGATAACCCTCGACCTGATAGAACTCGCCCTTGTGCCGGACCTTGTGGACTTTGTCCGGTCTGGCGTAGACGCGCTGTTCACGATCATTGATGACCGCGCCATCTTCCCAACTGCCTTCCCAGAGTTTGTACAGCACTTCCAGATATTCGTCGGCCTGATCGTAGCGGCGGTCATGTTCGACCTGCTCGGTCAGGCCCATGGCCCTGGCCGCGCTGTCGAGATAGCCAGTGACGATATTCCAGCCCACCCGGCCACGGCTCAGGTGATCCAGCGTCGACATGCGCCGGGCGAACAGATAGGGCGTTTCATAGGTCAGGTTGGCGGTCAGGCCGAAGCCGAGGTTGCGGGTGACCGCCGCCATGGCCGACACCAGCAGCAACGGGTCGTTGACCGGTAACTGGATCGACTCCTTGAGCGTGACGTCCACCGAGTTCTGATACACGTCGTACACGCCGACGATATCGGCGATGAACAGCCCGTCGAACAGGCCGCGCTCCAGCAGTTGTGCCAGCTCGGTCCAGTATTCCAGGGTCTTGTACTGGGTGGAGTTGTCCCGTGGATGTGTCCACAGACCATGGTTGATATGGCCGATGCAGTTCATGTTGAACGCATTGAGCAGGATTTTCTTCTTGGCCATCAGAGGGTCCCCCGGCGTGGAGGATTGGTGTCGTTGAGGTAGTAATTGCCGATGGCGTGATACTTCCAGCGCACCGGGTCATGCAGCGTATGCACGCGGGCATTGCGCCAGTGACGGTCCAGCCCGTGTTCGGCCAGCGTCGACTGGCTGCCGGCCAGTTCAAACAGTCTGCTTCCTGCTTCCAGCGAAATTTCCGTGCTGATGGCGCGGGCCTCTGCCACGGCGATGGACGCAGCGGCCAGGGTCTGGTCGTTGCTGTCGGCCTGGGCGATGTCGAGATATTCGCCAGCCCGTTCGAGCAAGGCTTCGGCTGCATGCAGGCGGATACCCAGCTTGCCGAAGCTGTGCAGGGTCAGCGGGTCGTCCACGGCTTTTTCTATACCTGAATCGATCCATGGCCGCGTGCGGGTGCGCACGAATACCAAGGCGTCTTCAAAGGCTGCACGGGCAATGCCGGTGTCGATGGCCGCATGGAGAATCTGCGCCAGCGGGCCGACCGTGGTCGGGCGCTCGAAAGCGCTCTGGAACGGGATGACATCCTCGGCGCTGACATACACATGCTCGAACACCACCGAGCCGCTGCCGGTGGTGCGCTGGCCGAAGCCGCTCCAGTCATCGATAACGCTCAGGCCCGTGCTGTCGTGGGGTACGAAAGCCAGTTGCTGAATGCCTTGGTCGTCAATGACCGAGGTCGGAATCCGCTGGGCGTACAGCGCGCCAGTGGCGTAGAACTTGCGGCCGTTGATGCGATAACCGTCGCCATCACGCTCCAGACGTGTGGTGCGTTCGCTGGCGGTTTTGGTGCCCAGCTCTGCGAGGGCATTGCCGAAGCGTTTCCCGGCCAGCACTTCGGCATACAGGCGTGCCTGTTGCTGTTCGCTGCCATTCACGCGCAGCACTTCAAGGGCGTAGAAATGGTTCTGCGGGATCTGCCCCAGCGAGCCGTCAGCCTGGGCGATTATCTGTACGACCTTGGCCAGGGTGACAGTGGACACGCCCGCGCCACCGAAGGCTTTGGGCACACTGATGCCCCACAGGCCGGACTGGCTGAACAGGTCGAGTTCGGGGGTCGGCAGACGGCGTTCGCGGTCACGCAGGGCGCTGTCGGTGGTGAATGTCTGCGCCAGTTCGCTGGCCACTTGCAGGGCCTGCGCGTCACTGGTGATCACGACAGGGGGTGGAGTGAAGCTCATAACGATGTTCTCCAGTTGTCTGGTTCAAATCCAGGAGTGGCGTGCGGGCAGGGTGCCGTTCAGATGCCAGGCGCCGACGGCGTAGTATTTCCAGCGCACCGGGTCATGGAGGGTGTGGACGCGGGCATTGCGCCAGTGACGGTCGAGATTGAACTGCGCCAGGGTGGCGCGGCTGCCGGCCAGCTCGAACAGCTTTTCACTGGCGAGCAACGAGATTTCCGTGGTCAGTACCTTAGCGCGGGCCACTGCAATGGAGGCGCGGGCTGCGGAGTCCTCGTCGATTGGCGCAGCATTCACTTCGTCGAGGGTCTGGGCGGCCTTGCGCAAGAGGGCTTCGGCGGCATGCAGGTCGAGTTTCAGCTTGCCGATATCAGCGATGACATAAGGGTCGTCACTGGCTCGCTCGACGTTGGCATCGACCCATGGACGAGCACGCTCGCGTACAAAGGTGATGGCCTCGTCGATGGCCTCGCGAGCGATACCTGCATCAATGGCGGCTTGAATCAGTTGTGAGACAGCGCCCTGAATATTTGGAGTCAGCGCCAGGCGCCAGTTGTCGACCACGTGCTCGGCTTCCACCGGTACGTTATTGAGCAATACCGTGCCACTGGCCGTAGTGCGCTGGCCGAAGCCTGACCAGTCATCGACGATGCTCAGGCCCGGCGCGCCGCGTTTCACGAAGGCCATGACCTGCCGACCTTCGTCATCCAGGGCCTTGACCGCGACCCAATGGGCGAACAAGGCGCCGGTGGAATAGAACTTCTGGCCGTTGATGACAAAGCGGTCGCCGTCGGCGGTGATACGGGCCTTGAGTTCCAGCGTGTTTTTCGTACCTCGCTCGGGCCCGGCATTGCCGATGCGCCAGCCATCGAGGACGCTTTGAAACAGGGACTTCTTTTGCTGTTCGTTGGCACCGTCCTGCAGCAGATGAAGGATGCCGAACTGGTTCTGCGGAATCTGCCCGAGTGCAGGGTCAGCGGCCGAGATGATCCGGAATACTTCGGCAATGGTCACGAAGGAAACCTGCGGGCCACCATAAGCCTTGGGAACGGAAATGCTGCCCAGCCCGTTACGGGTGAACTGCTCGATTTCCGGCCAGGGCAGCCTGCGTTCCTGATCCCTTCTGGCTGCATTCAGGCGTGCGATGCCTGCCAGCTCATGGGCGGCAGCAATGGCCTGGGCGTCGTTGTGCAACACCCTGGCCGGGAGTAACAAGGGCGCAACATCCGGCTCTTGTGAAGTCGAGATGTGCTGGGCAGTGTTTTTAGGCAATGCCCTGGTGTTATCCACGGGGGTAATTGTGAAAGAGACCATCGGAACCTCATAGCGGGTGCCGCCCGTGGGGGCAGCAAGAGAACATCGCGAAGTCCGGTGGTCCGGTTCATATACCCTAATCTTGTATCAATTATTTTAAAACGTGAATTTTGGAATAAGCATAGATGGCAAATGCTGGCTACCCGGTGGGTCCTTGACGGGAGGCCCTGGCAGCCAGGTAAGGTGGCCTTTTGCTTGATGTTAGTTGTATGTGCGCTGAGGGTTTTATGGCAGTTATATGGATGTAATCTTGTTAATTACTGAGTGAGCCCTCATGAGGTTTGTCGGGGTTTTTATAAATGATGATGTGAAAAACGCCAGCGGTTCATGAGCGCAAAACATACTCATGCAAGGCTGGCGTATAGGCGATGAGGGTTATTAAGGCTCACCGGGGTAGTTCACTTGATTTCCGGATTCTTATTTCCCGTGGCGGTGCCCAATGAGAGTTGTTTCCTACCCGGTCAATGACACAGTAAGTGGCCTCCAGTTGTTCGCCGCCGGCCTCGCGTATCAGGGTTGCCGGTACGACTACATCAATGGGTTCCCCGACATCTTCGAGAGTCAGAGGTGGCAGGTCCATGCGCAGGTCTCCCCATCGCAGGGTAATTTCGTCATGGGGTGCCATGTTCAGATAAGGCTCGATCGTCATCGGCAGACCGCTGTTCATATGCCGCGTGCTCAAGCCGCGGCGAACTACCGAAGGCGGCAGTGACAGTGGCGCCAGCCCCTGATTTTCCTCATCTACAGGGTCCAGCAACTGGCCGCCGGGTGCGTCCAGCTTGACCCAGATCTTGCAGATGGGCGAGGTTACAGGCGCTCCGCCTACTTTCATCATCCTGTAGTAGGTACGGGCCTTGCCGTTCTGCAGAAAGCTTTCCGGCACGCGCAGAGCGAGGGTCTGGTCGATGTCGGCTGCCGTCAGAATCTTTGATGCGGCGTAGCAGCCATCCCAGAACAGCTCGATCAGATCACCTTCATCCATGTCGTCGTAGGGATGGATATGGACCATCAGATGGGACGCTATCCTGACCCCGATGCCATGACGACTGGCCTGGGGAATGAAGGGGGGTAAAAGCTTTGATGAGTCGGGGTTGCAATAGGTTTGGCTCATGGTCGAATACTCGTGGTTAACAGAAGTGCCAGTAACTGTTTGTTATAGAATTTGTAATTCTTTCGGTAGTGGCCTGGTCTGAAAAGTAAAAGGCGATAAGTGTCTGAAAGTGCGGGGGTGTGGCAAACATTACAGGGCGTTGTAAATTAATACTTGTAACTTTGTAGTGTGCGCCAAGACCACTGTTCTGAGTGAGCTAATGGGTTTTGTGTAAGCCTGTCAATATACGGATGAGGTGTTATGAAGCAGTTTCGAAAAATTAGATTATTCCTACATGGATATACAAAGACTGTTTACTTTTAAGCAAACTGGCTTCCTACTCCATCCAGGCCTCCGATATGTTCGTTGCCCAAGCAGCGGCGACGCCATGATTGATGGCGTGAAGGAGAGGCGAGTGTGGTGGGATCCGCATCAAGGGCAGCCGAAAAATGCCCTGGATTGCTGCAGTAATTCGATGATTTTAGGTAGATGAGTGCTTTGGGCTGGCAAGTATTTTGATAGGTCAGCTTGTGTCGCATTGTAAGACGGAGGAGGAACAGCGTCCTTGCGGACGCTGTTTATGCGGACAGAGCTTGTAGGATCAGGCTCTGGTACGTTCCAGAAATTGCCTGGTACGTTCTTCTCTGGGGTTGGCAAACAAGGCTTTTGCTTCTCCCTGCTCAACGATCACGCCCTTGTCGATGAAAATCACCCGATTGGCCACATCCCGCGCAAAGCTCATCTCGTGCGTGACGATGACCATGGTGCGGTTTTCCTCGGCCAGTGCCCGAATGGCGGTCAGCACTTCGCCGACCAGTTCCGGGTCCAGCGCAGAGGTGGGTTCGTCGAAGAGAATGACCTCAGGCTCCATGGCCAATGCCCGGGCAATCGCGACCCGTTGCTGCTGACCGCCTGACAGACGGCGCGGGTAGGAATCTTCCTTGCCGGACAGTCCGACCTTGGCCAGCAACTGCCGAGCCAGGGCCTCGGCCTTTTCCTTGGCAATCTTCTTGACCACCACCGGGCCTTCGATGACGTTCTCCAGCGCTGTGCGATGGGGAAAGAGATTGAAGTTCTGGAACACGAACCCGACCTGCTGACGCAACTGGCGGATAAGGCCCTGTTGCTGGCTCAAGGCACGACTGCCATCAATCTGGATGTCACCCACCCTGATCGTGCCGCTGGTGGGGGTTTCCAGCAGGTTCAGGCAACGCAGCAGCGTGGTTTTCCCCGAACCGCTGGGGCCGATGATTGCCACGACTTCCCCGGACTCGATGCGCAGGTCGATGCCCTTGAGCACTTGCTGGCCTTTGAATTCCTTGGTGAGGTTTTCAACCACGATCATGCTTCAGGTCTCCAGATCATGCCGATTGACCCTCGCTTCAAGACGGTTTTGCAGGTGCGCGAGCAGCGATGCTAGGACCCAGTAGATCAGCGCGGCGGCAAGGTACATGGTGAAAATTTCAAAGGTCCGTGCGGTGATCAGTTGCGCCTGACGGAACAACTCCGGCACCTGAATCGTAGCGGCCAGGGCCGTGTCCTTGACCAGAGAAATGAAACTGTTGCCCAGCGGTGGCAGGGCCGTACGTGCTGCTTGCGGAAGGATCGCCCGGCGCATGGTCTGCCAGCGGGTCATGCCGATACTGGCAGCCGCTTCCCATTGCCCGCGATCCACTGCGCCGATGGCGGCGCGCAGGATTTCACAGGCGTAGGCCGCCATGTTCAACGAAAAGCCGATCAGCGCTGCAGGCAGCGGATCCAGTTCGACCCCCAGTTGTGGCAGGCCGTAATAGATCACGAACAGTTGCACGAGCAGCGGTGTACCGCGGAAAAACGACACGTAGACACGTGCCGGCCAGCTCACCAGCCTGAAGCGCGACAGACGCATCAGTGCCAGGCCGAAGCCCAGCAGCAATCCGAAAAACATCCCGCCCAGGCTGAGAACGACCGTGTAGTACGCGCCCTTGAGCAGAAAGGGCGCAGAGTCCGCTATGAGCTTTAGGCTCTCTTCGATCATTTGGTCACATCAGCGTTGAAGTACTTTTGCGACAGTTTGCCCAGAGTGCCGTCAGCACGCAGCTTGTCGATTGCCTTGTTGATGGCGTCCAGCAATTCAGGCTCGCCCTTGCGCAGGGCAATACCGGATTCCTGACGGGAAAACGGAGCGCCCGCGACACCAAAGGCATCCTTGGTCTTGGCAGCGATTTCCAGAGCAGCCAGACGGTCGACCAGAATGGCGTCGATACGGCCTACACGCAGGTCCTGAAACTTGGTCGGATCATCGTCGTAGGTCTTGACGATGGCCGTCGGGACATTGGTCTTGATCCACTGCTCATAGTTGGTGCCCAGGCCTACGCCGACTTTCTTGCCCGCCAGATCCTGAGGCGTCTTGATGGTGTCTGCGTTCTTCTTCTGGGTCAGCGCCTGCAGGCCGGAGATGGTGTAGGGCTGGGAGAAGTCGTACTTTTTCTTGCGCTCTTCGGAAATGGTCACCTGGTTGATCACCACATCCAGACGCTTGGATTCCAGAGCCGCGAGGATACCGTCCCATTTGGTCGGTTGTACCTTGGCCTTGACGCCCAGTTCCTTGGCCAGAGCTTCGGAAAGCTCGACTTCAAAGCCGGTGAGCTTGCCGTTTTCGTCCACGAAGCTGAACGGTGGATAAGTGCCTTCCAGGCCCACATTGAGCGTGCCGCTGTCCTTGATCTTTTGCAGTTGTTCGCCGGCCATGGCTTGCCCGGCAATACCGGTGCCGAGCACCAGGCTCAGAGCCGAGAAGAGAAACGTGCGACGAATAGCGGAAATGTTCATGCGAGCCCCTTGTTTGTATGGAGTGTCAGGCAAGTCAGACCTGGCGACAGCGTTTAGCGGTCGCGAATATAAAGCGAGTTTCTTATAAACAAAAAGAACTAAAAAGCATCTTCAGGTTTTCTTTTGGTATATGTGTCAGGCGTCGTGCTATCAGCCGCTGAACACATCCGGATATGCGAACAACGCTGGCGCTCCGCCGGTGTGCAGGAAGACCAGCGGCCCATCATTGAAACGCTGACGCCCGATGCCGTCGAGCAGGCCCGCCATGGCTTTGCCGGTATAGACCGGATCCAGTAACAGACCTTCGTGGCTGGCTACCAGTTTGATTGCCGAGAGCGTGCCAGCGTTCGGTTCACCATAGCGTGGACCGAAGTATTCGTCCCATAGTTGCACCTTGAAGGCTGGCGGCAGGGCGATATCCAGCAATTCTGCCGTACGCTCGGCCAGGCCCTGAACCTTGGGAAACTGGGCTTCTTCGCTACGGGAAACGGTTACGCCAATCACCGGCAGTTCCGGCAACTGCTCAGCCAGAGCCAGGGCCAGGCCGCTGTGTGTGCCCGCGCTGCCGGAGGCCAGCACCACGGCGGAAAAGTCCAGGCCGGTCTGTTTGATCTGCTCTGCCAGTTCCAGTCCGGCACGCACATAACCCAGCGCGCCTACGGCACTGGAGCCGCCAATCGGTACCAGATAAGGCTTCTTGCCACTGGTGCGCAGGCGAGCAGCCAGGGCTTGCAGTTGCTCGTCGGCGTTATCGAGGTTTTCCACCAGCTCGACCTTGGCGTCGAACAGATCCAGCAGCAGGCGATTGCCGTTGTGCAGGTAATTGGTGTCTTCGGTGCCGATGGGGTTTTCCAGCAGCGCGACACAACCCAGCCCCAGACGAGCGGCCAGTGCTGCGGTCTGGCGCACATGGTTGGACTGGATGGCGCCAGCGGTAATCAGCGTGTCGGCACCCTGTGCCAGCGCATCGGCGGCCAGGTATTCCAGTTTGCGCACCTTGTTGCCGCCCAGCGCGAGGGTCGTGGTGTCATCGCGCTTGATGTAGATATCGCGGCCCGCCCAGGTCGACAGGCGCTCAAGCTTTTCCAGTGGAGTGGGAGCGTCGATCAGGTCGAGGCGATTGAAACGAGCCAGCTGTTTTTTGATCATCGTGATGGGTAAGCCGAGTAGGGAGTAACGGGACTATATGCAGAGGTTTCCTGCACGGCAACCCGGGATGTCTTATGACAGGGAGGCTAAAGCCCTACGTAAATTGTTATTTTTTCCGTGCAAATGTTTGCCGTAGAGTGGAGGCCGCAGGGGCCGCCATCATCGGGTTGCCTTCTTTGACTCAAGGAGAGTTCAGCGTGAGCGATATTCCAGAAGCACCTGCCTCGGGCCGCTCCAGCCATTGGCAGTTGCAGCGCATCGTCAGCCAGTTGCGCACCGCGCGTGAAGACTGGCGTACTCGCAACAGGCGGGTGAGCGGTGAGCATGGTGGTCGGGAGCTGCCTTCCCGGGCGGCCATGGGCGAGATTCTCGAAGCCTTGAGCGGCGCTTTGTTCCCGATGCGTCTGGGGCCGGTAGATCTACGCGAAGAAAGCGAGGATTTCTACGTCGGCCATACCCTGGACGTGGCACTCAATGCGCTCCTTGCTCAGGCACGGCTGGAGTTGCGTTACGTGGCCCATCAGCAGGGCAGCGGGACTCAGGGGATCGACGAGCGGGCACTGGAGCTGATTCAGGATTTCGCCACGGCCTTGCCAGGCATTCGTCTGCTGCTCGATACCGATGTGCTGGCGGCCTATCACGGCGACCCGGCGGCGCGCAGTGTGGATGAAGTTCTGTTGTGCTATCCGGGGATTCTTGCGGTGATCCATCATCGGCTGGCGCATCACCTGTATCGGGCCGGCCTGCCTCTGTTGGCGCGCATCAGCTCGGAAATCGCCCATTCCTCCACCGGTATCGATATCCATCCCGGCGCGCAGATCGGCCCTAGCTTCTTCATCGACCATGGCACTGGCGTCGTGATTGGCGAAACGGCCATTATCGGCGAGCGGGTCAGAATCTATCAGGCTGTAACGCTGGGCGCCAAGCGCTTCCCGGCGGACGAAGATGGCCAGTTGCAGAAAGGCCATGCTCGCCACCCGATTGTCGAAGACGATGTGGTGATCTATGCCGGTGCAACCATTCTGGGGCGCATCACCATCGGCAAGGGTTCGACCATCGGCGGCAACGTCTGGCTGACCCGTAGCGTCCCGGCGGGCTGCAACCTGACCCAGGCCAACCTGCTGCAACAGGACGACGGAACTCAGAAGTAAGAGAGTTGGTAGCTTCAAGCTTGTGGCTTGCCGCTTGCCGTAGGGAACGATCCTGCGTCATCGTGCGTCATACCCCTGGTCTGAGCCCGCATCCCCTGTATGCGATTTGTTTTTTGCAGGTAGTTTTCTGCCCGCTCATACCAGGAGTCCTTCTCGTGTTTTCCTCTTTTTCTGGAGCTTTTTGTCTTGAAGCAGAGGCGTACCGTTCATGAGTACGTCTGTTTCCCCATCCAGCGGCCAGGTCCGCATGAATGCTCCGGTGTTCTACTTTGCCGCGAGCGTCATCCTGATCTTCGGCGTCACCGTGATCGCCCTCCCCGAGGCCAGCGGCGAATGGTTATTGGCAGCGCAGAACTGGGCGGCCAATACGGTCGGCTGGTATTACATGTTGGCCATGACGCTGTATCTGGTCTTCGTGGTGGTCACCGCCTTGTCTGGCTACGGCAAGATCAAGCTCGGTGCCGACCACGACGAGCCCGAGTTCAGCTATCTGTCATGGGCGGGCATGTTGTTTGCCGCCGGGATCAGCATCACGCTGTTCTTCTTCTGTGTTTCCGAACCCCTGACCCACATGCTGCAACCGCCGCAGGGCGAGGGCAGCACCACTGAGTCCGCACGTCAGGCCATGCAGTTGCTGTTCCTGCACTGGGGCCTGCATGGCTGGGGCGTATTTGCCTTCGTCGGTATGGCGCTGGCGTATTTCGCTTACCGTCACAACCTGCCGCTGGCCTTGCGCTCGGCGTTGTATCCGCTGATCGGCAAGCGCATCAACGGCCCTATCGGCTATGCCGTCGATGGCTTTGGCATCATCGCGACCATCTTTGGTCTTGGTGCCGATATGGGATTCGGCGTGCTGCACCTCAACTCGGGTCTGGATTACCTGTTCGGTGTTTCCCATACCCAATGGATTCAGGTCGGGTTGATCACGCTGATGATGGGCGCAGCCATCCTGGTGGCTGTCTCGGGCGTCGACAAGGGCGTGCGGGTCATGTCCGACATCAACATGCTGCTCGCCTGCGCACTGCTGCTGTTCGTCCTGTTCGCCGGCCCGACTCAACACCTGCTCAACACGCTGGTGCAGAACATCGGTGACTACCTGGGCGCGCTGCCGACCAAGAGTTTCGATGTCTATGCCTACAGCAGCGACGCCAAGGGCTGGCTGGGCGGCTGGACAGTGTTCTACTGGGCCTGGTGGATTGCGTGGGCGCCTTTTGTCGGCCTGTTCATTGCGCGTATTTCCCGTGGCCGGACCATTCGCGAGTTTGTCTTTGGTGTGCTGCTGATTCCGTTGGGTTTCACGCTTGCCTGGATGTCGATATTCGGTAACAGCGCCATCGAGCAAGTGCTCAACCACGGCATGACTGCGCTGGGACAATCAGCCATCGATGATCCGTCGATGACCCTGTACCTGCTGCTGGAAACCTATCCATGGAGCAAGACTGTCATTGCGGTGACGGTGTTCATCAGCTTTGTCTTCTTCGTCACCTCGGCGGACTCGGGCACCGTAGTGCTGTCCACCCTGTCGGCCAAGGGCGGCGGCCCGGACGAAGATGGTCCGAAATGGCTGCGCGTGTTCTGGGGCGTGGCGACGGCGGTGATTACCAGCGGGTTGCTGTTCTCCGGCAGCATCGATGCGCTGAAGTCCGCCGTTGTGCTGACCTCGCTGCCGTTCTCGCTGATTCTGCTGCTGATGATGTGGGGGCTGCACAAAGCCTTCTTCTTGGAAACCCAGCGCCAGATCGCCCAGACCTATTCCCTGGCCCCGGCTTCCGGTGCGCGACGTGGCGGCTGGAGACAGCGCTTGAGCCAGGCCGTGCATTATCCGTCGCGTGATGAGGTCTATCGCTTCCTCGACCAGACCGTACGCCCTGCGATTGAAGAAGTGACGGCGGTGTTCGTTGAGAAAGGCCTGAGTGTCGACACTCAACCCGATCCATCCAACGACTCCGTCAGCCTGGAAATCGGCCACGGCGAAGAACGCCCGTTCATTTACCATGTGCAGATGAAAGGCTTCTTCACCCCGTCATTCGCCCGCGGCGGCATGGGCTCGAAACAACTGAACAACCGTCGTTACTACCGAGCCGAAGTCCACTTGAGCGAAGGCAGCCAGGACTACGACCTGGTGGGCTACACCAAGGAACAGGTCATCAACGACATACTGGACCAGTACGAACGGCATATGCAGTTTTTGCATTTGGTGAGGTAGGGGCAAGCTACAAGCTACAAGTCAAAAGCTTGTAGCTTGTAGCTGCCGCGTCACGTACTTTCCCGCTCAACCAGGCTGCAATCGAGCAGGTTCAGTCGCTGTATTTCCCCTTCCAGCGGCAGTACGCCGAGGCTTTCCAGTACGCGCTGTGCAGCCAGGACGCCGATTTCCAGAGCGGGTGGTTTGATGGTGCTGAGGCTCGGCATCATCATTTGCGCGAAGGCGTAGTCGCCAAATCCCATGACGGCGCAGTCCTTTGGTATTTGCAGGCCTGCACGCTGGCTGGCGAGCAATCCACCGGCGGCCAGGTTGTCGTTGGCGAAGAAGATGGCGTCGGGTTTGTCCGGGCCGTTCATGAGTGTATCCATCGCCTGTTTGCCAGCCTCGAAAGGGGCCATTCCTTCCGCCGGGACGAACACCCTTGGCTTGAGGCCGAAGGTTTCCAATGTGGCGATGTAGCCGTCACGGCGTTCAAGGGCGCTGAAGTCACCTGCCATGCTGTTCTGCACGAAGGCGATGCGTCGGTAGCCTTTGCCATGCAGATAGCGGGTAGCGCTGACGCCCACGTCGTAATGCGAGAACCCGATCTGGATCGGGCTGCGGCCTGGCTGGTGGTCCCAGGTTTCGATCACCGGGATATCCGCCTGCTCGATCATTTTCTCCGTGGCAGCACTGTGAAAGCGACTGGTCAGCACCAGCGCTGCCGGTGACCAACCCAGAAATGCCCTTACCGCGCTTTCTTCCTGTTCGGTGGAGAAGTAGCTGGAGGCCAGCAGCAACTGGAAGCCGTGCTTGCTCAAGGTGTCACTGAAACCCTGGATTGTATTGGCGAAGATCGGACCCGAGATGTTGGGAATCACCATGGCTACGACCCGGCTGCGTGCCGATGCCAGACCTCCTGCCACCAGATTGGGTACATAGCCCAGTTGATTGACCGCTGCGGCGATGCGTTCGCGCAGTTCGGGGGAAACCTGATCCGGCTGGTTGAAATAACGCGACACGGTAATGGCCGAAACACCTGCCTGCTTTGCCACGCCTGTGATGGTCACGCGGCCTGCGCCTCGGCGTTTGCGTGTCGCAGGGATGTCGTCAGCCATGGGCGGTCACTTCGTATAAAAGAAAAAGGAATATAAAGGTAATTTTTCAGTATTTGACGATCTATGTATCGGTTACTGATACTGGCGATGTTAGCGCTAACAAACGGGTTTGTCTGCTACTCGCCACCGCGAATGCCCGCACCCGGTTAGCCAGCAATTTCAGACGTCAGTGCTTGAACACTGACCGACCAGGGCACATATCAGGCAGGCACGCAGATGCACACAACACTTGGGGATAGCGTCAAACACAACCTTCTGGCGCAAGCCATCGGCCAGGCCAACACGGCGCGCGGACGTCGTTGCGGCATGCTGCTGATGAGCCTGGCGGCTTTGCCGCTGGCTCCGGCGATGGCTGAAACCGAAGCCACGCAGAACGCCGAGGCGCCCACGCTCAAGGCCGTCACCGTTACGGCCACGCGCCGCGAAGAGTCGTTGCAGAAAGTGCCTGTTGCGGTTTCCGTAGTCGAGGGCGAGCAACTGGAGCGCGACAACCGCAATGGTGTGTCCAGCATCGTGCAGCAGATCCCGACCCTGAACTTCCGCACCGGCGCTTCCAACAAGGACACCTCGCTGTTCATCCGTGGTGTGGGCACTATCTCCACATCGCCGGGCGTCGAGCCGACCGTTGCGACGGTCATCGACGGTGTCGTGCTCGGTCGTCCCGGCCAGGCAACCCTGGACCTGCTGGACCTGGAGCGCATCGAAGTCCTGCGCGGCCCTCAGGGCACGCTGTTCGGCAAGAACGCTTCGGCCGGTGTGCTCAACGTGGTCACCAAGGCGCCTACCGAAGAGACACATGGCTATATCGATCAGTCCTATTTCAGCGGCAATGAAAGCCGCACGCGCTTCGGTATTGGCGGCAGCCTGATCCCGCAGACCCTCAAGGGCTCGATCACGACCCTGTTCGGCAGCTACGACGGCAACGTCGACAACAAGCTCAACGGGCATGAAGTCAACGGCTATAACCGCAAGGGCGCACGGGGCAAGCTGGAATTCACCCCAAATGACGACATCACATTCACCCTGATCGCCGACTACATGCAGGCTCATGACGACGCGCCAAACGGCGTGGTCAGCAAGTCGCTGACGTCAGCGTTCAGCAGTGCCTTGTCACCGGTGCGGGCCGACAGCGACAACCGCGATGTGAACAGCGATTACCGCAGCCATGTGGACGACGTCAACAAAGGCTTGTCCGGCCAACTGGACTGGAAACTGGGCGACTACACCCTGACGTCCATCACGGCCTGGCGTGGCTGGGACAACACCCAGTATCAGGATGGTGACCGTCTGGGCACCATCACCGCCGCGTTCCCCGGCACTGAAGACAAGGGCCAACTGGAGTACAACCAGTATTCTCAGGAGTTGCGTCTGGCTTCGCCTAAAGGTGAGTTTCTGGAGTACGTCGGCGGCCTGTTCTACATGCATGGCAAGAGCGACGAAACCTATCAACGCACCCTGATCACTCCCACCACCCAGGACCGCGGCGTCGCCGACTACAGCACCACCAGCGAAAGCTACTCGGTATTTGGTGAAACCACGTTCAACTTCACGCCTGATTTTCGTGCCATTGCCGGTCTGCGCTGGACCCACGACAAGCTGGAATACGACCACCGTCGTGTCTCCACCTCGGCCACTACGGTCAGTGGCATTCAGCCGGCCACCAGCAGCTCGGGTACAGTGGATGAAGATGGCAAGTCCGGTCGCCTGGGTCTGCAATACGACCTCAGCGATGCGGTCACCACTTATGTCACCTACTCGCGTGGTTACAAGGGCCCGGCCTATAACGTGTTCTTCAACATGCAGCCACGTGATACCGATGCGCTCAAGCCGGAAACCTCCAACACCTGGGAAGTCGGCATCAAGGCCACCAGTTGGAACAATCGCCTGACCACCAACCTGGCCGTGTTCCGCAGCGAGTACGACAACTACCAGGCGAACTTCTTCGACAGTGTGGCCGGGCAAGTGGTAACGCGCCTGATCAACGCCGGCAGTGTCAGCACTGAAGGTGTCGAACTCGACTACGCCTTGCAGGCCACCACCAACCTGAAAATCTCCGGTGCCCTGGCTTACACCCAGGCGCGCATCGACAGTTTCGCGTGCCCTGCCGGTGCGGCGGCGTCCTGCAACGTCGATGGCAAGACTCTGCCCTACAGCCCTGACTGGAAAAGCTACGTTCGTGCCGACTACACCATCCCGCTGGATAACGGCCTGGATATCGAACTGGGTACCGATTACAGCTGGCAGAGTGAAGTGCAGTACGACATCAGCCAGAACGCCGACACCAAACAAGGCGCCTACGGTATCTGGAACGCCAGCGTTGCCCTGGCCGATTACAACGCAGGCTGGCGTGTCGCGTTGCTGGGCAAGAACCTGGCTGACAAGTCTTACTCGCCAATGCTGGCCACTGGCGGTAACTACATCTACCGTGCAGTACCACGTGATGACGAGCGTTATTTCGGTGTGCAGTTGCGTAAGGATTTTTGAGCCGTTGCGTGCAACAACCCTCAATGAATCGGTAAGGAGTTGGTTATGAGCGAGTCCGCTCGTCAGTTGAAGTTAGGCGCGTTTCTGATGGCCACCGGGCACCACGTGGCGGCCTGGCGTCACCCGGATGTTCCGGCCAATGCGGGGCTTGATATCAAGCACTACAAGCATCTGGCCAAGGTGGCGGAGGCTGCACGGTTCGACGCGCTGTTCGTGGCCGACAGTGTGGCGGCCGCGACTGGAGATATCGCCAGTCACATGGCGCGCTCCGATCATTTCGAGCCGCTGACGCTGCTGTCGGCCCTGAGCGCGGTGACCGAGCACATCGGCCTGATTGCAACGGCGACCACGACCTATAACGAGCCTTACCACGTCGCCCGCAAGTTCGCCTCGCTGGATCATCTGTCTGGTGGGCGAGCCGGCTGGAATCTGGTGACGTCCGATGCTGCCGCCGAAGCTCAGAACTTTGGCCGTGAAGAACATGTGGGACACGCCGAGCGCTATAGCCGCGCCCGGGAGTTTCATCAGGTCGTGACCGGGCTCTGGGACAGTTGGGCGGACGATGCCTTTGTCCGCGACAAGGCCAGCGGGGAGTATTACGACCCTGCCAAGCTGCATGTGCTCGACCATCAGGGCGAACACTTCAAGGTCAAAGGCCCGCTGAATGTGGCGCGCTCTCCGCAAGGCCAGCCTGTCGTGGTGCAAGCGGGGTCTTCGGAGGTCGGGCGTGATCTGGCGGCGCAAACGGCGGAAGTGGTCTTCACGGCCCAGACGTCACTGGCCGATGCCCAGGCGTTCTACGCCGACATCAAGGGTCGGCTGAAGGCATACGGTCGCAGTGCCGAGTCGCTGAAGATCATGCCTGGTGTGTTTATCGTGGTGGCTGAAACCGAGGCCGAGGCTCAGGCAACATTCGAGTCGTTCCAGGATCTGGTCGACCCTCATGTGGGCGTGGCGTTGCTGGGCCGCATGCTGGGTAATTTCGACCTGTCGGGCTATCCGCTGGACGGACCGTTGCCGGAGCTGCCGTTGACCGACAGCGGCCAGCGCAGTCGGCAAAAGCTGCTGACCGATCTGGCCGAAAAGGAAAACCTGAACCTTGCGCAGTTGGGACGTCGCATCGCCGGTGGCCGAGGGCATTACAGCCTGATCGGCACGCCAGTGCAGATCGCCGATGAGCTACAGACCTGGTTCGAGCAAGGTGCTGCGGACGGCTTCAACGTGCTGGTGCCGCATTTACCGGGAGGCCTGGAAGATGTGGCTCGCCTGTTGGTGCCTGAGTTGCAACGCCGTGGCTTGTTCCGCACCGAATACGAAGGCTCGACCCTGCGTGAAAACCTCGGGCTGCAAAGACCGTCCAACCGGTTTGAGTAACTGACGACGGTAGGAGCGGATTCATCCGCGAGACGTCATTGAAGGCGGTAGATCTTCTTCGGATGTACGGGCCTCTCGCGAATTAAGCGGAGCGCCGCCCGATTCGCTCCTGCGAGGGCTCTGCAGTGCAATCATATTCACAAGGAAAAACCTCATGAAACCACTGGCCTTCATCGCTGCCGCCCTGACCTTGTGCGGGGTGTTCAACACCGCGATCGCCAAGGAGCCGGACGCCTTGCGCATCGGCTATCAGAAAGGCTCCATCACACTGGTACTGGCCAAGGAGCACGGCTTGCTGGAAAAGCGTTTTGCCAATACCCAGATCAAGTGGATCGAGTTTCCAGCCGGGCCGCAGATGCTTGAGGCCTTGAATATCGGCAGCCTGGATATCGCTTCGACCGGTGACATTCCGCCGATCTTCGCTCAGGTGGCGGGTGCCGACCTGGTGTACATCGGTGCCGAGCCGGCCAAGCCGCAAGCCGAAACCATTCTGGTGCGCAACGACAGCCCGCTCAAAGGCGTGACAGACCTGAAAGGCCGCAAGGTCGCGCTGCAGAAAGGCTCCAGCGCACACAATCTGGTGCTACGGGCCTTGAACAAGGCCGGTTTGAGCTTCAAGGATATTCAGCCGATCTACCTGACCCCGGCCGATGCCCGTGCCGCGTTTGAAAACGGCAGTGTCGATGCCTGGGCCATCTGGGACCCCTATTACTCCATCGCCATCAACGAAGGTCATAGCCGTGTGCTGGCCAATGGCGAAGGGCTTGGATTGTCGGGCCCTATCTACACGGCTCGCCGGGCCTATGCCGAAAAGAACGGCGCGTTCGTTCAGCAAGTCCTGGATGAGCTGAGCGCCGCCGATGCGCTGACCCGCAGCGACCGGGCCGGGAGCATCCAGATCCTGGTGCGCAGCATGGGCCTGCCTGAAGCGGTGATCGCCCAGTACATCGACCATCGTCCAGAATCACCCAGCCTGCCGATCACGCCCGAAATCATCCGCGCCCAACAGGCCACCGCCGATCTGTTCTACGAGAACCGACTGGTGCCCAAGCGGGTCGATGTACAGCAGGCTGTATTGAAAGAAGGCGTTCGCGAATGAATTCATTTGCGAAAAGGCCATCCGAAACCACCTAACAAGAGAGGACTCAATGACCTACATCGCTGCCGAAAACCGCTATAACGACATGCCTTATCGCCGTACCGGCCGCAGTGGGCTGGTGTTGCCGGCCCTCTCGCTTGGTCTTTGGCACAACTTTGGTGACAGCACGCCCATTGAAACCCAGCGCGCCATGCTGCGCACGGCATTCGACCTGGGCATCAACCATTTCGACCTGGCCAACAACTATGGCCCGCCTTATGGCAGTGCCGAGGTCAATTTTGGTCGCCTGCTGCGTGAAGATTTCAAGCAGTACCGTGACGAGTTGATCATCTCCACCAAGGCGGGCTGGGACATGTGGCCGGGGCCTTACGGGCAGGGCGGCGGGTCACGCAAGTACGTGCTGGCCAGTCTCGACCAGAGCCTGCAACGTCTGAGCCTCGACTATGTGGACATCTTCTATTCCCATCGCTTCGACCCTGATACTCCGCTGGAGGAAACCGCTGGCGCACTGGCCACTGCCGTACAGCAGGGCAAGGCGCTGTACATCGGTATTTCTTCCTACTCGGGCTCGAAAACCCGCGAAATCGCCGCGCTGCTGAAAGAGTGGAAGGTGCCGTTGTTGATTCATCAACCGGCTTATAACCTGCTCAACCGCTGGGTCGAGAAGGACCTGCTTGATGCCACCGAAGAGCTGGGCACGGGCGTGATTGCCTTTACTGCGCTGGCTCAGGGACTGCTGTCGGACAAGTATCTCAATGGCGTGCCGCAGGACGCCCGGGTCAATCGTCCGGGTGGCGGTTCGTTGCAGGCTTCGCATTTGTCGGAAGAGAACATTGCCCATGTGCGGGCGCTCAATGAGATCGCCAAGCGTCGCGGCCAGAGCCTGGCACAGATGGCTCTGGCCTGGACCCTGCGCGATCCACGTGTGACGTCAGCCCTGATCGGTGCGAGCCGTCCAGAGCAGATCATCGAGAACGTCGGCGCGTTGAAGAACCTTGAGTTCAGCAGTGAGGAACTGGCCGAGATCGATCGTTTCGCCGTGGAAGGCGGGATCAACCTCTGGGCCAAGCCATCGCTTGCCCAATAAGTAAGAGCGAATTCATTCGCGAATGAATTCGCCCTTACAGATCACATCATGAATGGGGGAGTGGGGGTTTAACCCTCATCCCCTTCATCGTCATCCCCACCATCGACCTTCATGCCCAGTTCCTTGATCTTGCGGGTCAAGGTGTTGCGGCCCCAGCCCAGCAGCACGGCGGCGTCGCGACGGCGACCTGCTGTGTGCTTGAGGGCGGTTTCGATCATGATGCGCTCGAAGGTCGGCACGGCGCTGTCCAGAAGGCTGGACTGCCCACGGGACAAGGCCTGGTCGGCCCACTGACGCAATGCCTGTTCCCAGTTGGTGACTGGCGCGGCATCTTGCGGCAGGCTGAGCAGTTCGGGTGGCAGGTCGCTGATATGCACTTCACGGCCTGAAGCCATGACCGTGATCCAGCGGCAGGTGTTCTCCAGTTGGCGAACGTTACCCGGCCATGGCAAGTGCTTGAGGTATTCCTCGGTCTCGGCCTTGAGCAGTTTTGGCTCGACCGCCAGTTCCTGCGCGGCGCGGCTCAGGAAGTGTTTGGCCAGGGTCGGAATGTCTTCGCGCCGGTCCGACATGCGTGGAATATGGATGCGGATCACGTTCAGGCGGTGGAACAAGTCTTCACGGAACTTGCCGGCTTGTACCAGGGTTTCGAGGTTCTGGTGAGTCGCGGCAATGATGCGCACATCGACCTTGACCGGCGTATGGCCGCCAACCCGATAGAACTCGCCGTCAGCCAGTACCCGCAATAGGCGCGTTTGGGTGTCAGCTGGCATGTCACCGATTTCATCGAGGAACAGCGTGCCGCCATCGGCCTGCTCGAAGCGACCGCGACGCAGGTTGGCCGCGCCGGTGAAGGCGCCTTTTTCGTGGCCAAACAGCTCCGACTCCATCAGATCCTTGGGAATCGCTGCCATGTTCAGCGCAATGAACGGCGAAGCCGAGCGCGGGCTGTGGCGGTGCAGAGCGTGGGCGACCAGCTCTTTACCAGTGCCCGACTCGCCATTGATCAGCACGGTGATGTTGGAGTGGCTCAAACGCCCGATGGCACGAAACACTTCCTGCATCGCAGGGGCTTCACCAATGATTTCCGGGGTGCGGGTCAGGGTCGGCGCTGCGTCCAGGCCTTGCTGCTCCTGGGCGTGCTGGTTGGCACGCTTGACCAGCGAGACGGCTTCGTCGACGTCGAACGGTTTGGGCAGGTACTCGAAGGCACCGCCCTGATACGACGCAACGGCGCTGTCCAGGTCCGAGTGGGCGGTCATGATGATCACCGGCAGGCGCGGATGCTGCTCGCGAATCCGGGCCAGCAGATCCAGGCCGCTGGCACCGGGCATGCGGATGTCGGAAATGATCACGTCCGGTTGCTGACGGGCCAGGCGACTCATCACCCCATCCGCGCTATCGAAGCTTTGTGTGGTCATGCCTTCCTGTTGCAGGGCCTTTTCCAGTACCCAGCGGATGGAACGATCGTCATCTACGATCCAGACAGTTTCACTACGGCTCATGGCGAAGCGGCTCCTTGTTCCAGCGGCAGGAAGATCGAGAAAGTGGTGTGGCCGGTATGGCTCTCACATTCGATCAGGCCCTGGTGCTGGCTAATGATGTTCTGGGTAATGGCAAGACCGAGTCCCGTACCATCCGGGCGGCCACTGACCATGGGGTAGAAAATGGTTTCCTGAAGTTCGGCCGGAATACCGGGGCCGTTGTCGATGATTTCGATCTTGCTCACCAGTCGATGGCGAATGTGCCCGATGGTGAACTGACGCATGGCGCGGGTGCGCAGGGTGATTCGTCCCAGGCGCAGCTCGTTCTGACTGCCGATGGCCTGCATCGCGTTGCGTACGATATTGAGTACGGCCTGAATCATTTGTTCACGGTCGATCAGAACGTCCGGGATGCTTGGATCATAGTCGCGCACCAGCGTGATGCATCCTTGGGTTTCTGCCTCGACCAGACTGCTGACCCGCTCAAGTACCTCGTGCACATTGGTCATGGCCAGCGAAGGCAGCTTGTTGGAGCCCAGCATCCGGTCGACCAGATTACGCAGGCGATCGGCCTCTTCGATGATGACGTTGGTGTAGTCCTTGAGGCTTTCTTCGGGCAGCTCGCGGGACAGCAACTGAGCCGCGCCGCGAATTCCGCCGAGGGGGTTCTTGATTTCGTGAGCCAGGCCACGCACCAGCATCTTGGTGGTTTCCTGCTTGGACAGCTGGGCTTCTTCCTTGGTGATGCGCAGAAGGCGATCACGAGGATGAACCTCAAGCAGTAACAGGGTTTCACCCTTGTTGAGGATAGGTGTCACCGCATAGTCGACGGTCAGGGTCTGACCGGTCAGTGCGGTAAGCATGGCTTCGCGCTTGGTGAAAGGGTGGGCCTGCTCCACGGCCTGACGAAGCGAACTGAGTGCTTCGGCGGACTCGGTGAACAGTTCGCTGATGAATTGTCCATGGCTGCGCTGACCACTGATGGCCAGCAGCATTTCCGCTGCCGGGTTCATGTACTCAAGGCGCAGATCGGCATTGAGCAGAATGGTGGCAGTGGTCAGGTTGTCCAGTAACAGACGGTGCAGCGCGTCGCTGATAGTCATGAATCTTGTTGACCTCTTTTGGCACATTGCAATCGCGGAGGTGCAGGGCTGAGCCGTCCTGGCCAGCATCAGCAAAGCCACTGATACGGTGCTTAACGGGGTGCTGTGCAAGCGAAGTTGCAAGAACCAAACCAAGGCTCCGAAAAGAAGCGTTTAATTCGCAAAATCGGGCTTTTTTTGGATCAGTGCTCACATAAGGCGCCATGCGACAGTCATTTCTGAACCATATTGGGCTGTCTTGAGGCGTGCCGAGGTACATGATGCACCATTAAGGTGCTTTGGTGGCGGGATGACCTTTTATGCCTAGAAAAAAGGCAGGATGCTGCTTTCTTCCTCGGGTTTGTCCTTGATCGGGCACTCGGGACGTACACCGTACTCGGGGAGCTGGCAGGGGTTGGCTTTGCGTTTTTGCGCCAGTGAGGTGCGCAGCATGTGGAAGGGCTGGTTGGGCGTTTTTTCCAGCACGCGGTCGTACTCATCGACTATCTCGACCGATAGCTGGTGCGTACCCCGATCAATATTGCTCAGCGGGATGACCGGGCTGCGTCCGGGCTGGCCTGCGGGTTGGCCATCCAGAAACAGGCGATAGTTGTGCCCGGGCTGCAGAGCCGGTTCGCTGGTGACGGTCACGATGACGTCGCCGCTGGTGCTGCGTACTGTTCCGTCCGGCTCGGGGACCAGAACCCGCAGCAGTTGATAGCGAAATATCGACTTGGCCTTGGGTTTTGCGGGTGCTGCCTGATAGGGGCGGGCGGGTGGTGTGCCCGTCATGTTGTTGCTGGGCGGTATCTCCACGCGCTTGGCATTCTTGCGCGGCTGATCGGTGAATACCCGGTTGCCGTTGGCATCGATGTAGGTATAGACGTCAGCGGCTGACGGCAAGGCTGTCAGCAGCAACAGGCACATCAGCAGGCCATGGAGCAGGTGTCGTTCAGGGCCGGTTGACATGGACGCGCTGCACGGTAAGGGTGATTGTCTGGCTTTGCTGGACGACACGTTGGGAATCCAGCACCACGACCGCAAAACTGTGTTCGCCCCGATCGATATTCACCACCTGCAGGCGGGGGATATTGGTGGGTGTTCCGTAAGGGTTGCCGTCCACCAGCAACTGGAGCTGGTGGCCGGGGTGCAGGCGCGGCTGAATCTTCACGCCCACCGTGAAGGTGCCGTTATTGGCGCGCAATGCTTCGTCTGTCGGCAGGTCGGTCAGTTCCAGTGTGCTGTATGCGTCCCGAGGCTGTGTCTGTGTGCTCGTCGGGTGTGGTGCGATGTTCGTGGCTGGTGCGGAGGGAACCCGGGTTTCCACGCTGTTGAGTGGCGGTAACTCGACGACCTCGGTCTTGATGCCGTTGGGCGGCTGATTGCTGAACGCGGTATTGCCATTCGCATCAGTGTACTTATAGATCTGTGCCACGGCAGGCAGGCTGATCAATAGGAACAGGCAGATGAGGCTTTGGCGCATGAGGCTCTCGGCAGCAAAGGGAAGGTCGTCAGCATAGAACACTTCGGTCGGGCGGTCAGGCTTACAGTTTCGCAGCGCACAGATCCGTGGTGGCAAGTACCAGTGCCTGATCGTGAATCGGGTCGGTACGGTGATGCTTGAGTGCGGCATCCAGCAGTGTCCGACAGTTGTCCGAGGCGCGGACCGGCTGGAAATCGGCATAGGTGCGCAGCAATTCGGTCTGCAGTCGATCCAGTCTGGGGCGGATGTCGTCGACCAGGCTCTGGCGTGCGGTATCGGGTGCCTTGCCTGCCGTGTGCCACTGTTCGAGCAGGGCGTTCTGCACACGTTTGTTGGCTTCGATCTGGGTGCGGAACAGTCGTTGAACATCGTCGGGATTGAGTTTGAATTCGGCGGCACGGGCCTGAGCGGCACTGATGACCTGCTGCTCGCGAGGTGGATCCTCGACAGCCTTGCCGCTGTCCCATTTGCTCAGGGCAACCTGATCGGCAATGGTCAGGCGCTCGCTGATGGCTTGCAGCAAAGGTTCAAGGGGGGATGGCTTCTGTTCGGCGGCGAGAGCAATGCCGGGAGAAATGCATGTCAGAGTCAGCAGCGAAGTGGCCAGAAGCAGGCGCATGGCAGTTCCATCTCGAATCTGTGGGTGGAGCGCAGATTTAACTCCAGGTCATCGACCAGAGCCAGTGGCAATACGAGGCATGGCCGTTTAGCGCGATAACGGTGTTCCAGCGGCTCCAGCATAGAACACAACGAGTTCGACCGGTGTATTGCCGGTCTTGCCGCGGTGAATGATATCCACCATTTCGGCCAGGGTTTCACCTGCTTTGATACGAATGGACTTGCCCCCTTCCTTTGCTTCGACCGTGAGTTCGCCGGAAAGGACGTAGGCGGCGTTTGGAACGGGGTGCTGGTGCCATTTCAGCGTGCTGTTCGCCGGGATGCTGATCTTGAGAATGCTCAGTTCCGGCTGGCCTTCGGGATAAGCCTTGTAGGGCGTTCCATCCCATGACTGGGTGGCTTCGAGCAATATCTGGGATGTGGGCTGGTTTGTGCCCTGCATGTTTTTGTCAGCGAAAGCCATGTTGCCCAATAACAGGCTGGCGACGACCAGCAGGATGTTGATGTTCATGGAAACCCCCGGTTTTGCGATTGATTGATCTCAAGGCGAAACGCAAGAATTCCAAAAAGCCAGGGCTGCAAGGTGCTAATTATTTACTACATGCCAGTAAAAACGCGGGCATGAAAAAGGCCTCCCGAAGGAGGCCTCATTTACGCCATTACCGCTGGCGCGACTGGATCAGCAGCTGTAGTACAGCTCGTATTCCAGTGGGTGTACGAAAGTACGTACCTTGATTTCTTCTTCGCTTTTCAGCTCGATGTAAGCGTCGATGAAGTCGTCGCTGAAAACGCCGCCTTTGGTCAGGAACGCACGACCTTTGTCCAGCTCTTCCAGGGCTTCTTTCAGGCTGCCGCAAACTTGTGGAATGCCTTTGGCCTCTTCTGGCGGCAGGTCATACAGGTTTTTGTCAGCTGCATCGCCAGGGTGGATCTTGTTCTGGATGCCGTCCAGGCCAGCCATCAACAGTGCGGCGAACGCCAGGTACGGGTTGGCTGCCGGATCCGGGAAGCGGGCTTCGATACGACGGCCGCGTGGGCTGGAGACGTAAGGAATACGGATCGAGGCGGAACGGTTACGAGCCGAGTAGGCCAGCATGACCGGAGCTTCGAAACCTGGGACCAGACGCTTGTAGGAGTTGGTCGACGGGTTGGTGAAGCCGTTCAGGGCCTTACCATGCTTGATGATACCGCCGATGAAGTACAGGGCGGTGTCGGACAGGCCGGCATAGCCTTCGCCCGCGAAGGTGTTCTTGCCATCTTTGGCGATGGACATGTGAACGTGCATACCCGAACCGTTATCGCCGTACAGAGGCTTGGGCATGAAGGTAGCGGTGCGACCGTAAGCGTCGGCAACGTTGTGCACGACATACTTGAGGGTCTGAACTTCGTCAGCCTTGGCAACCAGGGTGTTGAACTTCACGCCGATTTCGTTCTGGCCGGCAGTTGCCACTTCGTGGTGGTGAACTTCGACGACCTGACCCATTTCTTCCAGTGCGTTGCACATGGCAGTACGGATTTCGTGGTCGTGGTCGACCGGTGGAACCGGGAAGTAGCCGCCTTTGATACCTGGACGGTGGCCTTTGTTGCCGCCTTCCACGTCCTGGTCAGACATCCACGAGCCTTGTTCGGAGAAGATCTTGAACATGGAGCCGGAGATGTCGGACTTGTACTTGACCGAATCGAAGATGAAGAATTCTGGCTCCGGACCAACGAATACGGTGTCACCGATACCGGTGGACTTCAGGTATTCCTCGGCGCGGTGGGCGATGGCGCGTGGGTCGCGGTCATAGCCTTGCATGGTCGAAGGTTCGATGATGTCGCAGACCAGGATCAGGGTCGGCTCTTCGGTGAACGGGTCCAGAACTGCGGAGCTGTCGTCCGGCAGCAGGATCATGTCGGAGGCTTCGATACCTTTCCAGCCTTCAATGGAGGAACCGTCGAACATCTTGCCGACTTCAAAGAAGTCGTCGTCCAGCGCATCGCGAGCTGGCATGGTGACGTGTTGCTGCTTGCCTTTGGTGTCAGTGAAGCGCAGATCAATCCATTTAACGTCATGATCTTTGATGAGTTGAACCGACTTCGACATGGTGTCCTCCGGGTGGCTAGGGCCTGGTTATGGTTGTGGCCCCTTAAATTTGGGTGATGCCGGCGCAGATACTCTGCCAAGGCAACCTGCCTCACAAGGGAGCAAATTGCATGCCAGTGCCCCGTGTTGGGTTTTTTGCCCCAAACAAGGCCTTTTCGGGGGCGAAAATGGATTTATCGGCAAAATGACGCACTGTTGTGGTGCTTAAAAATGCCGCGACGTGCCTTTTTAGTGCGCTGATGATTGGTAGTACGATAACTGGTTAAACCTTGAGCAATTTCCGCTATAATCCGCGCCCCCCTTTTTCGGCCGGCACCTCACGTACCGTTTCCATGAAACTAATCGTCAAAGTTTTTCCCGAAATCACCATCAAAAGCCCGCCGGTGCGCAAGAAGTTCATCCGCCAGCTGGCCAAGAACATTCGTACCGTGCTCCGTGAACTGGACGCGGACATTGTCGTGGGTGGCGTATGGGACAACCTTGAGGTCGAAACACGGCTGACCGATCCAAAGGTCCTGCAGGGCATCACCGAGCGCCTGAGCTGTATGCCGGGCATTGCCAATTTCCTGCAGGTTGCCGAATACCCGCTGGGTGATCTGGATGACATCGTTGCCAAGTGCAAGATGCATTACGGCGACCTGCTGCCGGGCAAGATGTTTTCCGTGCGCTGCAAGCGTGCGGGGCGGCACGATTTCAGCTCCATGGACGTCGAGAAGTACGTCGGCAGCCAGTTGCGCCAGCAATGCGGTGCCGCGGGTATCGAGCTGCGCAAGCCCGAACTCGTGGTGCGCATGGAAATTCGCGACCAGCGTCTGTTTGTCATTCATGACCAGCACACTGGCATGGGTGGTTATCCGCTGGGCGCGCTTGAACAGACACTGGTGCTGATGTCCGGTGGTTTCGACTCGACCGTGGCGGCCTACCAGATCATGCGTCGTGGCCTGATGGCGCACTTCTGCTTCTTCAATCTGGGTGGTCGTGCCCATGAGCTGGGTGTGATGGAAGTCGCCCACTTCATCTGGAAGAAGTACGGCAGCTCCCAGAGAGTGCTGTTTGTAAGCGTACCTTTCGAAGAAGTTCTGGGAGAAATTCTGCAGAAAGTCGATAACAGTCATATGGGTGTAGTTTTGAAGCGTATGATGTTGCGCGCTGCCTCATCTGTTGCCGACCGTCTCGAAATTGATGTGCTGGTGACGGGGGAAGCGATTTCGCAGGTGTCCAGCCAGACGCTGCCCAATCTGTCGGTCATCGACTCGGCCACCGACAAACTTGTGCTGCGACCTCTGATTGCCAGCCACAAGCAGGATATCGTCGATCTGGCGACTGAAATCGGCACGGCCGACTTCGCCCGGCACATGCCTGAATATTGCGGGGTGATTTCGGTCAACCCCAAGACCAACGCCAAGCGTAATCGCGTTGAGTATGAAGAGAAGCAGTTCGACATGGCTGTTCTCGAGCGAGCGCTCGAACGTGCCAGGCTGGTGACCGTCGATCGGGTGATCGACGATCTGAGCCAGAATGTCGAAATAGAAGAAGTCAGCCAGGCGCTGGCCGGTCAGGTCGTCATCGACATCCGTCATCCGGATGCCCAGGAAGATCAGCCGTTGCAAGTGCCGGGCGTAGAGATACAGACGCTGCCGTTCTATGCATTGAACAGCCGCTTCAAGGAACTGGATAACACGCGCCAGTACCTGTTGTATTGCGACAAAGGCGTCATGAGTCGCCTGCATGCTCACCATCTGCTCAGTGAGGGGCATGCCAATGTGCGCGTTTATCGACCGAGCTAAGTGCCCGGGGCTGTTTGCCTGTGGCTTGCGTCACCGGCCCCCCGACACCAGTCGTCAAGCCGTAACGGCTTTTGCCGACTCAATGTTAATTGCTGCCTGACCACAGTCAGCTCACCGAATCCTCTGATCGAGATACACAAGTGATCGAAAATCTACGTAACATCGCCATCATTGCTCACGTTGACCATGGCAAAACCACCCTGGTAGACAAACTGCTGCGTCAGTCCGGCACTCTGGAGCGTAACGAGCTCAACGACGAGCGCGTCATGGACTCCAACGACCAGGAGAAAGAGCGCGGTATTACCATTCTCGCGAAGAACACCGCGATCAACTGGAACGGCTACCACATCAACATCGTGGACACCCCGGGCCACGCCGACTTCGGCGGTGAAGTAGAGCGCGTGATGTCGATGGTTGACTCCGTTCTGCTGCTGGTTGACGCTCAAGACGGCCCTATGCCGCAAACCCGTTTCGTGACCAAGAAGGCTTTCGAAGCCGGCCTGCGTCCAATCGTGGTCATCAACAAGGTTGACCGTCCAGGCGCGCGTCCTGACTGGGTTCTGGACCAGATCTTCGACCTGTTCGACAACCTGGGCGCCACCGAAGAACAGCTGGACTTCAAAGTCGTCTACGCCTCGGCCCTGAACGGTATTGCCGGTCTGGACCACACCGACATGGCTGAAGACATGACCCCGCTGTACCAGTCGATCGTCGACAACGTACCTGCGCCGTCTGTTGACCGTGACGGTCCGTTCCAGATGCAGATCTCCGCTCTGGACTACAACAGCTTCCTGGGTGTTATCGGTGTTGGCCGTATCGCTCGTGGTCGCGTCAAGCCGAACACTCCGGTTGTAGCGGTCAGCGCCGACGGCAAACGCCGTAACGGTCGTATCCTGAAGCTGATGGGTCACCACGGTCTGCATCGCATCGACGTTGAAGAAGCTGCAGCTGGCGACATCGTTTGCATCAGCGGTATGGATTCGCTGTTCATCTCCGACACCCTGTGCGACCCGCTGAACGTGGAAGCAATGGTGCCGTTGACCGTTGACGAACCTACCGTTTCGATGACCTTCCAGGTCAACGACTCGCCTTTCTGCGGTAAAGAAGGCAAGTTCGTCACCAGCCGTAACATCAAGGAGCGTCTGGACAAAGAGCTGCTGTACAACGTTGCTCTGCGCGTTGAAGAAGGCGACTCGGCTGACAAGTTCAAGGTTTCCGGCCGTGGTGAGCTGCACCTCTCGGTTCTGATCGAAACCATGCGTCGCGAAGGCTTCGAAATGGCCGTAGGTCGTCCGGAAGTGATCATCCGTCTGGTTGACGGCGTGAAACATGAACCGTACGAAAACGTCACCATCGACCTGCCGGAAGATGCACAAGGCTCGATCATGGAGCAAATGGGTCTGCGTAAAGGCGACCTGACCAACATGGTCCCGGATGGCAAGGGCCGTGTTCGCCTTGAGTACAACATCCCGGCTCGTGGCCTGATCGGTTTCCGTAACGAGTTCCTGACCCTGACCTCCGGTGCAGGCATCCTGACCTCGATCTTCGACCGTTACGACGTGATGAAGTCTGGCGACATGTCCGGCCGTCAGAACGGCGTTCTGGTTTCGGTTGAAACCGGCAAGGCACTGACCTACTCCCTGGAAACCCTGCAAGCGCGCGGCAAGCTGTTTGTTGAGCACGGTCAGGAAATCTACAACGGTCAGATCGTTGGTCTGAACAGCCGTGACAACGACCTGGGCGTCAACCCTACCAAGGGCAAGAAGCTCGACAACATGCGTGCTTCGGGTAAAGACGAAACCATCGCTCTGGTTCCACCTGTTCGTTTCACTCTGGAACAGGCTCTGGAATTCATCCAGGACGACGAGCTGTGCGAAGTCACTCCAAAGTCGATCCGTCTTCGCAAGAAGATCCTCGACGAAAGCGAGCGTACCCGCGCTGCCAAGAAAGCCAAGGCTTGATATCTAGCCCCGGCTGAATGAAAACGCCCCCGGTCGAAAGGCCGGGGGCGTTTTTTTATGCCGGGTGTCTGGCGCTGGTGGTGGGAGCGAAAGCTGTTGATCAGAACTTCAGGGGGACGCGGCCTGAATTCGAGTTCAGCGCGCCGCTGTTCTGGCGCTCGACGGCCTTGGGCTTGTACGCGCAATACCCTGGGCGCGGGCCGATCTTCGGGTGGTTGCGGCAGGTGTCCGGGCGCTTTTCATAGATGGTGCACAGGCGGCTCTTGCGATCCAGATACAGGCAGTCGTTGTTGCTCATGCGCTGCAAGGTGAAGATCCCGGACTTCTGGTTGAAGCGCTCGACGATCCCTTCTTTCTGCAGGCGTTTGGCGATGTTCTTGGCGGGCTCGTCTTTCTCGAACTCGTCAACGATGCCGATGCGGATCAGATCCTTGATCTTCACTTCTACCGGCAAGGTGCAACAGCTGGAAATGCAGCCACCGCACATATGGCTGGAGTACTTGGCCCAGGTATCGAGACGGTCGATCTCTGCGGCTGCGATCAAGGTGGATTTCATTTCGGTTCAGGCTTCCGGGTGTATCGGGCGCGCGATCATACCGGGGCTTGCGGGTTTAGCGTAGGCAAAAATGAGTGAAGCGACTGCCGGTGCCCCTCTTGAACGGTGGTGGGAGGAGCCTTGGCCGCGACGGCATCACGCGATCCGGGAGTTGGCCAGATTCTCGATCTGCTCCTGCCGTTCGGCCTGGCTCAATTTTGCGCCGGGGTTGAGCGATGACCATTGCGGATGTGCCCGCGCCTTGTGCACGGCATCGGGAAGTTTGCCTTCGCGCCAGGCCTTGTCCTGAGGCTCGCTCACGTCGATGCTGTCCATCGCCGCATGGCCCCTCACGTCCAGTGCCTGTAACAGGTGTTGTTGTCGGAGCGCGAGCAGTCGCAGCACTGCATCGTCTACGGTCAGTTCCCGTTGCCCCTTGAGTTTGCCCAGCAACCGTCCGCCATAACTGCGGGCGGTTTGCAGTGCGCCCCCCGCAATGGCACCGACCAGTGCCGCTGCCCCCAGAGTGATGCCGCCGACCAGCAGGTCGACGCCGGCTCCGGCCGCAGCACCTGCCGCCACGCCGCCGCCGACACGTACGCCCAGTTGCTTGAGGGTTTCTGGGTTGAACAGGTCGTCGCCCCAGCGACCATCCAGTAACGGCAAGTCGGCCGCCGAGGCGTCCTGGGTGCGGAAGGCATACAGCTTGAGCAGCGCTTCGACGCAACGTTGTTCACGCTGGCGAATGGCTTTGCGCAGTTCTTCGATAGCTTTCTGTTCCTGCTGCGCATCGGTGTCCACGCTGCGCCGACAGGCTGCGCAATCAATCAGCATCTCTGCAATCAGCCGCGCCGCGCTGTGCCGTCGGGCCTTGCGCTGGGCCTGTTGGTCCTCGATCAGGCGCTCCAGTTGCGGGCGGGCGCTTTCCATCATCAGCGCCAGGCTTTCATAAAGCCGACGCTCACCATCTTCCGGCGGCGCCACGCTGTCGAAGCGCACCAGCGCATGGAGGCCAAGACGCGAAAGCGCCTCGCGCCAGTCCGGCTCGCGCTGTTGCGGGCTGCTGACGAAATTCAATACCGGCAGCAACGGTTTTCCACAGCTTGCCAGTACCGCCAGCTCATCACGGTATTTGGACAGAATCGGTTCTCGGGCATCGATCACGTACAGGCCAGCGTCCGAGTCGAGCAACTGACGCAATACCTTGGCCTCCTGCTCGAAGCGCTGGCGTGCCTCGCTGCTCTCCAGAAAACGCGCCAGTCGCGCCGGGCCGTCCAGTCGTTCGCCGGGACGATCCAGGCGCTCAAGGTAGTCAAGCAGGGCAATGGCATCTTCCAGGCCCGGCGTATCGTAAAGCTCAAGCAGAGCCTGACCTTCGACCGACAGACGCGCACCTTCTACATGACGTGTAGTGCTGGGGCGATGGGAAACTTCACCGAATCCGATGTCACGGGTCAGGGTGCGCAGCAATGAGGTCTTGCCGACATTGGTATGGCCTACGACCGCCAGCTTGAGTGCGCGAGGTTTGTTCAGCTCAGTCATTGCCTGTCTCCAGCCAGTTCACCAGCGAACCCTCGCTCCACGTCAGCTCCAGTTGCTGCAGGGCGGCGTGCCAGTCATTGAGACGTTGCGGGTCAAGCGTCTGACCGACTGGCGCGGGTAATAGCCAGATACGGGTCAGGCCGGCGTACCTGGCCAGTTCGGCAATCAATGCCAGGCTGCCGCGATCCGGCGAGCGGCGCGGGTCGCATGCAATGAGCAGTCGTGCCGGTGGGTAGTGAGTCAGTTGCTCCAGCAGCTTCTGCCGGGATTCGCGGCTATCGAGCACACCTGCATCCGCTACGCCCGTCGGCAGTTGTGGAGGCCATGGGTACTGATCGTCCAGCTCGATGGCGACCAGCAAGGCGCCTTCACTGTTGGCAGTACCCGCGTTGGGTTGTATCCGATGCAGCTGCGGCGGCGCGGCATCGTTGACGCCCAGGCGCTCGCTGCTGGGCATCAGGCGTTCGCGCAACTGCTGGTAGCCGGGCAATTCCAGATCCAGCTTCAGGGTTGCGCGTCCACGCCTCCAGCGCCACAGGCAGAACAGCGCCAGGATCAGGCGTGGCACGATGCCGAAGACCAGCAGGATGCCCACCAGCCAGGAAGCCCAGGCCTGTCGGGCATTTTCCAGGCTCAGTACGCCATTGCCGCTGGCGCGGATCATCAACTCATCGGGCGTGCTGAAACCCAGCATGGCCGGGATGATGCCCAGTGTCTGCGTCAGGCTGACGAAGGTTTCGCTGCCCAGAATGGTGGTTTCCCAGACAAAGCCGTAGCGCCGCGTCGCCATCAGCATCAACAGCATGACCATGGCGCTGAGCAAGGCAACCAGCCACATGCTGTTGACCAGCAAGCCAAGTGCCCAGCGATTGAGGCGTTGGCGTTGCAGCAGCACAATCAGTGCAGGAGCCAGTTGGGCGGCCTGTGCGTCGCGAGCGAGTTTTTCGCTGGCCCACAGCCAGAGCCGGCCCAGGCCCGAACTGCTGCGCCCGGTGAATATCAGTCCCAGCGCCCAACTGATCAGCAGCACCAGATTCAGCCCGAGCAGACTGCCCAATGCCCAGAACACATTGACCGGTGCCTGTCCGTTGCCCATGGCTGCAAAGGCCAGGCCCGCGCCGCTGAAAACCGCGATGACGATCAGTGCGATCAGTGCCAGGCGTGCGCCTTGCTTCCAGTGATGCAGGGCGCTGACCATGCCGTCACGTTCGGCCAGCCACAGGGCGCGCAGCTTGATCCGGCTGTTCAGGTCGCCTTCTGCGGCGCGGGCGCGGCGGTTGGCTTCCTGGTCGTCAAGGAGGCCTGCCTGTTCTTCTCGCAGGCGTACAGCTTCGGTCAGCCAGAGGGTATCGAGTGGGGTCAGAGCAGTCACACAGCGTCTCTTCGATGAATTAAGCACAAAGCATAACCGTTGCGGTGAAGCTTAGGGCCTATGTGGTGTCTATCAGTTCCGTTGCTCTGTTATTCTCGCGGCCATGAAAAAACATCTCCCTCTCAGCCTGATTGCCGCCCTCGGTGAAAACCGGGTGATCGGCGTCGACAATTCCATGCCCTGGCATTTGCCGGGGGATTTCAAGTATTTCAAGGCCACGACCCTTGGCAAGCCGATCATCATGGGTCGCAAGACCTGGGATTCCCTGGGCCGGCCACTGCCCGGTCGCCTGAATCTGGTGGTCAGTCGTCAGGCTGATCTGCAGCTTGAAGGCGCTGAAGTCTTTGCTTCCCTGGAAGCCGCCGTGGTGCGCGCCGAGCAATGGGCGCAGGAGCAGGGCGTTGATGAAGTGATGCTCATCGGTGGTGCCCAGCTCTATGCACAGGGCTTGCCTGATGCCGACCGGCTTTACCTCACCCGCGTGGCGCTGAGCCCTGAAGGCGATGCTTGGTTTCCGGAGTTCGATGCCGCTGAATGGGCGCTGGTATCCGAGAATCCGATCCCGGCGCAGGATGACAAGCCGGCCTACAGTTTTGAGGTCTGGGAGCGGCGCTAAGCTGTGTTCGCGGGTGATTCGTTCCTGTGCGACGGGAATGAACCGCTCGTGACGAGCGCGTAACTGTCACAAAAATGTCGCAATCAAATATCCCTGTCGCGAACCAATGCGCACATGACGCCGTCAGAACACGCGGGGTCGTTCACGCACGAAAATCGTAACACCACTTTGCTACGGTCGGCCCTATACATTTATCAGGGGAAACCATAGATGAAGTTCGCACCAAAAATACTCGCCGCTGCTCTGTGCCTGGGTCTGGCCAGCCAGGCTTTCGCCACTGATCTGAAACACTGGCCGGAGCCTGCCGCCAAGGCGCTGGACACCATGATCGCTGCCAACGCCAACAAGGGTAATTACGCAGTTTTTGATATGGACAACACCAGCTATCGCTTCGACCTCGAAGAGTCGCTGCTGCCGTACATGGAAAACAAGGGGCTGATCACCCGCGAGAAGCTGGACCCGTCCCTGAAGCTGATTCCGTTCAAGGACACCGCCGACCACAAGGAAAGCCTGTTCAGTTACTACTACCGCCTTTGCGAACTGGATGACATGGTCTGCTACCCCTGGGTGGCGCAAGTGTTTTCCGGCTTCACCCTCGCTGAGCTGAAAGGTTACGTCGACGAGCTGATGGCATCAGGCAAGCCGATCCCGGCGACCTACTACGAGGGCGATGCGGTCAAGAAGCTCGATGTCGAGCCGCCACGAATCTTTACCGGGCAGAAAGAGCTTTTCAACAAGCTGATGGAAAACGGCATTGAGGTTTATGTCATGACCGCCGCTTCCGAAGAGCTGGTGCGGATGGTCGCCTCCGATCCCAAGTATGGCTACAACGTCAAACCGCAGAATGTCATTGGCGTGACCATGTTGCTCAAGGACAGAAAAACCGGCGAGCTGACCACTGCCCGCAAGCAGATCACCGCGGGTAAATACGACGAGAAGAGCAACCTTGGTCTTGAGCTGACGCCTTATCTATGGACCCCGGCCACCTGGATGGCGGGCAAGCAGGCGGCAATCCTGACGTACATCGACCAATGGAAGAAACCGGTCCTGGTGGCTGGCGATACGCCAACCAGCGACGGCTACATGTTGTTCCATGGTGTGGACGTCAACAAAGGCGGCGTACACCTGTGGATCAATCGCAAGGACAAGTACATGAAGCAGATGGAAGGCATGATCAAGAGCAACGCCGAAGCTCAGGCCAAGGAAGGTTTGCCGGTGACTGCCGACAAGAACTGGGTGATCGTCAAGCCTGACGAGATTCAGTAAGGGGAAGTGTAGCTATAAGCTGCAAGCCATAAGCCGCAAGCTTTTGACTTGCAGCTTTTGACTTGTAGCTTGCAGCTTTTATGGCACCAATTTGTCCAGCAGTGCCTTGTCACGTACAGCGCCTTTGTCGGCGCTGGTGGCCAGCAGGGCGTAGGCCTTGAGGGCGGTGGTCACTTTGCGTGGGCGCACTTCCACAGGCTTCCAGCCTTTCTTGTCCTGTTCCGCACGACGCGCAGCCAGCTCTTCATCGCTGACCAGCAGGTTGATCGAGCGGTTCGGGATGTCGATCAGCACTTTGTCGCCATCGCGTACCAGGCCGATTGCGCCGCCTGCAGCCGCTTCCGGTGAAGCGTGGCCGATGGAGAGGCCCGAGGTGCCACCCGAGAAACGACCATCGGTCAGCAGGGCACAGTCTTTGCCCAGGCCTTTGGATTTCAGGTACGACGTCGGGTACAGCATTTCCTGCATGCCCGGGCCGCCTTTCGGGCCTTCGTAACGGATGATCACGATGTCGCCAGCTTTCACTTCGTCGGCGAGGATGCCGCGCACAGCGCTGTCCTGGCTCTCGAAGATCTTGGCGTTGCCTTCGAAGACATGGATCGACTCGTCCACGCCAGCGGTCTTCACCACGCAGCCATCCAGCGCGATGTTGCCGTACAGCACGGCCAGACCGCCTTCCTGGGAGTAGGCATGCTCGACACTGCGGATGCAGCCGTTTTCACGGTCGTCGTCCAGGCTCGGCCAGCGGGTCGACTGGCTGAAGGCCGTTTGCGTCGGGATGCCTGCCGGGCCTGCCTTGAAGAAGGTGTGCACGGCTTCGTCGTCAGTCTGGGTGATGTCCCATTTGGCGATGCCTTCGGCCAGGGTCTTGCTGTGTACGGTCGGCAGGTCGGTATGCAGCAGGCCGCCACGGGCCAGCGAGCCCAGAATGCTGAAGATGCCGCCTGCTCGGTGTACATCTTCCATGTGGTACTTCTGGATGTTCGGCGCAACCTTGCACAGCTGCGGAACGTTGCGCGACAGACGGTCGATATCGCGCAGATCGAAATCGATTTCGGCTTCCTGGGCTGCGGCCAGCAAATGCAGGATGGTGTTGGTGGAACCGCCCATGGCGATGTCCAGCGTCATGGCGTTTTCAAACGCCTTGAAGTTGGCGATATTGCGCGGCAGAACCGACTCATCGTTGTTGCCGTAATACTGCTTGCACAGCTCGACGATGGTGCGGCCGGCTGTCAGGAACAGTTGCTCGCGGTCGCTGTGGGTTGCCAGTGTCGAGCCGTTACCCGGCAATGCCAGGCCCAGCGCTTCGGTCAGGCAGTTCATCGAGTTGGCAGTGAACATACCTGAGCATGAACCGCAGGTCGGACAGGCGCTGCGCTCGTACTCGGCGACTTTTTCGTCACTGGCGGTGGAGTCGGCCGCGATGACCATGGCGTCGACCAGATCCAGGCCGTGGCTGGCCAGTTTGGTCTTGCCGGCTTCCATCGGGCCGCCGGACACGAAGATCACCGGGATATTGAGGCGCAACGACGCCATCAGCATGCCAGGGGTGATCTTGTCGCAGTTGGAGATACAGACGATGGCGTCGGCGCAGTGGGCGTTGACCATGTATTCCACGGAGTCGGCGATGATCTCGCGGCTCGGCAGCGAATACAGCATGCCATCGTGACCCATGGCGATACCGTCATCCACGGCGATGGTATTGAATTCCTTGGCCACGCCGCCAGCGCGTTCGACTTCACGAGCGACCAGTTGGCCCATGTCCTTGAGGTGGACATGCCCTGGTACGAACTGGGTGAACGAGTTGGCGATGGCGATGATCGGTTTCTTGAAATCTTCGTCCTTCATGCCGGTGGCGCGCCACAAGGCACGTGCGCCGGCCATGTTGCGGCCGTGGGTGGACGTTTTCGAGCGGTAATCAGGCATTGGAGCACTCCGGCAAAACAGGCTAATCAGTAAGGGGAGTGAGCTTCTATTGACGCTACACGCAAACGGCAGTGACCGGACGCAGCGAAGAAACCGAACACCACGGGATCACCGTGCACTCGGCCTGAGCTCATAAACCCGCCGGGGGATGACTGGCGATGAATAGCGTCGATTCTACACGGGTCGGAGCGTAGTTGGCATGAATGAAGGTGTTACTGCTCAGAATGTCGTTGATGCGCCTGGAGGGGTAAGAGCTGGCACATGGCCGTAAGGTTATTCAGCTGTGTCTGTAAGGCAGTTCTGAAGGCGGATGGTGTGGATTTTTTGATCCAAATGCCTCGGCAGTGGGGAGCGTCATCGCCTTTGGATTTCGGGTAGCGATCATTGGCCAGTTTATGATCAGTAGCGGATTTAAAGCTGCAACCCGCGATCGAGTTGTTCAACTGATGGAAAGTGGCTCTCTTTAGCGCCAAGAGAGCCACTATGGTTTAGCTATTAGGCAGCAACCGGCAGGTAATGCTCTTGATGTAGCGGGTTTCGGCGATTGCCGGGTGGACCGGATGATCCGGGCCTTGTGCGCCGCGCTCCAGCAACTGGATGTTGCGGTCCAGGTGGCGGGCGCTGGTCAGGAGGATGTTCTGCAGGTCGTCCTCTGGCAGGTGCATGGAGCACGAGGCGCTGACCAGGATGCCGTCCTTGCTGAGCAGGCGCATGGCCTGTTCGTTCAGGCGGCGATAGGCACCTTCACCGTTTTTCAGGTCTTTCTTGCGTTTGATGAACGCGGGCGGGTCGGCCACGATCACGTCGAAACGTTCTTCGCCGGCTTTCAGTTCTTTCAGGGCTTCAAACACGTCGCCTTCAATGCAGGTGATCTTTTCGGCGAAGCCGTTCAGGGCAGCGTTGCGCTCCACGCCGTCCAGGGCAAAGCCCGAGGCGTCGACGCAGGTGACTTCGCTGGCGCCAAAAGCACCAGCCTGGATACCCCAGCCGCCGATGTAGCTGTACAGGTCGAGTACGCGCTTGCCTTTGACGTAAGGGGCCAGACGGGCGCGGTTCATGCGGTGGTCGTAGAACCAGCCGGTTTTCTGACCCTGCATGACAGGGGCCTCGAACTTCACGCCGTTCTCTTCCAGTGCAACCCACTCCGGCACTGCGCCATATACGGTTTCGACATAGCGGTTCAGGCCTTCGGCGTCACGGGCAGCCGAGTCGTTCTTGAACAGAATGCCGCTAGGCTTGAGCACCTGCACCAGGGCGGCGATCACGTCTTCCTTGTGGTGCTCCATGGTGGCCGAGGCCAACTGCACTACGAGGATGTCGTCGAAACGATCGACCACCAGGCCCGGCAGCAAGTCCGAGTCGCCGTAGACCAGGCGATAGAACGGTTTGTCGAACAGGCGATCACGCAGGGACAGTGCCACGTTCAGGCGATGAACCAGCAGCGACTTGTCCAGCGGCAGCTTGATGTCCCGTGACAGCAGGCGGGCGCAGATCAGGTTGTTGGGGCTCATGGCGACGATACCCAGTGGCTTGCCGCCAGCGGCTTCGAGCAACGCCTGATCACCTGCTGCAAAACCGTGCAGTGGGGTGGCGGCTACATCGATTTCATTGCTGTAGACCCACAAGTGGCCGGCGCGCAGGCGACGGTCGGCGTTGGCTTTGAGGCGCAGGCTAGGCAGGGACATGACGTCGCTCCGGAAAAAAGAGCGGGATTATAGCCTGTGATTGGGTTATTGGAGGGGCATCCCGTCAATTAACCTCATCAATCGAGGTAAATGATGAAACTTGGCTAAAGTCATAGCCTTCTGCCCACGAGCGGGTGGACCGATTCTCATTAAGCGGGCAGAATCCTTGTATGGCCTTGAGTAAATTTCTATGTCCGAAGAGTTGACCCCCGAGCAGATCCAGCAAGCCCTTCAGGGTATCAGCGTACCTCCGCAGCCTCAGATCATGGTGGATCTGCAGATGGAGCAGTACATGCCTGATCCTGATCTGGCGGTGATTGCGCGGTTGATTTCCCAGGACCCGGGGCTTTCCGGCGCATTGCTCAAGATCGTCAACTCTCCGCATTACGGTCTGTCCAACAAGATTGCATCGATACAGAAAGCCGTGAATCTGCTGGGTAGCCGCACCGTCATCAACCTGATCAACGCACAGTCGATCAAGGGCGAGATGAGCGACGAAACCATCGTGACGCTCAATCGTTTCTGGGACAGTGCCCAGGACGTGGCAATCACCAGTCTGACCCTGGCCAAGCGAATCGGCTCACAAACCGTGGACGAATCCTACGCGCTGGGTCTGTTTCATGACTGCGGGATTCCGCTGATGCTCAAGCGTTTTCCGGATTACATGCCGGTGCTGGAAGAGTCTTACGCCAAGGCCGGTCCCGATTGGCGGATCGTGGATACCGAAAACAGCAAGTTCGACACCAACCATGCCGTTGTCGGCTATTTCACTGCCAAGTCCTGGCGTTTGCCAGAACATGTCTGCAATGCCATCGCCAACCACCACAATGCCCTGGCGATCTTCGAGGATGATACGAGCCGCAATGCCGCGCTCAAGAATCTCCTGGCTCCCCTGAAAATGGCCGAGCATATCTGTGAGTCCTCCCGGGTACTGGGCAATCAGGACGAAGACCACGAGTGGAACAGCATCGGTCATCTGGTGCTGGACTATGTCGGTCTGTCCGAGTACGACTTTGAATACCTCAGGGAAAGCATTCGCGAGCTGGGCGCCAACTGATTCTGCCCGCTGCCGGTTTTCCTCTTTTGCCTCTCCGAGTTATCCATGCCTGAATTACCTGAAGTCGAAACCACGCGCCGTGGCATTGCGCCCCATCTGGAAGGGCAGCGTGTCAGCCGCGTGATCGTGCGGGACCGGCGTTTGCGCTGGCCCATCCCCGAAGACCTCGATGTACGCCTTTCCGGGCAGCGTATCGTGGAAGTCGGCCGACGGGCCAAATACCTGCTGATCCAGGCCGAAGTCGGAACGCTCATCAGCCATCTGGGGATGTCAGGTAACCTGCGACTGGTCGAAGCTGGCCTGCCTGCGCTCAAGCATGAGCATGTGGATATCGAACTGGAGTCCGGTCTGGCGTTGCGCTATACCGATCCGCGCCGTTTCGGTGCCATGCTCTGGAGCCTTGAGCCCCACAGCCACGAGCTTCTGGTTCGACTGGGGCCGGAGCCACTGACGGATCTGTTCGACGGTGAGCGCCTGTACGAGCGCTCCCGAGGCAAGTCCATCGCGGTGAAGCCTTTCATCATGGATAACGCGGTGGTGGTCGGCGTGGGCAATATTTATGCGACCGAAGCGCTGTTTGCTGCCGGTATCGACCCGCGACGCGAGGCCAAGGGCATTTCCCGGGCGCGCTATCTGAAGCTGGCTGTCGAGATCAAGCGCATCCTGGCCTACGCCATCGAACGCGGCGGCACGACCTTGCGCGACTTCATCGGTGGTGACGGCAAACCTGGCTATTTCCAGCAGGAGCTTTTTGTCTACGGCCGTGGTGAGCAGCCATGCAAGGTGTGCGGCACGACCTTGCGTGAGGTCAAGCTGGGGCAGCGGGCAAGCGTTTACTGCCCCAAATGCCAGACCTGATCCTCAATACTTGAAATACTGCGCCGCTTGCTTAAGCCCCAGTGCTGTTTATAGTTATCAGCATTCCAACCTGCGACACCTGAAGGACCAAGCCATGCGCCCGTTTCGTATTATTGCCGCCACCTTGACCCTGCTTGTCGGGTTACAGGCTTTACCTGCCGTGGCTGCCGAGCTGCCTCCAGGCAGTGGTGACCCGGTCTACAGCATCCAGACCCCGCCAGCTTTCGCCATGATCGGCGACCTGATCATCGCCCGGCCATTGCTGATTGCCGCGACCATCATCGGCACGGGTCTGTTCGTGATTGCTGCACCTTTCGCCGCCGCGGGCGGCAACCTGGGCGCAACGGGCAAGGCGCTGGTGGTCGATCCTGGCAAGGCCGCATTCGTCAGGTGCCTGGGCTGCACCGGCGATGGATATGGCAAGCAGGAATGATGCAGAGCGCTTTTGTCACCAGCCTTTGAACGCTATGCCTTGCCGGTGATGAGGCGATATTTGGTCATCAGCTCGTCTTTGCTTTCGACACGATTCTCGTCCAGCGGAATGCAATCCACAGGACAGACCTGCTGGCATTGAGGCTCGTCGTAATGACCGACGCATTCGGTGCACAGGTTCGGGTTGATCACGTAGATCTCCTCACCCTGTGAAATGGCCTCGTTCGGGCACTCGGGTTCGCAGACGTCGCAGTTGATGCAATCGTCAGTGATGATAAGGGACATGAAACACTCCAGCCGCGGGGTGTCCCGGGGCGTATGAAAACCAATGCGGCGAATTGTGCCGCATTAGCGCCTTCGATGCACCTCGACGTTACGAGCGTTTGAAGCGATCGGTCAGTGCCTGGGCCACGGCCGGGTGCACGAACTTGTTGATATCACCGCCCAGCGCAGCGATTTCACGGACCAGCGTCGAAGAAATGAATGAATAACGTTCCGACGGAGTGAGAAACAGACTCTCGACGTCCGGTGCCAGTTGTCGGTTCATGTTGGCCAACTGGAATTCATACTCGAAATCCGAAACCGCGCGCAGGCCGCGCAGAAATACGTTGGCGTTCTGCTCCTTGGCAAACTGGGCAAGCAAGGTCGAAAAGCCTACGACTTCGACGTTGGGCAGGTGTTTGGTGACTTCTCGTGCCAGCTCTACACGCTGTTCCAGAGGGAACAGCGGGTTTTTCTTCGGGCTGGCAGCAACGGCAATGACCACTTGGTCGAACAGGCGCGAGGCGCGTTCGACCAGATCGCCGTGGCCCTTGGTGATAGGGTCGAAGGTTCCTGGGTACAACACTCGGTTCATCGCGTCGTCCTGGTCGGAGTCCGGTTGGGGACTCGGATGTTATCGCAGCCGCCCCGGTGGGCCAAGTCGAGGTGTAGCCAGTGAGGCTTTATTGTGCCGATTATCGGCGATTTTTTATCAGGCTGATGGCATCTCAATGGCCATCAGCATGGCTCTATTCAGCGCAGGAACACCTTGTAGACCAGTCTCTGAATGGCCTTACCGTACGGCGGGTAAATTAAGCGCGCCGCGTTGAAGCGTTGCTTGATAAACACGCTTTTGGCCTGGCTGAAGGTCAGAAAACCTTCCCGACCATGGTAATGGCCCATACCTGAAGGGCCGACGCCCCCGAAGGGCAAGTCGTCCTGAGCCGCATGCATCAGCGTATCGTTCAGGCAGACGCCGCCGGAATGAGTCTGTTCCAGCACTTTTTGCTGCTCGGCTTTGTTGTAGCCGAAGTAGTAAAGCGCCAGCGGACGAGGGCGCTGATTGATATAGGCAAAGGCTTCATCGAGATCCCTGTAGGGCACGATAGGCAGCAACGGCCCGAAAATCTCATCCTGCATGACCAGCATGTCATCGCTGACGTTGAGCAAGAGACTGAACGGCATGCGCTGCGCCTGCCCCTGATCGTACAGGGCGATTACCTCAGCGCCTTTGCTGGCGGCGTCTTCCAGATAGTGATTCAGTCGCGCCAATTGTCGCTGATTGATGATCGCCGTGTAATCCGGGTTGTCAGCAAGTGTAGGGTAAAAGCCCTGGACCGCCTGCCTGTAGGCTTCGACGAAACCCTGCACCCGATCCTGCGGCACCAGTACGTAGTCCGGTGCGATGCAGGTCTGCCCGGCATTCAAGGTCTTGCCGAACGCAATGCGCTCGGCGGCGTCCTTGAGTGGGACATCCCGGGACACAATCACGGGAGATTTGCCGCCCAGTTCCAGAGTGACCGGCGTCAGGTTTTCGGCTGCAGCACGCATGACATGCTTGCCGATGCTGGTCGCGCCGGTAAACAGAAGGTGATCGAACGGCAGTCTGGAGAAGGCCATGCCCACATCGGCTTCGCCCAGCACCACAGCGATCAGGTCTTCGGGAAAGATCCGGGCGAACAGGCGCTTGAGCAGGTTGCCCGTGGCAGGTGTGGATTCGCTGAGCTTGAGCATCACCCGATTGCCGGCAGCCAGGGCGCCAATCAGCGGGCCGATGGCCAGGAACAGTGGGTAGTTCCAGGGCACGATAACCCCGACCACGCCCAAAGGCTGATACACCACTTTGGCCGAGGCAGGCTGAAAGGCCAGGCCCACATGGCGGCGCGAGGGTTTCATCCAGCGCTTGAGCCGTTTGCGCGCATCCCGGATGCCTAGCAAGCTTGGCAGCAACTCGGCCAGCAGGGTTTCGTCGGCGCTGCGGTGGCTGAAGTCGCTGCTGATGGCGTCGATCAATGCCTGACGGTGGTCGCTGAGCAGTTCACCCAGGCTTTTGAGCCACTGCGAGCGTTGTGCTGCCGAGGGCATCGGGTTGGCTGCGAACGCCTGGCGCTGTAGAGCGAACGTGTGTTCCAGTTCGCTGGAAAAAGAGGGGGCGTCAGGCATTTGGGGCGTTCCTTGCTGGATTTTTCGAGTGTTTTAGAGCTGTTGCTCTATAAAGTCAAATGGCCTGTGTCCCCCTTGTCCCTTAGGTTTCACGCACATCACTGCATCTATGCCGACCGCTTGCGCTACCATTCCCTACCAACATACCTGAGGGATCGAGCTGAGTATGGCTCCACGTATCAAAACCCGTGAACGTATCGTGCAGGTCAGTCTGGAGCTGTTCAATCAGCAGGGTGAGCGTAGCGTAAGCACCAATCACATTGCCGCGCACATGGAAATTTCTCCGGGTAATCTCTACTACCACTTTCCCAACAAGCAGGCGATCATCGCCTCGCTGTTCAACGAGTATGAAGCGTTGGTGGATGGTTTTCTGTTTCCTCCCAAGGGGCGGCAGTTGACGGTTGAAGACAAGCGTAGCTATTTGCTGGCGATACTCGACGGCATGTGGCGTTACCGGTTCCTGCACCGCGACCTTGAGCACCTGCTGGCTTGCGATCCGGAAATGGCGACCCGCTATCGGCGTTTTTCTCAGCGTTCCCTGACCCAGGCCATGGCGATTTACAGTGCTTTCGTCGAGGCGGGTGTCCTGAACATGGACAAGGCGCAGGTTGAATCGCTGACCCTCAATACCTGGATCATCCTCACCTCCTGGGTGCGTTTCCTGTGCACCACACGTGAACATTCCACGCACTTGAACGAAGATGCCATTCGACGCGGTGTCTATCAGGTGCTTATGCTTGAGTATGGCTACATCAGCGCCGAGGCCCGTGAAGAATTCAGTGCCTTGTGCGCTGCTTTTTATACGGCCCTGCCCAAGGTGCTGGGGGAAGTCGGCTGAGAGCAATCGTCAGCACCCACTATTCGCTTTTCTGCTTACAGGAGTGAGTCATGTCCATCGCGCAACTGATCAGCCCTCAGCAATTGGCGGCCCGCCAGCGAGAGCGCGGGCTGGTGATTCTCGATTGCCGCTTTGCCCTGGAAGATCCCGATTACGGGCAGCGCAGTTACGCTCAGGGTCATATCGATCGTGCGTCTTTCGCGGATCTGGAGCGTGACCTCAGTGGTCCTGTCACCAAGGGCAAGACCGGACGCCATCCCTTGCCGGACCCTGAAGCGCTGTTGCGGCGCTTTCAAGCCTGGGGCATCAACCCGGACAGCGAAATCGTGCTCTATGACGACGGTCCCGGAGCCTTTGCGGCACGTGCCTGGTGGTTGCTGGCTTGGCTGGGCAAGCGCGAGGGTGTCTACCTGCTCGATGGCGGTCTGAAAGCATGGCATGGCGCTGGCCTGCCGCTGAGCCTGGATGCGCCGGGCAATAAACCCGGTACGTTCACCGGCGAGCCCGATATGTCCCTGGTGCTCAATGCCAGCCGTTTGCAGGGCCGTCTCGGGCGGCCGGAACTGACGCTGATCGATGCGCGCGCCGAAGCCCGTTTTCGGGGTGAAGTGGAGCCCATTGACCCGGTTGCCGGACATATTCCGGGTGCGCAGTGCGTCGCCTTCAATGAAAACCTGGGGCCTGACGGACGCTTTCTGCCTGCCGATCAGCTCAGGCAGCGCTTTGCCGAGACGCTACAGGATCGCTCGCCGAAGGATCTGGTCGCCTACTGCGGTTCAGGTGTGACGGCCTGTCATAACCTGTTTGCCCTGTGCCTTGCAGGTTACCCACTGGGTACGCTGTATGCCGGGTCATGGAGCGAGTGGATTACCGATCCGGCCCGTGAGGTTGCGACGGGGGCATGACCCTGTCGCCAGCAAGCTGCTTCCCACAAGGGCTGGTTTCTATCGTGGGATTCATCCGCGAGCAGCCTTGTCGCGCTCATACGCCATGCCCAGCCACAGCGGGATGCGACGCTCCAGATAATAACCGGGGTTTTTCAGCGAGCCATCGACAAACCCCACATGCCCGCCCTTGGCCTGCAACTCGAACTCCGTGCAGTCTGAAAGCTCGTGGGGTTCGGGCAGGCTGTGGATAAAGACAAAAGGGTCGTCCGCGGCCTGGATGATCAGTGTCGGTGTGCGAATCTGGCCCAGAAAATACCGGCTCGACGCCCGGCGATAATAGTCTTCGGCATTGGCAAAACCATGCAGGGGCGCCGTTACCCGGCCATCGAAATCCCAGAAAGTGCGCATATTCTCCAGCGAGCCCAGGGCGGCCAGCTCTGCCAGCCCTTCGCTCATCCCTTCATGCTGGAAGCGTCGTTGCTTGTCCCGGATGTAGGCCAGCATTTCACGCATGAAGTGCCGTTGATAGACCTTGGAAAAGCCCTGGCCGATACGGTTGGCGCACTCGTCCAGCCGGAATGGCACCGAGACGGCCACCGCGCCCAGCAGCCCGCTCTCTGTGCCGGATTCGCCCAGATGCTTGAGCAGAACGTTGCCGCCCAGTGAATAACCCACGGCGTAAAGTGGCGCCAGAGGGCGCAAGGCTCGCAGGTGGGCAATGACTTCAGCCAGGTCTTCGCTGGCACCGGAGTGGTAACTGCGCGACAACAGATTCGGCTCACCGGAACAGCCGCGCCAGTTCAGCGCCACGCTGGCCCAGCCTTGGGAAGCCATTGCCTTTTGCAGGCCTGCCACATAAGGCGAATTCGACGAGCCGGTCAGCCCGTGCAGGACCAGCACCAGTGGCGCATCGGCCTCATGGGGGCCATGCCAGTCCATATCGAGAAAGTCCCCGTCCTCCAGCCACATGCGCTCCCGCGTACGGGCAAGCAGGGTTCGTTTGCGCCACAGCGGTCCCCACAAGGTTTGCAGGTGCGGATTACCCAGGCCTGAAGCCGGGACGAAACGGTTTGCCGAGGATGGGTGCAGAGGGCTGGCTGACACGGTCTTGCTCATCAATGAATGCAGAGACGTACGTTGCCATTAAGTGGTGCGAGATGTAAGAGGTTTTTGGCTGAGTGGCTTGAGAATGCGCTCCTGCAGCAGGAGCGCATTCATCTGCGAGAGGGCCGTCAGAACAGGTCGATCGGCGCCGACTCGTCTGCTGGCAGCGGGCTGCCCGGTACGCTGCCGCCCAGTTCGTTCACGCTTGGAGGCGTGTCTTCGCTCTTGAACAGCTCGAAGAACGCATTGGGCGTGCTCGGGGTCGCGGCTCGGCCACTGACAGGGTCGACCCGCAGGCTGAGAATGCCATCCGGTTCGGCCTGTTGATGCGGCGGCTTGTCCTTGAGGGCTGCGCTCATGTAGTCCATCCAGATCGGCAGGGCTACAGTACCGCCAAACTCGTGGCGTCCGAGGCTTTCCGGCTGGTCGAAGCCCGTCCAGACCGTTGTCACGTAATCCGCGTTATAGCCGGAGAACCATGCATCCTTGGATTCGTTGGTCGTACCGGTCTTGCCCGCGATATCCGGCCGGTTCATGGACAGTGCGCGACGCCCTGTGCCGCGCTTGATCACATCCTGCAGCATGCTGTTGAGGATGTAGGTCGTGCGGCTGTCGACAATGCGCTCTGCAACCACGGGTGCCTGTGGCTCGGTGGCGGAGGCCGGTGACGTGGTGGTCAGGCCCGGACTGTCATGGATCGCAAAGGTCGAGGTGTTGGCGGCTGCCTTGGCCTCTGTCGCCGGAACGCTGGCCGGATTGGCCAGGAACAGCGTCTGACCGTCACGGTTTTCGATCTTCTGGATCAGGTACGAGCTGACCTTGTAGCCGCCATTGGCAAATGCACTCCAGCCGGTGGCGATTTCCATTGGCGTCAGGGTTGCGGTGCCCAGCGCCAGCGACAGGTTGCGCGGCAGGTCCTGCTTGGCGAATCCGAAGCGAGTGATGTAGTCCATGGTGGAGTCGATACCCAGGGCCTGCAGCAGACGGATCGAAACCAGGTTGCGGGACTTGTAAAGAGCCTCGCGCAGCCTGATCGGGCCGAGGAAGGTGTTGGTGTCGTTCTTCGGACGCCATACCTTGTCCAGGTATTCGTCGACGAACACGATAGGCGCATCGTTCACCAAGCTCGAAGCGGTATAACCGTTGTCCAGGGCGGCACTGTAGATGAAAGGCTTGAAGCTCGAACCCGGTTGACGCTTGGCCTGCATGGCGCGGTTGTAATTGCTCTGCTCGAAGGAAAAGCCACCGACCAGCGCACGAATGGCACCATTCTGCGGATCCAGAGAAACCAGAGCGCTTTGAGCGGCGGGAATTTGACTGAATTTCAGCGAGCCGTCTTCCTGACGCAGCAGGCGGACCAGATCGCCGACATGCGCCACGTCAGCCGGTTGACGTGGATTGGCGCCAAGACTGTTGGTGTTCAGGTAAGGGCGAGCCCATTTCATGCTGCTCCACTCGACGTTTTCTTCTTTTTCGCCGTTGCGGGTCAGGACGCGGATGCCGTTTTTATCGACCTGCGTGACGATGGCGGGCTCTACGCCGTTGATCGTGCGCTGTTTGGTCAGTTCCTGAGCCCAGCCGGCAGGCGTCATGCCCGGGAAGCGGCTTTCCGGGCCGCGATAGCCATGGCGCTGGTCGTATTCGATCAGGCCTTGCTGAACAGCCTTGTTGGCGTGCTCCTGAAGATCGCTCGGAACAGTAGTGGTGACGCGGAAACCTTCGGTATAGGCTTCGCTGCCGTAGCGACCGACCATTTCGGCGCGGGCCATTTCGGCGATGTAGGGCGCGTAGACTTCCGGCGTCGGGACGTGGTAGCTGGCGTTGAGGGGCTCGTTGAGAGCGGCCTGATAAGCGTTCTGGTCAATTTTGCCCAAGCGGTACATGCGCCCCAGGATCCAGTCGCGGCGTTCCTTGGCGCGGGTCGGGTTGGCCAGCGGGTTGAAGCGTGAAGGTGCTTTGGGCAGACCGGCAATCATGGCCATTTGCGCAAGGCTTACATCTCTAATCGATTTGCCATAGTAGACTTGCGCCGCAGCCTCGATGCCATAGGCACGGTTGCCCAGGTAGATCTTGTTGACGTACAGCTCAAGGATTTCATCCTTGGTCAGTTGGCGCTCGATTTGCAAGGCAAGGAGAATTTCGGTGGTTTTACGTGAAAAGCTTCTTTCGCTGGTCAGGAAAAAGTTTTTCGCGACCTGCATTGTGATGGTACTGCCGCCTGATTGAATATGGCCGCTTTTCACCAGTTGGGTGGCGGCACGCATCAGGCTGCTTGGATCGACGCCGTAGTGATTGGCGAAGTTGTCGTCTTCGGCCGACAGCAGTGCGTTGATGAAATTGGGCGGGATTTCGGCAAAGCGAATGGGGGTGCGGCGCATCTCGCCAAACTCGGCGATCAGCTTGCCGTCGCTGCTGTAGACGCGCAGGGGAATCTGCAACTGAATGCTCTTCAGCGCTTCGACAGAGGGCAGGTTCGGGCTCAGATAGAGAAATGCACCGCTCAGCGCGAGCAGCAGGCCACAGAATACTGCTACGAGAGACCACCAGATAAACTTCAGCAGGCGTATCAAGGCTTTTGGATTTCCACAAAAAAGAATGGGTTGAGCGCAGGCATTTACAAACGAACACGCCTTGAAGCTTTGTTAAACGAAAAAACCGCCGGGCATTATAAGCATTTTTCGTCTCCAGGCGTGATTTGCGCTACTGTCAAGGCTGTTGACAATGGCACAGGCCAAAAATTACGCCGTAAGTGGCGGAAAACTCATAGGAATACTGGTTGTGTTCGAACTCTTCGGTAAGAAGGCCAACACCCTTCTAGGGATCGATATTAGCTCTACCTCGGTAAAACTCCTTGAGTTGAGTCGTTCCGGCACTCGTTACAAGGTCGAGTCTTATGCGGTCGAACCGCTGCCGGCCAATGCCGTCGTCGAAAAGAATATTGCCGAACTCGAAGGGGTTGGACAGGCGTTGTCGCGCGTGCTGGTCAAGGCCAAGACGAACGCCAAAATAGTGGCGGTTGCTGTGGCGGGCTCGGCGGTCATCACCAAGACCATCGAGATGGACGCCGGTCTGTCCGACGACGACATGGAAAACCAGCTCAAGCTTGAAGCTGACCAGTACATTCCCTATCCCCTCGAAGAAGTCGCCATCGATTTTGAAGTCCAGGGCTATTCGGCTCGCAATCCCGAGCGCGTCGAAGTGCTGCTGGCCGCCTGCCGCAAGGAAAACGTGGAAGTACGTGAGGCCGCTTTGGCGCTGGCCGGGCTGACGGCCCGTGTCGTCGACGTGGAGGCCTATGCACTGGAGCGTTCTTTCGGTCTGCTGTCTGCCCAACTGGGCAATGACCACGATCAACTGACCGTTGCCGTGGTGGACATCGGCGCAACCATGACCACCCTGAGCGTGCTGCATCACGGGCGCATCATCTATACCCGCGAGCAATTGTTCGGTGGGCGCCAGCTGACCGAGGAAATTCAGCGTCGCTATGGCCTGTCCATGGAAGAAGCGGGGCTTGCGAAGAAGCAGGGCGGGCTGTCCGACGATTACGTCAGTGAAGTGTTGAACCCCTTCAAGGATGCTCTGGTGCAGCAAGTGTCTCGCTCGCTGCAGTTTTTCTTTGCTGCCGGGCAGTACAACACCGTCGACTACATCATGCTGGCGGGCGGTACGGCTTCCATTCCGGGACTTGAGCACTTGATCCAGAAACGTCTTGGCACGCCAACCCTGGTCGCGAACCCTTTTGCCGACATGGCCCTGAGCTCCAAGGTCAACGCCGGTGCATTGGCCAGTGATGCTCCCGCGTTGATGATCGCCTGCGGTCTTGCCCTGAGGAGCTTCGACTGATGGCTCGGATCAACCTTTTACCGTGGCGTGAAGAGCTTCGCGAAGAGCGCAAGAAACGCTTTCTGACGGCGCTGGTGTGTGTGCTGGTTTTCTCGGTGGGCGCTCTGTTTCTGCTCGATCGCTACATCAACAACGCGATCACTTATCAGGAAGCACGCAACGCATTCATCCAGAAGGAAATCGCCCAGCTCGATATCCGAATCAAGGAAATCAGCGACCTGAAAGCCCGGCGCAAACAGTTGCTGGAGCGGATGAAGATCATCCAGGACTTGCAGGGCAATCGTCCGATCATTGGCCGGGTGTTCGATCAACTGGCGCGGACCTTGCCCGATGGCGTTTATTTTTCAGATGTCAAAATGACCGACAAATTGATTTCCATCAGCGGGGCTGCCGAGTCCAACAACCGGGTTTCGGACCTGATGCGCAACATGGAGGCCTCCGACTGGCTCGCCTCCCCGAGCCTGACCGAGGTCAAGGCGACCACGGCAGGTGCAGTGGATCAGGCGAACGTCTTTCAACTGACGGTCCGCCAGACCCAGCCTGTTGTTGTGGTTGAAGGGGCCAAGCCATGAATTTTTCTGAATGGCTGGAAGGGCTTCGCCGGGTCGACCTCAATGACCTGGATCTCAACAACCTGGGTTCCTGGCCTGCAGCGGTCAAGGCCATCTCCGGCGTGCTGGTGATGGTGCTGGTGTTTGCGCTGGGTTATTTCCTTTTCATCCAGGAGCTGGAAACCCGGCTCGAAGGTGCCCAGGCCAACGAACTGATGCTGCGCGAGCAGGTGTCGACCAAGGCCTTCCAGGCCGCGAACCTGGAGCCTTACAAGAAGCAGATGGAAGAAATGGAAAACACCTTCGGCGCACTGTTGCGGCAATTGCCCAGTGACACCGAGGTGCCTGGCCTGCTCGAAGACATCACTCGTACAGGCCTGGGAAGTGGTCTGGAGTTCGAGGAAATCAAGCTGTTGCCCGAAGGGGTCCAGCAGTTCTATATCGAGCTGCCGATCCAGATCACGGTCGTGGGTGGCTATCACGATCTTGCGACGTTCGTCAGTGGCGTTGCCAGCTTGCCGCGCATCGTGACGCTGCATGACTTCGAGATCAAACCGGTCGACCCCAAATCTCAGACCAAGCTACGCATGAACATTCTGGCCAAGACCTACCGCTACAACGATGAAGGGCTGAAGAAATGAGGGCGGCGCGACTGCTGTGCGTCAGTGTGGTCCTGATGGGGCTGGCCGGGTGTGATAACGATCAGGAGTTCGCCGATCTCAGCGCTTTTGTCGATGAGGTCAAGACGCGTCCTTCGGGCAATATCGATCCATTGCCCAAGTTCCGTCCCTATGAAACCTTTACCTATAACGCGGCCAACCTGCGCAGTCCGTTCCAGCCTCCGGTGAAGATCGATCTGCTCAATCGCCAGAAAGGCTCACGGCTGGTCAAGCCGGACGAGACGCGGGTCAGGCAGTTTCTCGAAGGGTTCAATATCGAATCCTTCGAGATGGTCGGAACCATTGGCAACGAATCGGGTACATTCGCCTTGTTGCGCGGTGCCGGAGGGGTTCATCGCGTAAAAGTGGGTGATTATCTGGGCCGCAATAACGGCCGGATTGTGTCGGTCAGCGATGCGCAGGTCGATGTCATTGAAATAGTTCCTGATGGAGAGGGGGCCTGGCTTGAAAGGCCGCGCAGTATTTCCCTCAAAGAACGCTCATGAAGTGGGCAAGGCCAAGCATGCTTAACACCGCACAACGGAAATTCATCATGATCAGGATTCTCTCGATTATCGGCGTTTCGCTAGGGATAGCGATGCTTTCGCCGGTTCTCCAGGCAGCCAATCTTAAAACGCTGGATGTTGCAGCCTTGCCAGGCGACCGGATCGAGCTGAAGCTTTCCTTCGATTCTCCGGTTCCTGCGCCGCGCGGTTATACCACCGAACAGCCGGCGCGCATCGCGCTGGACCTGCCGGGTGTGACCAGCCAGCTGGCAACCAAGAGTCGTGATCTGGGTGCGGGCAATGCGCGCAGTGTCGTGGTGGTTCAGGCCCAGGACCGCACGCGGGTCATCATCAACATGACGACGCTGTCTCCTTACAGCTCCCGAGTCGAAGGCAACAACCTGTTCGTGGTGGTCGGCCAGGGCGCTGCCGCTGCGCAATCCTCCCAGCCGAGCACGGCCATGGGAACACCGCGAGTCGCCGTCCCGACGCCCGCTCCGTCAGCGGCACGGCCTTACGTGCCGGCAGGTGTGAAAGCCATCAGGAATATCGACTTCCAGCGCGGCGAGCTGGGTGAAGGCAATGTAGTCATCGACCTGAGCAGTCCTGGCATTTCTCCGGACATTCAGGAGCAGGGCGGCAAGATTCGTATCGACTTTGCCAAGACCCAGTTGCCTGAGCCGCTGCGAGTCAGGCTGGACGTCAAGGATTTCGCCACGCCTGTGCAGTTCGTGAGTGCCACGACCTCCGGCGACAAGGCGAGCATCAGCATCGAGCCTTCGGGCTCCTTCGATTACTCGGCCTACCAGACTGAAAACAAGCTGACCATCAGCGTGCGCCCCCTGACCAATGAAGACCTGGATCGCCGTGCTGCCGACAAGCCGGTCTACACCGGTGAAAAACTGTCGCTGAATTTCCAGGACATCGATGTGCGCTCGGTGCTGCAACTGATTGCCGACTTCACTAACCTGAATCTGGTGGCCAGTGACACGGTTCAGGGCGGTATCACCCTGCGCCTGCAGAACGTGCCGTGGGATCAGGCGCTGGATCTGGTGCTCAAGACCAAGGGCCTCGACAAGCGCAAGGTCGGCAGTGTCCTGCTGGTCGCGCCAGCCGATGAAATCGCCGCCCGTGAGCGTCAGGAGCTGGAATCCCTCAAACAGATTTCCGAACTGGCGCCGTTACGGCGCGAGCTTCTGCAGGTCAATTACGCCAAGGCGGCCGACATCGCCAAGCTGTTCCAGTCGGTGACCAGCGTCGAATCGAAAGCCGACGAACGCGGTTCGATCACTGTGGATGAGCGTACCAACAATATCATTGCCTACCAGACCCAGGATCGCCTCGACGAGCTGCGTCGCATCGTGTCCCAGCTGGATATTCCTGTGCGTCAGGTGATGATCGAGGCGCGCATCGTTGAAGCCAACGTCGATTACGACAAGGCTCTGGGAGTGCGCTGGGGTGGTACCAAGGTTGGCAGTGGCAACTGGAATACCTACGGTCTGGACGATAACGGCGACGAGGCGGGCAATACTGGCAGCGACCTGAGCGCCAACACGCCATTCGTCGACCTGGGTGCCGGTGGCGCGACCTCCGGGATCGGCATCGCCTTCGTCACCAACAATACCCTGCTCGATCTCGAGTTGAGCGCAATGGAAAAGACCGGCAACGGTGAAATCGTTTCCCAGCCCAAGGTGGTCACTTCCGACAAGGAAACCGCCAAGATCCTCAAAGGTACGGAAATCCCTTATCAGGAATCCAGCTCCAGCGGCGCCACAACCGTGAGTTTCAAGGAAGCGTCCCTGTCGCTGGAAGTGACGCCGCAGATCACGCCGGACAACCGCATCATCATGGAGGTCAAGGTCACCAAGGATGAGCCGGACTACCTCAATGCCGTGCTGGGTGTACCTCCGATCAAGAAAAACGAGGTCAATGCCAAGGTGCTGGTTTCCGATGGCGAGACGATCGTGATCGGTGGCGTGTTCTCCAACACACAAAGTAAAGTTGTAGAGAAAGTGCCATTTCTTGGCGATGTACCGTATCTTGGCCGCCTTTTCCGTCGAGATACGGTTTCAGAAGCGAAATCCGAGCTGTTGGTATTTCTGACTCCGCGTATCATGAACAACCAGGCGATTGCTGTGAGTCGTTGATTCTGTGCGAAATTTAATACTTGTAGGGCCGATGGGGGCTGGTAAAAGCACCATCGGCCGTTTGCTTGCCAAAGAGCTGCGCCTACCGTTCAAGGATTCCGACAAGGAAATCGAGTTGCGCTCGGGCGCAAATATTCCGTGGATTTTCGACAAGGAAGGCGAGCCCGGCTTTCGCGACCGCGAGCAGGCGATGATTGCAGAGCTGTGTGAATCCGATGGCGTCGTTCTGGCGACGGGCGGCGGAGCCGTCATGCGCAGCGAAAACCGTCAGGCACTGCATGCCGGTGGGCGTGTGGTGTATCTGCATGCCTCGGTCGAGCAGCAGGTCGGGCGCACGGCTCGTGACCGCAATCGTCCGTTGTTGCGCACGGCCGACCCGGCCCGGGTATTGGGCGAGTTGCTGGCCATTCGTGACCCGCTGTATCGGGAAATCGCCGATCTGGTGGTTGAAACCGATGAACGGCCACCCCGTATGGTCGTTCTTGACATACTTGCCCGCTTGGCAGAGCTTCCTCCCCGTTAAAGCGCAGACGAAAATGCGCTATCCTCGGCGACCATCAAAACAGCGACAGCCATTGGCTGTCCTGGCGCATGGGAAAACATGCGCAACGCCCAATCGTTAATCAATGTGGGGACACATGCAGACACTTAAGGTCGAGCTTGGTGAGCGTAGCTACCCGATTCATATTGGCGAAGGCCTTCTGGACAAGCCTGAGCTCCTGATCCCGCATATCGTCGGGCGGCAGGTGGCTATCGTTTCCAATACCACGGTGGCTCCTCTTTATCTCGAACGATTGACGCGAACGCTGGTGGGGTACAACGTCCTGTCAGTGGTGTTGCCTGACGGCGAAGCGTTCAAGAACTGGGAAACCCTGCAAACCATCTTCGATGGCCTGCTCACGGCACGGCACGACCGCCGCACGACGGTGATCGCCCTCGGTGGCGGTGTGATCGGCGACATGGCCGGATTTGCTGCCGCCTGTTACCAGCGTGGCGTGAATTTCATCCAGATCCCGACCACGCTGTTGTCCCAGGTGGATTCGTCGGTAGGCGGCAAGACCGGCATCAACCATCCGCTGGGCAAGAACATGGTGGGGGCTTTCTATCAGCCCGGCGTCGTGCTGATCGATACCACCACACTCAACACCCTGCCTGAGCGTGAACTGTCCGCCGGGCTGGCTGAAGTCATCAAGTACGGCCTGATCTGCGACGAGCCGTTCCTGACCTGGCTCGAAGAGCACGTCGACCAGTTGCGCGGCCTGGACCAGAAGGCCCTGACCATCGCCATCGAGCGCTCATGCGCCGCCAAGGCGCTGGTGGTGGGCGCCGATGAGCGAGAGTCCGGTGTCAGGGCAACCTTGAACCTGGGTCACACTTTTGGCCACGCCATCGAAACTCATATGGGCTATGGTGTCTGGCTGCATGGCGAGGCGGTTGCCGCCGGTACGGTCATGGCTCTGGAAATGTCTTCGCGTCTTGGCTGGATCACCACCCAGGAGCGTGATCGCGGTATCCGCCTGTTGCAACGTGCAGGCTTGCCGGTTGTGCCGCCACAGGACATGACGGAAAACGATTTTCTTGAACACATGGCGATCGACAAGAAAGTGATCGATGGTCGCCTGCGTCTGGTGCTTCTGCGTCAGATGGGTGAAGCGGTTATCACGGACGATTATCCAAAAGAAGTACTACAGGCCACTCTGAGGGCGGATTACCGCGCTCTGGTGGATCAGCTTAGAGGTTAACGGAAAACCCATGACTAGTTTGCATGCCGACGAGGCTTTCCTCGGCCATTATCAGTTGAGTCATGACCCCTTTGCAGCGCGGGTACCTGGCTTCAAGTTTTTCCCTGCCCAGCGCAAGTCGGTGCTGGGTCAGCTTCATCACCTGGCTCGTTACAGCCAGTTGCTGCTTGCCGTCACCGGCCCTCAGGGCAGCGGCAAGACCTTGTTGCGCCAGGCGCTGGTAGCCAGCACCAACAAGCAGTCGGTGCAGAGCGTGGTCATTTCGGCGCGTGGCGCCAGCGATGCGGCAGGCGTACTGCAGCAGGTCGCCCAGGCGCTGATTGTCGCCCAGGCTGAAATGCAGGCGATTCTGGCACAGGTCGTACAGCTTGCGCTGACCGGTCAGGAAGTCTATCTGCTGGTGGACGATGCGGAACAACTAGGCGATTCGGCGCTCGAAGCGTTGCTGGGTCTGGCCGCAGGTACGCCTGAGGGGCGTCCGCATGTGTTCCTGTTTGGCGAGCCGTCGCTGATCGACCGTCTCGATCAGTTGTGTGCCGACCTGCAGGGTGATGTCGAAGGCGAGCGCTTTCATGTCATCGAGTTGCAACCTTATACCGAAGAAGAAACCCGGGAGTATCTGGCTCAACGTCTGGAAGGTGCAGGGCAAGGAATCGCGTTGTTCACTGCCGAGCAGATTACCGATATTCATGAACAGTCCGATGGCTGGCCTGGGAATATCAACCAGGTTGCCCGCGATTCAATGATCGAGGCGATGATCGCGAGTCGCTCCGCGGTCAAGCGCCCAAGTGTGGGGTTCAACATGCCGAAAAAACACGTACTGGCCCTTGGTGCAGTTGTCGTGGTCGCAGTGGCAGCCGCGGTGCTGATCCCTGGCCGTGGCGACAAGAGCGCTGCGCCAGCCAATGCTCCGGCCCAGGCCCAGTTGCCACTGGGTCAGGGCACGCCCGCGAATCAGCAATCCAATAATGGCGGTCCGGCTATCGAGTTTGCGGGTAACTCGCAGCCGATGCCTCTGCCGCTGGTGGGTAACTCGCAACCTGTGATGCGCGGCCCTCTGGCTGAAGCGGCAGGTGCCGGTGAAACCGATGAAGATGCAGTGCCAATGGGCTCTCCAGCCCAGCCGGCCACGGTAACGACCACTGCACCACCTGCCGGTGCGCAGGCCGGTGCCGTGCCTCGCTCTTCCATTCCGGCTCCTGCGGCGGCAACGCCGGTGGCTCCGGCCGCCAAGCCTGCACCGGCGCCAGCTCCGGCTCCGGCTCCGGCTCAGGTCGCCACAGCCAAGCCGGCACCCGCAGCGGCTCCAGCCGCCAAACCTGCCGCAGCCGCTGCCAAGCCGGCTGCTGGTGGCAACTGGTACAGCGGCCAGGCGCCAGGGCATTATGTGGTGCAAATCCTGGGCACCAGCTCGGAAGCAACGGCTCAGGCCTATGTTGCCGAGCAGGGCGGCGAGTACCGTTATTTCAAGAAAACATTGCAGGGCAAGCCCCTGTATGTCGTGACATACGGTAATTTTTCGGACCGCGCTGCAGCCCTTGCAGCCATCAAAGTCTTGCCAGCAAAGGTTCAGGCTGGTAAACCTTGGCCCCGTACTGTCGCCAGCATCCAACAAGAGCTCGGCGCCAGTCGCTGAAGTCGCAGCGGCCTTATCCAGGCCGCTCACCCGGCAAACCTGATTTTACCTGCTCCGACGTGCCGCTTCTGGCGGCGCGCCTTGCAGTGTCTGCGTTACAAACGCCCTGACGTTTCGGTCGCTTCGGTCAGAATATTGAAAAATACTTTGACTAGCACAATGCTCAGCTATAAAACCTTCATAAATGCGACATTGATTTTCGGCTTTTCGCCGTTAAATTTGTGGGCCTTTGTGTCGCTGTGTACAATGACCTCCGTTTTGCCTCTCCGAAGCCGGCGTACGTTCGGCGTGACTGGTAATTGATTGAATTGAAAAGAAATTTGCCTCGCATAGAGGCAGCCTGGTGAGAAAGTGTCTATGAAAGCCGGTCTATACCAACCAGATGAATTCAAGGATAACTGCGGCTTCGGCCTGATCGCTCATATGCAGGGCGAGCCCAGTCATCACCTGTTGCAGACGGCTATTCAAGCCCTGACCTGCATGACCCACCGTGGTGGTATCAACGCCGACGGCAAGACCGGTGACGGTTGTGGCCTGTTGATTCAGAAGCCCGATGCATTCCTGCGTGCGGTCGCCAAGGAACACTTTGGTGCTGATCTGCCTCGCCAGTATGCCGTGGGCATGGTGTTCCTCAATCAGGACGACGCCAAAGCTGACATCGCTCGCGAGAACATGAATCGCGAAATCCTCGCCGAAGGCCTGACTCTGGTCGGCTGGCGTCAGGTGCCTATCGATACCAGCGTACTGGGCCGTCTGGCTCTTGAGCGTCTGCCGAAGATCGAGCAGGTATTTATCGGTGCAGAAGGCCTGAGCGATCAGGAGTTCGCCATCAAGCTGTTCAGTGCCCGTCGCCGTTCGTCGGTGTCCAACGCTGCCGATACCGACCACTATGTCTGCAGCTTTTCGCACAAGACCATCATCTATAAAGGTCTGATGATGCCGCGCGACCTGACGGCATTCTTCCCGGACCTGAGCGACGAGCGCCTGCAAACCGCGATCTGCGTGTTCCACCAGCGCTTCTCGACCAACACCCTGCCGAAATGGCCGCTTGCCCAGCCATTCCGCTTCCTCGCCCACAACGGCGAGATCAACACCATTACCGGTAACCGTAACTGGGCGCAGGCGCGTCGTACCAAGTTCACCAACGATCTGATGGATCTGGAAGAACTCGGCCCGCTGGTCAACCGTGTGGGTTCCGACTCATCGAGCATGGACAACATGCTTGAGCTGATGGTCACCGGCGGCATCGACCTGTTCCGTGGCGTGCGCATGATCATTCCGCCAGCGTGGCAGAACGTTGAAACCATGGACCCCGATCTGCGGGCGTTCTATGAGTACAACTCCATGCACATGGAGCCGTGGGACGGTCCGGCTGGCGTCGTGATGACCGAAGGCCGCCATGCGGTCTGCCTGCTCGACCGTAACGGTCTGCGCCCGGCGCGCTGGGTCACGACCAAGAACGGCTACATCACCCTGGCGTCGGAAATCGGCGTGTGGGACTACAAGCCTGAAGACGTCATTGCCAAGGGCCGTGTCGGTCCGGGCCAGATCTTCGCGGTAGATACCGAAACCGGTCAGATCCTCAATACTGATGCCATCGACAACCGCCTGAAGTCGCGTCATCCGTACAAGCAATGGCTGCGCAAGAACGCCTTGCGCATTCAGGCGACCATGGAAGACAACGACCACGGTTCGGCCTTCTACAACCCTGAACAGCTCAAGCAGTACATGAAGATGTACCAGGTCACGTTCGAGGAACGCGATCAGGTACTGCGTCCGCTGGGTGAGCAGGGCCAGGAAGCGGTCGGCTCCATGGGCGACGACACGCCGATGGCGGTACTGTCGCGTCGTGTGCGCTCGCCGTTCGACTACTTCCGTCAGCAGTTCGCACAGGTGACCAACCCGCCGATCGACCCGCTGCGTGAAGCCATCGTCATGTCGCTGGAAATCTGCCTCGGTGCCGAGCGCAACATTTTCCAGGAATCGCCTGAGCATGCCTCGCGTGTGATCCTCAGCTCGCCGGTCATTTCCCCGGCCAAGTGGCGTTCTCTGATGAACCTGGAGCGCCCTGGCTTCGAGCGCCATATCATCGACCTGAACTACGACGAAAGCGTCGGTCTGGAAGCGGCGATTCGCAACATCGCCGATCAGGCCGAAGAAGCCGTCCGCGCTGGCCGTACCCTGCTGGTGCTGAGCGACCGGCACATTGCTCCGGGCAAACTGCCTGCTCACGCTTCCCTGGCGGTTGGCGCGGTTCACCACCGTCTGACCGAAAAAGGTCTGCGATGCGACAGTAACATCCTGGTCGAAACCGCGACGGCCCGTGACCCGCACCACTTTGCCGTGCTGATCGGCTTCGGTGCTTCGGCGGTCTATCCGTTCCTGGCCTACGAAGTGCTGGGCGACCTGATCCGTACCGGTGAAGTACTGGGCGACCTTTACGAAGTCTTCAAGAACTACCGCAAAGGCATCACCAAGGGCCTGCTCAAGATTCTGTCGAAGATGGGTATCTCCACCGTTGCGTCCTACCGTGGCGCGCAACTGTTCGAGGCCATCGGCCTGTCCGAGGAAGTCTGCGACGTCAGCTTCCGTGGCGTACCGAGCCGCCTGAAAGGCGCCCGTTTCGTCGATATCGAAGCCGAACAGAAGGCGCTGGCAGCCGAAGCCTGGAGCCCGCGCAAGCCGATCCAGCAAGGTGGCCTGCTCAAGTTCGTGTTTGGTGGCGAGTACCACGCCTACAACCCGGACGTGGTCAGCACCCTGCAAGCTGCCGTGCAGCAGGGCGACTACAGCAAGTTCAAGGAATACACCTCGCTGGTTGACAAGCGTCCGGTGTCGATGATTCGCGACCTGTTCCAGGTCAAGACTCTCGACCAGCCGCTGAGCCTCGATGAAGTCGAGCCGCTGAGCGAGATCCTCAAGCGTTTCGACTCTGCCGGGATTTCCCTCGGCGCGCTGTCGCCGGAAGCTCACGAAGCGCTGGCCGAAGCCATGAACCGTCTGGGCGCTCGCTCCAACTCCGGTGAGGGCGGCGAAGACCCATCGCGCTACGGCACCATCCGCAGCTCCAAGATCAAACAGATCGCCACTGGCCGTTTCGGCGTGACGCCTGAGTATCTGGTCAATGCTGATGTGTTGCAGATCAAGGTCGCTCAAGGCGCCAAGCCGGGTGAAGGCGGGCAACTGCCGGGCGGCAAGGTCAACGGCCTGATCGCCAAGTTGCGCTATGCCGTACCGGGCGTGACCCTGATTTCGCCTCCGCCGCACCACGACATCTACTCCATCGAAGACTTGTCGCAGCTGATTTTCGACCTGAAACAGGTCAACCCGTTGGCACTGGTATCGGTCAAGCTGGTAGCAGAAGCCGGCGTTGGTACTATCGCCGCTGGCGTGGCCAAGGCCTATGCCGACCTGATCACCATTTCCGGCTACGACGGCGGCACAGGCGCTTCGCCTCTGACTTCGATCAAGTACGCCGGTGCGCCGTGGGAGCTTGGCCTGGCCGAGACTCACCAGACCCTGCGCGGCAACGACCTGCGCGGCAAGGTCCGGGTACAGACCGACGGTGGTCTGAAAACCGGTCTGGACGTGATCAAGGCCGCTATCCTCGGTGCTGAAAGCTTCGGCTTCGGTACGGCGCCGATGATTGCCCTGGGCTGCAAATACCTGCGCATCTGCCACCTGAACAACTGCGCCACCGGCGTAGCGACCCAGAACGAAAAACTGCGCAAGGATCACTACATCGGCACCGTCGATATGGTGATCAACTTCTTCACCTACGTGGCTGAAGAAACCCGCGAGTGGCTGGCCAAACTGGGCGTTCGCTCCCTGGAAGAGCTGATCGGTCGTACCGACCTGCTGGATATCCTGCCGGGCGAAACCGAGAAGCAGCAGCATCTGGACCTCACGCCTCTGTTGGGCAGCGACCACGTGCCTGCCGACAAGCCGCAGTTCAGCCTTGTTGACCGCAACCCGCCGTTCGACAAAGGCCTGCTGGCAGAGAAAATGGTGGAGCTGGCCAAACCGGCCATCGAATCCCTGAGTGGCGGTGAGTTCGAGCTGGATATCTGCAACTGCGACCGTTCCATCGGCGCGCGGATTTCCGGTGAGATCGCCAAACTGCATGGCAATCAGGGCATGAACAAGGCTCCGGTCACCTTCCGCTTCAAAGGCACGGCCGGGCAGAGTTTCGGCGTGTGGAACGCCGGTGGCCTTAACATGTATCTGGAAGGCGATGCCAACGACTACGTCGGCAAAGGCATGACCGCTGGTAAGCTGGTGATCGTTCCGCCTAAAGGCAGTCCGTTCAAGACCAACGAAAGCGCCATCGTGGGCAACACCTGCCTGTACGGCGCGACTGGCGGCAAGCTGTTCGCGGCCGGTACGGCGGGCGAGCGCTTCGCGGTGCGTAACTCGGGTGCTCACGCCGTCGTGGAAGGCACTGGCGACCACTGCTGCGAATACATGACCGGCGGTTTCGTCTGTGTGCTGGGCAAGACTGGCTACAACTTCGGTTCCGGCATGACCGGCGGTTTCGCCTACGTGCTCGACCAGGACAACACCTTCGTTGACCAGGTCAACCATGAGCTGGTCGAGATTCAGCGCATCAGCGGCGAGTCGATGGAAGCCTATCGTACTCACCTGCAAAGCGTGCTGAACGAGTATGTCGAGGAAACCGGCAGTGAGTGGGGTCGTAACCTGGCCGAAAACCTGGACGACTACCTGCGCCGTTTCTGGCTGGTCAAGCCCAAGGCTGCCAACCTGAAATCGCTGCTCTCCAGCACCCGGGCGAATCCGCAATAAGACAGCCACAAGCTGCAAGCTTGAAGCTACAAGCTTGCAGCCCTGTGAATTGAACAGAATATGATTCTTGCAGCTTGAAGCTTATGGCTTGAGGCTGCCGTGTAGAGGTTCCAGAGTATGGCTGAACGTCTCAGTAACGACTTCCAGTTCATTGATGTCGGGCGTAAAGACCCGAAGAAGAAGCTGCTGCGCCAGCGCAAGAAAGAGTTCGTGGAAATCTACGAACCTTTCAAGCCCCAGCAGTCCGCCGATCAGGCTCACCGTTGTCTGGGCTGCGGCAACCCGTATTGCGAGTGGAAATGCCCGGTACACAACTTCATCCCCAACTGGCTGAAGCTGGTATCCGAAGGCAATATCCTGGCCGCCGCGGAGCTGTCGCATCAGACCAATACCCTGCCGGAAGTCTGCGGCCGCGTGTGTCCCCAGGATCGTCTGTGTGAAGGTGCTTGCACCCTCAATGACGGTTTTGGTGCCGTGACCATCGGTTCGGTCGAGAAGTACATCACCGACACCGCATTCGCCATGGGCTGGCGTCCGGACATGTCTCGCGTTGTGCCGACCGGCAAGCGTGTGGCGATCATTGGCGCAGGTCCTGCGGGCCTGGGTTGTGCCGACGTGCTGGTGCGCGGTGGCGTGACGCCGGTGGTCTTCGACAAGAACCCGGAAATCGGCGGTCTGCTGACCTTCGGCATTCCCGAGTTCAAGCTTGAGAAAAGCGTCCTGAGCAATCGCCGTGAAGTGTTCACCGGCATGGGTATCGAGTTCCGCCTCAATACCGAAGTCGGCAAGGACGTCACCGTCGATCAACTGCTTGAAGAGTTCGATGCCGTATTCATGGGCATGGGCACCTACACCTACATGAAAGGTGGCTTTGCCGGTGAAGAACTGCCGGGCGTGCACGATGCCCTCGACTTCCTGATCGCCAACGTCAACCGCAATCTGGGCTTCGAGAAGTCGCCGGAAGATTTCGTCGACATGAAAGGCAAGAAAGTTGTGGTGCTGGGCGGTGGTGACACCGCGATGGACTGCAACCGTACGTCGATCCGCCAGGGTGCCAAATCGGTGACCTGCGCCTATCGTCGCGACGAAGAAAACATGCCGGGTTCGCGCAAGGAAGTGAAGAACGCCAAGGAAGAGGGCGTGAAGTTCCTCTACAACCGTCAGCCAATCGCTATCGTTGGCGAAGGCAAGGTTGAAGGTGTGAAAGTGGTCGAGACTCGCCTTGGCGAGCCTGACGCCCGCGGTCGCCGCAGCCCTGAGCCGATTCCGGGTTCCGAAGAAATCATCCCGGCTGACGCCGTGGTCATCGCCTTCGGCTTCCGCCCAAGCCCGGCGCCATGGTTCGAGCAGTTCGGCATCAACACCGACAGCCAGGGCCGTGTTATTGCCCCGGAACAGGCGAAATTCAAGCACCAGACCAGCAACCCGAAAATCTTCGCGGGTGGTGACATGGTGCGCGGCTCCGACCTCGTGGTCACTGCAATCTTTGAAGGCCGCAACGCGGCTGAAGGGATTCTGGATTACCTGGGCGTCTGATGGTGCCCCGCAGGAGCGAATTCATTCGCGAATTCGCTCCTGCGCGCTGCGACAAATCGCCCCGATAGAGAAAAGAAAAGGCTCTTGCCGTGCCTTTTATGTCCGCGTCTGAGAAAATGCCCGCACTTTTTTTGCGGATGCCGACATGACTGCCCTGAAGAACGACCGTTTCCTTCGTGCCCTGCTCAAGCAACCCGTAGACGTCACGCCTGTCTGGATGATGCGTCAGGCCGGTCGCTACTTGCCTGAATACCGCGCCAGCCGTGCCAAGGCGGGCGATTTCATGAGTCTGTGCAAGAACGCCGAGTTCGCTTGCGAGGTCACGTTGCAGCCGCTGGATCGCTATCCGCTGGATGCCGCGATCCTGTTCTCCGATATTCTGACCATCCCCGATGCCATGGGCCTGGGCCTGTACTTCGAGACCGGTGAAGGTCCGCGCTTCAAGAAAACCGTCAGCACCCTGGCCGACATCGAAGCCCTGCCGATTCCCGATGCGCAGCAGGACCTGGGCTATGTAATGAATGCGGTCAGCACCATCCGTCGCGAGCTCAATGGCCGTGTTCCGCTGATCGGTTTCTCCGGCAGCCCATGGACGCTGGCCACGTATATGGTCGAAGGCGGCTCTTCGAAAGATTTCCGCAAGTCCAAGGCCATGCTCTACGAAAACCCGCAAGCCATGCACCTGCTGCTCGACAAGCTGGCGCAGTCGGTGACCTCGTACCTCAATGGTCAGATCCTGGCGGGCGCCCAGGCTGTGCAGATCTTCGATAGCTGGGGTGGCAGCCTGTCCGCTGCGGCGTATCAGGAATTCTCGCTGGCCTACATGCGCAAGATCGTCAGCGGCCTGATCCGCGAGCACGATGGCCGCAAGGTGCCGGTCATCCTGTTCACCAAGGGTGGCGGCCTGTGGCTGGAAAGCATTGCCGGTGCCGGTGCCGATGCACTGGGCCTGGACTGGACCTGCGACCTCGGCGAAGCCCGTCAGCGCGTCGGCCACAAGGTTGCGCTGCAAGGCAACATGGACCCGACGGTCCTCTATGCACGCCCTGAAGCCATCCGTCAGGAAGTGGCACGCATCCTGGCCAGCTACGGCAGCGGCACTGGTCACGTCTTCAACCTCGGCCACGGCATCACCCCTGAAGTCGACCCGGCCAATGCCGGTGCCTTTATTGAAGCCGTGCATGAGCTTTCGGCGCAATATCACCAGTAATTTGTACTGCGGTCATGAAAACGCCCGGTTTTTGCCGGGCGTTTTCATGTGCGTCAGGGGGTGAGGAGTTGTTCGGCGTATCGGGCAATAACGTGGCAAAAGCGTGTTTGTTGTCCGCGGGCGCGTTGGGCGATTATTTGTAGTTCTTCCTTGCTTGCCGTCAGCAAGAAATCGTCATTGAAGATGCCGAGCATTGTTTCTTCCCGGCGATTATTCAATCGAAGGGTATCAAGCGCGAGAATTTCGATCATTTTTGAGGCGGCATCATCATCTGCGTCTGTCGGTTTTATCTCGCCATTCAGCGTATATTGAAAGCGGCTTTCGCAGTTTTCATCCTGTGGAGAGATATGCCGAGTTTCATCAAAGAGATTGCCTTTCTTATGACCGCAGTGCAGCAGGTAATCAGGTTCTCTTTGTTGTAGCTCACCCACGTCGCGCAAGCAGGAGGCATGCAAGTTGTTATAGTCAAGCTCCAAAGGCGTGTAGTCTGATTTCGGGCGAAAGTGCTCTATGTGGCTGGTTTGTTCGGATATCTCATCCCCGCAATAACAGCACAGATAGGCTTGCTCTCTTAGCAGGCTTTCATGAACCTCTTTTTTCTTTTGGGGCGCAGAGCGCGTCAGTGATTTATAGGTAGGCTTGCGGTTTTCTCTTTCTGCTTTGGCTTTCCAGTTTGTAAAAGACAGCGGCTCAATTCCCTGAGTACTTTCCTCATCTGCCAATTATCTCTTTGCGAGTTATCAGCGCTTGGGCTCTTGCATACTCAGGAAGGTCTGGAGTCAGCGCTTTGAGCTTTTCCAGTTGCTGCTTGGCCTGTTCGAGATTGTTATCTTCCAGTGTCGAAAATAGCTGGTTCAGTAATTTTTCGATCTCTGGATCGCGCTGCGTAACGCCCATGACCTCTTCAAGCACGCTGCTGGAGTCCATTCCGTAGGTCGTTCTCGGGTTAGAGGCTTTACCGTTATGTAACAGAATGACTTCTTCGGGTTTCAGGCTGCCGATGATCTGTGGTGAATGGCTTGTGGCAATGAATTGCACTTTCGGGAATGCTTTTTTGAGCGTAGGGGCAATATTGCGTTGCCAGGCTGGGTGAAGATGTATGTCCAATTCATCGATAATCACGATGCCATTGGTACTCTCCAGAACATCTTTCCCCATCTGTGGATTGAGGATGCACATCCGACGCGCAATATCGGCTATCAGAGCAATCAAACTGCGCTGCCCATCACTGAGGTCGTGGAACGGGACAGTCTTGCCTGGCCCCATATCTACCACCAGACTTTGAAGTCTCAAGTCATATCTGAGGTCAAGCGCATCAGGGATTGCGAGCTGTATCGCTTGATTCACCCACTTGAGTTCATCCTCGGGTTCGCTGTCGGACTTCGAGTCCAGCTTGTCCTGAAGACGCTCAAGAGTCCTGGCGATTAACCAGCTTTCAAAGTCGCGCAAGTCGGCTACGGCATCAAACCAGTTCAGGTAGCCATCGAAACGAGATAATTTCTGTTGTGCCGAAAATTCTGCCGATACGTTAGCGCTTTTCCACCGGCGATTGGCGCGATAAAAAGCCAGCACCGGTAGATCGATACGCTCACCTGCATTCCACTTGGCATGTACTTCTTCCATATGCGTCAGGAATGATGGGTCGACGGCTGCTTCCCAGATATCAGCCAGCTGTATCGTTCCCCAGTCCGGAAGGCCAAAAATGTCACCCTCGGCTTTTATGAAAACAGGAAGTTTGCGTTCAAACCGGCTTCGCCCTTCGTACTTATCAACAACGAAGCGCACATCTTCGACGGGTAAATTCTTTTCGTCGCATTTCATAGCATTGCCAAACGGCACAAGAGACACTGCCACCCCCTGCAACAACGACGTCTTCCCACTCCCATTGACCCCAACCACCAGGTTAAACCCCGGCTGGAAATCAAAACGGGCATCTTCGTAACAACGAAAATTCTGTAGGTGGAGATGGTCGAGGCGCATGCTGGTTTCCTTTACCAAGTCTGGCAGATGCGCCAGTGTACCTTGGCTTGCCGTGTCTGCCAGCGTTCAGTCTATGTCTAGACCTTTGCCGCCAGCGGCTGCAACCTCGCCAGCCGCAACGCCACGCCCAGTGCGATCAGCAGTAGCGCGCCAATAAACAGGCCGATGCCGTTCCAGCCTGCGTAATGCCAGAACACGCCGCCGCCCGTTCCGGCCACGCTTGAGCCGGCGTAATAGCAGAACAGGTACAGCGAAGTGGCCTGGCCTCTGGCTTTTACGGCTCTGCGGCCCACCCAACTGCTGGCGAGCGAATGAGCACCGAAGAAGCCGAAGGTGAAGATCAAGACGCCGACAATGATGACCGCCAGCGGGCTGAACAGGGTCAGGGCCAGGCCGATCAGCATCATGACGATGACTGCCCACAACACTTTGCGCCGTCCCAGCCTGTCGCCCAGTGCGCCGATCTGCGCGGAGCTGTAGATGCCCGACAGGTAAACGATCGAAAACACACCCACCACCGCCTGGCTCAGGTTGTAGGGCTCGGTCAGCAGGCGATAGCCGATGTAGTTGAAGAGGGTGACGAACGCACCCATCAGCAGAAAGGCGAGCAGAAACAGCAGCGGCAGCCCGGCATCGCGAAATTGCAGGACGAAGCCGTCCAGCAGGCTGCGCGGATGCAGCGAACGGGGCTGGAAGTTGCGGGACTCGGGCAGGATTCTCCAGAACACAGCGGCTGCAATCAGTGCCATGCCGCCGACCACCAACATCGCGGTATGCCAGCTTACGTAATCGATCATCACCCCGGTAATCAGCCGTCCGCTCATGCCGCCGACCGCGCTGCCGCCGATATAAAGCCCCATGGCCAGGCCAAGGTGCATCGGGTGGATTTCCTCGCTCAGGTAGGTCATGGCCACCGCCGCCAGCCCGCTGAGCGACAGGCCGACCAGTGCACGGGTAATGAGCACGCCTTCCCAACTGGGCATCAACGCGCTGGCAATGGTGGAGATGGCTGCACAGAACAGCGCGAGCACCATCACCGGCTTGCGCCCCAACCGGTCGGAAATCGGCCCGGTGATCAACAGGCCAATGGCGAGCATCGCCGTCGCAACCGACAGGATCAGGCTGCTTTGTGCTGCATTGATCGAGAACTCCTGAGACAGCAGCGGCATCATCGGTTGCACGCAATACAACAGGGCGAAGGTTGCGAATCCACCCGCGAACAGTGCCAGTACCGTTCTGGTGAACGCCGGTGTGTTCTTTTCGATATAGCTGTCGCCTGCGGCAGCTGTGGGCTGTTGTTCAGTGGAGAGCGGGGCAACGGCAGGGTTCACGATGGACCTCGGGGTGCGGCAGGCTTGTAATGAAAAAAGCATATAGCGCTGAAATCATTCAATCCAATATATTGTTCGACCTGTTTGATATGTAAAACGACTTGATTGGAGGCCGCATGGAATTGCGCCATTTGCGTTACTTCATCGCGGTTGCCGAAGAGCTGCATTTCGGACGTGCTGCTCAAGTGCTGGGTATTTCCCAGCCACCGCTGAGCCAGCAGATTCAGGCGCTGGAGCAGGAGCTTGGCGCGCGTCTGTTCGACCGCACCAACCGACGGGTGCAACTGAGTGAGGCCGGGCGGCTGTTTCTCGAAGAGGCTCGCGGCGTACTGGCCCAGGTCGACAAGGCCGCCGATGTGGCGCGTCGGGCACAACTGGGTGAGCTTGGGGAGTTGAAAGTCGGATTCACGGCTTCGGCACCTTTTACGTCCAGCATCCCGCAGGCGATCTTTGCTTTTCGCCAGACCTACCCGGCTGTGCACCTGGCCTTGAAGGAAATGACCAGCAAGGATGTGTCCGAGCAACTGGAGGACAAGTCGATACAGGTCGGCATCATGCGGCCGCTTGCCTTGCCGGATTCATTGGTGTCTTTCGAGCTGCTGCGTGAACCGCTGGTAGCGATCATGCGTTCTGATCACCCTTTGGCCGCGGGCAGTGAGCAGGGGCTTTATATGTCGGAGCTGGCGGCCGAGCCGTTCGTGTTTTTCCCTCGTACTTACGGTAGCGGTTTGTACGCGCAGATACTGGAGCTGGCGCGAGAAGCCGGTTTCAGCCCCTTGATTACCCAGGAGGCCGGAGAGGTCATGACCATCATCGGGCTGGTGGCGGCAGGCCTTGGTGTGACGGTTCTGCCCGCGCCCTATCAGCGGATGCGCATCGAAGGCGTGGTCTATCGAACCTTGCTCGACCCCAAGGCAACCACCGCCGTGTGGCTGGTGCAGAGAAAGGACGAACAGTCACCGATGGCCAAGGCGTTCTTTGAGTTGGCGACGGGAGGGAAGGGGATTCGCGAATGAATTCGCTCCATGCTCTGTGGGAGCGAATTCATTTGCGAAAAAGGCTTACTTGACCTGCGCCAGATCCCCGCGCAGATCGACACTGGCTACCAGCGTGCCAGCGCGGCACTGGAATTTTTCGGTGTCCTTGTACAGGTCGCGCCCGACAACACTGGCAATGTTGATCACCGCGTTGGCATTGGCTTTCCTGGCTGCGTTCTGCAGGGTCGCCAAGGCGGATTGCAAGGCCCAGAAGCAGGCTTCCTCATCGGACTTGTTGCTGCCGTTGGTCTTGCGACTGCTGCCCACGGTGTCCAGCTTGCGAACCTGGGCTGGCAAGGTTTCACCGGCCAGGTAGAACTTGACGCTGCCGTCCAGCAAGCCCGCTTCGGTGGCACGCCTCACGCCTTCACGGAAGCTCAGGTAAGTCGGCGCATCGACGCCTTCCTTGATGATGCCCAGACCATTGACGGCCTCGATGTTCGGATCAATCGACAGCTCCTTGAGGATGTTGGCGCGCAGGCGATTGACCCAACGGTTGTAGTTGCCATGGATCTGACCGTCCTTGTAGTCCAGACCGGTGCTGCTGCGGTAGTCGATTTCAAACGAGGTCGGGGTGTATGGAATATCGACCTCGGCGTGATGACGACCACGTACGGTGATGGCGGCCTTGATCATGCCCGGTTTTACCGATTGCACGACCCATTGGCGATCATTGAGCGCCGTGACGATGGCACGGCTCATCTGCTCGTTGCTGAAACCCATCTCGCTGGAGAAGTTTTCCTTCGCGTTGTACACCGGCTTGCTGGTACAGCCTGTAATCAACAAGGCCAAAGCCATCAAGGCGAAGATGCGGTGGATCAGATTCATTCCCTTTACTCCGTAGGTCGATCTATTCAGTGCCAGCGGCGGAAAATCAGCGACGTGTTGACCCCGCCAAATGCAAAGTTGTTGTTCATCACATACTCGTTGCTTATCTGCCGGGGTTCACCCATCAGGTAATCCAGTTCGCCACATTGCGGGTCGACACTGTCGAGATTGAGGGTGTGGATGTAGCGGTCGCGATTGAGCATTTCGATGCTGAACCATGACTCCAGCGCCCCGCACGCGCCGAGCGTGTGACCGAAAAAGCTCTTCTGCGAACTGATCGGGATGCGTGGCCCGAAGAGGCTGCTGGTCGCCAGGGTTTCGGCGATATCGCCCTGTTCGGTGGCGGTGCCATGGCCGTTGACGTAACCGACAGCCTCTGGCGGCAGGTTCGCATCTTCCAGAGCCAGCTCCATGGCGCGACGCATGGTGATCTGCTCCGGGCGTGTGCTGTGGGCGCCATCGGCATTGCTGCCGAACCCGACGATTTCCGCATAGATATGCGCACCCCGTGCCAGCGCATGCTCAAGCTCTTCGAGCACCAGCATGCCGGCACCTTCACCAATCACCAGGCCATCGCGCCCACTGTCGTAAGGCCTTGGGCTGGTGTGTGGCGCGTCGTTTTTCAGGCTGGTGGCGTACAGCGCATCGAAAACCATGGCTTCGGTAGGGCACAGCTCTTCCGCGCCGCCTGCCAGCATCAGCGGCAAGCGTCCGAACTTGATCGCTTCATAGGCGTAGCCGATGCCCTGGCTGCCGCTGGTGCAGGCGCTGGAGGTCGGGATCAGGCGTCCGGTCAGGCCGAAGAAGATGCTGATGTTGGCTGCCGTAGTGTGCGGCATCATCCGTACATAAGAGTTGGCGTTCAGGCCTTCGGCCACGGAGTTGAGCAGCATGTTACCGAACGCTTTTATGTCGTCGGTGCTACCGGTTGAGGAGCCGCATGCAGTGCCCATGCGTCCGTCGCGAATGATCGGGTCATTTAGCAAGCCAGCGTCGATCAGGGCTTTTTCCGATGCGCCCACCGCCATGCGCGATACCCGACCCATGCTGCGCAACTGTTTGCGGGTCCAGTGTTCGGGGACCGCGAAGTCATCGACAGGCCCGGCCAGTCGTGTGTTGAGTTCGGGGAAGCGATCCCACTCGCTCATGCGCCGGATGCCGCTGCGGTTGGCGGTGAAGTTGGCTTCGATGCTGGCCCAGTCGCTGCCCAGTGACGTAATGCCGGACATGCCGGTAACGACAACGCGCTTCATCAGCACAAGCCTCCGTTGACGGCCAGGACCTGGCGAGTGATGTAAGCGGCCTCGGCGGACATCAGGAAGTTCACCGCGCCGGCTACCTCTTCAGGCGTGCCCATGCGCTGGGCCGGGATCATTTTCATCAGTTCGTCCACCGGAACGTTTTCGTCCAGCATCGCCGTATCGATCAGGCCCGGTGCCACGCAGTTGACGGTGATCTTGCGTTTGCCCAGTTCGATGGCCAGGGCTTTGGCTGCACCGATGAGTCCCGCCTTGGACGCGCTGTAATTGACCTGCCCGCGATTGCCGATCAGGCCGGACACCGACGTGATGCACACAATCCGGCCCGCTGCACGACGGCGAATCATCGGCATCATGACCGGGTGCAGCACGTTGTAGAAACCATCGAGGTTGGTGCGCAGTACCTGATCCCAGTCTTCTTCGCTGAGTGCCGGAAAGGCACCATCGCGAGTCAGGCCGGCGTTGAGCACGACGCCGTAATAGGCGCCATGGGTTTCAACATCCTCTTCGAGAATCGCCTTGCAGGAGGCACGGTCGCTCACGTCGAATTGCAGCACGCGGGCCTGGCGTCCCAGCGCGATGATTTCGGCCTGAACGGCTTCTGCTTCACTGCGACCGCTACGGCAATGCAGGACCAGGTCATATCCGGCCTGGGCCAGACGCAGCGCAATGGCGCGGCCAATGCCACGGCTGGAGCCGGTGACCAGTATCGATTCAGTCATGCCATGGCTCCTTCGGTCAGGTATTGGGCGGCGTTGGGTGGGCAATAGACACTGAGGCGGGCAAAGGCCTGGATGTCCGGGCCGGTCAGGTTGCATTCAAAGACACCCATGCCGCTGTCGTCCTGCAATGAGCGTGTGGCCTGGATCGTCAGCTCGCTGCCAGCCGGGAAATGCCCGACGTTGCATTCGAACTTCCGGCTGCCGAGCAGGAAACCCAGCTGGATCGGCTCGCCCTTGAGACGGGCCTGGCAACCGGCATAGGCCGCTACGCTCTGGGCCATCAGTTCTACGCCGATCCAGGCGGGCAGGCTGCCGTCCGGCTGGCTGAACAAACCATCGGGGCGCACGGTGACCTTGGTCTGGATCTGTTCTTCGTCAAAGCTCAGGACCTGATCGATAAGGATCATGTCGGCAGCATGGGGTATCAACTCGGCGAGCGGCCAATCGATCATGGTGCATCTCCGATAATCAGGCTGATGTTGTTGCCGCCGAAAGCAAAGGAATTGCTCATCAGGTAGCGGGAGTCAGTAGGCGCCAGTTGCGCGCCGGGCAGTGTCCATTGCAGGACTGGCAGCAATGGATCGGCCTGGCCGTCCCATAGATGAGGGGGCAAGGCCCGTTCGCTGTTCTGCGGTGCAAGGCTCAGCCAGCAGAAAGCGACTTCCAGGGCACCGGCGGCACCGAGGGTATGACCGCTGAGAGGCTTGGTCGAAGAGCACGAAACACCGTCGGGAAATACCGCCTGCACGGCGAGGCTTTCCATGGCGTCATTGTGCTGGGTCGCGGTGCCGTGCAGGTTCAGGTAACCGATTTGCCCGGCAGCGAGCCGGGCATTGTCCAGTGCCTGTTGCATGGCTTGCCGGGCACCACGACCGCCGGGTTCGGGCGCGGAAATATGATGTGCGTCGCAACTGGCGCCAGCGCCCAGCAGGGCGATCGAGTGTGTGCCGCTGGCTTCACGGGTCATGAGGAACAGGACTGCCGCCTCGCCGATATTGATGCCGTCGCGGTTGACTGAGAATGGATTGCAGCGCTGTTGCGACATGGCTTCCAGCGCCGAAAAACCGTTCAGTGTCAGTTTGCAGAGGCTGTCCACGCCGCCACACAGAACGGCATCGCACAGACCCATGTCCAGCGCCCGTCGTGCGCTGAGCAAGGCGCGTGCACTGGAGGTGCAGGCGGTGGAAATCACATAGGCCGGGCCGCGCAGTTCCAGCCAGGACGCCAGGAAGGTCGCCGGTGCGCCCAGCTCCTGCTGCTGATAGTCATAATGCTCGGGGAAGCTCTGGTCTCGCAGCCAGGTCGCCATGCTGTTGCTGGCTTCGTCGATACCCGAGGTGCTGGTGCCCAGAATGACTCCGATACGCTCGACGCCATAACGCGCGATGGCCTGACGGATATCACTTTCGATCTGCAGGGCGGCGGTCAGCAGCAACTGGTTATTGCGGCTGCCCTGTGCGCTCAATGACGCCGGGATGGGAGCCAGGGCATCTTTGATTGCGCCGACCGGCAACACCCGGTCGGGCACCCAGCCGTTCTCTGCAACCATCCCCGAACTGTCGGCAGCAAACAGCTTGCGCGACACCTCTTCAGGACCATTGCCCAGGGCACAGATCAGCCCCATGGCATTGAGGTAGGCAGTCATTGTGAAGTCTCGAGATTCAAGGGGGTGATTTCATAACTCAGCCCTTCCTTGAGCTTCAGCGTAAAGACATTGGCAGAACGGTAGTCGACCCGCCAGCGGTCATCGAGGCGGCGCTGCGTATCCTGATTCTGAGCAGCAGGATAACTGATGGGCAGCTTTTCATTCGGTGTCAGGGCAAAAAGCAGGGCTGCAAACAGTTCGCGAGCCTCCGGGTTCGGCGGCAGCAGACCATCGGCCTGCCACTTGCCCTGAATCAGCAACTGGCGCGCTTGGGGAATGCCCAGCGGGTCCATCAAGGACCAGCGCAACCCGGCATTCTCACCCTGGATGATCAACAGCCAGTCCTGACGCTGATCGGCCTGCTCACGCTGGATATGCAGCTGCATCGGCAACTGCAACGACGGCATGGCCGCAGGCAGCGGTGCCTGGCTGGCACAGCCGCCCAGCAACAGAAGCACTAGAAACCATGCGCGGATCATGAGGACTCGCCGGTCAGAGGCTTGCGGGCCACGACATTGACCAGGGTTTCTTCGCGTTGCCCGAACGGCTTGGGCTTGAGCAGTTTCAGGCGCTCCAGCAAGCCGAAGTCTTTTGCACGGCTCCACCACAGATACGGGTACGAGACATTATCGGCTTCAAACTCGAAGCCCTGGCCGCGAATCATCTCCAGATACTGCGCTGCGCTTTTCTGCACATGCATGGGGTGGCGAAACAACCAGCGAATCACCCAGGTATCGATATAGGCCTCGGTGGATTCGGCGAACAGCAGATAGCCGCCCGGTTTGAGCACGCGATAGAACTCGGCAATGGCTTTTTCCTGCTCGACCAGATGGTGAAAGGTCTGGTGACAGAACAGCATGTCGACGCTGGCATCCGGCAATTGCAGGGCGGCGCAATCACTGCCGATCAGCTCGATATCGATACCCTGGCGGCGAGCTTCTTCACGGCTCATCTTCAGACTGTGCGGGTCGGCGTCCACACCCAGCAGGCGTGAAGGTGCGAAGACCTGGCGCAGGTACTGGAATGACTTGCCTTGCCCACACCCGGCATCCAGCAGCACCGGTGCTTCAGGTGGCTGGCCGTTGAACAGCGTGCGCAGATCATTGATCGCAACCCGCAGCACGTGATGCTGCCAGGTGTGGCTGCGCAGGAACCAGAAACCGAAACGGGTTTCTTCGACATAGCTGTCGCTCAGGAATGGCTGGTTCATGAGGCGTTACTCGCACAGAACTCGGCCAGCATGCGCAACCGGCGTTTGGGCTCGCTGACAAAGGGATTGCGTTCATCCCATGCATAACCGGCCAGGATGGCGCTGATCATACGGCGGATGTCCGGGGTACTGTCGGGATAGAAAATGACGTCCTGAAAGCTGTTGTCATACCAGCCCTCGACATAGGCGCGGAAGGTATCGACACCACGCTTGAGCGGGATGGCAAATTCGGTTTCCCAGTCCACGCTTTCGCCCTGCAACTGTCGGCTCAGCAGGTTGGCGGCCATGCTGGCCGAGCGCATGGCAATGGTCACGCCGGACGAAAACACCGGGTCGAGAAATTCCGCCGCGTTGCCCAGCAGTGCGAAGCCGGGGCCATGCAGGGTTTTGACGTTGGCTGAATAACCACCAATGGTCCGTGCCGGTGTATCCCAGACGGCATTTTTCAGCACCTTCTTGAGCTGTGGCGTTTCATCGACGAATGCTTGCAGGCAGTCGTCCAGGTCCTGCGGCTTATCTTTGAAGCGCTCAGCCGACGCAACCACGCCCAAGGAGCAGCGACCATTGCTGAACGGAATCGACCAGAACCAGACGTCCCGATGTTCGGGATGAATGCTGATCAGGATCTTTTCACGGTCGAAGGGCGGGCTTTCGATATGGTCTTCGATGTGAGTGAACACGGCCTGGCGCACCGGGAAGCCGGACGGCGCTTCAAGGTCCAGCAAGCGCGGCAGGACGCGGCCATAACCGCTGGCATCGAGCACGAACAGGGTTTGCACGCTGTACTCGCTGCCGTCTTCACGACGAACGCTCAGGATGGGTTGCGGGGCGCTGAAGTCGGCGTTGATGATTTCCTGCTGATAGCGGATTTCAACACCTTGCAGCGCTGCCTGATCGGCCAGCAGCTTGTCGAACTCACTGCGCTGGACCTGAAAGGTCGTGGGTTTGCCGTTGCTGAACGTGTCACCGAAATCGAAATCGCTGTACTGATCACCGACAGCAAAGGCTGCACCGTTTTTCTTCTGGAATCCGGCCGCCTCAACTGCTTCGAGCATGCCGGCTTCTTCGACGAAGTCCAGGCAATGGGAGAGCAGGCTTTCGCCAATCGAGAAGCGTGGAAACAGCTGGCGTTCGATGATCAGAACATCGTGGCCCTTGCGTTTGAGCAGCGCGGCAGCAATCGCCCCGGCAGGGCCTGCACCAATGACGACAACCTGCCGATTTTCCATGTCAGTGAGGGGCACAAGAGTTCCTTATCGGTTGGTCGGTGGTCAGGGAGGACGGCAACGGTTTGCGACCCATGCCGGTCAGGGCAGGCATGAGCGTCGCCAGCAGGCTCATCAGCATCAGCGCGAAATACAGCGCCGGACTGATGAGTTGCTGTTGCAGCAGAAGATTGAGAAAGACGATTTCGCTCAGCCCGCGGATATTCAGCAGCACGCTTTCGCGCCAGCGGCTTGCGCCTGCAAAAGAGGGTGGAGCCCAGCGCAGACCGATCCAGTTTCCCAGCATCTTGCTGACGATGGGAATGATGATCAGCGCGGCCAGTTGCAGCCCGCTCAGGGTGCTCATGGCACTGTGGATGTCGATTTGCACAATGCCGAAGGTCAGCAGCAACGGTATCGCCAGCTGGTTCTGCAAGCGTTTGAACAGGGCAGCAGGCAGCGGCAGCCTCCAGGTTTGCCCAAGGCGCGACATGTACAGCAGATAGCCAATGCCGAAGATCAGCGCGTTAAGTTTGTAGTGCTCGGCTACCACCAGCATTGCAAAGAACGTCAGGCTGTAGAGCAACGGCTGGCGCAGGCCCAGCAGGCGAAACAGCAAGGGAATGCAGGCTCCCAGCAACGGCAGTAACAGGCTGGCGGGTTTCAGGCTGCCCTGGCCCAGGGCGAACAGGCTCCAGCAGGCCAGATCGATAAGGATCGCGGTTTGTACCAGACGGCGTGTCGCCTGGGGCGGGTAGCCGATGTGTTGCAGGTAGAGATAAAGCACCGGGATCGCGGTGATGGCGAACACCAGTCCAATGGCCAGCGAGCCGAGCCAGGATTGATCCGCAAGCAGCCATAGCGCACAGGCCAGCCCTGCCACAAAGGGCACCAGAAAGCTGGGGATCGCGACTTTCAGGCTCTGGCGGTCCAGTCTGGCGTCGATGACATCGCTGAGGATATGCCCCAGGACTATCGCGAAGGCCAGGCTGTACAAGGTCTTGAGCCAGGCCGGCGACACCAGTTGTGCGCCGCTCAGTTGCCAGTGCGGCTCGATCCAGAACAGCATCAGCAGTGGCAAGCCAAAGGTCGCCAGCAGCAACTGGCTGACGATGGGAATCAGGCCCAGTCGCTGACCCGCCCAGGTTGCCAGGGCAAAGGCCAATAGCGCCATCAGCCAGAATAGAAGGATCATCACGAACGATGCTCCTTCTTCGGACTTGCCCAGGGAGCAAGGATGAAACTGAAAGCCAGCCCAAGGCTGACGGACAGCCCGAAATTGCTGATGGCCGGGGTACTGGAGATCGCCAGCAGACCAAATGAAAGCCATGTGGTGATGGCGGCCAGCAAGGTGCCCAGCAGGCTGACGGCAGCGCCGCCGATCTGCTCGCGCATGAGAATGGCGTAATCGACACTGATCGCCGTCACCAGCAGCAGGCCGAACAGGCTGAACAGGGTCAGCGGCTGGCCGAGCCAGCCCAGGCTTGCCAGACTGCACAGGGCTGCCAGCAAGGGCAGGGCAACAATTCGCAAGGCTCCGCCCAGGCCGAACGGCAGGAACAACAACAGGACGATCAGTACGCAGGAAAGCAGTTTCAGTTCGGCGGCGCTGATCTGGGTGGCGGCGAATACGCTGTTGAGTTCGCCCAGGCGATCCACCAGTTGTACACCTTCCAGCCCTTGCGCCTGAGTCTTCAGCAGAGCGGGATCGTTCAGGCCTCGCAAACTTACGATGCCGGCCACGCCGTTATCGTCATGGCCGAGCCAGAGCGTGCGCCAGGGTTCGCTGAGAGGTCCGGTGAGGGCGAGGTCGATACTTTGTGAGGGCAGCGCTTGCAGTCGGGCCAGCTCGGCCTGCAATGCGCTGGCCGATACGCCCAGTTGGACCAGAGGCTGCCAAAGCGGCTCCAGGCGGGAGAGTGCAGTGCGTGTGGCTTGCTGGTCGGCGGGTGATGCGACCAGTTGATTGAGCGCCATGTAGCCTTGCAGCTTGCCGACATTGACCAGTTGTTCCAGTCGTTGGGTGAGTGCCGACTGGCGCTCCAGCAATTGCTGCTCATCCTTGCCACGAACCAGAAAGAACTGGCTGGTGGGCTGGTAGCCGGTGATGCGGGCGATGGCTTGGGCTTCGTCTGTCAGTGCCTGAGGCGCCGAAACCCATTGGCGGATATCGTTCCGAGTGGTCAGTTGCCACAAGCCTGTTGCACAGAACGCCAACAGCACTGCCAACAGTACGGGAGTACTGATGCGTTGCAGCAAGGCTTCGCGGCAATCGAGCAGGTGTTGTGCCAGAGCCAGAGGCCATTGCGCGGGATGGATTTCGACCTTGGCGAGCAACGCAGGCAGCAGGCAAACCGCAGTCAGATAGGCTCCGATCAGACCGGCAGCCGAGAACACGGCGATTTGCGTCAAGGCTGGAAATGGCGTCCAGGCCAGGGCCAGATAGCCAATACAGCTGGTGATCAGGCTCAGGCTCAGGCCGGGTAATGTGAGTCGCAAGGCAGGCCAGCTCCGCCAGGGTTTCAGGCTCCAGCTTTTGGACAGATAGTGCAGCGGGTAGTCCACAGCCACGCCGATCAGGCTGGAGCCGAGCACCAGCGTCATGACATGCATGCTGCCAAAAAACGCCACGCAGGCTACGGCGCCGAACAGCATGCCCACCAGTACCGGCACGAAGGCCAAAAGCACTTTCCAGCGCCGGAAAGCCAGCAACAGCAGCAACAGAATGCCCACCGTCGCACCGCCACCCACCCAGGTGATTTCCCGGCTGGCCTGTTTCTGACCATTGGCGGCATACAGCAGGCCGCTGGCTGCCAGTAACTGGCCGTCGACCTGTCTGGCCTGTTCGCGAGCAGCGTCCAGCAGGTTCGCGACCTGGGTGGGCAGGTGCATATCGAATGCATCGCTGCGAGTGCGTGAGCGCAGCAATACCCAGCTTTTGTCATCGGCCACGGCAATCAATGCGCCGCTGGCCAGATCTGGCTGGACCGAGCCCTGTTTCGGCAGCCCGTTCTGAATCCGCCCGGTCAGGCCCAGCCAGTCGTCCTGACTCGCCACCAGACTGAACCCGGCAAATGGATCGAACAGGCTTTGTACGCGCTGATCGATGAAGGCCTGTGGATCGTTGATCAGCACGTTGCGGTCTGCGTCTGGCAACATTGCCAGTCGACCTTGCAACAGTTGGTTACGCAAGGCCGGCAGGTCCGCTTGCAGCGACCATTGCACCTTCTCGAACAACCCGCTGGCTTGCCATTGATCGCTCAACTGGCGCGCCAGCTCGATGGCCTGTTGTCGGTCGGCATGTCCGACCAGTACTAGCATTTCCCGGTTGAGCGGTTCCTGCATCCGTTGTTCGGCGCGCAGTACCAAGGCATCGGTGTTGGTGCCGGGGACCAACTCCATGAGGTTGGCCGACAGCGGAGAGCGGTCATGCCACTGCCACCCGGCCAGGGCCAGAACGCCTGCCAGGATCAGCAGGAACAGGCGCGGCAGCAGGCGTTCAGTTGCTGAAGTCATTGCGCTGCACGTCGGTCAAGGCCTGGGAGCTGCTGCTGTCGAGCATTTTCAGAACAGTGCTGTCGCCCTGGGTTTCCAGCAATTCGATACGGTTGACCAGTTCGCCGCCGTCGATATTGATCTGCTTGAAGACCTGTTGCAGCAGCAGCGAGCGCGGGATGAGTGTGAGGTGCCATGCCTGTGCATCGCCTTTCAATTGCAGCTCGAAGTCCCGTTGCAGGCCGCTGCTGTCGCCTTGCAATACGGCGAGAAAAAGACGGTTCTGTTCGGCCCCCGCGCTTTTGCCCGGCAGGAGTTTCCAGAGGCCGCTGCCCGGTGTTTCGCGGCGTGCGATACCGGCAGGCGTGATGCGGTAATCCTGTTTCAGTGGCGTATCCAGCAGCCAGAGCAAGCCGAACTCTCTGGACAGGACGAAGCGGCCTTTGCTGAGCAAAGGTTGCGGCAGGGCGCGCAGGTGTTTTTCCTGAACGAAGTTGCCCTGTACCACGACAGGTTTGGCCAACTGATCGCTCAGTTGCTGTAGATCGAACGCCAGAGCCAGTGACGGCAGGCACATCAGACCGAGCAGGCACAAAGCCCGCAGAGCACGATTCATGGCAGGGCCTTTTGAATGGCGTCGATAAAGACCTGAGGTGAAGCCAGTTGCATCTCGCGGCTTTCCACATGCACGGCGACTTGCACGGTACTGGCGCGGGTCATGCGCTCCCCGGTACTGGCGTCGGTAATCAGGTAGTTGATCTTCAGGCGGTTCTCCCACTCCACCAGACTGGCGCGCACGATCAGTTTCTGGCCGAACACGGCACCACGCATGTAGCGCAGTTGCAGGTCGATCACGGGCCAGCCATAGCCGGACTCCAGCATGTGGGTGTAGTTGTGGCCGATATGGTCCAGCAACGCACAGCGAGCGACTTCCAGGTATTTGACGTAATGGCCGTGCCAGACGATGTTCATCATGTCGACATCGAAAAACGGCACCAACACTTCAGTGTCGACGTGAATGAATCCCTTACTGCGCATGCAACCTCCAGTGGCGGTTGGCGATGCGATTCAGGCACAGGCGCAGTTCGGCTTCCAGTGCGCGATCCTCTATGACTGGCGGGAAGTCCTGAGCCAGTTGCTCGTGCATGGCGGCCAGTGCCGGTGGCAATGGACGTGCGTCATCTGCCTGGCTGCGCAGCCAGACGCCCTGATTGGCGGCGATCAGTGTGGCGGCGGCGACCTGCTCGGTCAGTTCCAGTACCCGAATGGCATCCCTGGCAGCAATCGTGCCCATGCTGACCTTGTCCTGGTTATGGCATTCGGTCGAGCGCGAGAACACGCTGGCGGGCATGGTGTTTTTCAGGGCTTCGGCGGTCCAGGCGCTGGCACCGATCTGTACGGCCTTGAAGCCATGATTGAGCATGGCCCGTTCACTGCTGGCGCCGGACAGGTTGCTCGGCAGGCCGTGGTTGTAGCGAGTGTCCACCAACAAGGCCAGTTGCCGGTCCAGCAGGTCGGCGACGTTGGCAACCAGGGTTTTCAGGCTGTCCATGGCAAAGGCGATATGCCCGCCGTAGAAGTGCCCGCCATGCAGAACACGCTCGGCTTCTGCATCGATGATCGGATTGTCGTTGGCACTGTTGAGCTCGGTTTCGATGAACGAGCGCAACCAGTTCAGGCTGTCGGCCAGCACGCCCAGCACATGGGGCGCGCAACGCAGCGAGTAGCGATCCTGCAGGCGATGCAGCGGCGCGGTGGGCGCATCGATGGCCAGATCCTGACGCAGCCAGGCGGCGACTTGTGTCTGGCCCGGATGAGGTTTGGCGGCGAACAGGCGCTCGTCGAAATGCTCCGGGTTGCCTTGCAGCGCCACGACATTCAGGGCCGTGATACGGGTTGCCAGTTGCAGCAGGTAGTCGGCGCGGGCGAAAGCCAGGCAAGCCAGACCGGTCATGACGGCTGTACCGTTCATGAGTGCCAGTGCTTCCTTGGGTCTGAGTCTGAGGGGTTGCCAACCCAGTTCGCGATGCACATCGCTGGCCTGACGTCGCTCGCCACGGAACATCACTTCACGTTCGCCGGACAAGGTGGCTGCCACATAGGACAGGGGCGTCAGGTCACCGCTGGCCCCCACCGAACCTTCTTCCGGGATCAGCGGCAATACGTCGTGTTCGATGAAGGCTTGCAGGCGCTCCAGCAACTCGACACGCACGCCGGAAACCCCATGGCACAGCGACTGCAAGCGTGCTGCCAGTACGGCGCGGGTGGCTTGTGCATCCAGAAGCCTGCCCAGGCCACAGCCATGGAAGGTGTACAAATGACGGGGCAGGGCTTCGACATGTTGCAACGGCACGGCGACCACGCAGGAGTCACCGTAGCCGGTGGTGACGCCGTAAATCACACCTTCCTTGTCCAGCAGGGAATCAAGGAACTGCGCGCCTTTGGCGATGCGCTCCCGAAAGGCGCTGTCGTTTTGCAGGGCCGTAGGAACCTGGCGATTGGCCAAGGCCAGAACGTCCTCGATACGCAGTGCGCGTTCGCCAAACATGACCGTGTCAGGAGCTTGATTCGTCATCGGACTTCCAGAAAGGGTAGAAATTGAACCACTGTTGCGGAGCCTCCAGGCAATAGTGCCCAAGACGTTCGGCATAGCGGCTGGCCCAATGGGCAATCACTTCGGCGCGGTCGCTGCGGCGCCAGTGAATGGCATCGGTAAAGGGGTCGAGAATCACTCGGTAACCCTTCGGGCCCTTGAGGCAGAAAAACAGATTGACCGGGCATTTGAGCAGCCCGGCCAGTAACCATGGTCCCTGGGGGAAGCTTGCCGGTTGGCCGAGGAAGTCAGCCTGCACGTTGCGCCCGCCGTGCAGGGTGACGCGATCTCCGGCAATGGCCAGCCACTCGCCTTCATCCAGGCGCTGGCTCAGTTGCAGCATGATTGCCGGGTCCAGCTCACTGACCTGGATCAGACGCAGGTTGGTGGCGCCGGCCTGCCCCAGCAGACGGTTGAAACGTTCGGCGTGCTTGGTATGCACCAGCACATTCATGGTGACTTTTTCACCCAGCTCGGCCAGCGCCCGGCAGACTTCAAGGTTGCCCAGATGCGCCCCGACCAGCAGTTGCCCACGTTCGCCCCGCAGTTGATCGCGAAGATGTGCAGGGTCGACGATTTCAATCTGTTCGATCCCGAGCTTGCCGTTCCAGACGTCGAGCTTGTCCAGTAAGGCATCGGCAAAGGCCATGAACTGGCCGAAAACCCGCCAATGAGTGGGGCGCAGCTCAGGTTTGCCGCTCCAGTCCGCCAGTCGTTGCTGATATTCCCGGATGCTTCGGCGAGCCTGGCGACCAAACAGGAAGAAGTACAGAACGATGCCGTACAGCACCGGGCTGAGCACACGCCGGCCCAGCACACGCACGCCCCAGGCGGTGAGTTTCATCAACAGAAAGCTGCCGCGCTCTTCGTGGTGAGCCCAGTGCTGTTTTTGCGGGTTGTCACTCATGGCTTCAACCGCCGCCACAGGATCAGTGGCAGACGCAGCAGCATGCCGAAGAACAGCCGGGTATGCATTTGCGAAATCAGTGCGTTGTCATGGAATAGCCGGAAGTGCGACAGCCCGTCCTGGGGGTAGTGAACCCGAGTCGGCAACCAGCGCATCGGCTGCTTGCGCCATGACAGACGCACCAGAATTTCAGGGTCGAAGTCCATGCGTTTGCCGACGTGTACCGAGTCGATCAATTTCAGGACCGGCGGCAATGGATACACCCGGAAACCGCACATCGAGTCGCGAATCTGCAATGACAGGCTATTGATCCAGACCCATACATGGGTCAGGTAGCGGGCATACAGCCGACCTTTCGGAACGCTGGCGTCATACTCGGGATAGCCGCAGATGATCGCCTCCGGGTAGAGGCGCGAGTTGTCCAGAAAGACCGCGACATCGCTCAGGTCATGCTGACCATCTGCATCGACTTGCAGTGCATGGCTGAAACCCAGTCGCGAAGCTTCCCGCAACCCGGCCATGACCGCGCCGCCTTTGCCCTGGTTGACCGGAAGGGTGACCAGAAAGACCTGATCGTTTTCCGCCAGCGATTGCAGCACAGCCGCACAGCTCGGGCTGCTGGCATCATCGACCAGAACGCACGGCAACCCGGCTGCTCGCAGTGCCTTGACGACATCGGGCACGGCCAGTTCATGATCGAACACCGGGATAACGGCGCAGGGGTTATGCATCTTGGCTGGCCTTCAAGAGAATTCTGCCGCTGGAGCAGGGAGCGTTGTCGGTGTTGGTGAAGGCGAAGTACAGCTTGGAGCGTTCACTGTCGAAGCGCAGAGTCAGCTTGATCCGGTCGCCCGGACGCACCAGTTGCTGGAACTTGAGCACTTCCATGCCCGCGAACACCGGCGGCACCTCCAGCAGTTGCCGGGCCAGATGCATTGCCCACTCGACCTGCACCACGCCTGGCAACACCGGGATTTTAGGGAAGTGCCCGCTGAAATACGCCAGGTCCGGCGGAACCAGCAGGTCCAGGTGCAGTTCAGCGTCGACGGTTTGCTGTTCCAGCAGTTCCGGTTTCTTGGGGCGCGGTGCCAGAAGCAGCGCCTGGACTTGCGCCTGCGGCAGCTTGCCTTGGGCGTTGAATGGCAGGTGCCGCAGCATGCGCCAGCGACGCGGCAGGGCAATGGCCTCGCAATGGGGGCTCAGGTGCTGGCGAAGGCTCTGGGTCAAGGCACGTCGACCCTGGTTGCGTAGCGCATGCATTCCGCTCGGGCTCAACACAATCAAGGCACCCAGCGATGCCCGGCTTTCCTGAACGACTCCCAGGCGCGCTTCGTTGATCCACTCATGACTCATGAGGGCTTCTTCCAGAAGCGGCAGGGAAATGCGTTTTTCTTCAAGTTTGACGATGCGGTCCAGGCGCCCCAGCAGCTCGAAACGGCCATCTTCATCGATGCGGGCAGCATCGGCAGTCTGTTCGACATGATCGGCGGGCATGTAGGGCGAACGAATGCACAGCGCGCCATCGCTGTTCTGACTCAGTTGTACGCCATCGAACGCCTGCCAGAGGCTTTCGCCCTGACGCCAGGCGATCCCGCCTGTTTCGGAGCTGCCGAGAATCTCGGTGGGCCATTGCCCCAGGCGTTGCTGCAGGCTCTGAGCGGCATCGGCTGGTAATGCACCGCCGGATGAAAACACCCGGCGTACGGAGCTCAGGCAGGACCAGTCCAGGTTGTCGCCCATGCGCTTGAGCAGTGCCGGGCTGGCGACCCAGGCAAAAGCCGGGTATTCGCGGCTGGCGCGTTGCAGGTCTTCCGGGAAAGGCAGTTGTTTGCGTACGAACGGACGAGCAGCGCACAAAGGCCACAGCACGCGAAACAACAAGCCATAGATATGTTGCGATGCCACGCTACCGATGATGCAGGCCGAACCCAGTTCTTCACCCCAGAGTTGCTCCAGCGCCTGGACTTCATTGGCCAGTTGCCGAAGGCGCTTTTCGATCAGTTTGGGTTCGCCACTTGAGCCCGAAGTACACAGGCTCAGGCGACATTCGTCCAGATCCAGTGTCATGGGTGCAAGGGATGCCGCGTCCTGCAACTGCTGCGGCTTTGTATCGCCAGCCTGATCGGTCAGCCACATGTCCACATGCTTTGCCCAGCGTTGGCGGGTCTGGCCCTGCAGGTCGGCGGGCAGCAATACCTCTACACCTGCGCGCCAGGCACCGAACAGCGCAACGGCCAGTTCGCCTGCGTCCTCAAGGTGTACTGCCAGGCGTTTGATGTTCCGGGCCTGAAGCCCGGCAGCCAGACGCAATGCCTGTTCACAGAATTGTGCGTGGTTCAGGGCGGGCTCTTGCGTCAGCAGCCGATCCTTTGAGGGCTCAAGCAGCAGATTTTCGAGGTTTAACCAGTTCATGCGATCCATTTCATGCTCCGCCTCGAACACGTCGGCGGACTATCAATTCGCCTGCGAAGAGCAGGCCCATCAGTCCATAGGAAATAAGGCCGGTATACAGCGCCCACCATGACAGCGGTGCCCAAAGCGTCAAGGCTGCTGCGATCAGGCCGTTGCCCAGAAAGAACACACACCAGACCTGAGTGACCTGGCGCGTATAGCGGACAGCAACTTCGGGTAGCTCCGGCTCTTTCAAGCGCGCCAGTCGCTCCACCAGGGGCATGCCATACATCAGGCTTGAGCCGAACAGGCACAGCATGAACAGGCTGATGAGCACCGGATACCAGCGCAGCAGAAGCGGGCTGTCCAGTACGCCCAGCAACAGGCAGAACACGAGTGCAGCAATTGCCATTGCCAGAGTGCCTGCATGTCTTTCGCTCGTCAGGGCGCGTGTCAGCCACAGGCCACCCAGTAACAGGGCGAACTGCCAGGGCGCGAAATGCTCCGTGCCCCAATACACGGCAAACGGGTAGAGCACACCGATCAGTAGCAGACCGGGGCCAATCAGCCGTTTCATTCGGCTGGATTGGTCATGCGATAGACGGCTTCGACTACATCGTTGACCGTTCTTACCGACTTGAACTCTTCTGCGGCGATTTTCTTGCCGGTCTTGCGTTTGATGTGGTCGATCAGGTCTACGGCATCGATGCTGTCGATTTCCAGCTCCTGATACAGGTTGGCTTGCAGGGTGACGCGCTCCGGCTCAAGCTCGAACAACTCGACCATGGACGCACGCAGGGTCTCGAAAATGTCTTCGCGGGTTTGCATGTTCAGTCCTCAGGCCGATTGTCTGGCGCTGACGAAGGCCGCAAGGCTGTCCACGCAGGTGAAGTGATTGCGAGTGTCTTTTGCATCGGCATCGATCTTGATGCCGTAGCGCTTCTGAATCGCCAGCCCCAGTTCCAGCGCATCGACCGAGTCCAGTCCCAGGCCTTCGCCAAAGAGAATCTGGTCGTTGCCTATGTCGTGTGGGGTGATGTCTTCGAGGCCCAGGGCATCGATGATCAGTTGCTTAATGTCCCGGTGTAGATCGCTCATCTATGGCGAGCTCCTTGATGAAATACGCATGCAGGTAATCGTTGAGTTTGCGCGACGCCAGTGGCGGCGGGCCAAGTGCAGCAAAACTGTCGGGATCGATGTCTTCGCCGACGCGCAGGGTGAAATGCACACGGCGTTGGGGGATCCGGTACCAGGGCTCGGCCTTGGTCAGGGTGGTCGGGCTGACCTGGATGATGACCGGCGTAATCATGCTGGCACCGCGCAGGGCGATAGCGGCTGCACCTCGGTGAAAGGCGGGCGCCATGCCCGGCTGGGTCCGGGTGCCTTCCGGGAAAATGATCAGGGTCTGGCCTGTCTGCAGGCGGTCGACGGCCGCGTCGAGCATGTCCATGCTGCCGTCGTTGCTTATGTAGCCTGTGGAGCGAACGGGGCCGCGAGTGCAGGGGTTGTCCCACAGGCTGCGCTTGACCACGCAATTGGCATCGCGCACCAGCCCGATCAGGAACACCACATCGATCAACGAAGGGTGGTTGGCGATGATCATCTGCCCTGGGCGGCCCAGGCGGTCGGCACCTTGTACGTCATAGGTCAGGACACCCATGCGCGCCATGATGCGAATAAACAGCCAGAACAGACGGCTGATGGTGCGTCGGGCGCGGCGCTGATGGCTGGCTTTATCCCCAGGCAGGCAACCCAGCACCGGAAAAACGAACAGGCGCAGGCACAGCCCGCTCAACCCGAACAGGGCAAAACTGATTCCGGTGGCCAGCAGACGCCAGTAGTAAGCGTCCCGGCCTTTTTTCAGAGGTTGCGTTGCCAGTTCCATAACCGGTTATTCCAGAGATGTTGGCAAACGGATTGGTTGGTGTTCAGAGCGCGTAACAGATTCAGGGCATGAGGCCATTGGCTTCGCTCGGTGGCCTGGACATCGCCACCCAGAGACAGCTGCCATTCATCGCCCGGGGTCAGCAGCAGGCCAACGGCATAGGGGAAGGGCACGTCATCGATCCATTGCGCGTAGGCTTGCGGTGGTTGTTCTTCGGTCACCACCACCAGCACGGCGCTGCTGCCTTCGGCCAACAGCGTGACTGCTTCGAATATCCCGTGCTCCAGACCGTCGCCTGCCGCGGCCAGGGCGGTCATTTCGCAGGTTTCTCCACGCATGATCGACCACAGTCCAATCACGGCGTTGTGTACGGAAAGGCTGAATTGTGTCGGAGATAGCGGCTCGTTTGCCGCAAGGTCGCGCAATATATCAAAAGTGCGGGGCGTTTCCCCATGGCGCGACACGAATACCAGAGGCAGCCGCTCGTGGCCTTCAGCCAATGGCCAGCCCACCGTGAATGCCATGCGCGCCATTCTGCTCAGGCGTCTGCGCTGCATGGCGGGAAGGAAAGAGACGTCGGGGGCCGCATCGCTGCTTTGTAAAAGCGTCGGATTGCGGCTCCACTGCTGCCAGTCGTCGACGCTTGCCAGGCCAGGGGCCCAGGCACGCCATTGTGCGATGTTGAATGTGATCACAACTTCTCTTCCCGCCCCTGCGGGCTACTTCTTGTTGCTGCTTCAGGCGAGCGACAGCAGTCTTGATATGTAATTCCGACTGATTGCGCGCATTATCCTGATGGCCCGTATGAGTAGCAAATTTGTTACACATTATTTGTTTGCAAATGCTTTTTTTACGTCAATAAGCGCTTTTTTGATGCTTTATCAGAGCCATATTGCAGGTATGCGAGACCTCAGTGGGCTTCAGTCCTGTGGAAAACTCGCCCTTGTCATATGGATTGCCTAGACTCGGACTTCCTGTGGGCCTTATCGGCATTGCAGGGTGTTTCTTCACTGAACGAGGAGTTATTGCATGCGTCGCGTGGTGTTCAATCAGAAAGGGGGTGTCGGCAAGTCCAGCATCGCCTGCAATCTGGCAGCGGTCAGTGCCAGCGAAGGTTACCGAACACTGTTGATCGATCTGGACGCCCAGGCCAATTCGACCCAATACCTCACCGGCCTGACGGGCAACGATATTCCCATGGGGATTGCCGAGTTCTTCAAGCAGACGCTTTCTTCCGCGCCGTTTGGCAGGAAGAACCATGTCGATATCTATGAAACGCCTTACGACAACCTGCATGTGGTGACCGCGACCGCAGAGCTGGCCGACCTTCAGCCCAAGCTTGAGGCCAAGCACAAGATCAACAAGCTGCGAAAGTTGCTGGATGAACTGAGCGACGATTACGAGCGTATTTATCTGGATACCCCGCCGGCCTTGAACTTCTACGCCGTTTCGGCACTGATCGCGGCTGATCGTGTACTTATTCCCTTCGACTGCGACAGCTTTTCGCGTCAGGCCCTGTATGGCTTGCTGCATGAAGTCGAGGAACTCAAGGAAGATCATAACGACGGCCTTGAAGTAGAAGGGATCATCGTCAACCAGTTCCAGCCTCGTGCCAGCCTGCCCCAGCAAATGATCGACGAACTGATTGCCGAGGGACTGCCGGTCTTGCCGATTCACCTCAGTGCCTCGGTGAAAATGCGCGAGTCGCATCATGCCAGCATACCTTTGATTCATTTCGACCCTCGCCACAAGCTGACGCAGCAATTCGTTGACCTGCACCATTGGCTGGAAACCAGAGCTCAGGCTTGAAGATGGACCGGAATGGGGTGCAAAACCCCATTCCGGCAGGCATTAGCCCGGCGCATCGGATTTGAAGAGCGGGGAAGAAAAGGTACCGGCCTTGATCGAGCTGATGATCTGCTCGGCATTCACCAGCGCCTTTTCGGCCATTTCCGGTGGAATGCTGATGGTTGCCTCCATGTCGGCCCTGGAGTGTTCCTGAGAGGCTGTCAGTCGATTGTCGCCAGGTCGGCATCCGCATTTCACCTCATGCCCGTGCGTGGCAACGGCAACACAGCCATTGATATAGGTCGGATTCCCCTGGGCGATGTAGCCCACGCTCTTGCATGCCGGGCACCACACCGGATCGCCCATGCGCGCGACCCTGCGCTCATCTATCAATTCTGTTGCTGAGGCTGACAGTACGAAACCACCCGTGGTGGTTGGATCGCCTTCCCTGACTAAAAATGACATGACCTGCATTCCTCTGTCTTTTGGAAAGTGCAGAGGTTAGGCGCAAAACGATGTTTCAGGGGGCAACAATTAATATTAAGGAAAAGTCCTACAAACAAATAAGTGAATTCTGTTTTGTTCGCAAATGAATTCGCTCCTACAGAGTATTTTTATGCGAAAAACCTATCCTTTCGGGTTATCCGATCGGGTAGTTGAACGAAGCGCTCCGTGTCTTTAACCTTTTTTGCAGGAACTAACAAAAAAGGTATCAAGGAATGAGAGGTCTAAAAGTTATTAAAAGGGTAGTGGCTGTTGCCGCATTTATTGCAGCAGGTATGGCGCAGGCAGGACCGTCGGTGACAGTTGTTTTCAAGAACAGTGGTTCGTCGCCTGCGGTATATAGTCCCATTGATAGTAATGAGGGGTTGACCAGGAGTTTTGCAAGGTCAGCGCCGCTAAATAGTGTTTCAGCAGGCGCTACGGATAAGTATGTTGTTCAGGGGCGTCTTTCTCCAGATGCCAGTCATGCGTTTGTTCGCTACAGGGCGGGTGTTAAAGAATGTAAATTTAAATCGACTTATATCATGGCTCATACCCGTGGCGTGAGAGCGCCCAAGTGGATCAAGGAGGCTGTGGCAAGTGGTGGTGCGCGTTGTGATGCAAGAATAGTTTCTGTCAACAGCTCTACGCATGAATGGACGGTTGAGTTTGTAATGAGATAGGGCTTTCGGTTTTCGTACCGGGAACAGGGAGCTGTTTTCGGTACGAGTTTCCTTCCTCAAAGAGAGGGCTGTATATGATAAGTAGTATAGAAACTCACGGGACACCTTTACCCGTCACGCCGATATCATCGATAAAAACAGTTGCTACTCCAGATATCGATGCGGTTGCCGAAGTTCCAGCACCTTCGCCCGCGACCAATATATCGATACTGTCTCGCCAGCTAAGCGAAAGTGCTGCCCGAGCGGAGGCGCGTGATCAATCGCTGACCCGCAGTCAGCTGGGAAATCTGGCGAGCACATTGCGCGCTCAGTTCGATGCCGTACCCTATTTTCGCGCTGATGCAATGCAGGTTTTACCGGACTCCACAATAAATGACCCCTTCCTGAGAGAGCGAGATCGGCAGGCGGTGGAATATGTGATTCGCGATATGCAGCGTGATCCCAGCGCCAGAAATCCTTTTGCCGGTTTGTCATATGAGCAATTGACGGTGATTGCTTACGATGAGGGCGACACCTTCACCTTGCATGAAAGGCATGCGGCCTATCGTGGTGCATGGGAGATTGAGTTGGGTTGGAGAACAAATATGGGCAATCGAACCCAGCAAGGTGAGTTTACTCAAGAGCTTCATGTTTTTTATGCCGAACATTTAGCCCATTACCGATCTCTTCCTCTGATCGAGCAATCCCGATACCCCGAAGATTATGAGGCTCAAACAGAGGCTTGGATGCTTGAGGCAGCCGCTGGCCCAAAACAAGACGAACGACTACTCACGCTATTTGAAATCCTGGCAGGCGCGATTCCCGGCAAGGATGACACGGCTGAGGAAAAGCCTCCCAAGGAGGCCGAAACCCCTGCTGCTACCGGGCCAGCAATCAAGACGAACAACTGATCTCCAGATGCTTCCCCCAATCCGGCGGGCGTTGCGCGTAGTTAGTCATGCCGGGTTGTTCGGTGAAGGGGTTGCAGAGCACTTCATGCAGGCGGCGGACTTCCGTGTAGTCGCCTTTTTCTGCCGCTTCGATTGCGTTTTGCGCCAGGTAGTTGCGCAGGATGTAGAGCGGATTGACGGCGTGCATGCGTGTCTGGCGGTCCTGCTCGGTGCCGTTTTCTTCTCTGGTCTGACGCGCCTGATAGCTTTCGGCCCAACTGTCGAAACCCTTGATGTCGACAAAGTCGTCGCGCAGTGTGCGCAGTGCATCGGCGGCGGGTTCGTCGCCCAGACGGCGGAAGAACAGGGTGTAATCGACGCCGCTGTTCTGCATCAGTTGCAGGAGGCGGCTGATCAGTTTGTCATCCTCGTCTTCGGCGCTGGTCAGGCCCAGGCGACGGCGCATGAGGTCCAGGTAGTGGGCCTGATAGAGCGGCAGGAACAGGCCGATGGTTTCGCGTAGCGCTTCGACGCTGATGAAGGGCGTCAGGGCTTGAGCCAGGGCGCTGAGGTTCCACTGCGCAATAGGCACCTGATTGCTGAAGGAGTAGCGGCCTTCATGGTCGGAATGGTTGCAGATGAAATGCTCATCGAAATCGTCCAGAAAGGCGAACGGGCCGAAGTCGAAGGTGATGCCCATGATCGACATGTTGTCGGTGTTCATCACGCCATGACAGAAACCATAGGCCTGCCATTTTGCGATCAGCTCGGCGTTGCGCTCGACGATTTCCCTGAACATCGCCAGATAAGGCTCGGGCTGTTCCAGGCAGTGTGGATAGTGCATCGCCAGTACATGCTCGCCCAGTTCTTTAAGGCGATCCGGCTGCTGGGTGTAGTAGAAGTATTCGAGGCTGCCGAAGCGGATATGGCTTGGAGCCAGCCGCAGAACCATCGCCGCCCGTTCCTGGGTTTCGCGCCATACCGGCGTGCTTGAGCCGATCACACAAGCTGCCCGGCTGGTGGGAATGCCCAGTGCGTGAAGGGCTTCAGAGGCCAGGAATTCACGGATCGAGGAGCGCAATACGGCGCGCCCGTCGCCCATGCGTGAATAAGGCGTGCGGCCAGCCCCCTTGAGGTGCAGGTCCCAATGCTCGCCTGCGTCGTTGTAGACCTCGCCCAGCAACAGGCCCCGCCCGTCTCCCAGCCTTGGGTTGTAGGAGCCGAACTGGTGACCTGAATAGACCATTGCTCGTGGATCGGCATCGCTCCAGAGCTTGTGACCGCTGAAGATTTCGGCGAACAGAGGGAGTTCGGCCTGGCTTGGGTCCAGGTCCAGAAGTGCCAGGGCCGACTCGCTGGCAACTACCAGTCGAGGCTCTTCAATGGGTTCGGGCAGGACCGCTGTGGAAAACACATCGCCCAGTCGGGCGAAGCGGTTGTCGAAGATGAGTTCGTCGAGGGCTTTCACGGGCCATCTCCAGCAGAATGTCCGAGCATTCTGCTGGGATTAGCCGCCTCAGTCGAGCCTGAGTTCAGGCGGCTCCGGTGCATCCTTGGGCGCGGGCTTCACTTTGGTCGTGACCGGCGGCGTCGCAGGCTCGGTAGGCAGGATGGTTTTGTCAGTGTTTTCGATCGGCACCATCTTGTATTCCTGGCCGTGAAGGTTCTTGAGATAGACCTCTACCTGGCGGAACGAGATGTTGATTTTCTGCTTCTTGAACTCACGGTTGATGAAGCGGTTGATCTCGTCCAGCACGGGGTTACGGTCGCCCAGGTCGCGTACATGCATGCGCAGTTCGTGGTCCAGGGTGCTTTCGCCGAAGTTCAGGAAGTAGACGATCGGTTCCGGCTCCTTCAGTACACGAGGGTTGTCACGGGCGGCCTGGAGCAGCAGGGTGCGGACCAGGTCCAGGTCCGAGCCGTAATCCACGCCCAGTTTCAGGGTGACGCGGGTGATGGTGTCGGTCAGCGACCAGTTGATGAGCTGGCCGGTGATGAAGGTCTTGTTCGGGACGATGATGTCCTTGCGGTCGAAGTCGGTGATGGTCGTGGCGCGGATGCGGATCTTGCTGACCGTACCCGACAGGTTGCCGATGGTGATGGTGTCGCCGATCCGCACCGGGCGCTCGAACAGGATCATGATGCCGGAGATGAAGTTCGCGAAGATTTCCTGCATGCCGAAACCCAGGCCTACCGACAGCGCAGCGACCAGCCATTGCAGCTTGTCCCAGCTCACGCCCAGGGTCGAGAGGGTAGAGACGAAGCCGATACCGGCAATGGCATAGGACAGCAGCGTGGTGGTGGCATAGGCACTGCCTTGCGCCAGATTCAGGCGTGACAGCACCAGCACTTCCAGCAGGCCTGGCAGGTTGCCGGCCAGCACGAAGGTGATACCGATAATCACCAGTGCGCCGATCATGTCGCCCAGGCTGATGGGCACCATGCTGACATTGGCACCCGTGCCACTGGTGTATTCGTAGAGCGTGATGTTGTCCAGGTACGCGAATACGGTGATCAGGTCGGCCCAGACCAGATAGAGCCCGCCGATGAAGCCGCCCAGCAAGGCCAGGCGAATCAGGCGCAGCGACTGCTGGTTGACCTGCTCGATGTCCAGCTTCGGTTCTTCTATCGCGATTTCGCCGTCACCGCTTTCCCGCGCGGCCTGACGCTTGGCCAGTGCGCGCTGGTAAGCCAGGCGACGTGCGGCAACGCTCAGGCCGCGCACGAAGGTGGCCTCTGTCACCAGCCAGAGCATGATCAGGTACAAGGTATCGATCAGGCGGTCGCTGAGTTTCAGCGCGGTGTAGTAGTAACCGAAGCAGACCGCCAGAAACAGCGCGATGGGGAGGGCCGTGAACGCAAGACCGACGGCTTTGCGGAACAGCGAAGCGTTGTGATGAGTCGGGCTGGAGAGCAGCAGGCGGCTGAGCAGCCAGGCCATCAAGGCGTAGCAGGTCAGTACCACGCCAATGCCCAGCACATCGTCGGCCAGTGCCGCCGGTTGGTGTTCGGCAACGGCGACCACTGCCACCAGCGCCAGTACCACCAGCCCCAGCCGACGAACCCAGCCACGCAGGAACTCTACCTGAGCGGTTTCCCAGCGGAAATGCAGTTGCGCAACGCCAGCCGGTGCCAGGACGCGATAGGCCGTGTAGAACACCAGCCAGGCCAAGGCAATCTGCAGCAATGCTTCGCCCAGATTGGCGTTCTGCCCGCGGGCATCGATCTGCAGGGCGTAGCCGCACAAGGCCAGGCCCAGCGCCACAGGCAAGGCCAGCAGCACGTTGATCAGCAGGGCCAGAGGCGTTTTCCACTGGCTGTCACGTTTGAAGTGGCCGATATCGGAGTGCAACCGTCCCAGCTTTTGATAAAGCGCCTTGCGTCGCCATGTCAGAACACCGATCAGCACCAGCAGCGGCAGGAACAGCAGTGGACGTTGGGTCAGTCCGTCGGACAGTTCGCTGAGGCTGGATGTCCAGGGAAGTGTGGCGAGCTGCTTGGTCAGGCGTGGCCAGATGTTCTGGAACCATTCCAGATCGAGCGGCTTGTTGCTGGGGATCCAGAACATCTGCTCGTCCAGCGTGGCGCGCAGGCTCAAGGCCGTGCTGGTCAGCTGTTTCTGGTTCAGTTGCAGGGTGATGGATTCGTTGAGCAGGGCACTGAGTTCGCGGTTCAGGCGTTCCAGCAGATCGCTGCGGGTAATGGCCAGATCCAGCAGGGTCTTGCGCAGTTGCGGGGTGATGTCTTCGGGCGGTTGGGTCGCCAGCAGTTTTTCGACATAGGCCGAAGGGCTGCTCATCTGTTCACGCTGCTGATTGACCTCGAACTGGTACAGGCGAATGTTGGCGATTTCGTCGGCCAGGCCTTTGTCCAGTTGCAGATGGGGCAGGGCTTGCTTCTGTTTGTAGAGAATCTTGGACAGTAACAGGCTGCCGCTCAGAACGTTGATCTGTTCGCTCAGGGCCTGATCGGTCTGGGTCAGGTTGTCCAGTTGCTGCTTGGTCTTGAGGTTCTGCTGGGTCAGCTCATTGAGGCGATCAGTGCCGCGCAGCAAATAGTCGGACAGCTTGAGGTTGGCCGCGCTTTCAGTGGCCAGCAGGCTGCTGCTGCCTGCTTTTTGCGCCTCCAGGGACAGCTCTGCCACGGTTTTCTGGGACTGGGCGCGGCGCTTATCGTTGATCAGGGTCTGCAGATCCTGGATTTCCTGTTCCTGGCGGGTCACCTTCTCGGTCAGCAGGTCATGCTGGCTGTTGCCCAGGTCTTGAAGCTGGCTGTTGCCGGCCAGTTCCTGGCGGCGCAGCAGGTTCAACGCATTGATCGAAGCCAGTTCGGCATTGAGCATGTTGCGCTGGTCGGCGTTGAGGGTCTTGCCGTTATCCTTGCCCAGCTTGAGCGTGGCGTTGATTTGCTGGATGCGGGTCTGGTTGGCGCTGATTTCTGCCTGAGCTCTTTCCGGCCGCGTCTGGGCGGTGATGGTCAGGCTGTTGGCTTCGTTGAGGGCCTTTTGCAGGTCGCTTTGCTGAGTGCTGCGCTGGCTGAGCATCTGCTCGAGTTGCGGCACGTCAAGGTTGCCATAGCGCTGGGCAACAGGGATGACTCTGCTTTCTTTCAGACGGCTCAGTTCGCGCTGGTTCTCGGTGGTCTGTTTGGGAGCCTGATTCAACTGCTGCTTGAGCGCGGCGAGTTTCTCCTGGCTGTCCTGCTGGCTGGCCAGAAACGCGAGGGTTTGCTCAAGCACCTGCTGCAGGGCCTTCTGATCGGCCTCCGGCAGTTTACGGTCGGCGATCTTGTCCAGGCTTTGCTGTACGGCTGCACTGGTTGGCGGGTCAGCCGCCAACGCCGGGAAAGTGGAAAGGCAAAGCCCGAGCAGAGTGACAGCAAAGAATGCACGCAGCGAAAACATAGACACCGGTCGCTTGATAAAACGGAGTGGATTGGCAGTTTAAAGGAACAATCCGGGACCCGGGCGGCTTCCTTCGGGGAATCTGACGCCGACTTTGAGGATCTTGTTCCCTTCCATCACCGCAACAGTCCAAATAGTTCCATTCCATTCGATCTGGTCGCCCACGACGGGCTCACCGCGATTCTTCTGAATGATGAACTGGCTGAGCGGCATATTGGTATCCAGACCGTCGAGCTTGAGGCCATACAACGCCGCGACGGCACCCAGTTGCGCATCGCCTTCAAGGACGAAGTCGCCGAAGAAACGCAGGTCCAGGCCGCGCTGCGGTGCCTGGCTGAACAGCTTGCCCAGCGCCGGAAGATCATGTTCGTGACCGATCACGCACAGCATGTCGCCCACTTCCAGCGTGGTACTGCCGGAAGGGTGGAGCAGTTGCTGATTGCGGAACAACGCCGCAATACGGGTGTTTTCGGGCATTTTCAATTCGCGCAGGGCCGCGCCGATGCACCATTTTTCAGCCCCCAGGCGATAGACGAACAGCTCCCATTCACTGGTGATATGCACTTCCAGCGCCGAACGGGTAATCGGTGCAGGATCAGGCGGAACCGTGACCTTGAGCAGTTTTGCCATCCACGGCAGGCTGGTGCCTTGCAGCAACAGCGAAACCAGAACGATGAAGAATGCGAGGTTGAAATACAGTTGCGCGTTGGGCAGGCCGGCCATCAGCGGGAACACCGCCAGAATGATCGGAACCGCGCCGCGCAGGCCGACCCAGGCAATGAACGCCTTTTCACGGCCATGGAACGCCTTGAACGGCAACAGGCCGACCATGACCGAAAGCGGGCGAGCCACCAGAATCATCCACAACGCCAGGCCCAGGGCCGGTATGGCGATAGGCAGCAGGTCATGCGGCGTGACCAGCAGGCCCAGCACCAGGAACATGCCGATCTGCGCGAGCCAGGCCATGCCGTCGAGCATGTGCAGAATGCCGTGGCGGCTGCGGATTGGCCGGTTGCCCAGCACCAGACCGCACAGGTAAACGGCCAGGAAGCCGCTGCCGTGAATGGCGTTGGTCAGGGCAAAGACCGCCAGACCACCTGCGATGACCAGGATCGGATACAGCCCGGCTGCCAGATTGATGCGGTTGACCAGTTGCAGCATCAGCCAGCCGCCACCCAGGCCGATGAAGCTGCCGATACCGAATTCTTGAATCAGATGCCCCACTAATCCCCAGTGCAGGCCGGTCTGGCCGCTGGCGAGCATGCCGATCAGGGTGACGGTCAGAAACACCGCCATGGGGTCGTTACTGCCGGATTCGATTTCCAGGCTGGCGGTCACCCGCTCGTTCAGGCCCTTGCCGCCCAACAGCGAGAACACCGCCGCGGCATCTGTGGAACCGACGATTGCGCCGATCAGCAGGCCCTGGATCATGTTCAGGTCGAAGAGCCATGCCGCGACCATGCCGGTCAGCCCGGTGGTAATCAGAACCCCGACCGTTGCCAGCGACAATGCAGGCCACAACGCGACCCGGAAGCTGGCGACCCTGGTACGCAGGCCGCCATCCAGCAGGATCACTGCCAGGGCCAGGTTGCCCACCAGATACGCAGTGGCGTAGTTGTCGAAGATGATCCCGCCGCCATCGACCCCGGCGACCATGCCCACGGCAAGAATAATGACCAGAATCGGAATGCCGAGGCGTGAAGACAGGGAGCTGACCAGAATACTTGCGCCCACCAGCAACGCGCCGATCAGGAACAGGCTGTTGATGGTCGTGGCATCCAAGGGCGGTACTCCAGATAGAAACGGTTGTGAACAGGCAGGATACAAACTGACCATGCAGTCCGCATGCCAAGGGATTCTAACCTGTTGAATTGGCTGGCTGTCAAAAAAGGTTACAGACTAATCCTATAAATAATTAACGCCTTACAATTTCCCTGTCTGCTCACGTGCATGGCTTGTCTCCTACAGGAAAAGAAAGTCATGCCCACACCTACCGCTGAAGTCACCCGTATGGCGATTGCAGATGACGAAACCCGACTCAAAGCCATCGCTCGCGCATTTATCGACGATTATCCGGATATCCACGGCCTTGCCTATTCCGAAGCTCGCAAGCTGTTGTTCAAGTACACCGGCAAGCGGCTGGACCCGGACACGGTCTATTGGCATCGATTTTCCACTGCGGTGAGCAGTCCGAGGACGTTCACCGGCTGGAAGCATTCCGGGCCGCCCGTGGAGTCGATGACCTTTGTCGAGTTGATGATTCGTCGCTTCAGCGTCAAGGACCAGATGGCAGGCGATGAGTTGTCATCCTATGGCGGTTTCTACCACGGCGGACCGCAACAGCATTGGTTCGACGAGCGCAACGAAGTTGCCCTTCTTCCCCAGCACGTTCTTGATGATTTCTGGGTGCTGGATTTCAATCGGCTTTTCACTGCCAGGATGGAGCGCTTCTGGAAGCTGCACAGTCAGAATTTCTGCACCCTGGCCCGTTCCGCATTTCTGGCGTCTGCCGGTCTGCAAATGCTCAAGGGGCGCTTGAACATCGAGCAGTTCAAGCTCGTCACTGAAGCGGTTATCGGCAAGTTGCAGCCCGTCATGACCTACGAATCGCTGCGTGCAGGCGTGATCCCGAGGGCCGGGCTGACCCTTCGCACCTTCGATGTCGGCGGTTATGTCTGCACCGAGAGCATTCGTATTGTTGATGGCACGGGGCAGCAATTTCTCTACCTGCCCAGCGACAGGAATACCTTTTATGTATTTGCCTCGGATAAAGTGCTGTATGAATGGGTGCAGGAGCGATTGCTCGATACTTCACCAACAGCCACCTTTAAACAGTTGTTCATTCGCTCGGCGGCGCGGCTGCAATTGTACAGTGCGGACTTCGATGAGCATGCACTGCAGATTCTGAACACTCCCTGGGTGGCAGGGCAAAACCTGATCAACAGCAGCGATTTCGCTATCAGTGGCGATGCGTTTGTCTACCTGCGCGGGCTCGCCAAAGAGCAGATGCGAGCAGATTCGCAGATATTGCTGACCTCCAACACCAGGCTGCGCAAGCAGATATGGCTCGGCTACCTGAATGCGTTCACCAATACTATCGGTAATCTGGCGCTGATGTCCTGGCCGATGGCTTTGCTTCTGGTTGGCGCGAGTGCTGCCAGCCTTGTGCTCGATATTGATCAGACCATCCGTGAACGTGACCCGCGACAACGCAAGGCCGGGCTCGTCAGTGTGATCTTTGGCTCGCTGTCTCTGGTGCTGAACCTCTCCATGTTGGTGGGCATGCTCAAGATGAGCGCGGGTAGCCGAAGCCTGGGTAGCGCGGTTTTGCCCGGTCCCCGGGAACTCACTCCCTTGGTAGAACTGAGTCCGACAGCGCCGACCCCGGCTGGTGCCAGCGCCAATATGCGCGGCATCCAGATGCTCTCCAATGGCGAAACCTGGATCAGCCTGGACGATGTGCCTTACAGGGTGGTGTTCAATGATGACCTCCATGCCTGGACCCTGACCGACCCGACAAACCCCCATGTCAGTGACGCCAGTCGTGCCGTGCGTCTTAATGCCCGTAGCGAGTGGGAGTGGCGCGAGCCTTCGGCGGCGTCATCGCGAGGTGTCATCGCGGGTGAAGTGGGCAATGAGGTGGTGCCCTTATCATTGGTAAGCGTTCGCTCGTCTTTCTGGGACGTCTACATGCAGTTCAATCTTGCTGAGGAAGAGCGCCTCTCACAGATCGCCCTGGCCCGTCAAAAAGCGCTCATGAGTGTGCCGGAGCTGAAGCCTGGCGATCTGATCTCTCAGGATCTGCAGGGCAATCCGGTGTTTATCGACGAGTGGGGAGATATGCACCACCTCTACAAAAAATCGGATGGCCAATACGTGGGTGGACGTATTCCGTTGTATTCGAGCGCGGATATGTCTTTCAACCAGTACCTGCGCACCGGTATTTCGACCGGCCCGGCGCAAGTGGATTTAATCGACGAACTGGTCGATGACCTGCGCACTGTTGGTTTCGACAACAGCGTCACGCTTTATCGCGGCGGCAGTGAACTACGCGGCACCTCGGGGGCCTATTTTCGGAACGGACAGATCAAGAGCGGCGATGTGCTGGTCAGTACCGACATCTTGTCGTTCAGCGAAAACCCTTATGTGGCGAGGATTTTTTGCAGTAGCCAAGCGGGTGAATATTCAGCCAGTTTTGCCCGGAAAAGTGTGCCCATCAGCTTTAACGACACTTCCGTTGTGTTTGAATTGCCCGCCAAGAACTATCTGGGGGCGACCCCTGTTGCGCCGTTTTCCACGGAGCCTGAGGAAGTCGAGTCGATTTTCCTGCCGGGCCGTTACTTCCTGATTGATGACATTCATCAGGTGTCCGGCCTCAATTACAAGTTCATTAAAGTGCGTTTGATCGAAATCTCCTCGCCCAAGATCTGGCAAAAGCTCTATGACTTGCGCACCGGCGAGCCCTTCACTCGCGAGCACTACGCCACAAGGCTCGGAGAGCAAGGCCGGCGGCTGGTGGATCGGTTCTTTCCACCTGATACGATGGGGTTGAGTTTCTAGAACCAGTCGGCCTGCATGCTCAGGCAGGCATCATCGCGGTTTTCCAGCAACGTCAGTTCATGATTGCAGCCCGGTACTTCCCAGGTCAGGAAGTACCGGGCTGCTTGCAACTTGCCTTGATAGAAATCGGCATCGGTCGAGTTATTTCGAGACAGTCCCTCTGTGGCGCGAATGGCCTGTTCCAGCCAGCGCCAGCCGATGACGGTATGTCCGAAAACCTTCAGATAGAGCGCCGAATTGGCGAGCGTGGTACTGACCTTGCCCTGTGCCAGATCGGTCAGCAGGCCAACGGTCACGGTTTGCAGACGCGTCACCAGTTGCTCCAGTGGTTGGCGCAAGGCATCAAGGCTTTCGTGGGCGCTGGCCCGCTTTGTGGTGTCGGCAATCAGGCGGATCAACTGCTTGAGCCCTGCGCCATTATTTTGTGCCAGCTTGCGCCCCAGCAAGTCCAGCGACTGAATGCCGTGGGTGCCTTCGTGGATCGGGTTCAGGCGGTTGTCGCGGTAATACTGCTCCACCGGATATTCGCGGATATAGCCATGGCCGCCCAGAATCTGGATCGCCAGTTCGTTGGCTTTCAGACAGAACTCCGAAGGCCAGGACTTGACGATGGGTGTCAACAGATCGAGCAGTTCGTGGGCCTGGCGCTTCAGTTCTTCGGTTTCGCCGGTTTGGGTATCGTCAAACAGGCGAGCGCTGTACAGGCCGAGGTCGAAGGCGCCCTCCACGTAGGCTTTTTGCGTCAACAACATGCGCCTGACATCGGCGTGCTGAATGATAGGGACGGGCGGGCTTTCCGGGTTTCGGTTATCCGGCAGTCGTCCTTGCGGACGTTCACGGGCGTAGTCCAGAGAATACAGATAACCTGCATAACCCAGCATGATTGCACCCATGCCCACGCCAATCCGCGCTTCGTTCATCATCTGGAACATGTAGCTCAGGCCCTGATGGGGTTTGCCCACCAGATAGCCCACACATTGCCCGTTATCGCCGAAGTTCAGCGCTGTCGAGGTGGTGCCGCGCCAGCCCATCTTGTGAAACAGCCCGGCCAGAATCACGTCATTGCGTGGGCCGTTTGTGCCGTCTTCATTGACCAGAAACTTGGGCACGATAAACAGCGAAATACCTTTCACACCGGCAGGTGCGTCCGGCAACTTGGCCAGCACCATATGCACGATGTTCTCCGACAGTGAGTGATCACCACCGGAAATGAAAATCTTGTTGCCGCGCAAGCGATAGCTGCCATCCGCAGCGGGCTCGGCGCGGGTGCGGATATCCGACAGCGACGAGCCGGCATGAGGTTCGGTCAACGCCATGGTGCCGAAAAAACGGCCTTCGATGATCGGTTGCAGGAAACGCTGCTTTTGCTCGTTGCTGCCAAAGCTTTCGATGAGGTTCGCCACGCCCATGCTCAGGAACGGGTAAGCCGTGGTGCCCGCATTCGCAGCCTGGAAGTGAGCAAAGCAGGCTTGGGACAGCAGGGTCGGCAACTGCATGCCGCCTTCCTCGAAGTCCCGCGCCGCATTGAGGAAACCAGCTTCCAGAAACGCATCTACTGCAGGTTTGACCTCGGGGATCAGCACCGCCTCGCCATGCTCGTAGCGTGGCTCGTTTTCATCGGCCTTGCGGTTGTGCGGGGCGAAGTACTTCTCGGCAATCGTACGAGCCGTGCCGATGGCGGCATCGAACGTCTCGCGACTGTGCTCGGCAAAGCGCTCACGCCGGGTCAGCGCTTCGGCATCCAGCACTTCATACAGCTCGAAAGCCAGATTGCGGGAACTGAGCAGCGTCTCGGACATGACCTTCACCCTTTGTCTTGTAGTGGGCAGAGTCTAGGCCGGGGATGGGGTGCTGCCCAGCATGATTGATGGGAGTGATGGTGGTGAAGCGATTGGGCGCAAGCTGCAAGCTCCAAGTTAAAAGCTTGAAGCTTGCCGCTTCCCCTCGTCAACCTATCGTCATCAGGCTCGCATTCCCTCCCGCCGCTGCGGTGTTCACGCTCAAGGCGCGCTCGATCACCAGGCGTTCCAGAGCGACGTTGGTTTCGCCGTGTGACAGGCCGTTGACGCCGATGATCGCGCCGCAGCGCTGGGCTACCTGCTCGCAAATGGCGCGCAACTGGTCCGAATCGCCATGGTGCAGAACGGCGTCGATCAGCACTTCGTCCTTGCTCCAGTCTGCGACCAGCTTGATGCGGGCTTGAACCTCTTTGGGCAGGCGATTGCGCAGTGGCTTGCTGGTCGTGGTTTCCGGCCAGATGGCGGTACTGCCAACGGCCAGGACGGCGGCCAGTTGGGTCAGCAGGTCGGTTTCGTCATCGGCCAGACACAGCACATGCTCACGCGGCAGGATGCTGTAGCTGTTGCGCTCGCCGGTCGGGCCGGTCAGCAGGCGCGTGATGCCGCTTTGCGATTGCTCGGCAAACTGGCTGCACAATTCGTCCAGTGCGGTTTGCTGATTGCTTGCAGCCCAGGTTTTCAAGGCTTGCAGCGGTTTGCCCAAGGCTTCCTGCAGGCGGGTGTCGGGTGCGATCAGTTTGTCGCCACGGCCAAAGGACTGTTCGATGGCGTCCTGCGGGCGAGTCGACAGCAGGCGATACAGGTACAGCGGCCCGCCCGCTTTCGGGCCGGTGCCCGACAGGCCTTCGCCGCCGAACGGCTGCACACCGACCACGGCACCGACAATGTTGCGGTTGACGTAGACGTTACCGGCATTGACGTTATCGATGACCTTGGCAATCGTCTCGTCGATGCGCGTGTGTACGCCCAGTGTCAAGCCGTAACCGGTGGCATTGATCTGGCCGATAAGCTGGTCCAGTTCCTTGCGCTTGTAGCGAACCACGTGCAGCACCGGTCCGAAGATTTCCCGTTGCAGTTCGTCGAAGCTTTCCAGCTCGATCAGGGTCGGCATCACGTAGGTACCGCGCTTGAGGTCTGCACTGTTGGCGATTGCCACCTGATAGACCGTGCGGCCTTTGTCGCGCATGCCCTGAATGTGTTTCTCGATTCCGGCCTTGGCTTCGGCGTCGATCACCGGCCCGATATCCACGGACAAATGCTCCGGGTTGCCCAGGCGGTTTTCGGCCATGGCACCCTTGAGCATTTCGATCACGCGATCAGCCGAGTCTTCCTGCAGGCACAGCACGCGCAGTGCCGAGCAGCGTTGACCCGCGCTGTCGAAGGCCGAGGACAGAATGTCGATCACCACCTGTTCGGTGAGTGCCGAGGAGTCGACGATCATGGCGTTCTGGCCACCGGTTTCGGCGATCAGCGGGATCGGTCGGCCCTGGGCATCAAGACGCCCGGCAATGTTGCGTTGCAGCAGGCGCGCCACTTCGGTGGAGCCGGTGAACATCACACCTTTGACGCGCTCGTCGCCCACCAGTCGGGCTCCGACGGTTTCACCGCGTCCGGGCAGCAGTTGCAGCACACCTTCCGGGATACCGGCTTCCAGCAGCAGGCGCACGGCCTGGGCTGCGATCAGCGGGGTTTGCTCGGCAGGCTTGGCCAGCACCGGGTTGCCTGCGGCCAATGCTGCTGCAACCTGACCACTGAAAATCGCCAGCGGGAAGTTCCATGGGCTGATACAGACCACCGGCCCCAGCGGGCGGTGCGTATCGTTGCTGAAATCGCTGCGGGCCTGCACGGCGTAGTAGCGCAGGAAGTCCACGGCTTCGCGAACTTCGGCAATGGCGTTGACGAAGGTCTTGCCTGCTTCGCGGACCAGCAGGCCCATCAACGGCTGTATCTCGTTTTCCATCAGGTCTGCGGCGCGCTCAAGAATGGCGGCGCGCTCGGCTGGCGGCGTGGCCTGCCAGATCGGGCCGGAAATCAGTGCGCTCTGGATGGCGTTATCGACATCTTCCAGGCTGGCTTCCTGCACATGACCCACGACGTCTCTGTGGTCGGACGGGTTCAGAGTCGCCAGTGGCGTGCCTTCGCTCGCGGGGCAACCGAGCAGTGGCGCGGCTTTCCAGTCGGTGTGGGCGCTCGCCAGCAAGGCCGACGATAGCGAGGCCAGACGATGTTCGTTGGCCATGTCGATGCCGCTTGAGTTGGGGCGCTCCGAACCATACAGGTCGCGGGGCAGTGGAATGCGCGGGTGCGGCAGGCCGAAGCTGCCTTCCTGGGTCGCCATGCGCTCGATGCTGCTGACCGGGTCGGCTACCAGTTCCTGGATCGAAACCGACTGATCGGCGATGCGGTTGACGAACGAGGTGTTGGCACCGTTCTCCAGCAGGCGTCGCACCAGATACGCCAGCAGCGTTTCATGGGTACCGACCGGCGCATAGACACGGCACGGACGGTTCAGCTTGCCATCGGCAACCTTGCCCACCACCTGCTCGTAAAGCGGTTCGCCCATGCCGTGGAGGCACTGGAATTCGTACTGGCCGGGGTAATAGTTCTGACCGGCAATGTGATAAATGGCCGCCAGTGTATGGGCGTTGTGGGTCGCGAACTGCGGATAGATGACTTCCGGCGCGGCCAACAGTTTGCGGGCACAGGCGATATAGGAAACGTCGGTATAAACCTTGCGGGTATAGACCGGATAGCCTTCCAGGCCTTCGACCTGAGCGCGTTTGATTTCGCTGTCCCAGTACGCGCCTTTTACCAGACGGATCATCAGGCGATGGCGGCTGCGACGTGCCAGGTCGATCACGTAATCGATTACATAAGGGCAGCGCTTCTGGTACGCCTGAATGACGAAGCCGATGCCGTTCCAGCCGGTCAGTTGCGGCTCGAAGCACAGGCGCTCCAGCAGGTCCAGCGATAGCTCCAGGCGGTCGGCCTCTTCGGCATCGATATTCAGGCCGATATCGTATTGCTTGGCCAGCAGGGTCAGCGACAGCAGGCGCGGATACAGTTCTTCCATCACCCGCTCGTATTGGGCGCGGCTGTAGCGCGGGTGCAGCGCCGACAGCTTGATGGAAATGCCCGGTCCTTCATAAATGCCGCGACCGTGGGAGGCCTTGCCGATGGAGTGAATGGCCTGTTCGTAGGACGCCAGGTACTTCTGTGCGTCGTGCTCGGTCAGGGCCGCTTCACCCAGCATGTCGTAGGAGTAACGAAAGCCCTTGGCTTCAAAACGACTGGCGTTGGCCAGGGCTTCGCCAATGGTTTCGCCGGTCACGAACTGCTCGCCCATCAGGCGCATGGCCATGTCCACTCCCTTGCGGATCATGGGCTCGCCGCTTTTGCCGATGATACGGCTCAGAGACGAGGAAAGACCGGTTTCGTTGTGGGTGGACACCAGCTTGCCGGTCAACAGCAATCCCCAGGTGGCTGCGTTGACGAACAGCGAAGGGCTATTGCCCAAGTGAGGCTGCCAGTTGCCGTTGCTGATCTTGTCGCGGATCAGTGCATCGCGAGTACCTTTGTCGGGAATGCGCAGCAATGCTTCGGCCAGACACATCAATGCCACGCCTTCCTGGGAAGAGAGCGAGAACTCTTGCAGCAGCCCTTGAACGATTCCAGCGCGACCGCTCGCGCTCTTCTGGTTACGCAGTTTTTCGGCGATGGAGGCCGCCAGCTTGTGGGTGGCGTCGGCCATGGGGGCGGGCAGGCGAGCTTGCTCCAGCAGCATGGGGACCACTTCCGGCTCGGGGCGGCGGTAGGCGGCGGTGATGGCGGAGCGCAGAACCGATTGCGGCAGGATGCTTTCGGCAAACTCCAGAAAACTCTGGTAGCTCGTGTCGGCTGGCAACTCGCCGCTTTCATCGCCGTCCTTGCTGCCCAGGCCATTGAGTTCTTGCAGGGTTGCACCACTCTCCAGCTTTTCCAGGTAATTGAAGATGGCCTGCTTGATCAACCAGTGCGGCGTACGGTCGATGGAGTGTGCGGCTGCTTTCAATCGCTCGCGGGTCAGGTCGTCAAGCTTGACGCCCAGAGTGGTGGTGGCCATGTCTTGTCCTCATTGTCGCCACTCTGTATGTGGCCTCGGCTTTGGCGCAGGTTAGCTTTGCGTTGGTAAAGGTGCAACCGGGTGCAACCTGTTTTTTGCAGAATATTTCAAGGCTATTTCTCTTGAGGCCCTGTGATACGGGACAAATGAGTGATTCTGGTGCGTTTTCTTTTGCGTAAGCGTCATTTGCCGCTTCAAAATGGGGCGGAAATCACAGTGCAGTGATCATTTTGCAGAGGGTGCAACTGATTCGTTTAATTTGGTTGCGCCTTTTTCAGTTTTCTAATAGGATTCGCCACCACGGTGCAACCGTTAGCGAGTCGTTCAGTGGCTGCTTCCTTGCGGAAATTTCAGTCAGCGCTGCGTCGGGTATCAAGGCATGGATAGCGGGTTCGGTAACCGACTTTCTTCCGGGTATCTGGCGTTTCATAAAAACAATGCCAAGGCAGAACTCATGAGCTTCAACAACCCTATCCTGATCACCTTCGTGATCTACATCGCTGCGATGGTGCTGATCGGCCTCATGGCCTATCGCTCCACCAATAACCTTTCCGATTACATTCTTGGCGGGCGTAGCCTCGGCAGCGTGGTAACCGCCCTCTCGGCGGGTGCTTCGGACATGAGCGGCTGGCTGCTGATGGGCTTGCCCGGTGCCATCTACATGTCTGGCCTGTCGGAAGCCTGGATCGCTATCGGTCTGATCGCGGGTGCCTACCTGAACTGGCTGTTCGTGGCCGGTCGTCTGCGTGTGCAGACCGAGCACAACGGTGATGCGCTGACCCTTCCGGATTACTTCAGCAGCCGTTTTGAAGACAACAGCGGCGTGCTGCGTATCATCTCGGCCATCGTGATTCTGGTGTTCTTCACCATCTATTGCGCTTCGGGCATCGTGGCGGGCGCGCGTCTGTTCGAGAGCACCTTCGGCATGTCCTATGCAACGTCCTTGTGGGCGGGCGCTGCGGCAACCATCGTCTACACCTTCGTGGGTGGCTTCCTGGCGGTGAGCTGGACAGATACCGTCCAGGCCACGCTGATGATCTTCGCGCTGATTCTCACGCCGATCATCGCGCTGCTGGCGACCGGTGGCATCGACACCACCTTCCTGGCCATCGAAGCCCAGAACCCGGCCAGTTTCGACATGTTCAAGAACACTACCTTTATCGGCATTGTCTCGCTGCTGGCCTGGGGGCTGGGCTATTTCGGGCAGCCACATATCCTGGCCCGCTTCATGGCGGCGGATTCGGTCAAGTCGATTGCCAGTGCCCGTCGTATCTCCATGACCTGGATGATCTTGTGTCTGGCCGGTGCGGTTGCGGTGGGTTTCTTCGGTATCGCTTACTTCGCGGCAAACCCTGATGTGGCCGGTCCCGTGACCGAGAACCCGGAGCGGGTGTTCATCGAGCTGGCGAAGCTGCTGTTCAACCCCTGGATTGCCGGTGTGTTGCTGTCTGCTATTCTCGCGGCGGTGATGAGCACCTTGAGCTGCCAGTTGCTGGTGTGTTCCAGCGCCCTGACCGAAGACTTCTACAAGGCGTATCTGCGCAAGAACGCCTCGCAAATTGAGCTGGTCTGGGTTGGCCGGGCCATGGTGCTGCTGGTGGCGGTGATTGCCATCCTGCTGGCCGCCAACCCTGAAAACCGCGTATTGGGGCTGGTGAGTTACGCCTGGGCCGGTTTCGGTGCGGCGTTCGGCCCGGTGGTGCTGATTTCGGTGATGTGGAAAGGCATGACCCGCAATGGCGCGCTGGCTGGCGTGGTCGTCGGTGCAGTAACCGTGGTGCTCTGGAAACAGTTCAGCGCTATCGGCCTGTACGAAATCGTGCCGGGCTTTATCTTCGCCAGCCTCGCGATTGTGCTCTTCAGCCTGATTGGCAAAGGCCCGTCGACTTCGATGCAAGAGCGTTTCATCGCTGCCGAGAAAGAGTTCAAGGCTGCCCGTTGATCGGTCTGTCCTGAAATGAAAGAGGCCCGCCCATCGAGTGCGGGCCTTTCTTTTGGCGGGCGGTATATCAGATTTTGTTGTGATCGATATCCAGGTTATAGAACGTGGCTTTACCGCCTTCATTGCTGTAGCCGGAGTTGTCCTGGGTATATACGCCAGCCTTGAAATAGAGCGGTTTTGTTTTCCAGGAAGAACTGATGGATGTGCTCCAGTTCACGTCTTTGGCGCTGACGCTCAATTCTCCACCGGGACTCAGGTGGATGATGTATTTGAACTTCTCGTTGAGTGGCACGCCTTCGACAATCTTGATGACTTTGCTTTCGTCATCATCGAAGCGTTTGCGAACTTTCACCACGATATTTCCGGTCTGGGTCTTCTTCTTGTACTGATACTCGACCTTGAGCATCGGCTCGGTGCTGTCGTAGGCGTGGATCTGGCCGATGACGATCTTGCCCGATGAGGGCACCTGATTGACTTCAAGAGTCGCATTCAGAAAGTTGTCTGCATCGGGGTACAACCAGTTATGCAGCGTGCCGTCGGACCACGTCTCTCGTAGTTCGCTGCGTGGGTATTTGGCGTTTTCGGTGCGTGAGCCGGTGACGGGCGACCAGAAAAAAATGTACCCCGAATGGGACTCGAAGTACTTACCGTCATAGCCTTGACGCAACTGTGAGGTTTCTACGGTTTTGGGGGGTGAGCCTACCGGGATACTGAGATTCCACGATCCTAGATCTATCATTTTCGTTTCCAGAAAAATTCGTTCGACTGCTCTGAAGTCTCTGCTCAGAGGGTTTCGGCAGCTTTTATACGATTTGAACATGCATTTGTTAATGCTTGGCGAGCGAACTAATGACGTCAAAGTGCTGTCATTTTTCCTGTAGGACAGAATCTATATGGCCTGCAGGAATATACCGTTAGTCGGTTATGTGGAACTTTGGTGATGGCAGTAGGCTGCCTTGCTGCTGCTTTTTTCAGGAGCGACTAAAGTTGATGCAAATTGGACAGGGTTTTCTGTGACAGGCGCCGCCCACAAAAGTAGAGAAGCAGCATGGAATGCGTGCAATCCAAGCCCAATGATGGCTCTTCGGTTCTTCTGGTTGTTGATGACTACCCTGAGAATCTGGTGACGATGTGCGCGGTCCTTCAGCGAACGGACTGGCACATCGTCACAGCCAGCTCCGGTGTAGAAGCGTTGACGGTGCTTCTGGAGCAGGAAGTGGATCTGGTCCTGCTCGATGTCCAGATGCCCGACATGGATGGATTTGAAGTCGCACGCCTGATGCGCGGCAGTCAGCGCACAAGCCTGACACCGATCATTTTTCTGACCGCCAACGAGCAGAGCCCGGCTTCAGTACACAAGGGCTATGCAAGCGGGGCCATCGATTATCTGTTCAAGCCCTTCGACCCGAATGTGCTCAAGCCCAAGGTTCAGGCCTTGCTGGAGCAGCAGCGCAATCGTCGTGCCTTGCAGAGGCTCACCCAGGAACTGGAAAGCGCCAGGGCCTTCAATGCTTCTGTATTGGCCAATATGGCGGAAGGTATTGTGGTGGTGGATGAAACCGGCATTATCAGTTTCGCCAACCCGGCTATCTGCCACTTGCTCGATACGCCGGACGAACAGTTGCGCGGTACAAGCGTGCTCGATTATGTGCTGGAGCCCAAGGTCCAGAGCTGGCTTGAGTCGGATTTCTACAAGCACTATCGCAATGCCGACACTTACCGCGTGCATGATGCCGTTTTGCGTACGGCTGGGGGCGGGCAATTGCCGGTGGCCTTGTCCTGCGCGTCACTGCCTTGCGAGCAGAAGGCGATGGTGCTGACCGTTCTCGATATGTCGCTGGAGCGCAATCTGTATCAGCAGCTTGAACAGCAGGCGGTGACCGATGCCTTGACGGGGCTGCTCAATCGACGCGGCTTCTATCAGGCTGTCGAGGGCATGCTGCTGCGCAACGAGCATGCGGAGCAGTATCTGGTCGTGCTGTATCTGGACCTGGACGGCTTCAAGCAGATCAATGACTCGCTGGGCCATGATGCCGGCGATCAGGTTTTGTTGTGGGTGGCCACGCAGCTCAAGGATTGCCTGCGCCCCTACGATGTTCTGGCGCGCATGGGCGGTGACGAATTTACTGTAGTGATCGACGGCTTCGACTATCCCGAGCAGGCCGCCAAGGTGGCTGAAAAGCTTATCGAGCGGGTATCGATGAAACGTCAGGTCGACGGCGTGGACATTTCTCTGGGCGTCAGCATCGGGATTGCGACTTACCCCGAGTGCGGCTCCAACCTCGATGGCCTGCTGCGGGCGGCGGACATTGCCATGTACGAAGCCAAGCGGGCAGGGCGCCAGCAATATCGTTTCTATGACCAGAACATGAACGGTCGTGCACGTTCGCGTCTGATGCTCGAAGACAGCGTGCGCAATGCTATCGAAGGCAAGAATTTCTCGGTGGTCTATCAGCCTCAGGTGCATGTTGCGGATGGTCGCCTGCGGGGGTTTGAAGCCTTGTTGCGCTGGCAGCACGCCAGTGTCGGGGAAGTGCCGCCAGCCTTGTTCATTCCCTTGCTCGAGGAAACGCGGCTTATCAACCGGCTTGGCAGCTGGATCTTCGATCAGGGAGCCGAACAACGTCAGGCATTGGGTCGGGTCTTTGCTTCCGATCTGGTGGTGAGTGTCAGTGTCAGCCCGACGCAATTCTGCATGCCCAACCTGGCCGCAGAGCTTCGTCGGGCGATGGATCGTTTCGAGTTGCAGCTTGGCCAGCTGGAAGTCGAGATTACCGAAGCCTCACTGGTGAATAACCTGAGCCACAGTCACAAGCAGTTGCAGCAACTGCGCGAGATCGGTGTGCGCGTGGCGCTGGATGATTTCGGTGTGGGTGAGTGCTCCCTGTCGCACCTGCGCAACCTTCAACTCGATACCCTGAAGCTCGATAGACACTTCATTGCCGGTCTGCTCGACTCGCCTCGCGATGCGGTCTTTGCGCGCAGCATCATTGATCTGTGCCGCAACCTCGACATTCTGGTCATCGCCGAAGGCGTCGAGACTTTGCAGCAATATGAGTGGCTGGCCAACAATGGCTGTCAGGTCATCCAGGGGTTTCTGGTGGCTTATCCGCTGGATGCCGAAGATGCCCGCTCCTTCCCTGCACGTTTTGACTGGTCGAGGCTGCGTGGCTGATTGCGGTAGACTGGCACCTTTAAATCATCTGTCACGGCCCCATGACTGCTTCAGCTCCTATACCGCTCAAATACCTGCAAGCCTATCCTGCTTCCCTTCAGGATCAGGTGCGGCAACTGATTGCTCAGGACAAGCTGGGCGACTATCTGCAACAGCGTTATCCGGAGCGTCATCAGATCCAGAGTGACAAGGCGCTGTACGCCTATGCCCTGGCCTTGAAGCAGGAGCACCTGCGCAATGCGCCGCCTGTGGACAAAGTGCTGTTCGACAATCGTCTCGACCTGACTCATCGCGCACTGGGCCTGCACACCACGGTTTCGCGAGTGCAGGGTGGCAAGCTCAAGGCCAAGAAAGAAATCCGCGTTGCTGCGCTGTTCAAGGAAGCAGCACCGCAGTTTCTGCGCATGATCGTGGTGCATGAACTGGCGCATTTCAAAGAGTCGGATCACAACAAGGCGTTCTACCAGTTGTGTGAACACATGCAGCCAGGCTATCACCAGCTTGAGTTCGATCTGCGGGTCTACCTGACGTATCGCGACCTGCAGGCTGGCGCCCGGTCGACCACCTGAATACCGCTCCGACAAGGATTTTGAAGATGGATGTCAGCAAGACCAAAAGCAGCTTTTATCGTCGTCTGTACGTGGCGTACCTGATCGACAGCCAGCTTGCCAGCACGGTGCCCGAATTGACGGAAGTCACCGGCATGCCGCGTCGCACGGCACAGGACACTATCGCGGCGCTGGCCGACCTGGATATCCAGTGCGAATTCGAACAACAGGAAGGGGCCCGCAATCATGCCGGGCATTACCGGATTCGGGACTGGGGCGCGATCGAGAAAGCGTGGATAACCCGCAATCTGGCCAGCATCAAGGCCGTACTGGGTTATCCCTGACGGACGCTGGCCTTATTCGAGGTCGCGGCGCATGCCGATGTGCGGGATGTCGTCCTCCAGATACTCCTCGCCTACGGCGTTGAAGCCGTAACGGCTGTAGTAACCCTGAAGATGAGCCTGGGCCGACAGATAGATGGGCTGGTCGGGCCATTTCTTTTCGGCGTGTTCCAGCGCCTGGACCATCAGCTCGTGGCCCATGCCCTTGTTGCGAATCGATGGCGCGGTCACCACGCGGCCAATGGTGACATCGCCGCCTTGCTGGATCGGGTCCAGCAAGCGCAGGTAAGCCACCAGCTTGCCGTCTTGCCAGGCCATCAAATGGCAGGTGTCACCTGTCAGGTCCAGCCCGTCCACATCCTGATACACGCACTGCTGCTCGACCACGAAAACCTCGGCACGCAGTTTCAGAGCAGCGTAAAGCTGTTCGATACTCAGGTCGGTATGGTGTTTGCAGATCCATTTGATAGGCATGTTGTTGACTCGCAGAGAAACCAGAAGGGAATTCTAAACGCATACCGCCGCATTCCCAATAAAAGGCCGTGATGTCTGTCGATCGTTTTGGCTTTGGTCTGGAAAATATTTTTGCATCAATCACATGGCTGCCACATGGGCGTGGGTTGTTTCCTGACGGGTTTGGGTCTTCAATACAGGTCAGGATTCAAGTAACGCTGTTGATCAACGACTCTCAGTCTGGATCGGGCATGCTGCCCACCTGGGGAATTCAAGCATGTCGCGACTGCTTCAAGCTGTTGGGTTGCTGGGGTTACTGCTGATCGCACAGGCTGGAGCAGGCGAGAAGTTGCGTCTGGTTGCCGATGCCTGGCCTCCCTTTACCGATAACACGTTGCTCCACGACGGTCTGGCGACGGATATCGTCAGAACCGCACTGCAGCGTGCCGGGTATCAGACGGTTTACGAGCAGGTGCCCTGGGCGCGGGCCATGCATGGCATCGCCGAGGGGCGCAATGATGTGCTGATCAATGCATGGTTCAATGAAGAACGCACCCGGATTGGTCAGTTTTCCGCCGAGTATCTGGTCAATCGGGTGCGCTTTCTCAAGCGCAAGGACTCGAATATCGATACCTCGAACCTCGATCAACTGCACAAGTACATCATTGCGGTGGTGCGTGGTTACGCCTATTACCCGTCGTTCGACAATGATCAGGCGTTACGCAAGGTCCCGGTCCACAGTTTTTCCATGGCGGCGAACATGCTGGCTGCAGGACGTGTCGATCTGGCACTGGAGGATGAGTTCGTGGCCCGTTACAGTCTGGCCAACGAGCCCGACGAAGTTCGCAATCACGTCGAGTTCCTGCCGGACTCACTCACCGAGAACAGCCTGCATATTCTGGTCAGCCTGAAGAACCCGAGGCATGCGCAAATCGTCGCCGGCTTTGATCGGGAAATCGCCGCCATGAAGGCTGATGGTACTTACGACGAGCTGCTCAGGCTGCACGGTCTGATGCCTGTGGCCCCTTGATCAGATGCGCTGCCAACGTACGTAACGGTGCCAACTGACGATAGATCAAGGCCAGTTGCGTCTGCACCAGTCGCTGGCTTTCGTCCAGTTCGTCGGGCATCTGTTCCAGTTGAGTGGCCAGTTCCTCTTCTGCGTCGTTCTGTACGGCAACCGGTTTCTTTTCCGCCAGGCTCTGGGCGATTTCATCGATGCTGGCCGCCAGTGCCGCGCCCGCGCCATCGATAAGCTGCTCGTGGACATCGCCGGGAAGTTGCGTGTCGCGATGCGCGCCCAGCCCGGACAGATAACTCAGCAGCGTGTGCGACAGCACCAGAAAGCGAAAGCCCACATCTGCCTCTTTGCGGAAATGCCCGGGCTCCATCAGCATGTTCGCCAGCGTCGTCGAAAGCGCCGCATCGGCATTGTGCGCATTGCGCCGTGCCAGACGATAAGCCAGGTCGTCGCTCTTGCCCTTGGCGTATTGCTGCATGATCTGGCGCAGGTAAATGCTGTTGCAGCTCAGGGTATTGGCCAGGACTTTGTTCAGCTTGCGTCCTTGCCAGTCCGGCAGGAACAGGAAGACCGCCAGCCCGGCAATCAGGCTGCCCAGCAGGGTATCGAACAGGCGTGGCAGGAACAGGCCGTAGCCATCGCCCACCTGATTGAAACAGAACAGCACCATCACCGTGATCGCAGCGGTCGACAGGGTGTAGCGCGTCGTACGGTTGACGAAGAACACCACGCCAGCCAGCACCGCACACATCGATTGCAGGACCGGAGTGGTGACCAGCTCGAACAGCGCCCAGCCTGCGGTCAGGCCAAGGGCTGTGCCGATGATCCGCTGTACCAGCTTGCGTCGGGTTGCGCCGTAGCTTGGCTGGCAAACGAAAACCGTGGTCAGGATGATCCAGTAGCCTTGGGACGGATGGATCAGATGCACCATGGCATAACCCACCGACAAGGCCAGTGGCAGGCGCAAGGCGTGGCGGAACAGCAGCGAAGTCGGCGTCATCTGCAGGCGCAGGCGCGTCCAGACGTCCTTGAGATTGCGCGGCGAACGGTCCAGCAGGCTGCTGTCGGTCGCGTCGGCCAAGGCATCCGGGTTGCTGGCGTCGCTGATCAGACGATCCAGGGTTTCAAGATTGGCCGCCAGTGCCCGCAAGGAGCGCAACAGGCTGCGCCAGGCCGGATTGCTCTGGATGCGCAGATGTTCGAGCGAGGCGCGCAGATCTTCCATCGCCTCGGCAAAGCTCGGGTCGTAGACAAACGGCTGACGCAGTTGAATGGATTCGGACAACGCCTGACAGGCCACGCCCTGCTGGCGCAGCAGGCGCTGGCAGCGGAACAGCACGTCGCTATGGAAAAACGCTTCGGCCAGCGAGTTGTACGGGTAATGCGATGAGCTGGCGCGTTCGTGAATGTCCTGGGCAATGAAGTACAGCTTCAGATAACGGCTGACTTTCGAGCCGGGCCGACCATTGCCGACGCGGTGCAAAATGATTTCCTTGGTGCTGTTCAGCGCCGCAACCACCCGGCCGTTCTGCTTGGCCAGCTCTAGGCGCCGCTCTTCTACATCCAGGGTACGAATCGGCTCGAACAGGGTCGACTTGAGCTTGAGGTACAGCCCCAGCTCGCGAAACAGCCGCGCCAGCGCCTGCTGCACCGGCTGGTTGGAAAACAGCATCTGCCACAGTACCGACAACAGGCCGTACCAGGCTGCACCTGCCACCAGCAGCATCGGTTCATGCCAGAAGTCCAGGACTTCGCCGCCGCGCTGGTCCACGCCAATCATGGTGTAGACCGAGAGAATCAGGGTGCCGTAGGCAATCGCACCGTAGCGCTCGCCCAGCGCCCCGAGCATGGTCAGGCAGAAACTGGCCAGTGCCATCGCGCAAACGAACAGCCAGGGATAGGGAAACAGGAGTTCCACGGCCAGCGCGGCGATGCTGAAGCACACCAGCGTCACGGCCAGGGCATTGAGGCGGCCTTGCCAGCTGTCATCGGTCTCGGCCAGGGCGCAGGCGATAATCCCCAGGAACAGCGGGATCAGCAAGCCCATCTCATTTTGATACCAGCACAGCGCCATGCTGCCGGTCAGTGCGATAAAGACCCGTACGCTATAGCTGAACTTGTCCAGTGCCCATAACCGACGGAGTGTATGACGCAGAGATTTTGATGCCATGAATGAGATGACGGCCTTGTTCGCAATTGATCGATCCCGCAGAAAGATATGTACAGGCCCGAGGCTGGCCTGTACATCCGCTTGGGAAAAAAATTATTGCCCGGGGTGTGTGGCTTTCCCGCTGTCAGACGTATTGTGCCGCCGCATAGGCCGATGCCCAGGCCCACTGGAAATTGAAACCGCCCAGATGGCCGCTCACATCCAGCACCTCACCCACGAAATACAGCCCTGGTGATTTCAGTGATTCCATGGTCTTGGAAGACACTTCACGGGTATCGATGCCGCCCAACGTAACCTCGGCCGTGCGATAGCCTTCGGTGCCCGCCGGCACGACCCGCCAGCTCGCCAGTTTTTCGGCGATGTCGGCCAGTTCGGCGTGGGTGTACTGCTTCATGGGTTTTGAAGCGAACCAGTGTTCGGCCAGCAGGTTGGCCATCTTCTTGGTGAAGATTTCCCCCAGCAGGGTTTTCAGTTCGCTGTTCGGGCGTTCTGCCTGCTGCTTGGCCAGCCAGCCCGGGACGTCGTGATCGGGCAGCAGGTTGATTTCCACACTGTCACCCGGTTGCCAGAACGACGAGATCTGCAGGATTGCCGGACCACTGAGGCCGCGGTGGGTAAACAGGATGTTTTCGCGAAAGCTTGTGTCATTGCAACTGACCAGACAGTCCACTGACGTCCCCGACAGCTCGCTGCACAACTCCTTGAGCTGGTCGGTGATGGTGAACGGCACCAGCCCGGCGCGAGTCGGCAGCAGCCTGTGGCCAAATTGCTTGCCGATCTGATAACCGAAACCTGTGGCACCCAGCGTCGGAATCGACAGGCCGCCCGTGGCGATCACCAACGACTCGCAGCTCAAGGTGCCAAGGGTGGTTTCCAGGCGGTAGCCGGTTTCAGTCTTTTCGATCTGCTGCACGGAAGTGTCCATGTGCAGACTGGCACCGGCCTGTCGGCACTCTTCGAGCAGCATTTCCAGGATGTCGCTGGACTTGTTATCGCAGAATAGCTGGCCCAGCTTCTTCTCGTGATAAGGCACGCCATGTTTGGCGACCATCTCGATGAAGTCCCACTGGGTATAGCGGGCCAGGGCCGATTTGCAGAAGTGTGGGTTCTGCGACAGGAAATTGCCCGGCTCCGTGTAGATGTTGGTGAAGTTGCAGCGCCCGCCACCGGACATGAGGATCTTCTTGCCCGGCTTGTTGGCGTGATCGATCAGCATCACCTTGCGGCCACGACCTGCGGCGGTGAGCGCACACATCAAACCTGCGGCGCCAGCGCCAATGATTACAACGTCAGTAACGGGCACAGCATGGTCCTCGTGTGGAGCCGGGAATAATGTTCAACCTGTGGGAGGGGGCTTGCCCGCGACGCTTTTTACAAGATACGAACCCGCAACGACTTGCCCTTGATCTTGCCATTGTTCAAACGCTCCAGCGCCTGCTTGGCGATGCTGCGCTCGACAGCCACATAAGCCTGGAAGTCGAAAATGGCGATCTTGCCGACCTGCGCGCCCGGAACACCGGCCTCGCCCGTCAATGCACCCAGAATATCGCCCGGACGCAGCTTGTCCTTGCGGCCGGAACCGATGCACAGAGTCGTCATGGCTGGCAGCAGCTTGCCGCCTTCCTTGACGCTCAGGTTGTCGTATTGCTGCCAGTTCAGGGGCGCTTTCTGCAACTCTTCGATAGCCCGGGCACGCTGGCTTTCCGAAGGGGCTACAAGGCTGACCGCGATACCTGTTTCACCCGCACGACCGGTACGACCGACGCGGTGGATGTGGATTTCCGAATCCCGGGCCAGCTCGACGTTGATGACCATGTCCAGCGCATCGATATCCAGACCTCGGGCCGCTACGTCAGTGGCCACCAGCACCGAAGTGCTGCGGTTGGCGAACATCGCCAGCACCTGGTCACGGTCACGCTGCTCCAGGTCGCCATGCAGGCCCACGGCGGACATGCCCTTGGCGGTCAGGTGATCGACCACTTCCTGAACCTGCTGCTTGGTGAAGCAGAACGCGACGCAGGACGTCGGACGGAAATGGCCAAGCACCTTGACCACGGCTTCCAGACGTTGCTCCGGAGAGATTTCGTAGAAAATCTGCTCGATCTGGCTGTCGGCATGCAGTGCCTCGACCTTGACGGTCTGCGGATCGCGCATGAATTTTGAAGCCAGTTGCTTGATGCCGACCGGGTAGGTGGCCGAGAACAGCAGGGTCTGGCGACGTTGCGGAGTCTGCTCGATGATGTCGGCGATGGCGTCGTAGAAACCCATGTCCAGCATGCGGTCCGCTTCATCGAGAATCAGCGTGTTCAGCCCATCCAGTACCAGCGAGCCCTTGCGCAGGTGCTGCTGGATACGGCCCGGCGTGCCGACGATGATGTGCGCGCCATGCTCCAGCGAGCCGATCTGCGGCCCAAAAGGCACGCCGCCGCACAGGGTCAGCACCTTGATGTTGTCTTCGGAGCGGGCCAGACGACGAATTTCCTTGGCCACCTGATCGGCCAGTTCGCGGGTCGGGCACATCACCAGAGCCTGGCAACCGAAGAAGCGCGGGTTGATCGGGTTCAGCAGACCGATACCAAAGGCGGCGGTCTTGCCGCTGCCGGTCTTGGCCTGAGCGATCAGGTCCATGCCCTTGAGAATCACCGGCAGGCTTTGCGCCTGAATCGGCGTCATCTGGGCGTAACCAAGCGACTCCAGGTTAGCCAGCATGGCGGCGGACAGGGGCAAAGTGTTGAAAGCGGTGTTAGTCACGACGGTGGACCTGCAAAACAAAAATGTCGCGCAGTGTATCAGGTCGTAAGGGTTGCTCAGATGGCAATGTCGATAAATGATGCAGCAAACTGCAGGAGCGAATTTATTCGCGAGGCGTCAATTGAAGGCGATACATTTTCTTCGGATGTACGGGCCTCTCGCGAATGAATTCGCTCCTACTCTCTTTACCTTAATCTCTTACCCTCCTGCGCAGGCAATTGCAGAAATATCCCCGCTGCAAACATCGCCAGTACTCCCACGCTCAGGAAGGTCAGTTGGAATGCCCCCAGTACACTGCTGACTTCGCCCGTGGCCACGTCATCGGTAAAGCCGCCCAGCAGGGCGGCAGCGGATGCCACGCCCAGGCTCAGTGACAATTGCGCGACGACCGACAGCAGGCTGTTGCCACTGGCGGTGCTGGCATCGTCCAGGTCGATCAGGGTCACGGTGTTCATGGCGGTGAACTGCAAGGCGTTCACTGCGCCCAGCAGGGCCAGATGGACAAGCAGCACCCAGTACGGGGTTTGAGTGTCCACCAGCGCCAGGGTCGCCAGCAGTATTCCCAACAGCAACGTGTTGCCGGTCAGGATGGTGCGATACCCCAGCAGTTCGATCAGCCTGCGGGCCACGGTTTTGGCGAACATTCCGGCGGCGGCCAGCGGCAGCATGCTCATGCCGGCCTGCGCCGGTGAATAACCCAGCGGGATCTGCAGCAGCAAGGGCACCAGAAACGGCAGGGCGCCACTGCCCAGTCGCGCAAACAGATTGCCCAGAATGCCCACCGCAAAGGTCCGGGTGCGAAACAACGACGGTGCAAAGAGTGGAAACTCCACATGCCCGGCCCGCAGCCAGTAGGCCGCCAGACAGCCCAGGCCGGCGAACAGCAGCAAGACCACGCGCATGTGCGGCAGGTGCAGCTCGCCCAGGCCTTCCAGCGCAATGGTGATCAGCACCATCGAGGCCCCGAACAGAATGAATCCTGTGCCGTCGAAGCGTGTGCGTCCGCCGCCTGGGATATCCGGGATGAAATGCTTGACCGCATAGCAGCCCAGCAACCCCACGGGAATATTGATCAGGAAGATCCAGTGCCAGCTCATGTACTCGACCATCCAGCCGCCCATGCTCGGCCCGAGTAGCGGCCCCAACAGGCCGGGCACGGTAATGAACCCCATGATCCGCACCAGCTCCGAGCGTGGGTAGGCGCGTAATACGATCAAGCGCCCGATAGGCAGCATCAACGCACCGCCAAGCCCCTGAATGACCCGTGCTGCCACCAGCATGTTCAGCGAGTTGGACAGTGCGCACAGCAACGAGCCGAAGCTGAACAAGAGGATGGCGCTGAAAAAGATGCGTTTGATGCCGAAGCGATCGGCAATCCAGCCCGAAGCGGGAATCAGCAGGGCGATGGTCAACATGTAGGCAATGACCACCGACTGCATGCGCAGCGGATCTTCTTCCAGCGAACGTGCCATGGACGGCAGAGCAGTATTGAGAATCGTGCCGTCCAGACTTTGCATGAAGAAGGCGATGGCGATGACCCAAGGCATCCAGCGCAGGGTTTTTTCGTCCAGATGTGGCATGTCGTTCTCTATGATTCGTTTCGCGAATGAGCGGAGCGCCGCCCGATTCGCTTCTACAGACAACCCCGTAGGAGCGAATTCATTCGCGAAGGGAGGGCTACAACGTCAATGTCAGCTTGCTTATCAAAGCCCCAGGCAACTGAATGGAGGCTGTCTGGCGCTGGCTATAAGTGCTGGCCGATAGAATCAGCTCCCGCTCGCGGGTCAGGTTTTCCAGGGCGTTACCCAGCAGGCTGCAAGCGCTGTCATCAAAACGCATGGTATTGACCGGTGCCACGATCTTGCCGTCTTCGACCCAGAAGGTCGCAAAACGGGTCATGCCCGTCAGGCGTGCCGCAGACTGATCGGAAAAATTCAGATACCAGAGGTTGCTGATATACAGGCCAGTGCCGAGCTGCTTGAGAATCTGTTCCTGCTCCAGAGTACCGCCCGCCATGCTCAGTGCGCTTGGCCACTCGCCGTTGTCCGCGCCGTTGGCTTGCAGGCCGTATTCGGCGGCGCTGCTGGAGTCGACCAGTTGCTCGCGGGCTTCGCCGCCGGCAATCAGGGACAGGTCCTTGCGTGGATAACCTTCGCGGGAGAACGCCGGTGACAGCGAACCGCTGACCTGTTCATCCAGGCTGAACAGCGGGCTGAAACGGGTATCGCCGCTGTACAGCCGCTGCAACGGGCTGTGCTTGCTGGCCAGCGCCTGTGCGGAAAACCCGCCCCAGCACAGCATGCCGATGATTTCATCCAGTGCTGCAGGTGCCAGATAAGCGCGGTATTGACCGGGCTCCAGAGTGCGCAGCGGACGACCGAGAAACTCCAACTGCTCGCGAGCCTGATTGAAGCGTCTGGCAAAGGCCTCGCTGTCCCAATCATGACCTGCATAGTTGGCTTTAACGGCCTGGCCGTTTTCGTGGAACAGGCTCCAGTCGAAATTGAAGCTATTTGCCTGATGCCAGCCCAGCGCGCCCCAGGAACTGGCGAAGCCGCGATATACCGGCCCGGCAGCGTAAAAGCCCACCAGATCCAGACCTTGTGACAATTCGGTGATCTGCTCCACGACTTGCCCGCTGTCCGGCAACGGCGGCTCTTGCAAGTTGTTGCTGTGCCAGGCCTCGGTATTGGGCAGCAGATACGGGTCCTTGGCGAGTGATACCAAGGTTTCGCGCAGTTGAACCAAAGCCTCGCTCAAACGCTGACCGTCGACCTGTGCATCGCCCGAAAGCGTCAGTTCCAGATCGGCATGCCGACCGTCATCGATCAGTTTGAAGGTCACGCCGGCTTGCTGCACATGCCCGGCCTGACGGACCTGGCCATGATTGAAGCGAATGAAGTCCGAGGCTTCGGCGTTGTAGGTCAGGGTGAAGTGTTCGTTCGGGCTGATACCTGCCTTGAGGACGGCGACCAATGCCTCGAATTGCTGTTGATGAGACATCAGGCATCACCTCCAAATACATCCACATTGGCGAACACACAGGCTGGGGAAGCGTGACCGACACGCACCACCTGATTGGGTTCGCCTTTCCCGCAATTGGGCGTGCCCAGGACCTTGAAGGTGCTGGCGTCGCCGACCGCGCTGAGGTTGCGCCAGAACTGCGCGGAAATCGCTCGATAGTTGGGGTTCTTGACCACGCCCTTGAGCTCGCCGTTTTCGATCAACTGGCCCCACTCGCAACCGAACTGGAATTTGTTGCGCGCATCGTCGATGGACCACGAGCGGTTGGTGGACATCAGGATGCCGTGCTCGATATTGCCGATCAGTTGATCCAGCGACTGGTCACCCGGTTCGATATTCAGGTTGGCCATGCGGTCGATGGGCGGACGGTTCCAGTTGCAGGCGCGGCTGTTGGCGACGCCCGGCAGACCGGAGCGGTATTGCGACAGCGCACCGCCCAATGGCCGCTGCAACAGGCCATCGCGAATCAGGAATTGCTTGCTTGCGGCTGTGCCATCGTCGTCATGCCCGTAGCTGGCCAGTTGCTCGGGAATCTCGGGATCGAAAGTCACGTTGAGCAGACTGGAGCCGTATTGCAGCGTGCCGAAGTCCGATGCCTTGACGAAGCTGGTGCCGGCGTAATTGCGCTCGTCACCCAGAATCCGGTCCAGTTCCAGCGGATGGCCTATGGATTCGTGGATCTGCAGAATCATCTGGTCCGGCATCAACAGCAGATCGCGGGGACCTGTGGGCGTGTTGGGGGCCAGGATCAATTGCAGTGCCTGATCGGCAACCTGTGCGGCTGCGCCGATCAGTCCGCAATTGCTGATGATCTCTGCGCCGCCCTGCTGGCCGAAGTTATCGCGGCCCAGGCTGCGGGTCTGGCTGTCACGCCCGTCATAGGCGGTCACGGTCAGGCCCGGGAAGACAAAACGCTGTGCCTGACGAATCTCGGCACCTGCGCTGTTGAGATAGATCTGTTCGACGTTTTCCAGGCCCAGGCCGACCTGCCAGTTCACCAGACGCTCGTCTCTGGGGACTGACTTCGACTCGGCCATCAGCAGATCAATGCAATCGCTCAGGCTCGGGAAGGCATTGCTCAGGTTGGGCGACAGGTAATCGGCGCGTGCCGTCGAGACAGCCTGTTCGGTCAGGTCCAGCAGCGAGTGCGGGGCCAGACGCCGCGCCAGTGCTTCGGCCTGTTGCAAGGCGGACTGCAGGCCACGTTGGGAAATATCGTTGGTGGCGGCGTAGGTTTCAACGCCGTTGAGGCGCACCGTCAGCATCGCCCCTTCATCGCTGCCCAGCGATGGCGGCTCGGCCACGTTCTTGCGTACGCTCAGGTGCTGGCTGGTTCTGCGGACATAACGTACGGAAAAGAATTGCGCATCGCTCTGCAGTGCGGCGAACCGCTGCTTGAGCTGAGCGGAGAAATCGAACATGCAGAGAGCTCCTTGTTGAGGCGGGCAAGGTGTTCGCGAATGGAACAGGCTTGCCCGCAGATCATAGAGCCTGAATCACACCTGTGCTACTGCGCCTCGCACCGGCGTACCGCGTGCCGGTCTGTCGCCTGCCACGAAGTAGTCGGCGGTGCTGCGCGGCAACGGCTGACGGCCACGGATCCTGTCGGCGATCTTCTCGGCAATCATGATGGTCGGTGCATTCAGGTTACCGGTGGTGATGATCGGCATGATCGAGGCATCCACCACGCGCAGGCTTTCCAGGCCATGGACACGACCCTGACCATCGACGACGGCCATCTCATCGGTGCCCATCTTGCAGGTGCACGAAGGGTGATACGCCGTTTCGGCGTGTTCACGGACGAACTTATCCAGCTCTTCGTCGGACTGTACTTCGATGCCAGGGCTGATTTCGCGGCCACGGTACGGGTCCAGTGCCGGTTGCTGCATGATCTCCCGAGTCAGGCGGATGCCGTCGCGGAACTCCTGCCAGTCCTGCTCGCTAGACATGTAGTTGAACAGGATGCTCGGGTACTCGCGTGGGTCCTTGGACTTGACCTGCACCCGGCCACGGCTCGGTGAGCGCATGGAGCCGACGTGAGCCTGGAAACCATGCTCTTTCACACCTTTGGTGCCGTTGTAGTTAATGGCAACCGGCAGGAAGTGGTACTGGATGTTCGGCCACTCGAACTCTTCGCTCGAACGAATGAACCCGCCCGCCTCGAACTGGTTGCTGGCACCGATGCCTGTGCCGAGGAACATCCATTCTGCGCCAATGGCCGGCTGGTTCCACCATAACAGGGAAGGGTAGAGCGAAACCGGCTGGGTGCAGCTGTATTGCAGGTACATCTCCAGGTGATCCTGAAGGTTCTGGCCGACACCCGGCAGGTCGTGAACCACGGGAATATCGAGCTTGTTCAGCAGTTCGGCCGGGCCGACACCGGAGCGTTGCAGGATCTGCGGCGAAGCGATGGCGCCGCTGCACAGCAGGACTTCCTTGCGGGCACGGGCTTCGATGCGGGTGTCGCTGGCACCGCGCAGATAAGCCACGCCGACGGCACGCTTGCCCTCGAACAGAATGCGGTCGGTCAGGGCGTGGGTGACGATGGTCAGTGTCGGGCGCTTCTTGGCTTCATCCAGATAACCACGAGCGGTGCTGGCGCGACGGCCATTGGGCGTCACGGTTCTGTCCATCGGGCCGAAGCCTTCCTGTTGATAACCGTTGAGGTCGTCGGTGCGTGGATAACCTGCCTGCACACCGGCTTCGACCATGGCGTGGAACAATGGGTTATTGCCCGCCTTGGGCGTGGTCACGCTGACCGGACCGTCACCGCCGTGATAATCGTTGGGGCCGATGTCGCGGGTTTCGGCCTTGCGGAAATACGGCAGGCAGTCGAGGTAGCTCCAGTCTTCCAGACCCGGCTCCTTGGCCCAGCCGTCATAGTCCATGGCGTTGCCGCGGATGTAGCACATACCGTTGATGAGCGACGAGCCACCCAGGCCCTTGCCGCGCCCGCATTCCATGCGGCGGTTATTCATGTGAGGTTCCGGCTCGGTCTCATAGGCCCAGTTGTAGCGACGGCCTTGCAGTGGAAACGCCAGCGCCGCAGGCATCTGGGTACGGAAATCCAGGCGATAATCCGGGCCGCCGGCTTCCAGCAACAGAACGGTGACGCCCGGATCTTCGGTGAGACGGGCTGCCAGGGTGTTACCGGCAGAGCCGGCACCGATGATGATGTAGTCGAATTCGGATTGCGTGGTCATAGAAAGTCCTTCGTAGAGCTGCAAGCTTCAAGTTTCAAGCCGCAAGCAAAGGCATTCAGGTGCTGCCTGTAAGAATGAGGGCGGCAAGCTGCTTCACTTGAAGCTTGTAACTTGCCGCTTACTGCTGGCTGCCTTAAAACACCGATGCGTAATCGCCCAGTTCCACCTGTACGGATTTGATGCGTGTGTATTGCGCCAGTGAGCTGATGCCGTTTTCGCGGCCCACGCCCGATTGCTTGTAGCCACCGACCGGCATTTCTGCCGCAGACTCGCCCCAGGTATTGATCCAGCAGATGCCGGCTTCAAGCTGGTGAATCACGCGGTGCGCACGGTTCAGGTCGCGGGTGACGATACCGGCTGCCAGGCCGAAGTCGGTGTCGTTGGCGCGGCGGATCACTTCGTCTTCGCTGTCGTAACCGAGGATGCTCATCACCGGGCCGAAGATTTCTTCGCGCACGATGGTCATCTCGTCGGTGCAGTCGGTGAACACGGTCGGCGCCACGAAGGCACCTTTGGCGAGGTCGCCTTCGGTCAGGCGTTCGCCGCCGCACAGCAGGCGCGCACCTTCTTCCTTGCCCTTGGTGATGTAGCCCAGCACGCTTTCCATATGCTCGAAGCTGACCAGCGGGCCGAAGTTGGTGTTGTCATCTTCCGGGTTGCCGATGCGGATGCGTTTTACGCGCTCCAGGATTTTGGCTTCCAGTTGTGCCTTCAGGGCGTTGGGGACGAAAACCCGCGTGCCGTTGGTGCAGACCTGACCGGAGCTGTAGAAGTTGGCCATCATTGCAATGTCGGCGGCGCGATCCAGGTCCGCGTCGTCGAAGATGATCAGCGGCGACTTGCCGCCCAGTTCCATGGTCACTTCCTTGAGCGAAGAACTCGACGCGCTGGCCATGACTTTCTTGCCGGTGTCGGTGCCGCCGGTGAAGGAAACCTTTTCGATGCGCGGGTGCTCGGTGATCCAGGTACCGACTTCACGGCCGCTGCCGGTCAGCACGTTGAACACGCCATCGGGTACGCCGGCTTCGGTGTAGATTTCCGCCAGTTTCAAGGTGGTCAGGGAAGTGACTTCACTCGGCTTGAAGATCATCGCGTTGCCCGCTGCCAGTGCCGGAGCGGATTTCCACAGGGCAATCTGGATCGGGTAGTTCCAGGCGCCGATACCGGCCACCACACCCAGCGGCTCGCGGCGGGTGTAGACGAAGGAAGAATTACGCAGCGGGATCTGTTCGCCCTCGATGGCGGGGACCAGACCTGCGTAGTACTCCAGCACATCGGCGCCGGTCACGACGTCGACATAACGGGTTTCGGAATAAGCCTTGCCGGTATCCAGGGTTTCCAGTGCTGCCAGTTCATCGTTGCGCTCGCGCAGGATGTCCACGGCACGGCGCAGGATGCGCGAGCGCTCCATCGCGGTCATGGCGGCCCAGATCTTCTGGCCTTTTTCTGCACTGGCGACAGCGCGTTCGACATCGTCTTTGCCTGCACGTTGTACTTGCGCGAGCACTTCGCCATTCGCCGGGTTGATGGCATCGAAAGTGGCGGGGTTGCTGGCGTCTACGTAGCCGCCATGGATATAGAGTTTCTGCAATTCAAAACGGGCCATAAAGTCCTCGCAAATTCATGTTGGGGGCGATGACTGATCTCAGCTTGCCGGTATGTTTGGTCAACATTCGGTGCCAGTCGTTCGATGAAAAGGGCTCTTGAGCGCTTCAGTCCACCGCTTTCGCCAGTTGAAAATCCATGTATTCGTAAGCGATCTGCTGCGCCTGCTCCGTGTCGAAAGCATCGCCCGACAAGGCGCCGCGCAACCACAAACCGTCGATGAGCGCTGCCAGGCCACGGGCTGCGCTGCGAGCCTGTTCCAGCGGTAAGACGCGGCGGAACTGGCAGCACAGGTTCGAGTACAGGCGGTGATCGTTGATCCGCTGCAACCTGTGCAGTGACGGGTGATGCATGCTGGTGGCCCAGAAGGCCAGCCAGGTTTTCATCGCCGGGCCATTGACCTGGCTGGCATCGAAGTTGCCCTCGATGATGACTTGCAGATGCGCCCTGGGGCTGTCATCGGTCAGCGCCTGACGGCGTTCGCTCACGCTCTGGATCAGGGCATTCATCAGGTGGCGCATGGTCGCCGCGATCAGGCCGTTCTTGTCCTGAAAGTAGTGGCTGATGATGCCGTTGGAGACGCCGGCCAAGCGCGCAATCAGAGCAATGCTGGCGTCGCTCATGCCGACCTGGTCCACCGCGCTGAGCGTGGCCTGGATCAGTTGCTGACGGCGGATGGGTTGCATACCAACCTTGGGCATTGGTTCGGGTCTCCGTGGCTTGCTGACCCTTTTTAGCCTAGTTGTTTTTAATTGAACGATCAATCAATAAAAAACTGTGGACGTGACAAAAGGCCTCTAGGAGCGAATTCATTCGCGAGAAAACCGGGCCGATTTTGTGGGAGGGAGCTTGCTCGCGACGAGGCCGTCTGAAGCGACCAAGCCCTCTCTCACAGAGAAATATTTACCCCAGATTCTTGCCCAGCAGTGCGTGATACAACTCGCTGTCGCCCAGAATACCGACCACCTTGTCGCCATCCTGCAGCACCAGCTTATTGCCGGTCTGGTAGCGGATCTGCAAAGCATCGCGCATGCCGATATTGGAGTGAACCAGTGTCGGACGGCGATCCAGGCTGGCGACGTCCTGGCCCGGTGTCCAGTTCTGCAAATCGAGCTGCGCAGCCCCCTGGCGAGCGCTTTTGATCACGTTGCCTTCGGCCAGATCCAGCCAGGAATCCACGCCTGGGTCCAGGCACACGGAACCGTTGATCCGGGTGCAATTGTCGACCGTGCGCATCAGGCTGCGGCCGCACAGCACATTGAGCGGATTGGTGTGGGCAACGAAGGTTCGTACATAGTCATCGGCGGGGTTAAGGACGATTTCTTCGGGCACGCTGTACTGAATGATCCGGCCGTCTTTCATGATGGCGATGCGGCTGCCCAGCTTGAGGGCTTCATCCAGGTCGTGGCTGACGAAAACGATGGTCTTGCTCAGTTTGCTTTGCAGGGCCAGCAGTTCGTCCTGCAGGCCCTGGCGGATCAGCGGGTCGAGCGCAGAGAAAGGCTCGTCCATCAGCAGAATGTCGGCGTCCATCGCCAGTGCCCGTGCCAGGCCGACACGCTGCTGCATGCCGCCGGACAGTTCATCGGGCTTCTTGTTGCGCCATTGAGTCAGGCCGACCAGTTCCAGTTTTTCGTCGACCAGCTTGCGTCGTTCCTTTTCCGGTCGCCCCTGCATTTCCAGGCCGAAGCTGATGTTCTCGCGTACGGTCAGCCAGGGCATCAGGGCGAACTTCTGGAACACCATCGCGATGCGCTGGGTGCGCATCATTTTCAGTTCTGCCGCCGTGCAGTTGGCGATGTTGATCTGCGAGCCTTCATGCTCGACATACAACGAACCACGGCTGACGGTATTGAGACCGTTGATGCAGCGCAACAGACTGGACTTGCCCGAGCCTGACAGGCCCATCAGGACACAGATTTCGCCTTTCTCGATTTCCAGGGTGGCTTTTTCCACGCCGACGATCTGGCCGATTTTTTTCAGGATCTGGTCACGCGTGAGGCCTTGGTCCAGCAGCTTGAGAGCCTCACGCGGATCCTTGGCGAAGATGACGTCTACCTGGTCGAATTTGATGATACTCATGCGTCGGACCCTACCTTGGCTTCGGGTTGTTTGCAGATACGGTCGAGCATGATTGCCAGCAATACGATCGCCAGACCGGCTTCGAAGCCCAGGGCGATATCAGCGGTGTTCAGTGCATTGACCACGGGTTTGCCCAGACCGTCGGCACCCACCAGTGCTGCGATCACCACCATCGACAGCGACAGCATGATGCACTGGGTAATGCCTGCCGCGATGCTGGGCATGGCGTATGGCAGTTCAATACGGGTCAGCAACTGGCGACGTGACGAGCCAAAGGCCTTGCCCGCATCGAGCAGTTCATGGGGCACATCGCGAATGCCCAGATACGTCAGGCGGATCGGCGCGGCGATGGCGAAGACCACTGTGGAAATCAGACCAGGCACCACGCCCAGGCCGAACAGGGTCAGGGTTGGAATCAGGTACACGAAGGTCGGTACGGTCTGCATCAGGTCCAGCAGCGGACGGATGACGGTGTAGAACATGGGTTTGTGGGCAGCGATGATGCCCAGCGGCACACCGATGACCACGCAGACCAGTGTGGCGAACAGCACCTGGGCCAGTGTTTCCATGGTTTCCTGCCAGTAATGCAGGTTCAGGATCAGCAGGAAGGCCAGGATGACGAATACCGTCAGGCCCCATTTGCGCTGGATGTAATGCGCCAGTGCCGCAATCAGGCCAATCAATACCAACGGGTTGAACCAGGTCAGGCCGAAGGTCAGGCCGTGGATCATCATTTCCAGGGTCGAGGCAATGGCATCGAAGTAGTTGGCGCCGTTTTGCGTCAACCAGTCGACAAAGGCCGCGATGTACTCGCCCAGAGGGATTTTATGGTCAGTCAGCATGGTATCGATTGTCCGCTTGCGGGAAGAATGGGACAGCAGGCGGGCAGGCCGCCTGCCATCGTCTTACTGTGTCAGTTTGGCCTTTGCAGCCTCCAGGCCTGGCTTGCCGTCTACGGTGGTGACTCCGGCGAGCCAGGTGTCGAGCACTTGAGGGTTGTTCTTGATCCACGCCTTGGCGGCGGCATCGGGTTTCATCTTGTCGTCCAGTACATTGCCCATCAGGGTACTTTCCATGTTCAGGGTGAACGAGAGATTCTTCAGCAACTGGCCGACGTTGCTGCACTCTTGCACGTAACCCTTGCGTGTATTGGTGAAGATAGTGGCCTGGCCGAAGTTGGGCCCGAAATACTCGTCGCCACCGGTCAGGTACTGCATCTTGAAGCGGGTATTCATCGGATGGGGTTCCCATCCCAGGAAGACCACGTCCGTAGAACGACGCGTGGCACGGTCAACCTGCGACAGCATGCCGGCCTCACTGGATTCGACGACCTTGAAGCCTGCGTCCTTCAGGCCGAAGGCGTTCTTGTCGATCATGCTCTGGATCAGGCGATTGCCGTCGTTGCCCGGTTCGATCCCGTAGATCTTGCCGTCGAGCTCTTTCTTGAATTTGGCTATATCGGAGAAGTCCTTCAGGCCCTTGTCGTAAAGCGCCTGTGGAACGGCCAGCGTGTACTTGGCGTTTTCGAGGTTGGCGCGAACGGTTTCCACGGTGCCCGCTTCGCGGTAGGCCTTGATGTCGTTTTCCATGGTGGGCATCCAGTTGCCCAGGAAGACGTCCATGTTCTTGCCATCAGCCAGGGACTTGTAGGTCACGGGAACTGAAATCATGGTGGTCTTGGTCTGGTAGCCCAGAGACTCGAGTACGACGCTGGTCACCGCAGTGGTGACGGTAATGTCAGTCCAGCCGACGTCCGAGAATTTGACTGTGTGACAGGCTTCTGGCTCGGCGGCCTGGGCCAGCAGCGGCAAACCGAGCGTGGCGGCCAACAGCAAGGATTTAGAACCTTTCATGGGGTGGACTCCTGTGAATTCTGTCTATTCATCTCATCAGCAACGGGGCGCTGACGCGGCTTGTTGTGTTGGCAAAGTGTCTTGCGAAGCTCTTTCACTGCGCCCGGCGATCGAGTCGAAGCCGATCATGTAACAGTGAAAATCAAACGCCTACAGGGGGCGTCGTATCCAGTACAGGCGGGGTCGCATCCAGTGTGAGCAACGTCGCTTACAGCTTTTTTCCCACCTGCAAGCGCACTTTTACCGGGTTGGGCCAGCTAAAAACGGCCAGATAATGGAGACGACAACGTGTATTGAAGTTCACTTGTACGGCGCCTTCTTGCCTTTGGACAGCGAATGGCTTGCTCGCTTTTCGATCATACCTGTCAGGAACCGCCACCTTTTAGCGCGAAAAGAATGGGTTATGGCGCCGTGCTATTGCCCTGTGCGATGAGTGACACCGTTGGGCAACATCGTTCGTTCCCGTTTCCCGAAAGTGCTACCGAACTGCTCACGCTTCCTTGTCGTGCGTGGCTCGCACGTCGCAATTGGATACGCCGGTCGCACCTGAATAGACACATCACGACGTCGCTTTCAGGGGTTATTGAATGGCTATTCAGTTTTCGGCATGGGATTTGCGATGGGGTTGGAAGGCCATGCATGAAGCAAGGCTACTAAGAAGAGCCTCGCCTGAGGCCAACTACCGCCAAGAGTGAGGAGATACGTGATGACTTCGTTCAATGCAGGGGCACAACCCCAGAACCGCGCGCCACAGTCCATCGGCTTTCTGTTGCTGGACAACTTCACCCTGATCTCACTCGCATCGGCGGTCGAACCCCTGCGCATGGCCAATCAGCTTTCCGGTCGTGAACTCTATCGCTGGACCACCCTGAGCGTGGACGGCAACCAGGTCTGGGCCAGTGATGGTCTGCAGATCACTCCGGATGCCGCGATGCAAAAGGCACCGGCACTGGACACTATCATTGTCTGTGGCGGCGTCGGGATTCAGCGCACCGTTACCCGTGAGCACGTTAGCTGGCTGCAGAGCCAGGCCCGCCAGTCCCGTCGCCTGGGCGCCGTGTGTACTGGCAGTTGGGCATTGGCCTGTGCGGGCCTGCTCGATGGTTTCGATTGCAGTGTTCACTGGGAATGTCTGGCGGCGATGCAGGAAGCTTTCCCGCGTGTCTCGATGAGCACTCGCTTGTTCACTCTGGACCGCAACCGTTTCACCAGTTCTGGTGGCACCGCGCCGCTGGACATGATGCTGCACCTGATCAGCCGCGATCATGGCCGTGAATTGTCGGCTGCTATTTCCGAGATGTTCGTTTACGAGCGTATTCGTAACGAACAGGATCACCAGCGCGTACCGCTCAAGCACATGCTGGGCACCAACCAGCCCAAGCTGCAGGAAATCGTGGCCTTGATGGAGGCCAATCTTGAAGAGCCGATCGATCTGGATGAACTGGCGGTTTACGTGGCGGTTTCACGCAGGCAACTGGAGCGGTTGTTCCAGAAGTACCTGCACTGCTCGCCGTCGCGTTATTACCTCAAGCTGCGCCTGATCCGCGCCCGGCAACTGCTCAAGCAGACGCCCATGTCGATCATTGAAGTGGCATCGGTCTGTGGCTTCGTGTCGACGCCACATTTCTCCAAGTGCTACCGCGAATACTTCGGCATCCCGCCACGCGATGAGCGTGTGGGTTCAAACACGACCCAGCAAGTCGCCATGATGCCAATCCCCCAAGCCCTGGTACTGGCCCCGCTGTCCGGCCCCATGTCGGCATTGAGTCAGGCGCGTAACGAGTCGACGTTTGCGAGCGTGCGCTTGTAAGGCTTTTTCGCGAATGAATTCGCTCCCACCGCGTAGGAGCGAATTCATTCGCGGGTATTACAAGCTAAACCGCGAAACCATGCTGTTCAGATCGACTGCCAGACGCGACAGCTCATTGCTGGCGGCTGTGGTCTGGTTGGCACCTGTGGTGGATTGGGCTGACAGGTCGCGGATGTTCACCAGATTGCGGTCAACTTCCCGGGCGACTTGAGCCTGTTCTTCGGCGGCGCTGGCGATGACCAGGTTACGTTCGTTGATTTCTTCCACCGCCGCGTGAATGGTTTCCAGCGCCAGACCGGCACCTTTGGCGATGCTCAGGGTGGATTCTGCACGTTCGGTGCTGTTGCGCATCGAGTTCACGGCCTGTTCCGTGCCACCCTGAATGCTGCCGATCATGCGTTCGATTTCGCTGGTCGATTGCTGGGTGCGATGGGCCAGGGCGCGGACTTCATCGGCGACCACCGCGAAACCACGTCCGGCTTCACCGGCGCGGGCGGCTTCAATGGCGGCGTTGAGGGCCAGCAGGTTGGTCTGGTCGGCAAGGCCGCGAATCACATCCAGTACCTTGCCGATATCGCGGGATTCCTCAGCCAGATTGCTGATGAGTTCGGCTGTGCCTTGCACGTCGCCGCTCATGCGCTCGATGGCATTGACGGTTTCCACCACCAGATCGCGACCGTCGCCAGCCGACGTGGTTGCGCTCTTCGAGGCTTCGGAGGTGCTGGTTGCGTTGCGGGCAACCTCTTCGACGGCGCTGGTCATTTCGTTGACCGCAGTGGCTGCCTGTTCGATTTCGTTGTTCTGTTGCGACAGTCCGCGAGCACTTTCGTCGGTGACCGCATTCAGTTCTTCTGCTGCCGAAGCCAGTTGGGTAGCTGAGCCGGAAATGCGTTGCAGGGTGTCACGCAGCTTGCCTTGCATGGTTTGCATGGCCAGCAGCAAACGGCCTGCTTCGTCGGTGCCGTCGACTTCTATCGGGCGAGTCAGGTTGCCTTCGGCGATGGTTTCGGCTGCATGCAATGCCACTGAAATCGGGCTGGTAATGCTCTTGGTCAACAGCCAGGCGAACAGGATGGTCAGCAGGGTGGCGATGATCAGCAGGCCGATGACCAGATTGAAGGCTGAAGCATATTCCTGGGCGGCCTGCTTTTTGGTGTTGTTCAACTGTTCCGTGTTGATGTCCACCAGTTTGCTGAGCACGACGTTCATCTGGTCGGAGTTGCTGAGCATTTCGTTATTGAGCAGGTCTTGCAACTCATCGACCTTGTTGGCCCGGGTCAGGACTTTCATACGGTCTTCGAGCTGGCGATATTGACCGAGCAATTGCACGTACTGGTTGTAGAGTGCTTGCTCTTTCGGGTCACCGATCAGTCTTTCGTAAATGGCCTGGGCTTCGCTGATCTGCTTGTTGCGCATGGCCAGCAAGTCGATGGTCTTCTGCTGGATATCCGGTTCCCGATTGACCAGCAGTCGATAGGAGAGCACCCGCAGGCGGATACTCACTTCTGCAAACCGATCCAGACTTTTGATGCTGGGAACACTGTTCTCGGCCAGGGTCTCGGTCGCTACGCGGATCTTGCTCATCTGCGAGAGCGCGAAAAAACCGAGAATCAGCATGAGTGCGCCGATCACGGCAAACCCGAGAAACGCGCGTGGCGCGATATTCATATTACGTAATGACATGGAAGCTTCCAGAAGTCAGGCGCGTTCCATGCGTCGTATAGAAAGAAAAGGCAATTTCGTGATGTTGGCTGCCTATCGGTTCTACGACGAAAGTCTTGAGGGCAGGGCACATACTTTGACGTGGATGAGTTTCTGGCGTTTTTTCCAGAAAATGAAAAATTGTCTGCAAGTACTTGAAACCACTGGGTTGGGCCGTTTATGAGTGATGGCACCGAGATTTTTGCTGTGCGCTTTTGTCGCAGCGGCGGTGTTCTGACGAACCGCAGGAACCCGGTGGTTAAAATGCAGTCACATGGCCCCTGAAGCCTTGCTTTGTTCTGGCATGCGTGGAGACTTTTCTTTATCGTGTGCGCCCGTTGAAATTTGCTTGAGAAATCAGAATGTTGGAAACCTCCCTTAGCCAGTTGGAACAGCTTGTCGGTGATCTGGTGCAACAGAACCAGCAACTGCAGGACACAAACGCGCAACTGAGCGCCGAACTTGCCAAAGCCAGGGATGAGAACGACAGCCTGCAATTGAGCCTGATGGAACAGGAAGAGAAACAAGGCAGTACCGCTGCGCGCATTCAGGCACTGGTCGAACGCGCAACCAGCGCCAGTGCTGTCAGCGCATGAACTACGACAGAAACGGGGTAACCGTTCTCTCCATTCTGGGTAGCGAGTATTCGGTCAAGGCGCCGGCAGGCGAAGACAAGACCCTCCTGCAGGCCGCGGCGATGCTCCAGGCATCCCTGACCGATACCAAGCGCAAATACCCGACCCTGATCGGCGACCGCCTGCTGGTGCTGGCGGCGCTGAACCTGTGTTCGCAGCAGATTGAGCTTGAGCAGCAACACAAGGTCGAGCTGGCGCGTTACCAGGAGCAGGTGAGCGCGACAGTGGATGTGATTTCCAAGACCATTTCGCAGGGTTGAGTGCTAACGGTTGTGGGAGCGATTCGCTCCCACACAGTTGAACAAGGCGATAATCCTAACCCTGCATCACCAGGCGAATATCTGCCGCCAGTTCCCGCACCCGTGCTTCTTCGGTATCCCAGGAGCACATGAAGCGTGCGCCGCCCTTGCCGATGAAGGTGTAGAAACGCCAGCCCCTGGCGGTCAACGCGGCAATTGCCGGTTCCGAGAGTTGCAGGAACACGCCGTTGGCCTGCACCGGGAACATCAGCTCCACACCTGGAATATCCTTGACCAGTTCGGCCAGCAATTGCGCGCAATGGTTGGCATGGCGCGCATGTTTGAGCCAGGCGTCGTTTTCCAGCAGCCCGACCCATGGCGCGGACAGGAAGCGCATTTTTGAAGCCAGTTGCCCGGCCTGTTTGCAGCGATAGTCGAAGTCTTCGGCCAGATCATGGTTGAAGAACAGGATGGCTTCACCCACCGCCATGCCGTTCTTGGTGCCGCCAAAGCACAGCACATCGACCCCCGATTTCCAGGTCAGCTCGGCGGGTGAGCAGTCCAGATAGGCGCAGGCATTGGAGAAACGGGCGCCATCCATATGCAGATGCAGGCCCAGCTCCTTGCAGGTTGCGCTGATCGCCCGCAGTTCTTCCGGCAGGTAGACACCGCCGACTTCCGTCGCCTGGGTCAGGGTTACGACCCGTGGTTTGGGATAGTGGATGTCCTGACGCTTGAGCGCCACTTCGCGGATCGATTCAGGCGTCAGCTTGCCGCCAGCGCTTGGGGCTGTGAGCAGTTTCGAGCCGTTGGAGAAGAACTCCGGTGCGCCGCATTCGTCTGTTTCGACGTGGGCAGTTTCCGAACAGATGACACTGTGATAACTCTGGCACAGCGACGACAGTGCCAACGAGTTGGCCGCTGTGCCGTTGAAGGCAAAGAACACTTCGCAATCGGTCTCGAACAGTCGACGGAAATCGTCGGAGGCGCGGGCAGTCCACTGGTCATCGCCATAGGCACGTTGATGCCCTTTGTTCGCCTGTTCCATGGCCGCCCAGGCTTCGGGGCAGATGCCGGAATAGTTGTCGCTGGCGAACTGTTGGCTTTGGTCTGTCATGGCCGATTCCTTGTGGTCGTTTATGGTGCGCACTTTAGCGAACAATGCCGTGTTGAGTAACGCCATTGTTAACGGTTGAAATGCTTTTATTTTCGGGAGCGACATGGATCTTTCAAACCCGCCCTTTCTGCCGGGACGCGACAAGGCGCTGGATCTGCTCAAATGGCTGGCGATGCTGAGCATGGTGCTCGATCACCTGCGCTATGTGGGCTGGGCGGTCAATGTTCTCTACGTACCGGGGCGCCTGGCGTTTCCCTGGTTTTGCCTGGCGATTGCCGTCAACCTGGCACGTCGCAGCGCCGCGTTGGTGACGCCCCGGGTGCAGTGGCGTTATCTGGGCTGGGTGTTGGCGTTTGCGGTCTTGTCTGAGATTCCCTATCGATTGTTCATGGCCGATGCCACGACCCTGAATGTCATGCCGACCCTGTTGCTCGGGCTTCTGGTTGCCCAGGGCTGGCGACACCGCAATGTCACGACACGACTCATGGCCATTGTTGCCTTGTTGTTTGCCGCGCTCTTTCAGCAACACCTTATGTTCGGTTTTGCGGGTGTGCTGCTGCCGCTGGTATTGCTGCTGGTCTTGCAGAAACCGCTCTGGTACGGGGTTTTTCCGGCGGTGCTCTGTGTCGCGGCCAATGCCTGGCCCGACATGTTCGCCGGTGCAGCGTGGGGTGATCCGATCTCCATTGGTTCGATCATCGCTTGCCTGATCGCGCCGGTCATGGGCATTGCACTGCTGCGCAGGAAACCCGGGTTTGCGGTAGCTCCCATGCGGCGCTGGGCTTATGCGATCTATCCCGGGCATTTCCTGGTCTTGCTGGGGCTGCGGGAGTTATTGGCCCTCTGAAAAACCAGTGGGACCGAATTCATTCGGGAAGGCGTCAGTGAGCTAGATACGAGCGTTGCGCCTGAACCGGCCTCTTCCCGAATGAATTCGGTCCCACAGATATCTGTAGACAAAGCGTCATTACTGCACTTATCTTCGCCGCAGGCCGCCTCATGTGGCCAACGTCGCTCGGACGGTTCCGGGCGCTTACGTCTGCGAGATACTCATGGCTGACCAAGGTTTGCCGCGCCGCTTTGCGCGCATAGATCGACTCCCCCCTTACGTGTTCAACATCACTGCCGAGCTGAAAATGGCGGCTCGTCGTCGTGGTGAAGACATTATCGACTTGAGCATGGGCAACCCCGATGGGGCGACGCCACCGCATATCGTCGAAAAGCTGGTCACCGTTGCCCAGCGCGAAGACACCCACGGCTATTCGACTTCACGGGGTATTCCTCGTCTGCGTCGTGCCATTTCCAACTGGTACAAGAAGCGCTACGAGGTCGATATCGACCCTGAAAGTGAAGCCATTGTCACCATTGGTTCCAAGGAAGGCCTGGCGCACCTGATGCTCGCCACCCTTGATCAGGGCGACACGGTGCTGGTGCCCAACCCCAGTTATCCGATTCACATCTACGGTGCCGTGATTGCCGGCGCCCAGGTGCGTTCGGTACCGCTGGTGCCAGGTGTCGACTTCTTTGCCGAACTGGAAAAGGCTATTCGTGGCTCGATCCCCAAGCCGAAGATGATGATCCTGGGCTTTCCGTCCAACCCCACTGCCCAGTGCGTGGAGCTGGATTTCTTCGAGCGCGTGGTTGCACTGGCCAAGCAATACGATGTGCTGGTGATTCACGATCTGGCCTATGCCGACATCGTCTATGACGGCTGGAAGGCTCCGTCGATCATGCAGGTTCCCGGTGCCAAAGACATTGCGGTGGAGTTCTTCACCCTGTCCAAGAGCTACAACATGGCGGGCTGGCGCATCGGTTTCATGGTGGGTAACCCGGAACTGGTCAGTGCTCTGGCGCGGATCAAGAGCTATCACGACTACGGCACCTTCACGCCTTTGCAGGTGGCCGCGATTGCTGCGCTCGAAGGCGACCAGCAATGCGTGCTGGATATCGCCGAGCAGTATCGTCAGCGCCGTAATGTGTTGGTCAAAGGCCTGCATGAACTGGGCTGGATGGTGGAAAATCCCAAGGCGTCGATGTATGTCTGGGCCAAGATCCCGCCTGCTTACGCGCACCTCGGCTCGCTGGAGTTCGCCAAGAAGCTGCTGGCCGAAGCCAAGGTCTGTGTGTCGCCGGGTATCGGTTTCGGTGAGTACGGCGACGACCATGTCCGTTTCGCCCTGATTGAAAACCAGGACCGCATCCGTCAGGCCGTGCGTGGCATTCGCACTATGTTCCGCGCTGACAAGCCTGCCTGAATGTAAGTTTTCCCGGATGAACCCGCTCCTTCGGATCTTGCAGGAGCGGATTCATCCGCCAATCGATTTGTCTCTCCCCGCCAAGCCATGTCGTAAACGCACCTTTGTGTGGCGTCCATAGGCATTTGGCTGGTTTGCGTCGGCCCTACCATCGCATCCAAAGGGCAGCTCAACGCCCTGCCGACAAGCCAGGCGCAACGCCGCCGCTGGGAGAACCGCGATGTTCAGCAAGCAAGACCAGATCCAGGGATATGACGATGCACTGTTGGCTGCGATCAATGCCGAGGAGCAGCGCCAGGAAGACCATATCGAGCTGATCGCCTCCGAAAACTACACCAGCAAGCGTGTGATGCAGGCTCAGGGCAGCGGACTGACCAACAAATATGCCGAAGGCTATCCGGGCAAGCGTTATTACGGTGGCTGCGAGCATGTCGATAAAGTCGAGCAACTGGCAATCGAGCGGGCCAAGCTGCTGTTTGGTGCCGATTACGCCAACGTCCAGCCCCACTCCGGCAGCCAGGCCAACGCCGCTGTCTATCTGGCTCTGCTGCAAGCGGGCGATACCGTGCTGGGCATGAGCCTGGCCCATGGCGGTCACCTGACCCACGGTGCCAAGGTGAGTTTCTCCGGTCGCCTTTATAACGCTGTGCAATACGGCATCGACACCAATACCGGGCTGATCGACTACGACGAAGTCGAGCGTATCGCCCTGGAAACCAAGCCGAAGATGATCATTGCCGGTTTCTCGGCCTACTCGAAAACCCTGGATTTTCCGCGCTTCCGTGAAATTGCCGACAAGGTGGGCGCTTACCTGTTCGTCGACATGGCCCACGTGGCCGGGCTGGTGGCTGCCGGTTTGTATCCGAACCCGCTGCCTTATGCCGATGTGGTGACCACCACCACCCACAAGACCCTGCGTGGTCCGCGTGGTGGCCTGATCCTGGCCAAGGCCAACGAAGACCTTGAGAAAAAACTCAACTCCGCCGTATTCCCCGGTGGGCAGGGCGGCCCGTTGATGCACGTCATCGCCGCCAAGGCCGTGTGCTTCAAGGAAGCGCTGGAGCCAGGTTTCAAGGCTTATCAACAACAAGTGATCGACAACGCCCAGGCCATGGCGCAGGTCTTCGTGGATCGCGGTTACGACGTGGTGTCCGGCGGTACCGACAACCACCTGTTCCTGGTCAGCCTGATTCGTCAGGGCCTGACCGGCAAGGATGCGGACGCCGCTCTGGGCCGTGCGCACATCACCGTCAACAAGAACTCGGTACCGAACGACCCGCAATCGCCGTTCGTGACTTCGGGCCTGCGGATCGGCACCCCGGCCGTCACCAGTCGCGGTTTCAAGGTGACCCAATGTACCGATCTGGCCGGCTGGATCTGCGACATTCTCGACAACCTCGGTGATGCCGATGTCGAGGCCAACGTTGCCAGTCAGGTCGCAGCACTGTGCGCCGATTTCCCGGTTTATCGCTGAGTCAGGAGTAGCCCTTCATGCAGCATTACTCAGGCTTCGGCCTTTTCAAACACTCCCTCAGCCATCATGAAAACTGGCAGCGCATGTGGCGCACGCCGACGCCCAAGAAAGTCTACGACGTCGTGATCGTCGGCGGTGGCGGTCACGGTCTGGCAACGGCCTATTATCTGGCCAAGGAGCACGGCGTGAAAAACGTGGCCGTGGTCGAGAAGGGCTGGCTGGGCGGCGGTAACACGGCACGCAACACCACCATCGTGCGTTCCAACTACCTGTGGGACGAGTCGGCTCATCTCTATGAGCATGCAATGAAACTGTGGGAAGGCCTGTCCCAGGACCTGAACTACAACGTCATGTTTTCCCAGCGTGGCGTGTACAACCTGTGCCACACGCTGCAAGACATGCGCGACTCGGAGCGTCGGGTCAGCGCCAACCGCCTGAACGGTGTGGATGGCGAACTGCTTAATGGCAAACAGGTTGCCGAAGAGATTCCGTACCTGGACTGCTCGAAAAACACGCGTTACCCGATCATCGGTGCAACGGTCCAGCGCCGTGGCGGCGTTGCCCGTCACGATGCCGTGGCCTGGGGTTTTGCCCGCGCCGCCGATGCCCTGGGTGTGGACCTGATCCAGCAGACCGAAGTGATCGGTTTCCGCAAGGAAAACGGTGTTTGCATCGGCGTCGAAACCAACAAGGGTTTCATCGGCGCCAAGCGTGTCGGCGTGGTGACGGCCGGTAACTCCGGGCACATGGCGAAACTGGCAGGCTTCCGTCTGCCGATCGAATCCCATCCGTTGCAGGCGCTGGTGTCCGAGCCGATCAAACCCATCATCGACAGCGTGATCATGTCCAACGCCGTTCACGGTTATATCAGCCAGTCCGACAAGGGCGATCTGGTGATCGGTGCCGGTATCGACGGCTGGGTCGGCTACGGCCAGCGCGGTTCGTACCCGGTGATCGAGCACACCATCCAGGCCATCGTCGAGATGTTCCCTGTGCTGTCGCGGGTGCGCATGAACCGTCAGTGGGGCGGCATCGTCGATACCACGCCGGACGCCTGCCCGATCATCTCCAAGACCCCCGTACCGAACATGTTCTTCAACTGCGGTTGGGGCACCGGTGGATTCAAGGCAACGCCTGGCTCGGGCAACGTATTTGCCGCGAGCCTGGCCAAGGGTGAGATGCACCCGTTGGCCAAGCCTTTCTCCATCGATCGTTTCCACAACGGCGCCCTCATTGATGAGCATGGCGCTGCCGCGGTCGCCCACTAACAAAAACCACGTGAGAACTACTGCGCTCGGTAATACGGCGTTAAAAACAGGCGAGAAATGCTCATTTAGAATTCTAAACTCCGCTTTCTCGCCTGTTTTTGCCTTGTCTTACCTTTGCTCGCTACGTTCTCACGAGGTTTTAAGAAGGAGAGTTTTTTATGTTGCATATCTTCTGTCCTCACTGTGGCGAACTGCGCTCCGAAGAGGAATTTCACAGCTCTGGTCAAGCGCACATCCCGCGTCCACTGGATCCGAACGCCTGCACTGATGAAGAGTGGGGCGACTACATGTTCTTCCGTGACAACCCCCGTGGTCTGCATCACGAACTGTGGATTCACGCTGCCGGTTGCCGCCAGTACTTCAATGCCACCCGCGACACCGTGACCTACGAGATTCTGGAAACCTATCCGATTGGCGCCAAGCCACAGTTCACGGCCAAGGGAGACAAGGCATGAGCCAGACCAACCGACTGCCCCATGGTGGCCGTATCGACCGTAGCAAGGTGCTGAATTTCACCTTCAACGGTCAGTCTTATCAGGGTTTCGAGGGCGATACCCTGGCCGCTGCGCTGCTGGCCAATGGTGTGGATATCATCGGCCGCAGCTTCAAGTATTCCCGTCCTCGCGGCATTTTCGCGGCGGGCTCCGAAGAGCCGAATGCGGTCTTGCAGATCGGCTCTACCGAAGCGACCCAGATCCCCAACGTGCGTGCTACCCAGCAGGCGCTGTATCCGGGTCTGGTGGCGACCAGCACCAACGGCTGGCCGAGTGTTAACAATGACGTGATGGGGATTCTCGGCAAGGTCGGCGGCAAGCTGATGCCACCGGGTTTCTACTACAAAACCTTCATGTACCCGCAATCGTTCTGGATGACTTACGAGAAGTACATCCGCAAGGCCGCCGGTCTTGGCCGTTCGCCGACCGAGAACGATCCGGACAGTTATGATGCGATGAACCAGCACTGCGACGTGCTGATCGTCGGCGCCGGGCCTGCCGGTCTGGCCGCTGCCCTGGCCGCTGCGCGCAGTGGCGCACGGGTGATTCTGGCCGATGAGCAGGAAGAGTTCGGCGGCAGCCTGCTCGACAGCCGTGAGAGCCTTGACGGTAAACCGGCCGCTGAATGGGTCGCTACTGTTATCGACGAGCTCAAGGGCCTGAAGAACGTGACCCTGCTGCCTCGTGCCACGGTCAACGGCTATCACGATCACAACTTCCTGACCATTCATGAGCGCCTGACCGATCATCTTGGCGATCGCGCCCCGATTGGCATGGTGCGTCAGCGCATGCATCGCGTACGCGCCAAGCGTGTCGTATTGGCCACCGGTACTCACGAACGCCCTCTGGTCTACGGCAACAACGACGTTCCGGGCAACATGCTGGCTGGCGCCGTCTCCACTTATGTTCGCCGTTATGGCGTGGCTCCGGGCCGCAAGCTGGTGCTGTCCACCAACAACGATCACGCCTATCGCGTTGCTCTGGACTGGATCGATGCCAGCCTGCAAGTGGTGGCGATTGCCGATGCACGCCATAACCCGCGTGGTCCGCTGGTTGAAGAAGCGCGGGCCAAGGGTATTCGTATCCTTACCTCCAGCGCTGTGATCGAAACCCGTGGCAGCAAGCGCGTGACGGCTGCCCGTGTGGCGGCCATCGACGTCAAGACACTGAGCGTTACCAGCCCTGGTGAATGGCTTGAGTGTGATCTGGTTGCCAGCTCCGGCGGTTACAGCCCGATCGTGCACTTGGCTTCGCACCTGGGCGGCAAGCCGGTCTGGCGTGAAGACATTCTCGGTTTCGTACCGGGCGAAGCACCACAGAAACGTGTCTGTGTCGGCGGCGTGAATGGCGTCTACAGCCTGGCCGATACCCTGGCCGACGGCTTTGAAGGTGGTGCTCGTGCTGCCAGCGAGGCCGGTTTCAAGGCGGTGGAGGGCGTCATGCCCAAAGCCCTGAGCCGCGCAGAAGAACCGGCGCTGGCGCTGTTCCATGTGCCCCATGAAAAAGGCACGGCCCGCGCACCCAAGCAGTTCGTCGACCTGCAGAACGACGTCACCGCCGCCGCCATCGAACTGGCGACCCGGGAAGGCTTCGAGTCGGTCGAGCACGTCAAGCGCTACACCGCGCTGGGTTTCGGCACTGATCAGGGCAAGTTGGGCAACGTCAACGGTCTGGCCATTGCTGCCCGTTCGCTGAAGGTTTCCATCCCGGAGATGGGCACCACCATGTTCCGCCCGAACTACACGCCTGTGACCTTCGGCGCCATTGCAGGCCGTCACTGCGGACACATCTTCGAGCCGGTACGCTTTACCGCACTGCATGCCTGGCACATCAAGAACGGTGCCGAGTTTGAAGATGTCGGCCAGTGGAAGCGCCCATGGTACTTCCCGAAAAACGGTGAAGACATGCATGCCGCTGTCGCCCGTGAATGCAAAGCCGTGCGCGCAAGCGTCGGTCTGCTGGACGCCTCGACACTGGGCAAGATCGACATTCAAGGCCCGGACGCCCGTGAATTCCTGAACCGCGTCTACACCAACGCCTGGACCAAGCTGGATGTGGGCAAAGCGCGTTATGGCCTGATGTGCAAGGAAGACGGCATGGTCTTCGACGACGGCGTGACCGCTTGCGTCGCTGACAATCATTTCATCATGACTACCACCACGGGCGGCGCGGCCCGTGTGTTGCAATGGCTGGAAATCTACCAGCAGACCGAATGGCCGGACCTGAAGGTGTATTTCACCTCTGTGACCGATCATTACGCGACCCTGACGTTGTCCGGCCCCAACAGCCGCAAGCTGCTCAGTGAAGTGACCGATATCGATCTGGGCCGTGAAGCGTTTCCGTTCATGACCTGGAAGGAAGGCCTGGTGGCTGGCGTGCCAGCACGTGTGTTCCGTATTTCCTTTACGGGCGAGCTGTCCTACGAGGTCAACATCCAGGCCGACTACGCCATGGGTGTTCTGGAAAAGATCGCCGAGGCAGGCAAGAAGTACAACCTGACGCCTTATGGCACAGAGACCATGCACGTGCTGCGGGCCGAGAAGGGGTTCATCATCGTCGGTCAGGACACCGATGGCTCGATGACCCCGGACGATCTGAACATGGGCTGGTGCGTGGGTCGCACCAAGCCGTTCTCCTGGATCGGCTGGCGCGGCATGAACCGCGAAGATTGCGTGCGTGAACAACGCAAGCAACTGGTGGGCCTCAAGCCGGTCGACCCGACCCAATGGCTGCCGGAAGGCGCGCAACTGGTCTTCGACACTCAGCAGACGATCCCGATGACCATGGTCGGCCACGTCACCTCCAGCTATGCCCATAACTCGCTGGGTTATTCGTTTGCGATGGGCGTGGTCAAGGGCGGTTTGCAGCGCATGGGCGAGCGGGTCTTTGCACCGCTGGCCGATGGCAGCGTGATCGAAGCCGAAATCGTTTCTTCGGTGTTCTTCGACCCGAAAGGCGATCAGCAGAACGTGGAGTGATAACACTGTAGGCGCGAATAAGCGGAGCGCCGCCCGATTCGCGCCTACGGCAAAAAACCGAATTCATGACAGGTGTCCCATGACCACAGTCAACGTATACCAACAGCGCCCCGAAGCGGGCGTAAAGGCTGAATCGCCGCTGTTCCACGCCGATCTCGGCAGCCTGGTCGGCAAAGGCCGCGCCAACCCCGGTGTCACGCTGCGCGAGAAGAAACTGCTCGGCCATCTGACCCTCCGTGGCGACGCTCGTGATCCGGCGTTCGCTGCCGGAGTTCACAAGGCTCTGGGCATGGAATTGCCTGCCGCGCTCACATTGGTCAGCAGTGGCGAAAGCTCGCTGCAATGGCTCGGCCCGGATGAGTGGCTGCTGATCGTGCCCACCGGCGAAGAGTTTGCGACCGAACAACGGCTGCGCGAAGCGCTGTCGGGGCTGCATATCTCTGTGGTGAATGTCAGCGGCGGCCAATCGATTCTGGAGCTGACCGGCCCCAATGTTCGTGAAGTGCTGATGAAGTCCACCAGCTATGACGTACACCCCGACAACTTCCCGGTGGGCAAGGCCGTTGGCACCGTGTTCGCCAAGTCGCAACTGGTGATTCGCCGCACGGGCGAAGAAACCTGGGAGCTGCTGATCCGTCGCAGCTTCTCGGATTACTGGTGGCTTTGGCTGCAGGATGCCAGTGCCGAATACGGATTGACCATCAAGGCGTAGGAGACTCCGCCGTGTCCCTGACACTGTAGGAGCGAATTCATTCGCGAACAGCGGCAGTAAACAGGAGTCACCTTTATATGAGTCGCGCCCCTGATACATGGATTTTGACTGCCGACTGCCCCAGTGTGCTGGGGACGGTGGATGCGGTAACCCGCTATCTGTTCGAGCAGGGCTGCTATGTCACTGAACACCATTCGTTCGATGACCGGCTCTCGGGACGTTTTTTCATTCGTGTTGAATTCCGTCAGCCCGACGGCTTCGACGAAGCGGCCTTTCGCTCTGGCTTGACCGAGCGCGGTGAAGCCTTTGGCATGATCTTCGAGCTGACGGCACCGAACTACCGGCCAAAAGTCGTGATCATGGTTTCCAAGGCCGACCACTGCCTGAACGATCTGCTCTATCGTCAGCGCATCAACCAGTTGTCCATGGATGTGGTGGCGGTGGTTTCCAATCACCCCGATCTTGAGCCTCTGGCTGGCTGGCACGGAATTCCGTACTACCATTTCCCACTTGACCCGAACGATAAGCCTTCTCAAGAAGCCAAGGTCTGGCAGGTCATCGAAGATTCAGGTGCGGAACTGGTGATTCTCGCCCGTTACATGCAGGTGCTGTCACCGGACCTGTGCCGCAAGCTCGACGGCAAGGCGATCAACATTCATCACTCGCTGCTGCCGGGCTTCAAGGGAGCCAAGCCTTACCATCAGGCCTACAACAAGGGCGTGAAACTGGTGGGCGCGACGGCGCATTACATCAACAACGACCTGGACGAAGGACCGATCATTGCCCAGGGCGTCGAAGTGGTAGACCACAGCCACTATCCCGAAGACCTGATTGCCAAAGGCCGGGATATCGAAGGGCTGACACTGGCACGCGCTGTCGGGTATCACATTGAACGGCGGGTTTTTCTGAATGCCAACAGAACGGTGGTTCTGTAGAGCTGCAAGTGACAAGTTTCAAGCTGCACGTTGAACGCTGGCGAGATCCTCTTGGCGCTTGAAGCTTGCCACTTGTAGCTACCGCCCCTCTTTTTTCCAACAACAAAATACAGAGGTGAAAGCATGTCTGGTAATCGCGGTGTGGTGTATCTCGGCGCTGGCAAGGTCGAGGTGCAAACAATTCCTTTCCCGAAAATGCAGGATCCAAGGGGCAAGCGCATCGAACACGGAGTCATTCTGCGCGTTGTTTCCACCAACATCTGCGGCTCGGACCAGCACATGGTTCGCGGTCGTACCACTGCCCAGACCGGGCTGGTGCTCGGTCATGAAATTACTGGCGAAGTGCTCGAAGCCGGGCGCGATGTCGAAAACCTCAAGGTCGGCGACCTGGTTTCGGTGCCGTTCAACGTGGCGTGCGGTCGTTGCCGCAGTTGCAAGGAGCAGCACACCGGCGTCTGCCTGACCGTCAACCCGGCACGTGCCGGTGGAGCGTATGGTTATGTTGATATGGGCGACTGGGTCGGCGGGCAAGCGGAATACGTGCTGGTGCCTTACGCCGATTTCAACCTGCTGAAACTGCCTGACCGCGATGCGGCCATGGAGAAGATCCGCGACCTGACCTGCCTCTCCGACATTCTGCCGACCGGTTATCACGGCGCAGTGACTGCGGGTGTCGGTCCGGGCAGCACCGTGTATGTCGCCGGTGCCGGGCCTGTCGGTCTGGCGGCTGCTGCTTCGGCACGCTTGCTGGGTGCTGCGGTGGTGATCGTCGGCGATGTGAACCCGACGCGTCTGGTTCACGCCAAGGCTCAGGGTTTCGAGATCGCCGACCTGTCGCTGGATACGCCACTTCACGAACAGATCGCCGCGCTACTGGGTGAGCCTGAAGTGGATTGCGCCATCGATGCCGTGGGCTTTGAAGCGCGTGGCCATGGTCATACAGGTGCGCAGTCCGAGGCGCCGGCCACGGTGCTCAACTCGTTGATGGGCGTGGTACGTGTTGCCGGCAAGATCGGTATCCCCGGCCTGTACGTCACCGAAGATCCGGGTGCCGTGGATGCCGCAGCGAAAATGGGCAGCCTGAGTATCCGCTTTGGCCTGGGCTGGGCCAAATCCCACAGCTTCCATACCGGCCAGACCCCGGTCATGAAGTACAACCGTCAATTGATGCAGGCCATCATGTGGGACCGCATCAAGATCGCCGATGTGGTGGGTGTCGAAGTCATCAGCCTGGATGACGCGCCCCGTGGCTACGGCGAGTTTGATGCGGGCGTGCCGAAGAAATTCGTGATCGACCCGCACAAGCTGTTCAGCGCTGCCTGATAGCTATAGGAGCGAATTCATTCGCGAATGAATTCGCTCTCCTACAGGGTAGGAAATAACCTGTATTCAACTGTTTCTGGCGGGAACAAGCCCTCCATCCTCCAGTCAAACCGTCTGTTTTATCATCCACCACTGGATGGTTTCGGTTAGAGGTTGACTGTAATGAATACTGCTCGCGGTATGGTACTTGCTACATTGATGGCCCTGGCGGCAAGCCCGGCTTTTGCGTTCAATCTGAATGACGCAGCCAATGCGGTTTCCAACGCCACAGGCGGTAATCAGAAAGCCACGGCGGCACCTGAGGCTGCCGGCCTGCTCAATACCCTCGGTACACAACTGAATGTCACCCCCGAACAGGCTGTTGGCGGTACGGGCGCTTTACTTGGGTTGGCGAAGAACAAACTCACCGGCCCCGATTATTCCCAACTCACTAAATCCGTTCCGGGACTTGATCAGTTGTCGGGGCTTTCCGCGTTGAATACGCTGGGTGACGGCGGGCTTGGTGCCTTGCTGGGCGGCAGCGGCAAATCGGGAAGCGGTTCGGCGCTCGGCAGTGCGTTGGGCAATGTGCAGAACATGGATGACGTGAACAACGCATTCAAGGCGCTGGGCATGGACAGCAGCATGGTCAGCCAGTTTGTGCCGGTGATCCTGCAATACCTCGGCCAGCAAGGCGCCAGCGGCTCCGCATTGCAGAGCCTGAGCGGTCTATGGGGTGCCGGTAGCTGATTCGTTACGCAAGGCGCTGATATGGGCGTCCTTTTCGATCCAGAGCTGGTTGACCCAGTTCTGGATCCGTTCGCGAAACAGCGGATCGTTCTCGTAGTCGCCTTGCCACAGCGCAGGGTCCAGTTCCCGGGTCTTGATGTCGACGATCACCTTCGGCACTCGCCCGCACAGCATGTCCCAGAACCCCGGAATCCGTGAGCCGGGATACACCACCGTCACATCCAGAATCGCATCCAGTTGTTCGCCCATGGCAGCCAGCACGAACGCTACGCCTCCGGCCTTGGGCTTGAGCAGGTTCTTGTAGGGCGATGCTTGTGCCGCATGTTTGGCTTTTGTGAAGCGTGTGCCTTCCAGATAGTTGACGATGGTCACCGGCTGGCGCTTGAACAGCTCGCAGGCGGCCTTGGTGATTTCCAGATCCTTGCCCTTGAGTTCCGGGTGCTTTGCCAGGAACGCCTTGCTGTAGCGCTTCATGAACGGGTAATCCAGTCCCCACCAGGCCAGCCCCAGAAACGGTACCCAGATCAGTTCCTTTTTCAGGAAGAACTTGAAGAAGGGTGTGCGACGGTTGAGCGCCTGTACAAGGGCCGGGATATCAACCCACGACTGATGGTTGCAGATCAGCAGGTAGGAGGTATCGCCGCGCAGGTCTTCGTGGCCGCGAATCTCCCAGCGGGTCGGGGTGAATGCGCCGAAGATGTATTTGTTGATATGCGCCCAGGTTTCCGCAAACCACATCACCGCCGCTGAGCAGTGATCACGCATATGCCCCTGGAACAGCAGTTTGAGCAGGGCGCAAACCAATAGCGGGCCGATCAGCACGAGGGTGTTGATCAGCAGCAGAAGGGTGACGAAACAGCCACAAAGCACTCGACGCATAAGGTTCTCTTGAGTCTCTTCAAGGTTGGCAATGATAGAGACACTGATTTGCCGCGCCAATTACACAGGTGCTTACAAATGTTTCACGCGCTGACGATTATGCTGGTCATATCCGAACAAACTTCAAGTTCGCTGTCTAAAACCGGGCGTCAATAAGGCGCTGCCCCCTGCGAGGAACTTGCCACGTGAAACCGATTCTGGCGCTGTTGTCCCTGCTGGCGTTGCCTGTCATGGCCGCCGAACCGACGCTGTATGGTCGCTATGAAAACATCAAGGTCGCCGAGATCGGCCAGACCTTCAAGGCCAAGATGGACACCGGTGCACTGACAGCATCCCTGTCGGCCAAGGACATCGAGTTGTTCCAGCGTGATGGCGAGGACTGGGTACGTTTCCGTCTGGCGACCAAGGATGCCGACAGGAAAGTCTACGAACACAAGGTTTCCCGCATCAGCACGATCAAGGGCCGCGCTGAGGGCGATGACGACGATGAAGCCATCGATTCCGCCAAGCGCCCGGTCGTTGATCTTGAACTGTGCCTGGGCAACAAGAAGCGCACGGTCGAAGTGAACCTTGTGGATCGCAGCCACTTCAACTATCCATTGCTGATTGGTGCCAAGGCCCTGCGCGAGTTCGATGCCGCAGTAAATCCGGCGCGTCGCTATACCGCTGACCAGCCCGATTGCTGATTGACGTCACGGGCTGAAATCGCGATCAAACGAACGGCTGGGTCGCCAGCATCGATGGCCGCTGGCTGACGTCGGCGTACCAGTTGGCCAGCCGCGGATAGCTGCTGCGCCAGCGCAGGTCCGGCTGACGGAAGTCCAGATAGCCAAGGGCGGCTGCCACGCTGATGGAGGCTATATCGAAGGATGAGCTGAGTTCGGTGATTGCGTCCTGCTCGAAATAGCTCAGGGCGCGCTCGATCTTTTCCTGCTGGTTATCGAGCCACTGATCCCAGTGCTTTTCCTGAGGACGCAGCGCCGTTTCGTAACGGATCAGCAGAGCAGCGTCCATCAGGGCATCGGCCAGCGAAGCCAGGGTCAGACGCCTCCAGCGGGCCGAGCCTTCACGAGGGATCAGCGGGTTGCCTACGTGCTGGTGATCCAGATAGTCGAGGATCACCCGGCTGTCATGAATGATATTGCCGTCAGCCAGGCGCAAGGCCGGGATCTTGCCAGCAGGATTGTCATCGTTGAGTTCGGCAGAAGGGTTGACCGGTGTGAGCAGTGTCGTCTGCAACTTCACTCTGTCGAGCTGTCCGGTTTCATGCAGCAGGACAACCACCTTGCGGGCGAAGGGAGAAGCTGGGTTGGAATACAACGTCATGGTAGGTGCTGACATGAATGTTCCTCGGCGGGTACAGATTCATAGACTAGTCAGCGGGCTGTGGGTCTGCAATCCGGTTTTCGCGAATGAATTCGCTCCTGCGAGGTGGCGTAGGAGCCAATTCATTCGCTAAAAAAGGTCATCCCCGACGTTTCATCAATCCCCGAATACTCAACCCCGCCGCAATCCCCATCCCGACCCAGGCCAGGGTATCCCACCAGCCATCGCCCAGCAGGGCCATGAACAAGCCCGCGCCTGTCAGCGCGCCAACCAGACCGGGCACGGCAAAGGTCGAGCCCTTTTTCATGGTTTCACCTGCGTTCGACGTCTTACCCACCACAGATAAAGCCCGCTTCCCAGCACGATGATGGTCAGTACATCCAGCGCCGCCCACAGAATCTTCATCGGCATGCCGCCGTAATCACCGAAGTGTAACGGCTGCGACATGCCCAGAGCATCCATGTACCAGGGCCGTTCGACGATGGCGGTGACCTGCAGGGTCTGGGCGTCGATCAAGACCGGCGTCGCCAGGTGAGCGGTCAGGTGCGTGTCGCCCTTGAGGAACACGGCGTAATGGTGTTCGCTGGAAAAGCGCGTGCCGGGGAAGGCGATGAAATCCGGTTTCATGCCCGGCACGGCGGTTTCGGCGATGTCCAGCAGGCGTGTGGCAGGGGCTCGCTGGAGCAGCGGCGGGGCGTCGCGGTACGGTTCGATCATGGTCGCCAGAGCATCGTTGCGCCACGAGGCAATCAACAGATCGGCGCAGGCACTGATCACTCCGGTCACACCCACCACCAGCGCCCAGGTCAGGGTCACAACGCCGATCAGGTTATGCAGGTCCAGCCAGCGGGTGCGCGTGGACTTGCCTGCGCGCACGGTGCCGAATTCAAGCTTGCGCATGAAAGGCGCATACAGCACGGTCCCGGAAACAATCGCGACCACAAACAGTAACCCCATGAATGCCAGCAACAGTTTGCCCGGCAGCTCGGCATACATATCCACATGCAGGCGCAGCATGACCATCATGAAGCCGCCGTTGGCCGACGGCATTTCCTGGGCTTCACCGGTACGGGCATCCAGAGCGAAGGTATGGGACGAATTGGGTTCGGTGCCTGCCGTCGCTGCGGTAATTGCCATGACGCCATTGGGATCGTCTTCGTCCCAGCCGAAATACTGCAGCACTTCACCGGGCCGGTGGGCCTCGGCGGCCTGAACCAGTTGTTCAAGGTTCAGGCGCGGTGTGTCGGCGGGCATTTCCCGGTAGTGCGGTGCATCGCCCAGCAGATGGTCAATCTCGTGATGAAAGATCAGCGGCAGGCCGGTGATCGCCAGCATCAGCAGGAACAGTGTGCAGATCAGGCTGCTCCAGGTATGGATGATGGACCAGCGGCGCACGGTTTGGCTTTTCATTGCATGTTCCAAAAGCAAAAGGCCCGCTGACAATCAGAGGGCCTTTGGAATGTGTGTCAAATCACCACTTGTAATTGACGCTGGCGACGACGTTGCGCTGATCGCCGTAGTAGCACCAGAAGCCATCGCAGGTTGCCAGGTAGTCCTTGTTGAAAATGTTCTTGGCATCCACTGCCACCGAAGCCCCTTTCAGGCTGCTGGCCAGGCGGCCCAGGTCGTAATGTACCGAAGCGTCGTAGACGGTGTAGGAGCCTACATGGCCCAGAGCGGTATTGCTCTGGTTGCCATAAGTGTCACCCACATAACGTACGCCTGCGCCGACGCCGAATCCATCGAGTGCGCCGTTGTGCCAGGTGTAGTCAGCCCAGGCCGTGGCCTGATTGCGCGGTACTTGCGGGACACGGTTGCCCTTGTCGTCACCCTTGAGGATTTCGCTGTCGGTGTAGGTATAGGAACTGATCAGCTTCAGGTTGTCAGTCACGTCCGAAGTGGCTTCAAGCTCCAGGCCACGGACCTTGATCTCGCCGATCTGACTGGTGATGTTGTTCTCGGTGATCGATACGTTCTTCTGGCGCAGGTCGAATACGGCCGCCGTCAGCAGGGTTCTGGAGCCGGGTGGTTGATACTTCAGGCCTGCTTCGTACTGACGGCCTTCGGTGGGTTTGAACGACTCGGTGGCGCTGACGCCTGCGCCGGTCGCAGGCTGAAACGACTCGGTGTAGGAAATATACGGCGTGAAGCCGTTATCGAAGACATAACTCAAGCCCGCGTTGGCGCTGAAGTTTTTGTCGCGCTGGGTGCTGGTCACATCGTTGTTGTTATAGAACTTTGTGCCGGTATGCACCCAGTCTTCACGACCGCCCAGGGTCAGGCGCCACTTGTCCAGAGAGATCTGGTCTTGTGCATAAAGGCCGGTCTGCCGGGTTTTCTGGTTGTAGTCGTACAGTGACGAATAGAGCACGTTGGAGAAGTCAGCGCCGTACACCGGGCGGTTGACGTTGGTGCCTGGAACGTTGCCAAAGCCATACAGCCACTGGTAGTTGGTATTGGAGCGCTGATGGTCCAGACCCAGCAATACGGTATGGCTCAAGGCACCGGTCTGGAAGTCGGCCTGGAAGTTGTTGTCCACGGCAAACTGGCTGATGTCTTCGTTGACCACGCCTGTGGTGCGCCCGATGTTGCCGTTCGCATCGACGGCGGTCGGACCATTGTTGACGCTCAAGGCCTGGAACGACAGATCGCTCTTGGTGTAACGCAGGTTCTGGCGGAACTGCCAGACATCGTTCAGACGATGATCGAATGCGTAGCCCAGCGCGTAGTAGGTGCGGTCATAGAATTCCCAGTCCGGATCCCCCAGGTTCTTGTGATGGGAAATCCTGCCGCTGGCCGACTCCAGCTTTGTACCCTGCAAGGGCAGGAACTGGCCGGTGATCCCGGTATCGTCACGGGTGTATTGGGAGATGAACGTCAGGTGCGTGTCGTCATCGATATTCCAGGTCACGCTGGGCGCAATGTTGTAGCGCTTGTCCGGGATGTGGTCGATGGCCGAGCCGCTGTCACGCACGACACCGCTGACGCGATACAGGAACTGGCCTTCATCGTCGATCTTGCCGGTGCTGTCGAAATTGATCTGCTTGTGTTCATTGTTGCCGACCTGCAGGCCGACTTCGTTGCTGCTTTCGGCTTGCGGGCGGCGGCTGACCATGTCGAGCATGCCGCCTGGAGGTGTCTGGCCGTAGACCGAGGACGACGGGCCGCGCAGGACCGCGATGCGCTCAAGGTTCCATGGCTCGGGCTTGGGGTTGGCATAGGAGCCGACCGGCATGGGCAGGCCGTCGAGGAACTGGGTCGGGACAAAGCCGCGAATCCGCAGCCAGTCGTTGCGCGAGTCGGAGCCATAACCGCTGCTGACGACGCCAGCGGTATAGCGCAGGGCATCATTGAGGTTGAGTACGGAGCGATCATCCATTTGCTGGCGGGTCACCACAGAGATCGAACGCGGCGCCTCGACGATAGGTGTGTCTGTCTTGCTGCCGGCCGCCGTGCGGGTCGCGGTATAACCCGTGACAGGGCCCCATGCGGTTTCATTGTCACCCTGCGAGCCCTGAATGGTGGTTTCCGGCAAGGCCAGTGTCCCTTCCGGTGCGGCTTCCAGGCTGTAAGTGCCTGCGCTGCTCTGCACCAGTTGCAGCCCTGTGCCACGCAAGGCCTGACGCATGGCCGCAGTGGCCTCGAACTGACCTTGCACCGGTGCTGACGTGCGACCGCTGACCAGCGATGGGTTGATCGCCAGGGCCAGGCCTGCCTGACTGGCAATCTGATTCAGCGTGGTGGACAGCGCGGCGGCGGGCAGGTTGTAGGCGCGAACGCTTGAAGCCTGTTCGGCGGCAATCGGCGCGGTGCTCACCAGCGGTGCGCCGAAGGCGATTGCCAATGCCAGCAGGCTGGGACGCATAAGGGTTTCAAGCGGGCGAGACATACAAGGCTCCAGGGCAAACGGTATCTATTGCCTCTCTGCCGCACGAGTCTGAAAAAGTGACAGGGCTGCTGGTGAAAATATTTCGGGATCAGGGTTTTTCGGGCGATGCGCCGTCGTTTTGCCCGGTCCGGGCCTGGACTTTCACCCACCATGGCGTGTGCTGCACGATCTGCACCGGCAAGGTCGGCGTCAAGGCCTTGAGGGCCAGATCGGTATTGCCCAGCGGGAAGCTGCCGGTAATCCGCAGGTCCGCGACCTGAGGCGACACACCCAGATAACCGACCCGGTAGCGGCTCAGTTCGTCGAGCATGTCGCCCAGGCGGGCGTTGTCCATGACCAGCATGCCGCGGGTCCAGGCATCGACGCCTGAAGGCAGGCTCAGCAGCGGGCCGAGCCCGTTTGCCGTCAGCAGGACCTGCTGGCCCTCGCGCAAGACCTGCTCGTTGCCGTTGTCACGAGGGTTGGCCGCGACTGCCGATTGCAGCACGCTCAGACGCGTGCCATCGGTTTCGCGCCTGACGAGGAAGCGAGTGCCCAGGGCGCGCATCCTGCCGTCGCTGGTTTCGACGATGAAGGGGCGTGGATCGTCATGGTTGCCGGTTTCGACCAGTATTTCCCCATCCTGCAGCACGACCCGACGCTGTTGCGCGTCGTAGTGAACATCGATTGCGCTGTGGGTATTGAGACGAATCAGGGTGTTGTCCGCCAGACGAATGTCCCGCTGTTCGCCGGTTGCGGTACGCTGGTCGGCCAGCCAGTAATCCAGCGGCAGGTAGCGCTCGCTCATGAACAGCGCCAGCCCGCAGCTCAGCAATATTCCGGCGAGCCCACCGCCCAATTTGCGTACGCGACGGCGAAGGGTGCCGGGTGATTGTTGCAAGGCCTTGCGTGCGGGACCTGCGGGAATGGCGAAGCGCTGGTTGAGCATGCCCAACTGGCTCCAGGCCCGGGCGTGCTCTTCGTTGGCGGCCAGCCATTTGCTGAATTCGTCTTGCTCGATCCCGTCGCCGGAATCCAGGCACAGTTGCCACGCAATGGCGGCATCCAGCACGTGGGCGGAAACGGGTCTTGAACCCGCGAATTTCATGTCGGCTCGCCATAAAGGGCGATGTAGCACTGGCGCATGGCCTGGGCCAGGTATTGCCGCACCCGTGAAACCGAAACCCCCAGACGCTCGGCGATTTCGCCATGGCTCAGGCCGTCCAGACGGTTGTACAGAAACGCCGCCCGGGCTTTGCTCGACAGCTTGTCCAGCATCCGGTCGATGGCCTTGAGGTCTTCAAGGATCAGTAATTGATCCTGCGGGGAAGGGTGTTCGGCTTCCGGGATCAGCATCAGCTCATTGAGATAAGCCTGTTCCAGCGCTGCGCGGCGGAAATAGTCGAACAACAGACCTTTGGCGATCGCTGCCAGAAAGGCGCGTGGTTCATTCGGGGTCTTGAGTTCGTCACGTCCCAGCAGGCGTACGAAAGTGTCCTGGCTCAGGTCTTCGGCCCGCTGCGGGCAGGCCACATTGCGTCGAAGCCAGGCCAGCAGCCAGCTGCGATGGTCGCGATACAACACGCCAACGATCTCGTTATGAGTGCTTGGGGCTGACGACACGAATGGCCTCGAATGGAAATGTGTTAAATAACGAGAACGATTCGCGATTCTGTCAGAGCGCGTGGATACTGGCAATTGACGCTTATCGGAATACCGACTTCGCGAATGAATTCGCTCCTGCACCTGTGGGCGAATTCATTCGCGAAACAATAAGATCAGCGCTTATTCCCGACCGGCGCCAGCAACAGCTCGATACGGTGCTTGCGAATACCATCGGCTGCGGCTTCTGCCAGCGCGGCATCGGTGATGATGGTGTCGAACTGTTCAAGGGCCGAAACCTTGTACATGCCGAAGGTGCCGTATTTTGAGCTGGTGGCGATCAGCACGGTCTGTGATGCTGACTGCATGGCCGCCTGTTTGACTTCGACTTTCAGCGCCGAAGGTGTGGTGGTGCCCCGTTGCAGGTCCCATGAGCTGGTGGACAGGAACGCCACATCCGTGGCCAGTTGACGCAATGTCGCAGCAGCCAGCCCGCCGACGCTGGAGCGATTGGGATGATCGAGCAGGCCACCGGTGTGAATGACATCCACATGAGAGGCATCGGCCAGGGCGTTGACGATGCCGAAGTCATTGGTGACCACGGTCATGCCGGACAGCGCCACGATATGCGGCACGATCTCCAGGGTGCTGGTGCCGGCGTCCAGATAAATGGTCATGTCCGGGTGCAGCAGCCCGGCCGCGAGCCTGGCCATGCCTTGCTTGTGGGGCAACTCCACGACAGCCTTGGATTGATGGCTGGGTTCGCTGTGGACCTGGCTGGCGATACGCACGCCACCGGTCACCGAATAGGCGCGTCCTTCCTGTTCCAGCACGGCGATATCGCGGCGGATGGTCATGTGCGAGCAATCGAACATCTCCATCAACTGGTGCACGCTGAGTACCTGGTGCTTGCGCAATTGACGAAGCATCAGCTCGCGGCGCTGATCTGGGATCATCGGTGTACCGCCAACGATGGCGATATCCTCTTCGGTGGACATTCCTACTCCTGGGCATCCATGACCCGCCAGCGGCAGGCGGCGGTCGTGGCATCTTAGCCAATCGCTTCGACAATCGCAGCAGCTCTCTCCACGGCAAGTCTGTGGGCAGCCGCCGAATCCACTATGCTCGCGCAGGTGCATAGAGTTGTTTGAAGGAGAGTATGAGTGCTGGCAACTGTTCTGGTGTTGATGGCAGCGGTGCTGCATGCAATATGGAACACCCTCGTCAAATTCAGTGTCGAACGGCTGCTCGTGATTGCCAGCATGGATGCCGTGGCTCTGCTCTGTGCGCTTCTGGCGCTGGGGTTTGTCACCGCTCCGCAAACTCATATCTGGCCATGGCTGGTGGCTTCGGCGCTTTTCGAGCTGCTTTATCGCTATCTGTTGATCAAGGCTTATCGGGTCGGAGACCTCGGGCTGGTCTATCCGCTGATGCGGGGGCTTTCGCCGTTGGTGGTGCTGGGGCTGACTCTGGTGTTTGCGGGCGAGCAATTGAGTGGGCAGCAGATTTTCGGGATCTTGCTGATTCCTCTGGGGATGGTCTGTCTGCTTTGGCAGGGTGGAGGTGGCGCTCGTCTGCCATGGTCGATGTTACCCGTGGTGGGCATGATTGGCGTATGCATCGGCAGCTACACTTGGATCGACGGGCAAGCCATTCGTTTGGGAGCACATCCGCTGGACTATCTGGTCTGGCTGACGCTGATCAGCGCCTGGCCTTTTCCGTTCCTTGCGGTCTGTCACAAGCGCTCGGCCTTCATGGGGTTCTGGCGAGAGCAGTGGCAATTGGGGCTGTGCGTCGGGCTGTGTGTCCTGTTCAGCTATGCGCTGGTGCTTTGGGCCATGCAATTGGGGTCGGTTGCCGAAGCTGCGGCATTGCGGGAGGTCAGCGTAGTGCTGGTGGTGCTGTTCGGTATGCGTTATCTGAAAGAGCCTTTTGGTCGCCCTCGGCTGTTGGCTTGCGGGCTGGTATTGCTCGGCATGTTTCTAATGAAGTTCAAGTTATAGGAAGTTGAGGTATGACAGTTGCATTCTGGTGCGTATTGATTGCGATCCTTTTGCCGATCGTTTGTGCTGCCATAGCCAAGATCGGAAGTGGCAGGTACACCAACAGGCATAATCGCGATCCACGAAGCTTTCTCGACTCACTGGAGGGTTTTCCCAAGCGCGCCCATGCGGCGCAATTGAACAGTTATGAAATCACTCCTGCTTTCGCTGCTGCGGTCATCATTGCTCATATAGCGGGCAATGCGCAGTTGGTCACTATCGATGTACTGGCCGTTCTATTCATTACCAGTCGGTTGCTCTACATCATCTTCTACGTTGCCGATCTGGCTACCATGCGTTCTGTGGTGTGGCTGATCGGTCTTGCTGCCATTGTAGGAATGTTTGTAGCTTCGGCTTTTCCGGCTGCCTGAGTGCGGCATTGCTGCACGTCTCTTCAAAGGTGGCCGAGGACACTGGCCACCGTTGCCCATCCGATGCATCGAGCCCTGATTTGAAAAGACTGTGTGCTGTCCTGTTTTGCTGTCTGGTACTGAGCGCCTGCGGCGGTGTCGACCCCGACTCGCCCTTGGGGCAGCGCAAGGCGATCTTCAAGGAAATGCTCAAGACCAGTGAGGATCTGGGGGGCATGTTGCGCGGGCGCATCGCATTCGATGGTCAGCGTTTCAGCGATGGGGCGATCCGTCTCGACAGCCTGGCCCATGAACCCTGGAAGCATTTTCCACAGGTCAGGGAATCCGGCCATACAAACGCAACGGATGCGGTCTGGCAGAAACAAACACGCTTTCAGGACATGGCCCGTGCCCTTGAAACCGCAACCGGCGAGCTGGTGACGGCATTCGGCGTCAGGCCGTTTTCAGCCAGTAACCTGGCGCCCGCAGTCGACAAGGTCGAGGCTGCGTGCCAGGCCTGTCACCGGGAATTCAGGAATCACTGAAACCAAATACCCCGTAGGAGCGAATTCATTCGCGAATAAGCGGAGCGCCGCCCGATTCTCCTACTGGACTTTTTCCAGCTCGGTCTGGGCTTCCTGCAATTGCTTGCGCGACTCGGCGAGCTTGTCTTTGCGCTTGTCGATCTTCTCCGGGTCGCCCTTGGCCATGGCCTTGTTCAGGTCGTTCTGGCGGCGGCTCACTTCGCGCTTGGCATCCAGCACGTTCTGTTCCCGCTGCTTGAGCAATGATGTTTCGGTGCAGTTGGCGTTGACCTCGCTCAGGGCTTTTTCCAGGCCTGCCTGCTCACGTTTATTGCCATCGGCCTTGGCTTCTTGAATCTTGCTGCTGATCTCCTGGCTCTTGACCAGGCACTCCGATGGAGGCGGGGCCTGTTCGGCGGCGAGTAACGAGGGGGCTGACAGCGTGAAGCTGCCGAGCAGAATAAGGGTGGAAAGAAACTTCATGTGAACTCCTTGAAAAACCATAACGTCCGGTCACGCGGGCGATGAAAAAAATATTAAAAACCTGCGATACCTTGCTCCCGTAGCTGCTCGCGCAATGCCTGCACCTGCGGGTCCTGAAAAAACTGCCAGAGTCGTGCGGCCCTTCCTGGGCCTATACCCGGTTCGCTTTGCCATTGTTCGACACTTCTTGCAGCCAGCTCGTGCCATTCCATCTCCGGATTCAGCCTGCCTGCCGGGGGTAGACCGATAGCGACAAGCCAGGTCTGAAACGGCCTTTCGCGAGCGATCTGCAGGCTGTCGAACAGTCTTGTGCTGCTGCGTTCTGCGAACCCTGGAATCTTAGCAAGCTGCGCACGATCCAGGGTCATCCAGTCGAGCAGACCGTTGATTTGGCCGGCTTCGATCAGTTTGTCCCAGGTTCCCGGTCCAACTCCCGGTAATGCCAGCCCCTTCTTGCTGCTGAGCCATACGAGTCTTGCCCGGAACTGACTTTCACATCCAGGTGTCGGCTGCCAGCAACTCAGACCATGAAAATCGCTTTGTTGTGGAACCGTCAGCACAATTCTTTCGCCATTGCGTGAAACCACCTTGTCCAGGCGTGGAATGGTAAGGCCTGCAAGGCTCAGGGAAACCTGATCGCCGGGTCGGATATCCAGCGTCTGCCAGCGTTGCAGTGAACCGACGCTGAGCCTGCTGATGGTCCGGTCATCCAGTCGCACAGGGCTTAGCTCCAGCACCGGGGTGATCCTGCCACTGCGTCCGATATTGAAGTTGACCTTGCGCACTTCTGCCAGCACCTGGGCGTAGGGGTATTTCCAGGCTGCTATCCAGTACGGTGCCTTGGCTTGCCAGCGCCGGGCGGGCGGACGTTCACCTTGACGCATGATGATGCCGTCAGTGGCAAATGGCAGTGCATTGCGGTACCAGTAATCCCGCCAGTCCCTGGCCTGGTCAAAGCTTTCCAGCGGCTGGGTGTAGGCGGTGCTGTCGTCGAACCCCATGGCTTTCAGGCCGGCGATTCGTTCTTGCAGGGTCGTCGGCCCGGTGGGCCAGTCCCAGACGAATAAACCGATCTGTTGCGCTTCTGCAGCGCTCATGTCGTTCCGAGCCATCCATCCGGCGACCTTGCTCCGGGCGTTGATGCTGCCTGCCGTGGCCTGTACATGCGCGGTCTGGCGCCAGTACAGTTCACCTTGCAGAACCATGGGGTCAGGCTGCGGCAATTGTTTGGGAATGGCGGATATGAGTTGTGCCTGATGTGTCCAGTCCTGGCCGTTGACGCCGTCGCCACGACTGATGGCCTTGCTCAGCCTGCCGTTCTCATACACCAGTGAGACCGCCACGCCATCGACTTTGGGCTGTATCCACACGTCCTTGCGACCTTTCAGCCAGGCCTGCACCGCTCGATCGTCTGCCAGCTTGGTGACGCCGGTATGGGGAACGGGGTGAGGAAGTGGCCCTCTGGCGGTTTTCAGTGGGTTGCCTTCGGAAATGCCTGAGGCGAAGCAGGAACGCAGGGCATTCAGTCGCTGGCGGGACTGATCATAAATTTCATCTTCTATCAGCGAGACGCCTTCCCGGTGATAGCTGTCGTCCCATTGGCCGATTTGTTGCTGCAAAGACAGAATCTCGTTGTGGGCTCTGGCAGGTGACCAGTCGGGACATGGGCTGGCGGAAACCGCCGAGGCTATGAGAATCAGGGCTGCGCAGCCCGCTAGACGTACAGCGTTCAACATCGAAGCATCCTTGCTTGAGGGAGTGGCTTTGAGGCTAGACGTTGTTCGCTGCCGCGATGAGTCAGGTGATTACCGGGTTTTTCAGCGGGTACAGATGAGGGCGAATTCTGTGAGTAGCTGTGTCTTTAGTCTTTATTGCAAGCATGCAGAATAAGCATTCGGTTCAACTATCGATCGGGTGTCTCATGGATCTATCGACCCTCGCCGTTTTCATTCCTGCCTGTTTCGCCCTCAACATGGCGCCGGGCCCGAACAATCTGCTATCTATCAGCAACGCGACGCGCTATGGCTTTGTCCGGTCATGTGTCGGTGGTGTTGGACGATTATTGGCCTTTGTGATCATGATCTCGCTGGCTGCTGTGGGACTTGCGGCAGTGCTGCATACGTCCGAGTGGCTGTTTCATGTGATCAAGGTTGTCGGCGCTGCCTATCTGCTTTATCTGGCGGTGCAGTTGTGGCGAGCCAGTCCCCAGGATCAGGGCGATATGAGTGCTGTTTCGGCAAATAGGTGGAGCCTGGCGCGTCAGGAGTTTTTGGTGGCCATCGGCAATCCCAAAGCGATTCTATTGTTTACGGCTTTCTTGCCGCAGTTCATCGACCATACGGGCAATGTAACCAGTCAGTTCGCGATACTGGGCGGGCTGTTTATAGCTTTGGAGTGTGTGGCTATCAGTCTGTACGGCTACATGGGCGTGCATGCTCGTCGACTGTTTGCCCGGCCCAGCGGCAAGCGCTTGTTCAATCGCGCCTGCGCCGGGTTGCTTGCGGGAGCCGCTTCGGTGTTATTGGTGTCGCGGCGGGCTTGAGGGCCGGTTATTTCTGATGGTTTGTATCCTGCCCGCCAAAGATGTTCGAGCGGCTGTTTGAGCGGCTGCCATCATTGTTTTGTGTGTCTTGCCCGCCGAAGATATTTGAGCGGCTGGTTGAACGACTGCCGTCGCTATATTGCGTGTCTTGTCCACCGAAGATGTTTGCGCGGCTGTTTGAACTGCTGCCATCGTTGTTTTTTGTGTCTTGTCCGCCAAAGATGTTGGACCGGCTATTTGAACTTCTGCCATCACTGTATTGCGTGTCTTGCCCACCGAAGATGTTTGCCCTGCTTGTTGAAGTTGTTCCATTGTCATAGCGGCAGTCATAACCGCCAAAGATGTTGGCGCTGCACGTATCGGCAAAAGCTTGATGCAGCGGTGAGGCGAGCAGAATGGAGCCCAACAGAATAGCCTTGAGGTTCATGATGTTCCTTACAATAAGTGCAGGAATAACGGGGCAAAGTAATCAGCCTCACTCGACACGGCGAGAATGATTGAGTGGTTGGTGGCGGGAAAGCATTAATGGCTTGGTTTTCGGGACACCTCGTCAAGGGTTGAGTTAATAGAGTGGCCTTTTTCACCCTTTTAAACTTATGGGGTTATGGCATTGCGCTATTATCTATACAGACTGAATGTTCCAGACTAAGTTTCGAGTGCAAGAAAAAATAGCGTCACGTCACGCGCTCAGAGGCGAACTTGAAGCTTCTGTCATCGCCACAAACAACAAAGCCCCGGATGATCGGATCAACCGGGGCTTTGTGTTGAAGCGTTAAAGCGTATTACAGACCGGCAGCCTTGCGCAGTGCGTCGGCGCGGTCGGTTTTTTCCCAGGTGAACGTGGTGAAGGTGTCGTCACCCACGGTCTTGGTTTGCGGCGTGCGACCGAAGTGGCCGTAAGCTGCCGTTTCCTGATACATCGGGTGCAGCAGGTCGAGCATCGTGGTGATTGCGTATGGACGCAGGTCGAAGATGTCGCGAACCAGCTTGATGATCTTGTCATCGCTGATCTTGCCGGTGCCGAAGGTGTTCAGGGAGATCGAAGTCGGTTGAGCGACGCCGATGGCGTAGGAAACCTGAATCTCGCAGCGCTCGGCCAGGCCGGCAGCAACGATATTCTTGGCAACGTAGCGGCCAGCGTAGGCAGCGGAACGGTCAACCTTCGATGGATCCTTGCCGGAGAACGCGCCGCCGCCGTGGCGAGCCATGCCGCCGTAGCTGTCGACGATGATCTTGCGACCGGTCAGACCGCAGTCACCTACCGGGCCGCCAATGATGAACTGGCCAGTCGGGTTGATGTGGAACTGGGTGTCCTTGTGCAGCAGCTCGGCTGGCAGCACGTGCTTGACGATCAGCTCCATCACGCCTTCGCGCAGATCGTTGTAGGAAACTTCAGGGTTGTGCTGGGTCGACAGAACGATGGCGTCGATGCCAACCACCTTGCCGTCTTCATAGCGGCAAGTGACCTGGGATTTTGCATCCGGGCGCAGCCAAGGCAGCAGGCCGGACTTGCGGGCTTCGGCCTGGCGCTTCACCAGTTGGTGCGAGAACGCGATTGGCGCAGGCATCAGCTCGGCCGTTTCGTTGCTGGCGTAGCCGAACATCAGGCCCTGGTCACCGGCGCCCTGATCTTCAGGCTTGGCACGGTCAACACCCTGGTTGATGTCAGGAGACTGCTTGCCGATGATGTTCATCACGCCGCAGGTAGCGCCGTCGAAGCCGACGTCGGAGCTGGTGTAGCCAATGTCGCTGATCACGTCACGAACGATCTGCTCGAGGTCAACCCATGCACTGGTGGTGACTTCGCCAGCAACAATTGCAACACCAGTCTTGACCAGGGTTTCCACCGCTACGCGAGCGTGTTTGTCCTGGGCGATGATGGCGTCAAGAACCGCGTCGGAAATCTGGTCGGCGATCTTGTCTGGGTGTCCTTCGGACACGGACTCGGAGGTGAAAAGTGAGTATTCGCTCATCTCTACGGGTTTCCTGAATTTTACCGATGGTGAGTGTTGCCAGCCGGTCGCTGAAAATGGCGAACCTGGATCTGGAAACCATTACGTAAGCCTACATACAGGCTTTCCCCGGGAACTAGCCCCGCAGCGATGGCCCAACGGGCCAGATCATCCTGTTCAAAACCTAACCAGAGATCGCCACAGGCCTCCCTGGCCCAGCTCTGGTCATGACTACACAACTCTGTTACCAGCAGGCTACCGCCGGGTTGCAATCGCTCGGCCAGTTGCCTCAAGGCTTCGGCCGGTGCGGCGAAATGATGAAGCACCATGTTCAGAACGACACAGTCGGCGCTTACTTTAGTGCCCGTAAGGGCGTCGGCCAGTACCAGCTCGACATTGCCCAGCTTCTCGCGCTCGCAGACATCGCGGGCCAGTTCCAGCATCGCCGGGCTGTTGTCCATGGCGGTGACATGGGCAAAGCGCCTGGCCAGTTCCGGTAGAAAGCCGCCGTCGCCGGGGCCGACTTCCAGTGCTGTTGCCTGAGCGTTGAAGCTCAGTTTGTCCAGCAGACTCAACAGGCTGTCGCGGTATTGGGCAAGGCCTGCGATCAGATCCTGCTGGGCGCGAAACTTTTCTGCGGTACGGGCAAAGAAATCCTGACTGGCCTGGGCGCGTTGTCGGTGCACAAGGTCGATGCGCAGGCTGACATCCTCGGGGAGGGTCAGGACATCCACTTCATCGAGCAGGGCCGCGTGCAGCCTGCCACCGGTCAGTTGAGTGTGGGGCAGGGCGCGACGATAAAAGATCGCATTGCCTTCCCGGCGTGTCGCTACCAGAGAGGCTTGTGCCAGCACTTTCAGGTGATGACTCATGCCTGACTGGCCGATGGCAAAGATCTGCGCCAGCTCCAGTACGCCAAACGAATCGTTGGCCAGGGCGCGCAATACATTCAGCCGCAAAGGGTCGCCGCCGGCCTTGCACAAGGCAGAGAGGTCGTCGCAGTCGTCATGGCTGATTGCAGGCACACACAGGTTCATGGGGTCGCAGTCTAGTTAGCGACCGTTCCGGCTGCAAGAGCAATATCAAAAAGTTTTGATATTGGTTTGTCAGGGACTTTGTCCGTGATGGCCATCACGTTATTCCGCGGCACAACCTTCATTACTGAAGGGAAATAAGGCGACAAGGCAGGAAAAACACCTGCCAACGACTATCTTTCATTGCTCCCAGGCAGTGCCTGAGAGAAAATGGTCGCCTTTTTTCCGATCCCATTCCTTCATTCTCCAGGAGATCAGCGATGCCAAGCCGTCGTGAGCGTGCCAACGCCATTCGTGCCCTCAGCATGGATGCCGTGCAAAAAGCCAACAGCGGCCATCCCGGTGCCCCCATGGGCATGGCGGATATCGCCGAAGTTCTGTGGCGCGACTATCTGAAGCACAACCCGGCAAACCCTGCGTTCGCCGACCGTGACCGCTTCATTCTGTCCAACGGCCACGGCTCGATGTTGATTTACTCGTTGCTGCACCTGACCGGCTACGACCTGTCCATCGACGACCTGAAGAACTTCCGTCAACTGCACAGCCGCACGCCGGGTCACCCGGAATACGGCTACACCCCGGGTGTCGAAACCACCACCGGCCCGCTGGGTCAGGGTTTTGCCAACGCCGTCGGTTTTGCCGTGGCCGAAAAGACCCTGGCAGCACAGTTCAACCGCCCAGGCCACAACATCGTCGACCACAACACCTACGTGTTCATGGGCGATGGCTGCATGATGGAAGGTATTTCCCACGAAGTCGCTTCCCTGGCCGGTACTCTGGGCCTGGGCAAGCTGATCGCCTTCTACGATGACAACGGCATCTCCATCGACGGCGAAGTCGAAGGCTGGTTCACCGACGATACGCCGAAGCGTTTCGAGTCCTACGGCTGGCAGGTCATCCGCAATGTCGACGGTCACGATGCCGACGAAATCAAGACCGCCATCGACACCGCCCGCAAGAGCGAGCAGCCGACCCTGATCTGCTGCAAGACCACCATCGGTTTCGGTTCGCCCAACAAACAGGGCAAGGAAGAGTCCCACGGCGCTCCACTGGGTGCCGATGAAATCGCCCTGACCCGCGCTGCGCTGAAATGGAACCACGGTCCTTTCGAAATCCCGGCCGATATCTACGCCCAGTGGGATGCGAAAGAAAAAGGCCTGGCTGCCGAAGCTGACTGGGATCAGCGTTTTGCTGCCTACTCCGCTGCTTTCCCTGAGCTGGCCAACGATTTCATCCGTCGCATGAGCGGTGAGCTGCCTGCCGACTTCGCTGAAAAATCGGCTGCTTATGTGGCTGAAGTCAACGCCAAGGGCGAAACCATTGCCAGCCGTAAAGCCAGCCAGAACGCTCTGGGTGCTTTCGGCCCGTTGCTGCCTGAGTTCCTGGGTGGTTCGGCTGACCTGGCCGGCTCCAACCTGACCATCTGGAAAGGCTGCAAAAGCATCACCGGCGAAGACGCCAACGGTAACTACCTGCATTACGGCGTGCGTGAATTCGGTCAGGCCGCAATGATGAACGGTATCGCCCTGCACGGCGGTTTCGTTCCTTACGGCGCGACCTTCCTGATCTTCATGGAATACGCCCGTAACGCAGTGCGCATGGCCGCTCTGATGAAGAAGCGTGTGATCCATGTGTTCACCCACGACTCCATCGGTCTGGGCGAAGACGGCCCGACTCACCAGCCGGTCGAGCAACTGACCAGCCTGCGTACCACGCCGAACCTGGACACCTGGCGCCCGGCGGATGCCGTGGAATCGGCCGTGGCCTGGAAATACGCCATCGAGCGTAACGATGGCCCGTCGGCGCTGATCTTCTCCCGTCAGAACCTGCCTCATCAGACCCGTGACGCAGCTCAACTGGCGGATATCGCCCGTGGTGGCTACGTGCTGCGCGACTGCGCCGGCGAGCCTGAGCTGATCCTGATCGCTACCGGTTCGGAAATTGGTCTGGCCGTGCAGGCTTACGACGCCCTGACCGCTCAAGGCCGCAAGGTGCGCGTGGTTTCCATGCCTTGCACCAGCGTCTTCGAGGCCCAGGACCCAGGTTACAAGCAAGCCGTTCTGCCGTTGCAGGTCAGCGCCCGTATCGCCATCGAAGCTGCCCACGCTGACTACTGGTACAAGTACGTCGGCCTGGAAGGTCGCGTGATCGGCATGACCACCTTCGGCGAGTCGGCACCTGCGCCTGCGCTATTCGAGGAGTTCGGCTTCACTCTGGAGAACATCCTGAGCACGGCTGAAGAGTTGTTGGAAGACTGAGAAAGGTCGCAATAATCCTGTAGGAGTGGATTCATCCGCGAAGGCCCCTTCGCGAATGAATTCGCTCCTACGGGTTTTATGTGCCGTCTGATTTATCTGCTTGCGAGCACTCCATGCCCCAAAACCGCACTTACAAAGTTGCTCTGAACGGCTACGGCCGGATCGGTCGTTGTGTCTTGCGTGCGCTCTGTGAGCGAGGTGCACGGGCAGGTTTTGAAGTGGTCGCGATCAATGATCTGGCCGATATGGCCAGTCTCGAATATCTCACCCGTTTCGATTCCACTCATGGCCGTTTCCCCGGCGATGTGCGGGTCGATGGGGAATACCTGCACATCAACGATCACCGGATCAAAGTGCTACGCAGCGCAACGCCCGAGGGTATCGACTGGGCGGCGCTGGGTGCGGATCTGGTGCTTGAGTGTTCAGGCGTCTACAACACCCGCGAAGATGGCCAGCGCTTTCTCGATGCGGGTGCCTCGCGGGTGCTGTTCTCGCAACCGATGGCCAGCGAATCCGATGTGGATGCGACCATCGTGTTCGGCATCAATCAGCAGAAGCTGACCGGCACCGAGCGACTGGTTTCCAACGCATCCTGCACCACCAACTGCAGCGTGCCGTTGCTGCGCCTGCTGGATAATGCGCTGGGCCTTGAATACATTTCGATCACCACCATCCACTCGGCAATGAACGATCAGCCGGTGATCGATGCTTATCACCACGAGGATTTGCGCCGTACGCGCTCGGCTTTCCAGTCCATCATTCCGGTATCCACTGGTCTGGCACGCGGAATCGAGCGGCTCCTGCCGGAACTTGCGGGCCGAATTCAGGCCAAAGCAGTTCGCGTACCGACGGTCAACGTCTCGTGCCTGGATATCACGCTGCAAACGGCGCGTGATACCGATGCTGTGGAAATCAATCGAATCTTGCGTGAGGCCGCCACCAGCGGCCCGCTCAAAGGCCTGCTGGCATACACCGAGCTGCCGCATGCCAGTTGTGATTTCAACCATGACCCTCATTCGGCCATTGTCGATGCGAGTCAGACCCGAGTTTCCGGCCCCCGGCTGGTAAACCTGCTGGCCTGGTTCGATAACGAATGGGGTTTTGCCAATCGAATGCTCGACGTTGCGGACCATTTCTTGCGCGTCGCGGATCAACAACAGTAAAAAACAGGAACGCCTCATGACCGTGTTGAAGATGACCGACCTCGATCTGCAAGGTAAGCGTGTGCTGATTCGCGAAGACCTCAACGTCCCGATCAAGGACGGCGTTGTCAGTAGCGATGCCCGAATCCTTGCTTCGCTGCCGACCATCAAACTGGCGCTGGAGAAGGGTGCTGCCGTACTGGTCTGCTCCCACCTGGGCCGTCCGACCGAAGGCGAGTTCTCGGCCGAGAACAGCCTCAAGCCGGTTGCCGACTACCTGAGCAAGGCACTGGGCCGTGAAGTCCCGCTGGTTGCCGATTACCTCGATGGCGTCGACGTCAAGGCTGGCGATGTCGTGCTGTTCGAGAACGTGCGCTTCAACAAGGGTGAGAAAAAGAACGCTGACGAGCTGGCGCAGAAATATGCCGCGCTGTGCGACATCTTCGTAATGGACGCTTTCGGCACTGCTCACCGCGCCGAAGGCTCGACCCACGGCGTTGCCAAATTCGCCAAGGTCGCTGCAGCAGGTCCTTTGCTGGCGGCCGAACTGGAAGCTCTGGGCAAGGCCCTGGGCGCTCCGGCCAAGCCGATGGCGGCCATCGTTGCCGGCTCCAAGGTTTCCACCAAGCTGGATGTACTCAACAGCCTGAGCGCAATTTGCGACCAGTTGATCGTCGGCGGCGGCATTGCCAACACTTTCCTGGCCGCAGCCGGTCACAAGGTCGGCAAATCGCTGTACGAGCCAGACCTGCTGGACACCGCCCGCGCCATTGCCGCCAAGGTCAGCGTGCCATTGCCGGTGGACGTGGTGGTTGCCAAGGAATTCGCTGAAAGCGCTGCCGCGACCGTCAAACTCATCGCCGATGTGGCCGATGACGACATGATTCTCGACATTGGCCCACAGACTGCTGCCCAGTTTGCCCAATTGCTGAAATCTTCCGGGACTATCCTGTGGAACGGTCCGGTCGGCGTGTTCGAGTTCGATCAGTTCGGCGAAGGGACCAAGACACTGGCCAAGGCCATTGCCGAAAGCGCAGCGTTCTCCATCGCTGGCGGCGGCGATACGTTGGCGGCCATCGACAAGTACGGCGTTGCACAGCAGATTTCCTACATTTCCACCGGTGGCGGCGCGTTCCTCGAGTTCGTCGAAGGCAAGGTCCTGCCAGCCGTTGAAGTGCTTGAACAGCGTGCAAAGGCCTGATTTTCCGGTTCAGGAAAGGGAGTAGTTCATGTTCAGGACGTTACCGTTATTGCTTGTCGCTGGGGTGCTGGCCGGTTGTGCGAGCAAGCCTGAGGTTGACGATGCGGAACCTGAGCCTCAGGCGCAGTTGCTTCAATTGAGCTGCTATCAGGCCGGTTGGCAGGCTGAAACCGTGCCAGTGATCTACAAGCGTGGCGGTCAGGAGGTCTGGGATCGTTACGAGTTCATGCCTCGCGCAGGAGATGTGGGCTGTCTCTGAGTCAGGTAAAGGCTCGCAGGTAACATCTGCGAGCTTTGGCGGTCATTAAAGGGTGGGATCTTTTCCGAGAAGGAGTTTCGCCATGAAAATCGCCACCCTGGCTCTTGTGAGTTGCATTGTTTTGGCAGGTTGCAGCAGTCCGGGCTCCAAAGCCCGAACCTGTGAAGTATTCAGCCCGGCCTCCGTGAATGTGCCGACGACCGACAACACCCAGCGGGTTGAGGCGCACGTCACGGGTGAACCGGCCGGTGATCGTAATCAGGAACAGAACTGCCCCTGATGTAGCGAAGCGAGCGGCACAGGCCGCGCTTCCCGGGGCAGGCCAGGAGACGTGATGAAAGGCTTGATTGCCCTTGCGGCATGTGCGGTGCTCGGTGGTTGCGCGACGTCAAAGGCGCCGCAGTCCAGTGATTCCTGGAACCACTGGGTATGTGACAGCAAGGCCGAGGTCCATTGGCGTTTTGCCGATTCGGCCAAAAAGGAAGTGGATGTACGCCTGAACCAGAGCGATCAGGTTTTCAGGCTCAAGGCCCAGCCTGGTGCTGCCAGCGGGACGCTCTACAGTAACAACGTGTTGGCGTTTGCCAACAAGGGTGACGAAGGCCTGATTTACTGGGACGCCACCAACGATTTGATCGGACGCGGCTGCAAGGCCAGGTAAGTCGTAGCCGATGTACCACCCGCACGGCCCTTGTGGCCGTGCGTATAACTTGAATAGCAGTCGCCACTACGGCAGGCTTGCACGATTAACGACCCGACCGGGAGACACACAGACAATGGCACTTATCAGCATGCGCCAGATGTTGGACCACGCAGCCGAATTCGGTTACGGCGTTCCAGCTTTCAACGTAAACAACCTGGAACAGATGCGCGCCATTATGGAAGCGGCCGACAAGACCGATTCCCCGGTGATCGTCCAGGCTTCGGCCGGTGCCCGCAAATACGCCGGTGCCCCGTTTCTGCGCCACCTGATCCTCGCGGCAGTCGAAGAATTCCCGCACATCCCGGTGGTCATGCACCAGGACCACGGCACCAGCCCTGATATCTGCCAGCGTTCGATCCAGCTGGGCTTCAGCTCGGTGATGATGGACGGTTCGCTCGCCGAAGACGGCAAGACGCCTGCCAGCTACGAATACAACGTTGACGTGACCCGTCGCGTCGTGGCTTTCGCCCACGCCTGTGGCGTGTCGGTAGAAGGCGAGCTGGGCGTTCTGGGCTCTCTGGAAACCGGCATGGCCGGTGAAGAAGACGGCGTTGGCGCAGAAGGCATTCTGGATCACAGCCAGATGCTGACCGACCCTGAAGAAGCCGCTGACTTCGTCAAGAAGACCCAGGTCGATGCCCTGGCAATCGCCATCGGCACCAGCCACGGCGCCTACAAGTTCACCAAGCCGCCTACCGGCGACATCCTGGCGATCGAGCGCATCAAAGAAATCCACAAACGCATCCCTAACACCCACCTGGTGATGCACGGTTCTTCGTCCGTTCCTCAGGAATGGCTGAAGATCATCAACGAATACGGCGGCGACATCAAAGAAACCTACGGCGTGCCGGTCGAAGAAATCGTTGAAGGCATCAAGTACGGCGTGCGCAAGGTCAACATCGACACCGACCTGCGTCTGGCCTCTACTGGTGCCATCCGTGAGTTCATGGCCAAGAACCGCAGCGAGTTCGACCCGCGCAAATACCTGGCCAAGACTGTCGTGGCCATGCGTGACGTCTGTATCGCTCGTTACGAAGCCTTCGGCACCGCTGGCAACGCCTCGAAGATCAAGCCGATCTCCCTGGATCGCATGTTCGAGCGTTACGCCAAGGGCGAGCTGGATGCCAAGATCAACTGAGTGTTGATCCGCTAATGAAAAACCCGCAGAGATGCGGGTTTTTTTATTCCAGAAATTTCTGTAGGAGAGCGGATTCAGCCGCGAAGAGGCCAAACAACTTCACCCAGCCCACTGCATGTGTACTGGCTAGCACATTTCGTTCAGGGAGGGGGCGCTCAGGCGGATGGCTTCAGGTTTCGGGGGCTGTTCGCGAATGAATTCGCTCCTACCGATGCGCGCCGGTGTCTGAATATGCCGTCGCGGCAATTCGACGACGGGGCAAGGGCAGCGCACCTCTTATTTCATGAGCATTGCACACGCCGTCTTGTAAGCCTCATGCTGATACTTGTTCAACGTATCGGGCAGGGCGAAGTCGTGCTTTCTGTTCTGGGCGTTGATGGTTTGCGGGGATACGAGGATCACGTCGCAGTCGGCCAGGAGCTGGAAGACGGTTTCGATCTTGAAGGTGGTGGGGCCACCGGCGAATTCGCCTTTCTTGCTGCGTTTCTTGATCGCGACATGGCTGATGCCGTTTTCCCGCACAAAGCTTGCGATCTTTGTGGCGAAGGCTTTGACGTTGCCAGCTTCGTCGTCATCCTCTAATGAGATCTTTCGGGTTGCCAGCGGCACATGCGCGGTGCCGCTGTTCTGACGGGTGGCCAGGGCGAAGATGGCTTCACTGCCTTTGATTTCTACACCACAAATAATCATGGAAATGCCTGATGCCTTGGGTTCATATAAAGGAACAGGTTATCTCATCGCTGGCGTTATTCCTGCGCAATTGATTCCAGATATTCCGAACGCTCGTCGCTCATGCGGGCAATGCAGTCGTTTTCGTTGATATTGTAGGCCTTGCTACCCGCGGCAGACGGGAAGACTTCGACCGCGCAATCGGCGTCGCGCAGCTTTTCCCAGGCCTGTTGAGCGGTCTTGAGCTTGCTGGTGAAGTCGTTGTATTGCGATTTGTTGGCGACGAATTGCGACTGGACGCGATTGAGCAGGTTCTGAAAGTTTTCCTTGAGCAGCTCTTCTGCGGTGTGTCGGCTATAGACCGAGCATTCCAGGGTCTGGTTGTCGCTGTCGACGCCGTCGCACGGCGTGCTGTCCGAATCTTGAGCCGCTTGTGCGCCAGTCACGGCGGTCGCCATGAGGGCCAGTGTCAGGAAAATCGTTTTCATCGAGTGGCTCCGATCCATTGATGCCTTGAATTCTGGCCTAAGCGCGAGGCAAAGAACAGGTTTACGACACACGCTGAGAGCGTCTCATGGCCCTTTGTCGCATCTTGACGCTTTCGGCAAACCCCCTGTCGTTTTTGCACCCGGCTCGCCGGACCCTCCGGCATATGCTGACCCCAATAGCGCCGACAGCCGATTCGGCGCGCAAGTACCTAAAAAGGGGACAGCCTGATGAGCCCAGCCGAACTGCACGCCGACAGCATCGTCATTGACGGGCTGATTATCGCCAAATGGAATCGCGAGCTGTTTGAAGACATGCGCAAGGGTGGCCTGACCATGGCCAACTGCACGGTATCGGTGTGGGAAGGTTTCCAGGCCACCATCAACAGCATCTGCACCAGCCAGAAACTGATGCGCGAGAACAGCGACCTGGTGATGCCGGTCCACACCACCGCGGATATCCGCAAGGCCAAGGAACTGGGCAAGACCGGCATTCTGTTCGGCTTCCAGAATGCTCATGCCTATGAGGACCAGATCGGCTATGTCGAGATCTTCAAGCAACTGGGCGTTGGCATCGTGCAGATGTGCTACAACACCCAGAATCTGGTGGGCACCGGCTGCTACGAGCGCGACGGCGGCCTTTCAGGCTTCGGGCGCGAGATCGTGGCTGAGATGAACCGCGTGGGCGTCATGTGCGACCTGTCCCATGTGGGCTCCAAGACTTCCGAAGAAGTCATCCTCGAATCGAAGAAACCGGTCTGCTACTCCCACTGCCTGCCGTCCGGCCTCAAGGAACACCCGCGCAACAAGTCTGATGCCGAACTGAAGTTCATCGCCGATCACGGCGGTTTTGTCGGGGTGACCATGTTTGCGCCGTTTCTGGCCAAGGGCATCGAGTCGACCATCGACGATTACGCCGAAGCCATCGAATACACCATGAACATCGTCGGTGAAGACGCCATCGGCATCGGCACCGACTTCACCCAGGGCCATGGCCAGGACTTCTTCGAGTACCTGACCCATGACAAGGGCTATGCCCGTCGGCTGACCAGCTTCGGCAAGATCATCAATCCGCTGGGCATCCGCACCGTGGGCGAATTCCCGAACCTGACCGAAACCCTGCTCAAGCGCGGCCATTCCGAGCGCGTCGTGCGCAAGATCATGGGCGAGAACTGGGTCAACGTGCTCCGAGACGTCTGGGGCGAATAACTTTCTACGCGACGCCCCCTTTGAATTGATAACCCCGCTGCCCTGCGCGCAGTGGGCGTAACCCGAATTTCTGGAGTTTGACCCCATGGCTAAAATCGCCCCGCAACTGCCTATCGAAGTCGACAGCGAAACAGGCGTCTGGACCTCCGATGCATTGCCGATGCTCTATGTGCCGCGCCACTTCTTCGTCAATAACCACATGGGTATTGAAGAAGTGCTGGGTGCCGAGGCCTACGCCGAAATTCTCTACAAGGCCGGCTACAAGTCCGCCTGGCACTGGTGCGAAAAGGAAGCCGAATGCCATGGCATCGAAGGCGTTGCGGTGTTCGAGCACTACATGAATCGCTTGTCCCAGCGTGGCTGGGGGCTGTTCAAGATTCAGGATATCGATCTGGAAAAAGGCACTGCCAGCGTCAAGCTCGAGCACTCGGCGTTCGTGTATGTGTACGGCAAGGTCGGGCGCAAGGTGGATTACATGTTCACCGGCTGGTTCGCCGGTGCAATGGATCAGATCCTGGCTGCCAGCGGCAGCTCGATCCGCACCGTTGCCGAACAGGTCTACGGTGGCTCCGAAGAAGGTCATGACGACGGTCTGTTTGTCGTCAAGCCGTTGTAAGTCGAGGATCGTGTTATGGCTTTCGAAGCGATGTTCCAGCCGATCCAGATTGGCAAACTGACGATCCGCAACCGTGTCCTGAGTACCGCTCACGCCGAGGTCTATGCCACCGATGGCGGGATGACCACCGACCGTTATGTGAAGTACTACGAAGAGAAGGCCAAGGGCGGCATCGGCCTGGCGATCTGTGGCGGTTCTTCCAGTGTGGCCATCGACAGCCCGCAGGGCTGGTGGAAGTCGGTCAACCTGGCCACTGACAAGATCATTCCGCACTTCCAGAACCTTGCCGACGCCATGCACAAGCATGGCGCCAAGATCATGATCCAGATTACCCACATGGGCCGTCGTTCCCGTTGGGATGGCGAGCACTGGCCGACTCTGATGTCGCCTTCCGGCATTCGTGAGCCGGTCCACCGTGCGACCTGCAAGACCATCGAGCCGGAAGAAATCTGGCGGGTGATCGGCAACTACGCCAGCGCTGCAGCCCGTGCCAAGGCCGGAGGCCTGGATGGTGTCGAGCTGTCTGCGGTGCACCAGCACATGATCGACCAGTTCTGGAGCCCGCGGGTCAACAAACGCACCGACGAGTGGGGCGGCAGTTTCGAGAATCGCATGCGTTTTGGCCTGGAAGTGATCAAGGCCGTGCGCAAGGAAGTGGGGCCTGATTTCTGTGTGGGCCTGCGTATCTGTGGTGATGAATTCCACCCCGATGGCTTGAGCCATGAGGACATGAAGGAAATCGCCAAGTATTACGACGCCACCGGCATGATCGATTTCCTCGGTGTCGTGGGCTCGGGTTGCGACACCCATAACACCCTGGCCAACGTTATTCCCAACATGAGTTATCCACCGGAGCCGTTCCTGCACCTGGCGGCTGGTATCAAGGAAGTAGTCAAGGTTCCGGTACTGCACGCGCAGAACATCAAAGACCCGAATCAGGCCACGCGGATCCTGGAAGGTGGCTATGTGGATATGGTCGGCATGACCCGCGCCCACATCGCCGACCCACACCTGATTGCCAAGATCAAGATGGGGCAGGTTGACCAGATCAAACAGTGCGTCGGCGCCAACTACTGCATCGACCGTCAGTATCAAGGGCTGGATGTGCTGTGCATCCAGAACGCCGCGACGTCCCGTGAGTACATGGGTGTGCCGCACATCATCGAGAAATCCGCCGGGCCGAAGCGCAAGGTGGTGATTGTCGGTGCCGGTCCTGCTGGCATGGAAGCCGCTCGCGTGTCAGCCGAGCGTGGTCATGACGTCACGCTGTTCGAGAAGAAGGACTTCATCGGCGGGCAGATCACTACGGCTTCCAAGGCACCGCAACGTGACCAGATTGCCGGTATCACTCGCTGGTACCAACTGGAACTGGCGCGTCTGAAGGTCGATCTGCGCCTGGGGACGGCTGCCGATCCGGCGACCATTCTCGACCTGCGCCCGGACATCGTGGTGCTGGCGGTGGGCGGTCATCCGTTCCTTGAGCAGAACGAACACTGGGGCGCGGCCGAAGGGCTGGTGGTCAGCAGTTGGGACGTGCTGGATGGCAAGGTCGCGCCGGGCAAGAACGTGCTGGTCTACGACACCATCTGCGAATTCACCGGCATGTCCGTGGCCGACTTCCTGGCCGACAAGGGCTCGCAGGTCGAGATCGTCACCGACGACATCAAACCCGGCGTCGCCATTGGCGGCACCTCGTTCCCGACCTACTACCGCAGCATGTACCCCAAGGAAGTGATCATGACCGGGGACATGATGCTGGAAAAGGTCTACCGCGAAGGCGACAAGCTGGTTGCCGTCCTGGAGAACGAATACACCGGTGCCAAGGAAGAGCGGGTGGTCGACCAGATTGTTGTCGAAAACGGTGTGCGTCCGGACGAAGAGCTCTATTACGGGCTCAAGGAAGGTTCGCGTAACAAAGGCCAGATCGACATCGACACCCTGTTCGCCATCCAGCCGCAACCTTCGCTGAGCCAACCGGGTGACGGCTACCTGCTGTTCCGCATCGGCGACTGCGTGGCCCAGCGTAATACCCATGCGGCGATCTATGACGGATTGCGGCTGTGTAAGGATTTTTGAGGAAAGCTGCAAGCCATAAGCTGTAAGCAGCAAGAGAAGGCAGCGGATCGGCTGTGCTTTTACTTGTCGCTTACCGCTTGTAGCTTGCACCTCGCCAGAGGTGATTCTGATGTTGAGCACCATTCTCCCCCTCCTGCTCTTCGCTGCCCTGGCCCTTGCGGTGCTGGGTGCTTTGCGGCGGGTAAAAATGTGGCGCAATGGCCGGGCTTCCAGGGTTGATCTGCTGGGCGGGCTGCTGGCCATGCCCAAGCGTTATATGGTCGATCTGCACCATGTCGTTGCCCGGGACAAATACATCGCCAACACCCACGTCGCCACGGCGGGCGGTGCGGTGGCGTCTATCGTGCTGGCGATTCTGGTGCATGGCTTCGGTCTGCATAACCGCTTCTTGGGCTATGCGCTGCTGCTGATGTCGGCGGTGATGTTCGTGGGGGCGGTGTTTGTCTTTCGTCGTCGTCTCAACCCGCCATCGCGCCTGTCCAAAGGCCCTTGGATGCGCTTGCCGAAAAGTCTGATGGCGTTTTCCGTCAGCTTCTTTCTGGTGACCTTGCCGGTCGCGGGGATTCTTCCCGAGAACTTCGGTGGTTGGCTGCTGGCCGTGATTCTGGGCGTTGGCGTGCTGTGGGGCGTCAGCGAACTGTTTTTCGGCATGACCTGGGGCGGGCCGATGAAGCACGCCTTCGCTGGCGCCCTGCACCTGGCCTGGCACCGACGTGCCGAGCGCTTCGGTGGTGGTCGTTCCACCGGTTTGAAGCCGCTGGACCTTACTGACCCAAGCGCGCCGCTGGGTGTGGAAAAGCCCGAGGATTTCACCTGGAACCAGTTGCTGGGTTTTGACGCCTGTGTGCAGTGCGGCAAATGCGAAGCCGCTTGTCCGGCGTTCGCTGCCGGCCAGCCCTTGAACCCCAAGAAGCTGATTCAGGACATGGTGGTCGGCCTCGCTGGCGGCACCGATGCCAAATTCGCAGGTAGCCCTTATCCATCCCTCGACGGCAAGGGCAAGCCCATCGGCGAACATGGTGGCAATCCGCATCAGCCCATCGTCAACGGACTGGTGGATGCCGAAACCCTGTGGTCCTGCACCACTTGCCGGGCATGCGTGGAAGAGTGCCCGATGATGATCGAGCACGTGGACGCCATCGTCGACATGCGCCGCCACCTGACCCTGGAAAAAGGCGCGACCCCCAACAAGGGCGCCGAAGTGCTGGATAACCTGATTGCCACCGACAACCCTGGCGGTTTTGCGCCGGGCGGTCGGATGAACTGGGCGGCGGATTTGAACCTCAATCTGCTCAGCGAAAAGAAAACCACCGATGTGCTGTTCTGGGTGGGTGATGGCGCTTTCGATATGCGTAACCAGCGCACGTTGCGTGCGTTCGTCAAAGTCCTGAAAGCCGCGAAAGTCGACTTTGCCGTGCTGGGTCTTGAAGAGCGCGACAGCGGCGATGTGGCCCGCCGCCTGGGTGATGAAGCGACTTTCCAGATGCTGGCCAGGCGCAACATCCAGACGCTGTCCAGATACAGCTTCAAGCGCATCGTCACCTGCGACCCCCATAGCTTTCATGTGCTGAAAAACGAGTACGGCGCCCTGGGTGGCGAGTACCTCGTGCAGCATCACAGCACTTACATGGCTGAACTGCTTCAGGACGGCGGGCTCAAGCTCGGGCAACACAAGGGCTCCAGCGTGACGTATCACGATCCGTGCTATCTGGGTCGTTACAACGGCGAGTACGAAGCGCCGCGTGAGGTATTGCGCGCCCTGGGGATCGAGATCAAGGAAATGCAGCGCTCGGGCTTCCGCTCCCGTTGCTGTGGTGGCGGTGGTGGCGCGCCCATTACCGATATTCCCGGCAAGCAGCGGATTCCCGACATGCGTATGGAAGACATCCGCGAAACCGGTGCCGAACTGGTGGCAGTCGGTTGTCCACAATGCACGGCAATGCTTGAAGGCGTGGTCGAACCGCGTCCACTGATCAAGGACATTGCCGAGCTGGTGGCCGACGCCTTGATTGAAGAGCCGGTAGTCAGCAAGTCAGAGCCTGTAAGACGTGAACCAGCGGAGGTGCATTGATGAGCGACATTATCCGCCGCGACCCCCGTGCCGAATGGATCGCACGTAACCGTCTGCACCCTTTGCATGCCGCGATGCAGCACGCACAGACCCGCTGGATGGGCCCCAACGGCCTCATGCGCAAGAACGTGCACGGTCTGGGCTTCATCGGCCCCAATGGCATCAAGCGTATCGACCGCAGTGGCGCGCAGCAGGGCGGGACGGTCAAACGTTCTGCGGCTGCCGAAATCAGCCTGCCGTTGCATCAAGTACCGGAGCCGGCGTTTTACATCACCGTGGTGCCGGACATGGTCGGCGGCCGTCTGAGCAGCCACGACCGGGATCTGCTGGGGCTTGCCCATCAACTGGCGGGCAGCGCTGGGGCTGTATTGGCTGTGGTATTTGGCGAACACAAGGAAAGCACTTTCGAGACGGCGGGTGTCGACCGCCTGCTGGTTCTTGAAGGTGATGAGTTCAGCGGTTATTCACCGGAGCAGCGCGTGCAAGGGCTGCGGGCTGTGGATAACCAGTTCAATCCACGGCACTGGCTGCTGCCGGACAGCCGCAGCGGCGGTGGCGAACTGGGTCGGCGTTTCGCGGCCAGCCTGGGCGAACGTCCGGCGACTCGTGTCTGGCAGGTCAAGGATGAGCAGTGCATCGGGCGTGCGGGAGCGGGCCGTGAAGACCTGGCTCGTCCGCTGGCGCGTCTGATTCTGGCGGCTGCCGAATGCGCCGAGCCAGTGAGTGAAACTCGCCATGAAGCGTTGCCGGTGGAGTTATCCACACGTGTGGCGCGCAGTCTTGCACGCATCGAAGACCTTGGCGCGGTGGCCGTGGACCCTGCAGTTATCCCCATGGCCGAGGCAGAGTTCATCTTCTCCGGCGGCAATGGCGTCAGGGACTGGGACTTGTTCCATCGCACGGCAGCGGCTCTGGGCGCGACCGAAGGTGCGTCGCGGGTGGCGGTGGACGATGGTTTCATGAGCCGGGATCGTCAGGTAGGCGCCAGCGGCACCTGGGTCACCGCACGTGTGTATGTGGCTGTGGGTATCTCCGGCGCGATCCAGCACCTGCAAGGCATCGGCGCCTGCGACAAGGTGGTGGCGGTCAACCTGGATGCCAGCTGCGACATGATCAAACGCGCTGACCTGTCGGTGATCGGTGAAAGCGCAGCCATCCTCCAGGCCTTGATCGACGCGGTCGAGGCTTATCGCAACGAGGCAAAACGTGATGCGGCCTGAGCGAGGGAGTTCATCTGTGGATAATGCGTCATTGAACAAGGCCTCGTTGCAGGTCATGAGTCTGGTATCCATCGGCGCTCACCCGACCTCGGGACGCGCCCGCCGCGCCGAGCAGGATGCACGGGCCGTGGAACTGGGTTTGCAACTGGTTGGGGATAACTTGCAGGTGCTGCACGCCGGCAATGCCCAGGAGCCTGCATTGCGGGCTTATATGGGCATGGGGCTGAACGAACTGCAGGTGCTGGAGCAGCCCGAAGGCGCGGACGCACTGCCTGCGCTGACCGATTACATCCGTGATTCAGCGGTGCAGATCGTGCTCACCGGCAGCCAGGCTGAAACCGGCGAAGGCTCGGGCATGCTGCCGTTTCTGCTGGCGGAAAGGCTGGGCTGGCCGCTGGTAGTGGGGCTGGCCCAGGTGGAGTCTCTGGATAACGGCGTGGCCCTTGTCCTGCAAGCCTTGCCGCGAGGCCAGCGACGTCGCCTCAAGGTTCGCCTGCCGTTTCTGGCCACTGTGGATAACGCAGCGCCAAAACCACGCCAGAGCGCTTACGGTCCTGCACAGCGTGGTGCCTTGGGTGTGGAGCAGGTGGAGGTGGTGGAGGATGACTTACTCACAGCCCATGGCCTGCAACCTGCCAAACCCCGCCCCAAACGCCTGAAAGTGATCAAGGCCAAGAGCGGCGCCGACCGCATGAAAGCCGCAACCGCCAAGGCCAGCGGCGGCACCGGGCAAGTCCTCAAGGGCGTCAGCCCGCAAGAGGGTGCAGCGGCGATCCTCAAGTTGCTGGTGGAAGAGGGCGTCATTCGATAAAAACAGTCGCGAGCAAGCTCCCTCCCACAAATCCGTGGGAGGGAGCTTGCTCGCGACTGCTCCACAGGGAGTTGTGCACATTCCCTGTGCGCCCACCTGTGGATAACGTGTTCGCGGGTTTCTGAACCCCATGTAAACCGTGCCTTACAGGCCTCTGGTTGAAAAATGATCAACCTAACTTGCGGTTTTTACTGGCTTTTCCATGTGGATAAACAATCCACTGCTTCTCATCTCCTTGCTCAATTGCCCACAAACTCTGTTGGCCTCTCTGTGGACAAGTTGTTCGTGATCTCCTGTAGCCCATATAAACCGTGGCTTACAAGGTTTCGTATAAAAAATGATCAATTGATCGTCAATGGCTATAAATACCGGTGTAAAGCCTTGCTGTATCACGCCTGGAGCAGTTTTCCACAGTGCGTGACTCACAAACCCGAAGTTGCCCCCAAAGTCTGTTGGCGCTTCTGTGGATAAGGTGTTCGTGATCCCTTGAAGGCCAATGAAAACAAGGCTTTCAAAGGTTTGATCAAAAAATGAACAGTATGTCCCGCAATGGAGGCAATCAGTAAGTCACGGTTTTTTCAGGTTTTTTGAGAGCGAAAAAATCGACTTTCCCACAATTGCTGTGGGCTGCTCTGTGGATAAGTTGTTTGTTGTGTGCGGGAGAGGGCGGCAGGCTTGGGGTATGAGGGGGTTGGATGTTTTTTGATCAACATCCAGCCCCCACTGGGTCATTCGTGGTTGACCGCTACACCTTTGAGGTAGGGCGCAGGTTCTGCCCCGAGGTTTTCCAGTACCCGCGAGCTGTACCAGTCGATGAAGTTGACCACACCGAACTCATAGGTCTTGGAGTACGGGCCTGGCTGGTAGGCGCTGGAGTTGATACCACGCTGGTTTTCCTCGGCCAGACGACGGTCCTGATCGTTGGTGGCGTCCCACACCTGACGCATGCGCTCAACGTCGTAATCGACGCCTTCCACGGCATCCTTGTGCACGATCCACTTGGTCGTGACCATGGTTTCCTGCGCGCTGATCGGCCATACCGTGAAGACGATGATGTGATCGCCCATGCAGTGGTTCCAGGAGTGAGGCAGGTGCAGGATGCGCATCGAGCCCAGGTCCGGGTTCTGGATACGGCCCATGAGTTTCTTGCAGCCGACCTTGCCATCCATGGTCATCGACACAGTGCCCTTGAGCAGCGGCATGCGCACGATGCGGTTGCGCAGGCCGAAGCTGGCGTGTGCGTAGGGAATCTTCTCGGCGTCCCAGGCAGCGGCGGAGGCGGCCACATGGTCCTTGAAGGTCTGATCGGCACGCGGGTCGGTGACGTCGTCCCATTCCAGCAGGGTTTTCAACAGCTCCGGGTGTGAGCCGTTGCAGTGGTAGCACTCGCGGTTGTTCTCGATCACCAGCTTCCAGTTGGCTTTTTCCATCAAGGTGGTCTGCACCGCCACCTTGGTGTTTTCCATGTCGTAGGGTTCCATGTAGTGCTTGAGCGTGGCCAGGAACTCATCGATGGCAGGTGGATTCTCCGCCAGGCTGATGAAGATATAGCCGCCTGCGGTTTTGACGTTCACGGGCTTGAGGCTGAAGTTCTTCATGTCGAAGTCGTCGCCCATCTCGGTGCCCGCGTACAGCAGGCGTCCGTCCAGCTCGTAGGTCCACTGGTGATAAGGGCAGACCAGCTTGGCGACCTTGCCTTTCTCGCCGGTGCACAGGCGCGAGCCACGATGGCGGCAGACGTTGTGGAAAGCATTCACGCTGCCATCCGGGGCGCGGACGACGAGGATCGGGTTCTTGCCGATCTGCAGCGTCAGGTAGTTGCCCTTGGCCGGGATTTCGCAGGTCATGCCTGCAATCAGCCATTCCTTGTGAAAGATTTCCTGCATGTCGATTTCAAACAGCCGGTCATCACTGTAGAAAGGCTGCGGCAGCGAATAGGTGCGCTCGCGGTTCTGCAGCATCTGGGCAGTGGCCTTGCGTGCAGGTTCCAGCGGGTCGCCAAGGCTCAGGGTTGCGGTGATGTCCATTGTTCAGATTCCCTCATGACCGCATCGTTGGCGGCCTGCGAATGTGGCTAATACGGTTCTTTGCAGCGCTGCACGCAAGGCGATTGTGGGTCGCTCATGCCGGTGAGTTTATTCATGGCTGTTAAGGGGCGAGTGTGGAGGCGGGCGCGGACTGAACCTTATCCATGGGCGACATGGCCGAATCCGTTCCCGACTAGGGAACCCACGGTCTGTGGGGGCTGGTCGCCGTAAGTACGTGAATGTCGTTGATAGGTAAATGCGCCTCCTGCGCGTTACGCAGAATCCCCATCATAAAGGCCGACAGTCGGTCGTGGAGATCAAGTATGTCCCAGAATTTTCTCAACCCGGTAACCACCCAGACATGGGCCAATGGCCGCCATCTTGTGCGGGTCGTCAAGGTGATCCAGGAAACCTGGGATGTAAGGACCTTCTGCTTCATGGCAGACCAGCCGATCCTGTTCTTCTTCAAGCCCGGTCAGTTCGTCACCCTGGAGCTGGAAATCGATGGCGTGCCCATCATGCGCTCCTACACCATTTCCAGTTCGCCGTCGGTGCCCTACAGCTTCTCGATTACCGTCAAGCGCGTGCCGGGAGGCAAGGTTTCCAATTACCTGCACGATACGCTGCATGAAGGCCAGGAGCTGGCAGTGCACGGGCCTGTCGGGCTGTTCAACGCCATCGACTTCCCCAATCCGAAGATCCTCTATCTCAGCGGCGGTGTCGGTATCACGCCGGTCATGTCCATGGCCCGCTGGTTCTACGACACCAATGCCAACGTCGACATGGTGTTCGTACACAGCGCCCGCTCGCCCAAGGACATCATCTACCACCGCGAGCTGGAACACATGGCGTCGCGGATCGATAACTTCAGTCTGCATCTGATCTGTGAGAAGCACGGCCTTGGCGAGCCCTGGGCGGGTTATCGCGGTTACCTGAACCAGCGGATGCTGGAGTTGATGTCGCCGGACTACAAGGACCGCGAGGTGTTCTGTTGCGGGCCGACGCCATACATGGCTGCGGTCAAGCGCATGCTGCAGGAAAGCGGCTTCAACATGGCGCAGTACCATGAAGAATCCTTTGGCGCGACGCCGCCTGAGGTGCGCGCCGAAGCCGTGGAGCATGCCGAAATTGCTGCGGATGCGCCGGAAGTCGATGTGGCGGACCTGCATCAGGTGGAATTCACCGACACCGGCAAGAGCATTCGTGTTGCGCCGGGGGAAACCGTCCATGCGGCGGCTTCCAAGCTGGGCCTGATGATTCCCAAGGCCTGCGGCATGGGCATCTGTGGCACCTGCAAGGTCATGAAGCTCAGTGGCGAAGTGGAGATGGAGCACAACGGCGGTATCACCGACGAGGACGTGGAAGAGGGTTACATCCTGTCGTGCTGCAGCGTGCCCAAAGGGGATGTGCGGATCGAATACTGATCCACAGGGGCGCATGTCAGGGTCAATGAATCACTTTGTGGGAGGCAGCTTGCCGGCGACTTCAGCGTATAAACGCAGAATATCTGCCAGTCTCAGGCCTTTTTCGCCAGCAAGCTGCCTCCCACAAGTGATAGACATACCTTGACTGATCGGCATTACATCGAAGGTGCGCCCGGTTCTTGAAGGTCTTGCTTGTGACTCTGTTTGTAAGTCGCCAGTGCCGGCAGCAATTGCTGATCGATGGCCTGGCGCACCGCTGGCAGTATGGTCGCACTGCCCGTCAGCAATTGTTCAACCAGGCGCCGCAAGGCTGTGGCGCGTTCTTCGGTCAATCCACATACCGCTTGTGCACAGGCCTGCTCGGCCGTTGAGCCACTTGGCATCTCGAACCCCAGCGCTCTGAGCTGGCTCAGCAAGTCCTCTTGATCAACCAAATCCGCATGCATCATGACGAGTGTTCCTTTGATCGGGTAAGGCCCTGATTCTGGTAGCGCGTTACTGTCGCGGCAAGCCCGCCTGCCGGGGATGGCTTGATTACCTACGGGCAGGTCGCTTTTTGAACGGCTTGGTCCGGTAAAAAGCCGATCAGTGGTCAGGTTTATGCGCTTTACCTGTTATTTCTGACAGTACCCAACCCGTTGTTGCGGGTATTCAATAATGCCCTGTTATTCCTGATCCGATATGGAGGACGCGCTTTGGTAATGACTCATTCAATGGAGCACATCATTGATCTGTTAACGATTGACGTTTTAAAGGCAGCACCTGTTTTCTCGAATGATGGTCTGAACAGGCCAAGGGATTGGTGGGTTAAATGCAAAGAAAAATATTCACAGGTACGGCTTTCCTGAGCCAAAAGAAAGAATTTCCCTCCCATGTATCGTCTCCCCATGAAGCAAGACTTCTTGCCAGTATTCCTTTGAATTTTTCACCCAAGGAAATTGATGTAAGCCCGGATGACACTCTGCTTTTTGTTTCTCACGACGATGGGACCGGGGTCAGTTTTATCGATATCGAGAGCCGTGAAGTCGTATCCAGTATCAAGAGGGGGTGCGTAGGCGATGTGGCTGTCAGCCCGGATGGACGCAGGCTTTATGTCACAGGACAGAATGAATGCTCAGTGATTGATGTCCAGCGCAATGCACTGGTCGCGATTCTCGATTCGGAGGGTGTCGATAAAATTGCGGCCAGCCCGGACGGGAGTTTCATCTGCCTGTCTTTCCGCTACGCGCCCGGTGGGCTTATACGTATGGTTGACGCCATTGATTACAATGCCGAAAGTGATTTCGACCTGGGCAAAATGTCGAATGCAGTTCTGGTCATGGCAATCAGTCCGGACGGCCATTACATCTATGCATCGGAACTTGCCGATGATCCCGACAGTGTTGTCGCGATGATCGATACGCGGGATTACTCGCAAGTGGATATTCCGGGCTTCAGAAACCCATGCTCCATGGCAGTCAGTGCGGATGGCAGTCAGCTTTATGTCGGCGGTTTTGATGAAATGTTCGTGACCGATACGGCCACGCAGAAGATTCTGTATACGCTGGAGTTCGGTTCAAGGGGTTACCCCGTCAATATCATCGGCGGAACACCGGATGATCGCTATGTGTACGCCATTCATTCCTGCAATTTCGATTTGTACAGAATCGATACGGTTGAAAGAACCGCCACGCGCATCGACTTCTTTCATTCGGTAGGTGGCGCAGTATTGAACCGTAAAGGTGATCGTCTCTATACCACTCACCCAGACAGGAAGTGGATTTCCATTTATGCCTTGTAATGCGGGTAATGCCTGATCCTGTCACGTACAGCTTGCCGGAAGGGTGATCAAAGACGTTCACCCTTCGCCATTGAAAGCACTGTCTTGTTCCCGCCCGAGTTTTGCTAAACTGCGCAGCCTTCCAGGAGCTGCCATGAATTACCGTCACGCCTTCCACGCTGGCAACCATGCCGATGTGTTCAAACACCTGACCCTGACTCGCTTGATCGCCCTGATGGCGCGCAAGGAGCAACCTTTCGCCTATCTCGACACCCACGCCGGACTTGGGCTTTACGACCTCAAGGGCGATCAGGCCACCCGCACCGGTGAATGGCTGGAAGGTATCGGGCGCTTGTGGAATGCGCCGGACCTGCCTGCGCTGGCAGCCGATTACCTGCAAGTGCTGCACGACATGAACCCCGATGGCGAACTGCGGTATTACCCGGGCTCGCCGGAGCTGGCCCGTCGCCTGACCCGTGAGCGCGAACGCGTGCTGCTCAACGAGAAACACCCCGAAGACGGGCGGTTGCTCAAGGAGAACATGAAGGGTGATCGTCGGGTGGCCGTGCACCTGGGGGAAGGCTGGCATGTGCCACGGGCCTTGCTGCCGGTTGCCGAGAAGCGCGCCGTGATGCTGATCGATCCGCCTTTCGAGCAGCTCGATGAAATGAAGCGCTGTGCCGTCGCCCTCAAGGAAGCCATCGGCCGCATGCGCCAGACCGTCGCCGCGATCTGGTATCCGGTCAAGGACCAGCGCCAGCTCAAGCGCTTCTACCAGGACCTGGCCGAAACCGGCGCGCCGAAGCTGCTGCGCATAGAGCTTCATGTTCACCCGCTGGACACCCCGGCAAGCCTCAACGGCTCCGGCCTCGCCATCGCCAATCCGCCTTGGGGGCTGGAAGAGGAACTGCGCGAATTGATGCCTTATCTGGCCGAGAAGCTGGGACAGACCCGGGGTGGCTGGACGATGGATTGGTTGATAGCGGAATAGTTGGGGGGAGCTGCAAGCTATAAGCCGCAAGCTTCAAGTCAAAAGCTTGTAGCTTGTAGCTTGTAGCTTGTAGCTTGTAGCTTGTAGCTTGTAGCTTGTAGCTTGTAGCTTGTAGCTGCCGGCTACGCTGGCAAACAGACCCCTGTCCCACCCAGCCCGCAATAACCCTGCGGGTTTTTTGCCAGGTACTGCTGGTGGTACGCCTCGGCGTAGTAGAAGGTCGGGGCCTGGTCGATTTCGGTGGTGATTTTGCCCAGCCCGGCTTTGCTCAGCTCGGCCTGGAAGGCTTTTTCGCTGGCCTGGGCGGCTTCGAGCTGTTCTGGTTTGGTGCAGTAGATCACCGAGCGGTACTGGGTGCCGATGTCGTTGCCCTGGCGCATGCCCTGGGTCGGGTTGTGCGCTTCCCAGAATACTTTGAGCAGCGCTTCGTAGCTGATCTCTTCTGGCTCATACACCACCAGAACCACTTCGCTATGGCCGGTCAGGCCCGAGCAGACTTCTTCATAGGTCGGGTTTGGCGTAATGCCGCCTGCATAGCCCACGGCAGTGCTGACCACGCCTGGTTGTTGCCAGAGGCGTCGTTCTGCGCCCCAGAAGCAGCCCAGGCCAAAGATTGCGAATTCAACCGTGCCGGAGAATGGCCCCAGCAAAGGGTTGCCATTGACGAAGTGCTGTTCAGGAACGGCGATAGGGGTTTCACGGCCTGGCAGTGCTTGCTGTGCGGTAGGGAGTACATTTTTGTTCACTAGAATTTCCGAGCGAAGAGTCATGAACCATATCCTCTCGATAAGTGAAAACAGATTAGAGGGATAAACAGTCCGACAGTGTGCCCGAGAGTCCGGTGTACAGGGAAGAGGGGTCAGGCCGACGGTCGGCGCGTGTAGCGTTTCAGTTTTTCGATCAGTTCTTCGCCGGGGATCGGCTTGTCGAACAGGTAGCCCTGGCCCACATCGCAGCGATGGCGGCGCAGGAATTTCAGTTGGGCCGCGGTTTCTATGCCTTCGGCCACGACCTTGAGCTTGAGGTTGTGGGCCATGGCGATCACCGCCGAGGTGATTTCCATGTCGTCCTCGTCGTCCGGAATGTCCCGGATGAAGCTGCGGTCGATCTTGATCACATCGATGGGGAATTTCTTCAGGTAACTGAAGGATGAGTAGCCGGTTCCGAAGTCATCCATGGCCAGCGACAGGCCGAGTTTTTTCAGCGAGTCGAGTTGTTGGCGAGTGTCTTCGGTGGCCTCCAGCAGCAGGCCTTCGGTCAGCTCCAGTTCCAGCAGGGAAGCATCCAGCGCTTCCTCTTCGAGAATCGAGGCGATGGAAGACACCAGGTCCGGGTCCGAGAACTGCTTGGGCGAGACGTTGATCGCTACCTGCAGATTGCCGAAACCGGCTTCGGTCAGCGCCTTGCTCATGCGGCAGGACTGGCGCGCGACCCATTTGCCGATGGGGATGATCAGGCCGGTTTCTTCGGCAACGCTGATGAACTGGTCCGGTCGGATCATGCCCTTTTCCGGATGGTTCCAGCGCAGCAGGGCTTCCATGCCCAGCAGACGGCCGCTGCGCAGGCACAGCTTGGGCTGGTAGAAGACTTCGAGTTCATTCTGGGTCAGGGCTCGACGCAGGTTGTTCTCGACGAACAGTTTGTAACTGGCTTCGGCGTTGAGCGCTTCGGTGAAGACCTGAACCTGATGCTTGCCGTTGGCTTTGGCCTTGTGCAACGCCAGACCGGCGTTTTTCATCAGGGTCTGCGGGTCACGGCCATGCAGCGGGGCGCAGGCCAGGCCGACTGAGCCGGTGACGCTGATGAGCTGGTTATCGACGAACATCGGTTTGTCCAGCGTCGCCAGCACCTGACTGGCAACGTTCTGCCCGGCTTCAAGCCCGCTCTGGTCGAGCAGCACGGCAAACTCGTTACTGGCAAACCGCGCCAGTATGTCGGACGGGCTGAGGGTATTACGCAGGCGCCGGGCCAGGCTGATCAGCAGCTTGTCGCCCGTCTGATGGCCCAGGCTGTCGTTGATTCGCTTGAAGTTGTCGATGTCCACCAGCAACAGGCTCATGGGCGTGTCGCTGTCCCGGGCGAAGCGTTCGTCCAGGTTGCGGATGAAGGCTGGCCGGTTGCCCAGGTTGGTCAGGTTGTCGGTGTAAGCCAGGCGTTCGATGCGCTGCTGCGCGAGTTTGCTCTGGGTGATGTCTTCGTAAATGCCGATGTAGTGGGTCAGTTCGCGGTTGTCGCCATACACCTTGGAAATCGACAACTGGCCCCAGTAGGGCTCCAGGTTCTTGCGTCGGCTCTTGAACTCGCCTTGCCAGCTGTTGCTCTTGTTCAGGCTGGAATTGGCATCGAGCAGTAGGGCATTGAGGTTTTCCAGTGCCGGCAGTTCCGACAGCTTGTGGCCGTGGACTTCTTCGGAGCTGTACTGGGTGATGGCGGTGAAGCTCGGATTGACGTACTCGATCATGCCCTCGCAGTTGACCAGCAGGAAGGCGTTGGCGCTTTGCTCGACAGCACGCTGGAACAGGTACAGCGCGTTGGTTGCGGCCCGCCGGCTGTGGTTGTTGATGACTTGCGCGAACTGGTCGGCCAGCTCACCGGCAAAGGTTATTTCGTCGGGCTGCCACTCACGGGCCGAGCCGGTCTGCTCCAGGCAGAGCACGCCGACCACCTGGCCATCGATGCGGATACTGGCGTCCAGAATGGCATTCACGCCCCTTGGCAGCAGGGTGTCTGCTATCTCGCGGGTGCGCGGATCGTTCTGCACATTACTGACATCGATTGCCCGGCTGTTGTGCAAGGCGTCCAGATAATTGGGGTACTGGCTGATATCCAGTGGCTTGCGCACCTGATAGTCGCAGCTTTGCCGGTGATAGTCGGCAATCGACTCCAGACGCTGCTCGTGCAGGCTCCAGATGCCCACGCGGTCGACATCGTAGATATCGCAGGCGCTCTTGGTGATCAGTTCGGCGGCTTCCAGCACCGAGTTGGCGGTGTTGTAGCGATGGCGTGTCAGGCGCAGGATCAGCTCTTGCTGGGCGCGAACTCGCTCCAGATGGGCGAGTTGGTCACGTTGCGCACGCTGGTTGAGTTCCAGAGCGATCTGCAGACGCGAGTTCTGGGTTTCCAGATCCGGACCATATGTCTGCTCGCCTTCGGCAATCATCCCCTCGACCACGAGGAAGTAGCCACGCAACAGATGACGATTGTGTTGTTTGTAGGCCTCACCGATTTCCAGAAGACCCAGCGGGCCTTTGGGGGTGTGCAAGGTATAGCGGGTCAGATAAAACGGAGCGGATGCCAGTTGCAACTGGATCTCGTCATGTAGCCTGTAGCGTGCCTCCGGCTCCATCAGGCTGGCGTAAGGCGAACCAATCAGGGCGCAGAGTTCCACGGCAGGCAGGCCGAACTGTTTTTCGCAGTTAGGATCGAGAAACAGCAGCGCCCAATTGGCTTCATTAAGCCGCTCGAAACGCAGCATGCCCAGGCGCGAAGGCACCGGCAATTGCGTTACTACCTCGGCTGCCGTTCTGCCGGCAGCATCGGTTTGGCTTTTCATGAACAAACTCGCTTCCGGAATACTGATCGCGGTAGGGCATTGGCCCGGATTACTTTCGCGTATGGCAAGGTTGCATCATGCAGCCCAGGCTTACAAGAGAGGGCGGTGGCTTAGTGCTATAAAAGTGTCGGCCGGTTGACCTGGTTCGCCAATACAGCAGATAAGCGCAGAAGTCAGAGGATTTTCCGAGCTATATAACCGGGACAGGCAGACAAAAAAAGCCCCGCTTGAAGGCGGGGTTGAGGTTCGAGCGTGGCAGCTCGCAAATACACGGCAAGGCCCGCCATGTGGCGGGCCTGCCTGGGCTTACAGCAGGATTGTGCGGATATCCGCCAGCAATTCGCTCAAGCGCTTGGTGAAGCGGGCAGCAGCCGCGCCGTTGATCACGCGGTGATCGTAGGACAGCGACAGAGGCAGCATCAGTTTCGGCTGGAAGGCTTTACCGTCCCAGACTGGCTGGATGGTGGCCTTGGAAACGCCCAGGATCGCGACTTCCGGTGCATTGACGATCGGCGTGAAGCCGGTGCCGCCGATGTGGCCGAGGCTGGAGATCGTGAAGCATGCGCCTTGCATGTCGTTCGCGGTCAGCTTCTTGTTGCGTGCCTTTTCAGCCAGTGCGGCTGCTTCGGCTGCCAGTTGCAGCAGGTTCTTCTGGTCGACGTCGCGGATCACAGGGACCAGCAGGCCTTCCGGAGTGTCCACGGCGAAGCCGATGTGCACGTATTTCTTGCGGATGACCGCTTTGCCGCTTGGTGCAAGCGAAGCGTTGAAGTCCGGCAGTTCCTTGAGCAGGTGCGCGATGGACTTGAGCAGCAGTGGCAGGATGGTCAGCTTGACGCCAGCCTTCTCGGCAGCGGCTTTCTGCGCAACACGGAAAGCTTCCAGGTCGGTGATGTCGGCCTGGTCGAATTGCGTGACGTGCGGAATGTTCAGCCAGCTACGGTGCAGACCGCTCGCGCCCAGTTGCATCAGGCGGGTCATCGGCACTTCTTCGATTTCGCCGAAACGGCTGAAATCGACTTCCGGAATCGGCTGGATGCCTGTGCCGCCGCTTACGCCGCCGGCTGGTGCTTCCTTGGCCTTCAGCAGTTGGGCCTTGACGTAAACCTGTACGTCTTCTTTCAGCACGCGGCCGTGTGGACCGGTTGCGCTGACAGCGCTCAGCTCGACGCCGAACTCGCGAGCCAGTTGGCGAACCGCCGGGCCTGCATGAACCTTGGCACCGCTTTGAGCGGCGGCTGGCGCTGGAGCTGGAGCGGCTTCTGCCTTGGCGGCAGGTGCGGCAGCCGGAGCGGCTTCAGCCTTGGCCGGGGCCGCTGCCGGAGCGCTGGCAGCTGGAGCCGGTGCAGCGGCAGGTGCTGCGCCTGCGATTTTCAGTTTCAGGATCAGGTCGCCGGTACCGACTTCCTGTTCCAGCTTGACTTCAACGCTCTCGACCACGCCTGCGGCAGGAGATGGAATCTCCATGCTGGCCTTGTCGGATTCCAGGGTGATCAGCGATTGGTCGGCCTGGATGCTGTCGCCTGGCTTGACCAGGACTTCGATGATCTTGGCCTTGCCCGACGAGCCGATATCCGGAACGTGGATGTCCTGAACGGTGGCGCTGGCGGCAGGAGCCGGTGCAGCAGCAGGTGCTTCGGCCGGTTTCTCTGCAGCGGCTGGAGCTGGAGCAGGTTCGGCAGCAGCGGCCGGAGCAGCCGCTTCGCCTTCGACTTCCAGCTCGAACAGCTCGTCGCCTTCTTTCAGGCGGTCGCCCAGCTTGACCTTCATGGCCTTGATGACGCCAGCCTTGGGAGCAGGGATTTCCATGCTCGCCTTGTCGGACTCAAGGGTCAGGATGCTCTGGTCGGCTTCGATGCGATCACCGACCTTGACCAGCAACTCAATGACTTCACCTTCACCGTTGCCGATGTCGGGTACGCGAATTAACTCACTCACAATGTTTCTCCTTCGCAGAACCTGTTCATTCGATTGCGCCGTATCCAGTTGCAACGAAACAGCCTTGGATGCTCATTTACGGGTGTAAATTCCGCATCCTCGGCTGTTTCACGCCTTTGAACAGCGCAGGTTACCGATTTTGAAGCAGGTTCTTAACAGTCCAGTGGGTTGCGTTTTTCAGGATCGATACCGAACTTGGCAATGGCTTCAGCCACGACTTTAGGTTCGATGTCGCCACGGTCAGCCAAGGCTTCCAGGGCTGCCAGCACCACGAAGTTACGGTCGACTTCAAAGAAGTGACGCAGCTTGCGGCGGCTGTCGCTACGGCCGAAACCGTCGGTGCCCAGCACTTTGTATTCCTTGGACGGAACCCACTGACGGATCTGGTCAGCGAACAGCTTCATGTAGTCGGTGGAGGCGATGACCGGACCTTTACGGCCGCCCAGGCACTGCTCGACGTAAGTCTGCTGAGGCTTCTGGCCAGGGTGCAGACGGTTGGAGCGTTCTACCGCCAGGCCGTCACGACGCAGTTCGTTGAAGCTGGTAACGCTCCAGACGTCGGCACCGATGTTGAACTCGTCGCGCAGGATCTTCGCCGCTTCGCGGACTTCACGCAGGATGGTGCCCGAGCCCAGCAACTGGACGTGGTGAGCAGCCGCCTTGGTGTCTTCTTCGAGCAGGTACATGCCCTTGATGATGCCTTCCTCGGCGCCGGCCGGAATGGCTGGCTGGGTGTAGGCTTCGTTCATCACGGTGATGTAGTAGAAGATGTCCTGTTGTTCTTCGGTCATCTTCTTCATGCCGTCCTGGATGATCACCGCCAGCTCGTAGCCATAGGTCGGATCATAGGTGCGGCAGTTAGGCACAGTGGAGGCCAGGATGTGGCTGTGACCGTCTTCGTGCTGCAGGCCTTCGCCGTTCAGCGTGGTACGGCCGGCGGTGCCACCGATCAGGAAGCCACGGGTGCGGCTGTCGCCAGCGGCCCATGCCAGATCGCCAATACGCTGGAAGCCGAACATCGAGTAGAAGATGTAGAACGGCAGCATCGGCTGGTTGTGGTTGCTGTACGAAGTACCGGCAGCGATGAACGACGACATGGCGCCCGCTTCGTTGATGCCTTCTTCGAGGATCTGGCCCTTCTTGTCTTCGCGGTAGAACATCACCTGGTCTTTATCGACTGGCTCGTAGAGCTGGCCGACGGACGAGTAGATGCCCAACTGACGGAACATGCCTTCCATACCGAAGGTACGGGCTTCGTCCGGGATGATCGGAACGATGCGCTGACCGATTTCCTTGTCCTTGACCAGTTGCGCCAGGATGCGCACGAAAGCCATGGTGGTGGAAATTTCGCGGTCGCCCGAGCCGTCCAGGATCGCTTTCAGCGTTTCCAGTGGTGGCGTCGGGATGCTGATGCTCTTGGCGCGGCGCTGAGGTACGAAACCACCCAGGGCGCTGCGGCGCTCGGCCAGGTACTTGGCTTCGGCGCTGCCTTCTTCCGGACGGAAGAACGGCAGGTTTTCCAGCTCGGAGTCCTTGATCGGCACGTCGAAGCGGTCACGGAAGTGACGCAGGCTGTCGACATCGACTTTCTTGGTGTTGTGCGCGGTGTTCTTGGCTTCGCCTGCACCGGTACCGTAACCCTTGATGGTCTTGGCCAGGATGACAGTCGGCTGGTCCTTGTGGTTGACCGCCTGATGGTAGGCCGCGTAGACCTTGTACGGGTCGTGACCACCACGGTTGAGTTTCCAGATTTCGTCGTCGGACAGGTCTTCGACCATGGCCTTGAGTTCAGGCGTGTTGAAGAAGTGCTCGCGAACGAACGCTCCGTCCTTGGCCTTGTAGTTCTGGTACTCGCCGTCGATGACTTCGTCCATGCGGCGTTGCAGGGCACCGTTGGTGTCCTTGGCCAGCAGTGGGTCCCAGAAACGGCCCCAGATGACTTTGTTGACGTTCCATGCTGCACCGCGGAACACGCCTTCGAGTTCCTGGATGATCTTGGCGTTGCCGCGAACCGGGCCGTCGAGGCGCTGCAGGTTGCAGTTGATGACGAAGATCAGGTTGTCCAGCTTCTCGCGACCGGCCAGGGCGATTGCGCCCAGGGATTCCGGCTCGTCGGTCTCGCCGTCGCCCAGGAAACACCAGACTTTCTGCTTGCCTGCCGGGATGTAGCCGCGGTTTTCCAGGTACTTCATGAAGCGCGCCTGGTAGATCGCCTGGATCGGGCCCAGACCCATGGATACGGTCGGGAACTGCCAGAAATCAGGCATCAGCCATGGGTGCGGGTACGAGGACAGGCCGTTGCCGTCGACTTCCTGACGGAAGTTGTTCATCTGGTCTTCGCTGATGCGGCCTTCGAGGAACGCACGGGCATAGACGCCCGGGGAGGCGTGGCCCTGGAAGTAGATCAGGTCGCCGCCGTGCTCGTCGGTCGGGGCCTGGAAGAAGTAGTTGAAACCGATGTCATACAGCGTCGCGCTGGAAGCGAAGCTGGAGATGTGACCGCCCAGGTCCGGGTCGTTCAGGTTGGTCTTGACGACCATTGCCAATGCGTTCCAGCGTACCAGCGAGCGAATGCGGCGTTCCATGAACAGGTCGCCAGGCATGCGTGCTTCGTGAGTAACCGGAATGGTGTTGCGGTATGGCGTGGTGATGGCGTACGGCAGCTGCGAACCACTTCTAGTGGCCAGCTCGCCCATACGGGTCATCAGGTAATGAGCACGGTCTTCGCCTTCTTTGTCGAGAACCGATTCCAGGGCGTCCAGCCATTCCTGGGTTTCGACGGGATCGAGGTCTTGCATGGCTTGCTCCAGGGCGGAAAGGCTTCCAGAATCGGTTGCCTGAGTTTGCGACTGGCCTTTTGGGCAGACGACATAAAATTCTTGGATTACCGGAGGGTTGTTCCGGCGGCGTGTAGTTTTACTACAAATCGACGACCATTTCAGCCCTTCGAGTTACATGCTCAGTAGTAAAACTACAGAGAAGCGACCAAATCGCTCCTGTCGTGTTGTGAGATAAAACGTTACCGTTGATGTGAATTTTATAATTTAGAGTGAAAAATTGGTGCTTGCTGCTAGCGATTCAGATTTTTCAGCAATTTATAACTTTTGTTCTACATTCGGCGGTTGCGCATGAAACTTGCGGACATGGCAGGTAGCCCATTGCACGCCGATCAAGGATAGACCATGAGCCTACCTTCGCTGGCCGATTTTCCGGCCATCCTGCTGCCTTTAGTTACTCGTGCACAACAGACATTTCGTACAGCGCTGGCTGCGTTGCCGGACGATTCGCTGGCATCTTTCGAGGCCTGGCCGGAGTCGCGCCGCAAGGCGTTCGACCGGGTCTGTGCATCCAGCGACTTCGTCACCGAACAGGTTTGCCGCGACCCTCGCATGTTGCTGGAGTTGGCGGAGTCAGGCGAACTGGAGCGCAGTTTCAGCGTGGGCGAACTGCGCGGGCAAATCGCTGCCGCCGTACAGGCTGCCAGCAGCGATGATGAACTGGGGCGTAATCTACGTCGCCAGCGCATGCGTCAGCAAGTGCGGATTATCTGGCGCGATCTTACCCGTCAGGCAGAACTGATCGAAACCTGCCGTGATCTGTCCGAGATGGCAGATGGCTCTATCGATCTGGCGTATCAATGGCTGTACGAGCGTCACTGCCAGTTGCTCGGCACCCCGACCGGGCGCCGCACCGGTCAGCCACAGCATATGGTCATCCTCGGCATGGGCAAGCTGGGGGCGGTGGAACTGAACCTGTCTTCGGATATCGACCTGATCTTCGCTTACCCCGAAGGCGGCGAAACGGTGGGCGCCAAGCGTGCGCTCGATAACCAGGAATTCTTCATTCGTCTGGGCCAGCGGCTGATCAAGGCACTGGACCCGGTGACCGTCGACGGCTTCGTGTTCCGCGTCGACATGCGCTTGCGGCCTTATGGTTCATCGGGGGCGTTGGTGCTGAGCTTCAATGCGCTGGAGCAGTATTATCAGGATCAGGGTCGTGACTGGGAACGCTACGCCATGATCAAGGCTCGCGTCGTGGGCGGCGATCAGGTGGCTGGCGAGCAACTGCTGCAAATGCTGCGTCCGTTCGTGTACCGCCGTTACCTGGATTTCTCTGCCATCGAAGCGCTGCGCACCATGAAGCAGTTGATCCAGCAGGAAGTGCGGCGCAAGGGCATGGCCGAAAACATCAAGCTGGGCGCTGGCGGTATCCGCGAAGTGGAATTCATTGCCCAGGCCTTCCAGCTGATTCACGGCGGTCGCGATCTGAGCCTGCAGCAGCGCCCGCTGTTCAAGGTGCTTAAAACCCTTGAAGGCCAGGGCTACCTGCCTTCTGCCGTGACCGACGAGTTGCGCGAAGGTTACGAGTTCCTGCGCTACACCGAGCATGCCATCCAGGCTATTGCCGACCGCCAGACCCAGATGTTGCCGGACAACGAGCAGGATCAGGCGCGCATTGCTTTCATGCTGGGCTTTGCCGACTGGTCGGCCTTCCATGAGCAACTGATGCATTGGCGCAATCGGGTTTCATGGCATTTCCGTCAGGTGATTGCCGACCCGGATTCCGATGCCGATGACGAGCAACAGGATGACGATGAAGTCATCGTGGGCGGTGAGTGGTTGCCGCTGTGGCAGGAGTCTCAGGATGAAGAGGCGGCGTGCCGTCAGTTGTCCCAGGCCGGTTTTGTCGATGCCGACAAGGCTATCCGGCAACTGGCCAACCTGCGCGGCAGCCCGCAGTTGCGCTCGATGCAGCGCCTGGGGCGCGAGCGTCTGGATGCTTTCATTCCCCGTCTGCTGGCCCAGGCGGTCGAGCATGAAAGCCCGGATCTGGTCATTGAGCGGGTATTGCCGCTGGTCGAAGCGGTAGCCCGGCGTTCGGCTTATCTGGTGCTGCTCACGGAAAACCCCGATGCCCTGCGGCGCTTGCTGACGTTATGTGCGGCCAGCCCCTGGATTGCCGAGCAGATTGCCCGCTTCCCGTTGCTGCTGGACGAACTGCTCAATGAAGGTCGTCTGTTCAATCCGCCACTGGCACCGGAACTGGCGGCCGAGCTTCAGGAGCGGCTGATCCGTATCCCCGAGGACGATCTGGAGCAGCAGATGGAGGCCTTGCGACACTTCAAGCTGGCCCATCGTCTGCGGGTGGCCGCGTCCGAGATTTCGGGCAGTTTGCCGTTGATGAAAGTCAGCGATTACCTGACCTGGCTGGCCGAGGCGATTCTGGAACAGGTTCTGGCCCTGGCCTGGCGACATACTGTTGCCCGGCATGGCACGCCTTCGCGTCCCGACGGCAGTCTGTGCGATCCGAGTTTTGTCATCGTTGGTTACGGAAAAGTGGGCGGGATCGAACTGGGGCATGGCTCGGATCTGGATCTGGTCTTCATTCATGACGGCGATCCGCAGGCTGAAACCGATGGCGCCAAACCCATCGACGGGGCGCAATTCTTCACCCGTCTGGGCCAGCGCATCATTCACTTGCTGACAACCCAGACCAACTCCGGCCAGCTTTATGAGGTCGATATGCGGCTACGGCCCTCCGGGGCGTCGGGCCTGTTGGTCAGTTCGCTGGGGGCTTTTGGCCGCTATCAGGAAAATGAAGCATGGACCTGGGAGCATCAGGCACTGGTGCGTGCCCGGGTGCTGGTCGGAAGCCCTGATGTGGGCAATGAGTTCGGCAAGGTCCGGGCCACGGTATTGGCGCGCGAGCGCGATCTGGACAAGCTTCGTGCAGAAGTCAGCGAGATGCGCGCCAAGATGCGCGACAGCCTTGGGACTAAACTGACGGTGGCGGGAACGGCGGCCAATGCTTTCGATCCAGCCATGGTGTTCGACCTCAAGCAGGATGCCGGTGGTATCGTCGATATCGAATTTATGGTGCAATACGCGGCCTTGGCGTGGTCCAGAGAGCATCCCGCCCTGCTGCGCTACACCGATAACATTCGTATTCTCGAAGGCCTGGAAGAGGCCGGGTTGTTGCCTGATGCCGATGCCAGCCTGTTGCGCGAAGCCTATAAGGCATACCGCGCAGCGGCGCACCGTCAGGCCTTGCAGAACCAGGCCGGGACAGTGGCCGGTGATCAGTTTGAAGTCGAGCGGCGCGAAGTGATGCGGATCTGGAGTGAGTCAGGACTGACCTGACCCCCACGTTGTAGGAGCGGATTCATCCGCGAAGAGACCGGTACGATCAATACAGAATGTGTCGTCAGGTAATATCTTCGCGAATGAATTCGCTCCTACGGTTTATTGAGCGCTATATATAGATAGCTATGACAGGGAGGCGTCAGGTTGTGTGGGAAGGTCACGCAATCTGAAAGCCTCCCTGGCTGTTTTTGGATCGAGCATGAAAATTTTGATCGTTGGGCCTAGCTGGGTCGGTGACATGGTGATGGCGCAAACGCTGTTCCAGTGTCTGAAGCAGCGTCATCCTGAGTGCGAAATCGATGTGCTGGCTCCCGAGTGGAGCCGTCCGCTCCTGGAGCGCATGCCTGAAGTGCGTGCTGCCTTGAGCTTTCCGCTGGGGCACGGCGCGCTGGAGCTGTCGACCCGACGCCGGATCGGCAAGTCCCTGGCCGGTCAGTACGATCAGGCCATTCTGCTGCCCAACTCCCTGAAGTCGGCGCTGGTGCCTTTTTTTGCAGGCATTCCCAAGCGCACCGGCTGGCGAGGCGAGTTCCGCTACGGCCTGCTCAACGACGTGCGGATCCTGGACAAGCAGCGCTATCCCTTGATGATCGAACGTTTCATGGCCATGGCATTCGACAAGGGCGCTGAATTGCCACGCCCTTATCCCAAGCCGAGCCTGCAGATCGACACCCAGGTGCGCGATGCCGCGCTGGCCAAGTTCGGCCTGACCCTGGATCGTCCGGTACTGGCGCTGTGCCCGGGTGCCGAGTTCGGTGAATCCAAGCGCTGGCCGTCCGAGCATTATGCCCAGGTGGCCGAGTCCCGGATTCGTGAAGGCTGGCAGGTCTGGCTGTTCGGCTCGAAGAAGGATCATCCGGTCGGTGAGAGCATTCGCGACTATCTGATCCCCGGCCTGCGTGAAGAGGCGGTCAACCTCAGCGGCGAAACTTCATTGGCCGAGGCCATCGACCTGCTGTCCTGCGCCGATGCGGTCGTCTCCAACGACTCCGGGCTGATGCACGTGGCGGCTGCGCTGAACCGTCCGCTGGTGGCCGTCTACGGTTCGACATCGCCGGGCTTTACGCCGCCTCTGGCCGATGAGGTCGAGATCGTGCAACTGGGGATCGAATGCAGTCCCTGCTTCGAGCGCACCTGCCGTTTCGGTCACTACAACTGCATGCGCCTGCTTGAATCGGACTCTGTGGTTCAGGCATTGGGTCGTCTGGGCGGCACTCCGGTGGAGGTCGCCTGACTTTGCGGGTATTGCTGATAAAGACTTCTTCGCTGGGCGACGTGATTCATGCCTTGCCAGCGTTGACCGATGCGGCGCAAGCGCTGCCGGGTATTCAATTCGACTGGGTGGTGGAAGAGGGCTTTGCCGAGATTCCCACCTGGCACCCGGCGGTGGACAAAGTGATTCCAGTGGCGATCCGTCGCTGGCGCAAGAACCTGTGGCAGACCTTCAAGACCGGCGAGTGGCAGGGTTTCAAGCAGCGTCTGCGCGAGACACATTACGACGTGGTCATTGATGCCCAGGGCCTGTTCAAGAGCGCCTGGCTGACCCGTTACGTCAATGCTCCGGTTGCGGGCCTGGACAAGCACTCGGCACGCGAGCCCATTGCCAGCCGTTTCTACGACCGGCCTTACCCGGTGGCACGTGGGCAGCACGCGGTTGAGCGGTTGCGGCAGTTGTTCGCTCAGGCTCTGGGCTATGAACTGCCTGCGGGCCTTGGCAATTACGGCCTCAAGCGTCTGTCGGCACTGGATGAAACGCTTGAAGCGCCATTCGTACTGTTTTTGCATGGCACCACCTGGGCAACCAAGCACTGGCCCGAGCACTATTGGCGACAACTGGCGGAACTGATGGCTGCGCGAGGCCTGAACGTGCGCCTGCCGTGGGGCAACCCGGCTGAAAAGGCCCGCGCCGAGCGTATCGCCGAAGGCCTGGGCAATGCGCAGGTCTTGCCGAAGCTGAATCTGGCGGGCGTTGCCCGTGTACTGGCCAGTGCCCAGGCCTGCGTGGCGGTGGATACCGGCATCGGTCATCTGGCTGCGGCGCTGGATGTTCCGACCATTTCCCTGTTCGGGCCGACCAATCCGGGCCTGACCGGTGCCTATGGCAAGTCCCAGGTGCATCTGGCCGGTGATTACCCGGCATGTGCCCCTTGCCTGCAAAAGAAATGTACTTATCAACCGACGGCTGACGATCAGTTGCGGTTCGACCTGAAACGCGAGTGGCCCATGTGCTTCACTCGCTTGAATCCCGAGCGGGTAGCGAGCCAGTTGGGCGCGCTGTTGCTGGCAAAGGAGCACAACTGATGCAACTGGCTTTCGTACTCTACAAATATTTCCCGTTCGGCGGCCTGCAACGCGACTTCATGCGTATTGCGCTGGAGTGCCAGGAGCGCGGGCATCAGATTCGCGTCTACACCCTGATCTGGGAAGGCGATGTGCCGCCTGGCTTCGAGGTGCTGGTCGCGCCGGTCAAGGCGTTCTTCAACCATCGGCGCAATGAAAAGCTCAGCGCCTGGATGGAAGCGGACCTGGCCAAGCGCCCGGTGGATCGCTTGATCGGCTTCAACAAGATGCCCGGTCTGGACGTGTATTACGCCGCCGACGCCTGTTTCGAGGACAAGGCGCAGAACCTGCGTAACTCCCTGTACCGCAAATGGGGCCGTTATCGCCATTTTGCCGGGTACGAGCGGGCGGTATTCGCCAGAGAGGCGAAAACCCAGGTGCTGATGATTTCCGAAGTGCAGCAGCCGCTGTTCATCAAGTATTACGACACGCCATTGTCGCGCTTCCACCTGCTGCCGCCGGGTATTTCCCAGGACCGCCGTGCGCCACCCGATGCGCCCGAGATTCGAGCCGGGTTTCGCAAGGAATTCGGGCTGGCTGACGACGAACTGCTGCTGGTCCAGATCGGTTCGGGCTTCAAGACCAAGGGCGTGGACCGCAGCCTCAAGGCGCTGGCCGCCTTGCCTGCCGAACTTAAAAAACGCACTCGCCTGTTTGTAATCGGCCAGGACGACCCCAAAGTATTCCAGTTGCAAAGCGCAGCACTGGGGCTGGGCGAACAGGTGACCTTCATGAAAGGGCGTAGCGATATTCCGCGTTTCCTGCTCGGCGCCGACCTGCTGATTCATCCGGCGTATAACGAGAACACTGGCACTGTGCTGCTTGAAGCGCTGGTGGCTGGCCTGCCAGTGCTGGTCAGTGCGGTCTGTGGGTATGCTCATTACATTGCCGAGGCCGACAGCGGTCTGGTGCTGGATGACCCGTTCGATCAGGCGCAGCTCAACCGTTATCTGGTCAAGATGCTCGAAGACGATGCAGCGCGTCGCACCTGGGGCTCGAATGGTCTGGCGTTCGCCGATACGGCGGACCTTTACAGCATGCCGCAGCACGCTGCCGATGTGATTCTGGCGGAGCCCCCTCAATGAAGCTGTTCCTCGCTGAACCGTTCAAGAGCCGATGGGCCGGGCGAGATGCATTCGTCGAGGTCGAGGCTCTGGAAGGGCAGGTCTATCGCGAGCTGGAAGGCCGTCGCACATTGCGCACCGAAGTCGATGGGCGAGGCTATTTCGTCAAGATTCACCGTGGTATCGGCTGGGGTGAAATCGCCAAGAATCTGGTGACCGCCAAGCTGCCGGTACTGGGCGCAGGCAAGGAGTGGGACGCGATAGCGCGTCTCAAGGAAGTCGGCGTGCCGACCATGACCGCCGTGGCCTATGGCGAGCGTGGCAGCAATCCGGCTGCTCAGCACTCGTTCATCGTTACCGAAGAACTGGCACCCACCGAAAGCCTGGAAGATGTCAGCATCAACTGGCGCAACGAGCCGCCCGAGCCGCGCCTGAAGCGGGCCTTCATCGCCGAAGTCGCACGTATGGTCGGGATGATGCATCGGGCTGGTGTAAACCATCGGGACTGCTACATCTGCCACTTCCTGCTGCACACCGACAAGCCGGTGACGGCCGACGACTTCAAACTGTCGGTCATCGACCTGCATCGTGCCCAGACCCGTCGCGCAATCACGCCGCGCTGGCGTAACAAGGACCTGGCCGCGCTGTATTTCTCGGCGCTGGACATCGGCCTGACCAAGCGCGACAAATTGCGTTTTCTCAAGGGGTACTTCCAGAAGCCTTTGCGCGAAGTGCTGGCTCGGGAAGCCTCATTGCTGCGTTGGCTGGATAAAAAGGCGGACAAGTTGTATCAGCGTAAATTGCGTTACGGAGATGCGCTCTGATGGCGGGTTGGAATCTTGAGCCGGAATACGCCTTTCTGGCTGAGGACTTCGGCAGTCTGGACGCGGTTTTTGCCTTGCAGGGCGAACAGCTGACCAGCGATCTGCTCTCCGAAGTGATTCGCGTGGCGCGTGGCGGAGTGACCTATTACGTCAAGCGCTACACCGGCGCAGGTAAAGGCCTGCGCCGCTATCTGGGCCGCCCGAGGGTCAAGTCCGAATGGCAGAACCTCAAACGCTTCGCCAAATGGGGAATCCCGACTGCGGATGTAGTGGCCTGGGGCCTGGAGCGCAAGGGCGCGGCCTATGATCGTGGCGCGCTCATCACCCGCGAGTTGCCTCGTACCGAAGACCTGTCCGAACTGGCGCGGCATAAAGACGCGCGGCTGGCGGATCGTGCCTGGGTCGATGTCATCAGCCGGCAGCTGGCGCGTTGCACCCGGGTCATGCACGACCAGCATTTCACTCATAACGATTTGAAGTGGCGCAACCTGCTGGTCGACGACGAGTCCAGGCTGTTTTTCATCGATTGCCCCAACGGTGCGTTCTGGTGGAGCTTCATGCTCCGCTATCGGATTACCAAGGATCTGGCCTGCCTGGACAAGGTCGCCAAATACCATTTATCCGCGACCCAGCGACTGCGCTTCTATTTGCAGTACCGTCAGCGGGATCGTTTGAATGCTTCCGACAAGAAGCGCATTCGCCACATCGTCAGTTTTTTCGAGGGGCGTGAATGAGCGTTTTCATTGCCGATGCCGACCGTGCCCTGCTTGAGCGCCATGGTCTGGCTGATTTTCAGTCGCTGTGGAATATAAAGCTCGATGCTGTCGATGAGCCCAATACCGGGCGTGGTGGCTGGAGCAGCGTGTTTCGTCTGGAACTGGAAGGTCAGGGCTTTTACCTGAAGCGTCAGAGCAATTACCTGACCCATACGCTGCATCATCCATTGGGTGAACCATCGTTCTCTCGCGAATTCCGCAATATCAGCCGCTATAAAAAGCTGGGTATCCCGGCATTGCAGGCGGTGTTCTATGGCGAGAGCAAGGTCGATGGCGAGCGCCGGGCGATTCTGATGACCCGCGCACTGGACGGCTGGACTGATCTGTACGTTTTGCTTGAGCAATGGTCCAGTCTGGACGCCAGTCAGCACACCGCCATCATCAAGGCCTGTGGGCAACTGGCTCGCACCCTGCACCGGGCCGGGCAGGTTCACGGCTGTTTCTATCCCAAGCATATTTTCCTCCAGGCTCGTGGCGATGCTTATGTGGCGCAACTGATCGATCTGGAGAAAACCCGCCCGGTCTTCTTTGGCAAGCGTGATCTGATCAAGGATCTGGAGCCCTTGCTGCGTCGTGCCACGGCATGGGGGGCCGACGAGTTGCGCGTGCTGCTGGCCGCTTATCTGCAGGCGGCCCCCGACAGCGCACAGGTCAATGCCTGGTGCCTGCGCCTGGGTCAGCGTGGTCAACACAAGCGGGACGTACATCACCGCGACAACAAAGAGGCGCGCTGATGCGTTTGTCTGAACTCAAGAATGCCGGACGCACACCTGAGCTGCCCCTGAACGTGACCCTGGCCGATGCCATTGGCCCGGCCGATCTGCAACTCTTGACGCTATTGCGGGTGCTGCCGGGTCAACGCTATGTCGGCGCGGGTGTCTGGCGCGGTCGTACGGTGTTGGCGAAGCTGCTGGTGGGCAATAAGGCTGCCCGGCATTTCCAGCGTGAACTGGATGGCGTCCGCTTGCTGGCCGAACAAGGTTTGACCACGCCTCTGCTACTGGCCGATGGCTTGCATGAAGGCGAGGGCGGCTGGTTATTGTTCGAGTTTCTGGATAACGCCCAGAGCCTGGGTGATGCCTGGAGTCAGGTTGAGAACCTGCCGCCGCTGGCCGATGAGCAACAGCTTGTGCTGGGGGAAGCCCTATCAGCCATTGCCCAACTGCATGCCAAAGGCCTGTGGCAGGAAGACCTGCATCTGGACAACCTGCTGCGCCATAGCGGCCAGTTGTACCTGATTGACGGCGCTGGCATTCGTGTCGAAGAGGCAGGCAAGCCGTTATCCCGTCAGGCCGTGCTGGAAAACCTTGGCGTGTTTTTCGCCCAGTTGCCCAAGGCACTGGAGCCGTTTACCGAAGAACTGCTGGTTCATTATCTGTTGAGCAACGCCGAACATGCCTTGCCCATGGAAGCCCTGCAAAAGCAGATCGACAAGGTGCGTAGCTGGCGCTTGAAGGATTACCTGAACAAGACCGGGCGTGATTGCAGCCTGTTCAGCGTCGAAGACACGGCTTCGCAATTCCGGGCGATCCGCCGCGAAGACGAGTCTGCCCTGTTGCCCGTTCTGGAGCAGGCCGACGCCTTGCTCGACAAAGGCCATCTGTACAAGACCGGCGGCGCGGCTACTGTAGGTCGGGTTGAGGTCAATGGCCGCACACTGCTCATCAAACGCTACAACATCAAGAACTTCGCCCACTGGCTCAAACGTTTCTGGCGTCCGAGCCGTGCCTGGCATTCCTGGCGTGAAGCCAATCGCCTGGAGTTCCTGGGGATCGCCACGCCCAGACCGCTGGCGGTGCTGGAACAGCGTGTACTGGGCTTGCGCCGCAAGGCGTATCTGGTCACCGAATTCCTGTCGGGGCCGGATATCATCAAACGGTTCGCGCCTTACGTTGAGTCAGGTGATGTGCCGGAAAATGAACTGCTGGCACTGGACCTGCTCTTCGAGCAACTGATCCGCGAACGCATCAGCCATGGCGACTTCAAGGGCCATAACCTGTTCTGGCATCAAGACCGCTGGGCCTTGATCGATCTGGACGCCATGCAGCAACACAGCTCCCAGTCGTCGTTTGCAGCCGCATATGCCCGCGACCGGGCGCGCTTCATACGTAACTGGCCCGCAGGAAGTGCACTGCACCAGTTGCTGGAGCAGCGCTTGCCTGGATAGGGAGTGTCTGTCATGTATGGCCTATTCGCTCCGGTGAAGATCGATGTGGTTTTTCATCCTTGAGTATCGACCTTCTCAGGGCGAACAGGCCTTGGCTTGTTCGCCCTGCCATCGATCAGGTCACGTGCATCAGGTTCAGTTCCTCAAGTGCCGCCACCAGCGCAAACATGTTGTTGTAAGGCGTCAGGTGGGCGTTGGTCCAGGTAGGGCGGTCGATGTAGAGCTTGCCTTCGGCATTGACCTGTATCGGCGTGCGGTGAATGAAGGTGTCCCGTGATCGGTGGACGATGGTTTGCAGGCCGTCCTCCGATTCTTCGATCAGGAACATTCCGGGCCGGGTCAGTCGCTGTTCGACGGGCAGCGTTTGCACAGGGCGTATGACGATGCCCTGGGTTGCTCCCGGGATTTCCATTTCCACCAGATAATCGCTTTTGATCGGCACGGTTTCAGGGATCAGGCCGCGTCTGATCCTGTCGCCCGGATCGGCTATCACGCCTCTGGATTGTCCGGGCGGGGTATCGATAACGCGCAGGCCGATCCCGGCTTCCAGTTCGGCGATGCCCGGTATGATCTGCTGGTAGGTGTTGGCGTGGGTGTTGCCCACCAGAGCGATCCATTTGTGCGAGCCCATGACTTCCTGGTGTTTGCGAATGGTGAGGTGCGCAAAGTAATTCATCATTTGCTGACGAGTGGTGGGTGCTTCTCCCAGGATGCCCTTGAGGTGGTAGCTCGCCGAGCAGTCGATCGCACGGATCTCCACGCCATTCTGCTGGGCCTTGAGTACTAATTGCTCGAAGGTATAGATCCTGTTCGGGTCGGTATAGTGTCCTCTGTCGAGCCTTTTCAGGTCATGCAGCAGGGTCTTGCTCATTTGCCCGGTCTCGAAAAACCGGTCCAGATCCGCCTGGTGCAGATCAGCCAGCAAATGCTCCAGGTACAGCGTCTTGACCTTCTGCTGCGACAGCAATGGCAGGTTGTCGATAATCAGCTTTTTGCTGGCCACTGAAGAGTGAGACTCGCCAATCACCACGCCATCGGTGTGCTGGTACAGCGTCTGTAGAAAGTCCGGCAATGGAGCCTTTGGCTCTACGTTAGGCATTTTCGGGCGCACAGGCAGTTCGATGGCTGCAATATTTCGGGCATCGGCTTGCAGCTTGGCGCGCACCTGGAAAAACTTTCCCCGTACCGCGCTCAGCTCCGGGTCCATGAAAAAGTAATGCTGATCCAGCCCTTTATGCTCGAAGTTCGCCAACTGATACAGGGTGCTTCTGTTCTCCAGCGGGACTTCGTACGTGGCATCTGCCAGCGACTTCTGAATGGCGCTCGATGGACTGTTGGGCGTCCAGTGATCGGGCTCTATACGCAACCAGCCCTTGGTGTCACCCCAGTGAAAACCGTATTCGCCCGACCAGAGTTTTGGGTTCTCGATGCTTTTCCTGTTGCCCAGTTCCTTGAACAGAGCCATGTCCAGCAGGGTGCTCTCGGGTAATGTTTTTGCGGGGGGGATGGTCAACGGGTTGGCGAACTCTATCGTGAAGTCGCAACGGGCTGCCGAGTCTGCTGACGCTGAGCCTGCAGTGGTTTTGATCCGTGTCGGGCTGCCGCTCGCAACGTCCTGGATATGAACGCTGGGCACGCCTTGAAGCTCGGCAATACCAGGAATCTGGCCATGGGTGGTTGCCAGCTTTTCATCCAGAAGGGCGATCCAGCGTCTTGATGGCTCACTCGCCACGTCGCTGCTGATGAGTTTATGACCAAAGAAATTGCTCATTTTCTGGCTGGCCGCTGTATCGCCTGCGGCAGCCGTTACGGGGTGTCGGATGAGCGGATAGCTGATCGAAGAGCTGAACGGGCGCACTTCGATGCCATGCCTGTGGGCGATCTTGATCAGGTGGTAATAGTCGTACTCTGTTGTCTGGTTATTCAGGGCCTTGTCGTTGAGGTATTCCAGATGCTCCTTGATTTCATGGGAGCCGGAGCGGGTCTTCTTGCCCAGTTGGCGATAGCGGGCAAGTTTTGGCAGATGTTTGTCAGTGAACAGATGCTCGATGTACAGAATCTCGACCCGTTCCTTGGCCAGAAGAGGCATGTTCTGGATAAGCAGGCGCTTGCTGGCGACCGACTTGGGCGCTTCGCTCAGGACCAGGCCGCTGTTGTGTGCCAGCAGGCTCTCGAACAGCGTGTCGAGGCTTGCCCCGGACTCAAGCGTCGGTAATGAGGGACGCGCAGGCAATGATGGCGCGCTGAAAAAGGCATGGGCATCGTGGTAGAGCTTTTCCCTGAGCACGGTGAATCTCAGACGCATCTCCATGAAGTAGGTTTCAAAGTATTGCATCATGCCCAGCCCGCTCGGGTCATAGCCCTCCCCGCTGATAATGAGCTCCATATGGGGTTGCATCTGTGCCGGCAACTCGTAATCGCCAGGCGTCGTGCCTGTGCCGGTGGCTTCTGCTTCAGGCAACGGTCTGTAGTTCTGCGGGCTGTCCCGTCCGCCGCCTCGTAACTGCTGACGGTCAGCGAGCTGCCATTTGCCCTGTTCATCCAGTCGTACCGGTTGTTTGCCGAAAAAGGCGAACGGGTTTTGCGGATCGATGATCTGCCAGCAGTGAATCTGTGTGTCGTATTGCACCTCGAAGGTCTTGCCGGACAGTTCGATGTACTGCTTGCCATTGACTGTGCAGACGCCTTTGGCATGACCGTCGCCGATACGCGGCACGTTGTTCAATGAAAGACGGACTTCAAACCCGTCGTGCACGCCTGCTGGAGAGGGTGTTGCAGCATCGAGCGGCTGCCATGTGCCGCTGCCGGGTCTGATGAATTGTCCGGTGCTGCCTGCCTCGGTCGGAGAGCCGCTGACATTGCGCAGGACCGGGAAGTAACCGTTGGTGTCCGGTTTGCCGACCAGAAGGGCTTCGTCGTTCAGTTTTATGGGAAACAGGTCTTCGTAGCGGGGTAACGAGGGCACACGTTTCACCGGGCGTAGAGCCGAATCGGGTGAAGGTGGCGGACCGACCTGGCGTACCACGCTGCCGAAACCCTTGAGGCCTGAATGCAGATCACCTGCCGCGCCGAAGCTGTTGAGCATGGCGGTCAGTATGTAGGCGCTGGCGGTTTCGCTATCGCCGTCACGCAAGGACTGGAGCGCTCGAACTGTGTCATGCAGGGACAGCAAGGCACCTACGGCAAAGCTGGCAGGTGGAAAGGGCAGGGTGACAATGGTGGCTATCACTTCGATGCTGACCCAGATCAGCCTGGCCAGCATGTCATTGCGCCCGGTGGTGGTTTCTTTCACATCCCGCAGTTTGCGCAGGATCGGGCGATTGAAGCAGGTGTCGGCGAAGTCGGAAATGGGTTCTCTGGGTAGAAAAGGTGCTTTGTTGGCGTTGCCCTTTTGCATGTCTCTCAGGAAGAACGACAGGGCCTTGCGTGATTTGAGGCGGCAGCGGTCCTTGTAGTAGTCGATCATGCCCGGTGTGCCGAGTGACTCGGTGAAGCTGCTGAACAGACGGAACTCTATGCCGTCCGGTGCCCGTGGCGTATAGAGAAGCGCCGCCTGCCTGATGGACATGGGGAGAATGGCCACACAACCTTGCACGGTTTCGACATGGATCAGGTTGGTGTCGGAGATGACCAGTTGATTGATGCCTCCCAGTCCGGAGGCAATAAAGGGTTTATCCACATGGATCTGCAATGGATACAGCGGGTATTGCTCGCGGATCCGCGGTTCGCTCACATGGGCGTGATCGATAGAGTCCATTAGCCATTGATGCTGCGTCGGGCTGATATGCCCCTTGAGCAGGCTGCGCAAGGCCGCCGCTTTCATCTGTAGCTGGGTCATCAGCAGGCTGGTCTTGCGCCGGTATTCATAACCCTGCGAGTTCGGGTTGAGCAGGGTGCTGTTCACCAGAGCGATATAGTCGTCGGCCAGCCATTGATTGCGTACCGACTCGGCGACTTTCTCCGGCGACAGCGCGTTGAGGTTCACGCCTTGCGGGCCGCTGAAGGTCGCCTGAGTGTCGGCGGTGCTGCGAATGATGCCGATGCTGTCGTCATAGCCATTGAGCAGCATGTCGGTGTAGGAGAGGGTTTCGCGTTCGCTGCGGATCACGACCATGTCGGGGTCTATGCTGCCGGCCGGTACACCGAGCAGTTTGCCGATCTGCTTGCTGGCCCGTTCATGCACATAGGCTTTGAATGGCTGCATGTGGGTGTGGGGTTGGGCGTCGTAATTCTTGCGTGCGCCGTTGGCAGCGTCTTCCAGGGCTACCAGTTCCTGGCGCTGTGCGAGGCTGGCTTTTCGATACCAGTCAGGGGTGTGGCGCTCCTGCTCGGACAGCGCCACGCGAATATGCTGCTCGGCAAGGATGCGCAGGCCCGCGTCAAAGTTCGACAGGTTGACCAGCCCAAGGAAGTCCGCCGAGGGGTAAGGTTTGAGCTTCAATGCAGCCAGTTGTTCTGCCAGTGCAGCGCGAGCCGTAACCTCGATCTGTTTGAGCAGGTAGTCGCACAACGGGGCCGAACCGGCCCAGCCGACCAGCTCATTGCGCAGTTGGGTTTCATTGTCAAAGGCCCAGAAGCACTGAGGTTGCGCAGTATCGACCGCGACCAGAATCAGGCGCTCCAACTGGCCGGTTGCCGTTTCCTGGCGAATGACCAGCAGCTTGCTCAGTATCTGGCGGTTCAGCTTGACCTGCTGGACGATCAGCCGAGAGTCCGTTGGGGACTGTTCCGGGTTCGTCACGGCTTCGACCGTTGTGAAGTCCTCGGGCCGGATATGGCCCTGCATTTTCGCTGCGTACGCCAGGGAGCTTATCTGGCGGCGGGTCAGAAGCATCATGACTTGCTGGTTGTATTCCTTGTGGTACTCGGTTTGCTGAAAGGCAGCAAAACTCAGTCGCAGGTCAAGTTCGTCGATGAGCTTTGCCAGATAGGCCGGAGTCAGGGAGGCGTAATCTGTTGCCAACGGTACGTCTTCAAGGCTGAAGGTCGTATGTTCGAGAAATTCAGAACCCTGCTTGCGGTCACCAGGGTGCAGGCCGTACAGGGCCAGTTCTGTCAGTGAACGGGTCAGCGTGTAGGGGGCGCCTGTCACGGGAAGGGTGCGCTGAGTGGTTGCCTTGACGGCGCTCGGGTCCAGGTCGTAACCCAGGTCGTTGGCCAGTCGGGTGCGCAGTTGTGTCTTGGCAAACTGCTCCGGTGAAGCTGCCGCATTCAGTGCACTGATCGTGACTGCGCGAGCCTGATCATACTGTTGCAGACGCTCGGCATAGGCGTTGCGATCCTCCTGGCTGGCCATCTTGATCCAGTCCGGCAGGCTGCGGCGGTAGCGTCTCTCCAGTGAAGCCAGCTCGCGCAGTTCCAGCATGGCGGCGGGACCGAACAGGCCGCGCATGCCGATGGCCGCCTGGATAAGCGTCCGGCGTTTTGTTCTGTCATCGATTGCTGTCAGTGCGCAGGCGTAGCGGACATCTGCATACTGTTTATCCAGCAGCCTGTTCATGGCATAGGCGTAGGGCGCGCCAACGATGGGCTTGAGCAGCAGGTCGTTGGCCGTGAAGGGTTCGAGATGCAGATCGGGATCGTTGTCGATGGCTGTCAGCACGTCCTGATAGCGCTGCTCGAAGCAATTGAACAGCGCATCTTTCAACGTCGGATCATTGAGCCAGTTGGCGAGGGTTTCGCGCATCTCTGTCTGGCTGCTGAAGCCTGTGGCTCCAATGCCGGGCAAGACCAGCAGGGTATGCCCCTGTTCCCGGGACATCACCAGTGCACCCGCCACTTCGGCCTGTTCGTTTTCCTGAAGCTGCACCTGCAAGGCAAAGTTTCTGGCGGGAACTGTCTGGGGGGTATCCGACCGACGGCGTGAGGCGGGCAGGCACGCAATATAGTGCGCGGCGAGATCGCGCTCGTGGATCTTGATGCTCAGTTCGTCTCGCAGAGCTTGTTGCATGCCGGTCAGAAATTTCTCGTAGCGGGTTCCGTCGGATGCACTGGGTGCGTCCCAGTAGTCATTGATACGCTGCAACAGGCGGACGGTTTCCTGCTCTTGCCGTGAGGCGTCCGCATCCAGCAGGTCGTCATCGACTGCTGGAAGTGCGTTGAGATCAGTGAGCAGACTGGCGCTCAGCTCAGCGAGCCTTTTGAGGGCAGCCGAAGCCGCAGGCAAGGTATCGTCGGGGAACCCGGTTGAAGGGGGCAATGTTTCCATGTGTCTACTTTCCGTTGAGCACTTCAAGCGCTGAGGTTTGATTGAGGGCCGTCGGGCCGACTGTGATGGGGCCCAATCAATCAGAAACAGTGCGCAGCGGGGGTGTAGATAATTATTGGATGCCGGATATGGGGTAGCCATTCAGCGCTTTTTCGTGATGGCACCTGGCTGTATATTCCGATCGGCTTTCAGTCCCCGAGCCAAATCCCCGGTCATTACGCTATAATCGCGCGCTTTAGCTGTCCCTGGCCCGCAGTGCGGGGGGCACACCTTTTCTCGGGCGCGACGCGCCTGCATGCAGACTAAAGAGGCTAGACCCTAGTGGCATTGACGATCCTTGGCCTGTCCGGCGCCCTTAGCCATGATCCTTCCGCAGCGCTTTATATCGACGGCAAGCTGATTGCGGCGGCTGAAGAAGAGCGTTTCGTTCGCGACAAACATGCAAAGAACCGCATGCCCTACGAGTCGGCGAAGTTCTGTCTGGAACAGGCAGGCATCAAGCCTTCGGACGTCGATGTGGTCGCGATTCCGTTCGCGCCGATCAGCCTGTTCGGCAAGGCTCGCTGGCACTACGCCAAGCGTTACTGGTATGCACCTGACCGCGCACTTGATGCACTGTTGATGGGCAACCGCCGCTACAAGCGCTACCGCAACAAGATTGTCTGGTGCCTTGAGCAATTGGGCTTCGATCCGAAAAAGATCAAGATCGAGCCGGTCGAGCACCACCTGGCCCACGCTTCCAGCGCTTACCACTGCTCCGGTTTCAAGGAAAAGACCGCGATCATGGGTATCGACGGCAAGGGTGAGTACGCCACGACCTTCTTCGGCTATGGCGAAAACGGCAAGATTCACAAGATCAAGGAATTCTTCGATCCGGACTCCCTCGGCGGCCTGTATGGCGCTATCACCGAGTTCCTCGGCTTCGAGATGCTCGACGGCGAGTTCAAGGTCATGGGCATGGCTCCGTATGGCGATGCCAGCAAGTATGACTTCTCGCGTCTGGCGACCTTTGAAAACGGCGAGTTGGTGATCAACACCGAACTGGCCAACGTCATCGGCCTGCGTCGCTATAAAGAGAACGGCAAGGGCTTCTACTTCTCGCCGAAACTGATCGAGTGGCTGGGTCCGAAGCGTGTGGGCGATGTGGCCGATGAGCCTTACATCCACTACGCCGCCAGCATGCAGGCGCTGTTCGAGAAACTGGCGCTGCAAATGATGGATCACTACCTGGGTGACATCCTCAAGGAAACCGGCAAGATCGCCTTCGCGGGCGGCTGTGCGCTGAACGTGAAGCTGAACCAGCGCATCATTGCCCGTCCGGAAGTGAAAGAACTGTTTGTCCAGCCTGCCTCCGGCGACGCCGGTACGGCAGTCGGCGCAGCCGCGTACGTGTCTCACGCCCGTGGCGTGCCGGTCGAGAAGATGGAGCACGTCTACCTCGGCCCGGCCTACAGCAACGAAGACGTGATCGCAGCCTGCGCCCGTCATCCGGACAAGCCAGTCTGGCGTCAGATCGAAAACACGCCTGAGCGCATCGCGAAAATCATGGTCGAAGGCAATCCGGTGGCGTGGTTCCAGGGTCGCATGGAGTTTGGTCCGCGTGCCCTGGGTGGTCGTTCGATCATCGGTTGCCCAAGCATTCCGGGTGTTGCCAACCGCATCAACGAACAGATCAAGTTCCGCGAGCGCTGGAGGCCTTTCTGCCCGTCGATGCTCGACACCGTGGCACCGCAGATGATCACCATCGATCATCCTGCGCCGTTCATGACCTTCACCTTTGAAGTGGCTGAAGAGTGGAAGACCCGTGTGCCGGAAGTCGTTCACGAAGACGGCACGTCCCGTGCCCAGGTGCTCAAGCGCGAATACAACCCGCGCTACTACGACATGATGAAGGCACTGGAAAACCTGACGGGCAACGGTGTGTCGCTCAACACCTCGCTTAACCGTCGTGGCGAGCCGATGATCTGCTCGCCCACCGATGCGCTGAACATGTTCTTCGGGTCGGATCTGCAGTACCTGATCATGGAAGACATTCTGGTGGTCAAAGACGGCGTGGATACGTACGAGAATGCCTGAGCCACTGATCAGCGTCGTCATCCCGGCTTACAACTATGCCTCGTTGTTGCCGCGAGCGATTGATTCGGTGCTGTCTCAGTTGGCAGATGATGTTGAGCTGGTGGTCGTCAATGATGGTTCCACCGACGACACCCGGCAGGTGCTCGATGACTATCAGACTCGTCACGCAAGTGGCTTGACCGTGGTTCATCAGGCCAATGCCGGTGCGGCTGCTGCGCGTAACCATGGCGTTCGTCTGGCTCGGGGCCGCTATGCCCTGATGCTGGATGCCGATGACGAATTGTTGCCGGATGCCCTGGCCGCGTTGCGCAAGGCCGTGACGGATAATCCTGACGTCGGGCTGGTGCTGGGTGGGCAGGTTTCTGTCTACCCGGACGGGCGTGAGCGGGTCCGCCAGCCGACGCCGGCCCAAGGCAGCCCGGAGCAGTTGATTCGCCGGTATCTGTTGCAGAAGAAAATCGCGATTTCCCATTGCTGCACCCTGTTGCGGCGGGATCTTCTGCTCCAGCGTCCTTATCCGCAAAGCCTGCGCTCGGGCGAGGATATTCCGGTGTTTGCCTACGTTCTGGTCAGCGCACCTGTTGCGCTGGTGCAGCAGCCGATCGCGCGTATCTACAAGCACGCCGACAGCCTGCGCCATAGCCGTGCCGACGAAGAAAGTGTGGCCACAGGGCTGATCAAGGAAGTATTCGCACACCTGCCGGACGAGTGCCGTGTTCTTCTGCCTCGCTATTCTGCTCAGGTCTATCTCTCGTTGTTTCGCGCCGCTCAACTGGCTGGCGATTACTCCGTGGCGCGTCGCTATTACCTGCGTGCTCTTCGTTTCAGTCCCTTGCAGGCACTGAAGTGGAGTTACGTGCGCAAGGCGCTCAAGTTCGGGAAGCGCTGATGCGCATTCTGGTCCTGACCTGCACGCCGAGAGAGCCCGATAACCGCCAGCTATGGCAGGGCCTCAAGCGCTTTGGCGATGTGGAAGTGCGCTACGTCGATCGCGAGCAGCACAAGCAGTTGGGCCGTGTCTTGAGCGGGATCGATTTCTCGCTCTATGACCGCGTTGTGGTCGATCTGCTCTTTCGCTACCTGTGCAGGCAGGCTCGCCAGCTCAAGCGTATTTCAGGGCTGCTGATCTACGAGGAAGATGCCTGTCAGGAGTTCATTTCCGGCTCGCGGTGGCAGGGGAAGTTTTCCGCTTTCTATCGCAGGATACCCAACGCCAGGGTGATCATGACCGGCTTTCGAGTCGCCGAGCGCTTTCGTGAAATGGGCGTCGATGCCCACTTTCTGGCCAAGGGCTATAACTCTTCCTCGTTATACGTCAGTGGCATCGAGCGTGATATCGAGCTGGGATTCATCGGTCGTCTGGGCAGCGATACGTACCGTGAGCGGAGGGATTTCCTGCAACGTGCCGTTGAGCGCTATCAGCTTGAGCTCATGCGAACAGCGCCCGGCGACGAGTACCGTGAAGCGCTCAATCGCATCCGGGTATTTGTCAGTGCGGATATCGGGCTTGGCGAATACATGGCGAAGAACTTCGAGGCCATGGCTTGCGGCTGTGTATTGCTGGCTTACCGCCAGGGGCAGGGCGAAGAGCAGGCGATCGGCCTGGAGGATGGCGTCAATGCCATGCTCTACGACAATGAGCAGGAGTTTTCGGAAAAGCTGGCACTGTTACGCAGTGACCCCGCGCTGCTTGCCCGTGTCGGGGAGCAGGGGCTGCTTTTTGCGCAGCAGTATCTTGATTACTTCAAGCAGTCCGAAGTCGTTTTTCGGCACCTTTCGCAGGACTTCCCGGCGCCTGACGTCATGAGCCTCTTTGACCGGCTGATGTTCAAGCTCGGAAGATAATCGCTCCGGCTTTTCTCAGGCTCTTGCCTGATTCGCTGCCACTTCATAAGCACGCATGAGCTCATCCCACGGGAAGTCGGAAATCTTGCTGCGTCGCAGGTAATTCTGCAGATGCTGGAAGTTGCGTCTTACCATCGACTTGCTGAGCGGCTTTCTCTTGAAACGGGTGTCGAGGAAGTCGATCAGGCCAAAACCCTGGTCGGGCGTACGCAGCACATTGCCCAGATGCAACGAACGGAAATAGATGCCTCGTTGATGCAGGAAGTGGATGTAGCGGGCAAGTTCAGGCAGCAGGTTCATGAAAGTCTCGAACGACTGCTTGTAGAGCGAGTCCAGAGGCGTGCCGGGCAAAGGTTGATACAGGCATGCGCTGATCCCTTTGGAAGGCTCGACCCAGAACACATCGTTGACCTGCGGCGTATTGATGCCGCGCTCGCGCAGGCGGCAGCTTTGCTGATAGAAACGTTGAGCATCGGGGTTCAAACGAACCAGAAACGGATGGCGCCTGCTGCGAAAAATCTTCAATAGCTCACCGCTGGCAAGGCTGATGACCTTGGGGCCATGGCTGTCTTTTTCCAGAACGGTCCCTTCGGTTAGCCAATCTTGCATTTGGTTCGCTGTTACAATGCGCATCTGTCTCTCTTATGAATGGTACGGGGCGCTTTAATGGCCAGTTCTACCCAGCAGTCAAGCATGAAAATCTATCTGAGATTGTTGAAATACGTGGTCCCCTACTGGAGGTCGTTTGCCGTAAGTATCATCGGCTTTCTTTTGTTTGCCTCCAGTCAGCCCATGCTGGCCGACATGCTCAAACACTTTCTCAATGCCCTGCAGGAGCCGGATGGCAGCAAATTTCTTGGCGTGTCGCTGATTCTCGGGGTACCGCTGCTGATTGTACTCATTGCGGTCTACCAAGGCATAGGCTCATTTTTGGGTAACTATTACCTGGCAAAAGTGGCTCGCGGCGTCGTTCATGACCTGCGTTGCTCCTTGTTCGACAACCTGCTGACTCTGCCAAACCGTTATTTCGATAACCATAATTCGGGCCATTTGATTTCACGTATCACCTACAACGTGACCATGGTCACAGGTGCGGCCACCGATGCAATCAAAGTGGTGATTCGTGAAGGGTTCACGGTTGTATTCCTGATCGGTTACCTGCTGTACAGCAACTGGAAAATGACCCTCGTCATGCTGGCCATCCTGCCGATCATCGCGGTCATGGTCAGCAGCGCCAGCAAGAAATTTCGCAAGCAAAGCAAGAAAATCCAGGAAGCGATGGGCGACGTTACCCATGTCGCTTCAGAGGCGATTCAGGGGTATCGGGTTGTACGCAGTTTCGGTGGAGAAACCTACGAGAAGCAGCGTTTTCAGGATGCCAGCGCCAGCAACATGAACCGCAGCCTCGGCATGACCCGCACGCAGTCCATCTACACGCCCATGTTGCAGTTGGTCATTTATGTGGCGATGGCGATTCTGATGTATCTGGTGCTGTACATGCGTGGCGATGCTTCTGCTGGTGAACTGATCGCTTACATCACTGCGGCAGGCTTGCTGCCAAAGCCGATTCGTCAGCTTTCGGAAGTGAGTGCGACCATCCAGAAAGGCTTGGCGGCTGCCGAAAACATTTTCGAGCAACTGGACGAAGAGCCTGAAGTGGACAGCGGCACATGCGAACAGGAACATGTTTCCGGTCGTCTGGAAGTGCGTAACCTGACGTTCGCCTACCCGAATGTCGAAACGCCTGTACTCAAGGATATTTCCTTCACTGCCGAGCCGGGGCAGATGGTCGCGCTGGTGGGGCGCTCGGGTAGCGGGAAATCCACACTGGCCAACCTGATTCCGCGTTTCTATCACCACAGCGAAGGGCAGATCCTTCTTGATGGTGTCGATGTCGAAGATTACAAACTGAACAATCTGCGCCAGCACATCGCGCTGGTGAACCAGCAGGTCACCTTGTTCAACGATACCGTCACCAACAACATCGCCTACGGTGATCTTGCCGGTGCGCCCATCGAAGATGTGCAAAAGGCCGCCGAAGCCGCCTATGCCGCCGAGTTCATCGTACAGATGCCTCAGGGCTACGAGACGCTGGTGGGCGAGAACGGTGTCCTGCTTTCCGGCGGGCAGCGTCAGCGTCTGGCGATTGCTCGTGCGTTGCTCAAGAATGCGCCACTGCTGATCCTCGACGAAGCGACCTCGGCTCTCGATACCGAATCCGAGCGCCATATCCAGGCTGCACTGGATGAAGTGGTCAAGGGGCGCACGACACTGGTCATTGCTCACCGCCTGACGACCATTGAAAAGGCCGATCTGATCCTGGTCATGGACCGTGGGCAGATTGTCGAGCGCGGTACCCATGAGCAATTGCTTGCTCTCAATGGTTACTACGCACGTCTTCACGAGAAGGATTTCAAGGAAGAAAGCGAGGGCGTTACAGGAGGCGCCCTTTGATTCTCGGGCATCTTCGCAGTTGGCGTGAGCGTGGCTGGACCCCTGTTGATGCAAGCGAGTATGCCCGGATCTGGGAGCGTTATGGTGGCAGTGTTGCCACCCATCCTCAGGTCATAGAACGGTTGTCATCGCTGGTCGGCATCCCCGTGCGCTACCTGGCCGTAGTGCGTGACGGCCAGGCGATTGCAGGGCTGCCAGCCTGGGGGCGTCATATTGCTCTTTCGCGTGATGTCACCAAGCGCAAGGGATTGCGTGGCATGTTCGATCTGGGCAACTCCGAGATCATCCTGCCCGTGGCGGCAGATTGCAGCGTGCCAGTGCGCCATCGCATGCGTTATGTCTCGGAACTCAACAGCGGCCGGATCGGCAACCTGCGCCTTCAGTCCGAAGGCTTGGCGATGGCTCGTCGCCCCGAGGAATACAGCAAGAAGTTTCGTTATAACCAGCGTCGCGAGCAGCGCTTGCTAGAGGAGGCTGGCGGGCTGATTCGCCCGATGAATGAGCTGACCTCCGCGGAACAGGCTTCGATCTACGCAGACCTGTTTCACAAGCGCTGGGGGTTCGACGTGCCCGGCAAGGATCATCTGACCGAAGTCTTTTCCCTGTTGCGGGAATTCATGACGGGGTCGGTTGTATACATGGCCGACCGCCCTGCGGCCATACAGGTGCTGTACCGTGTCGAAGCTCCTGAATGGGTGAGTCTCGAGTACGTCAATGGCGGCGTCGATCCGCAGTTCAATGAACTGAGCCCCGGCAGTGTCCTGAGTTTCGTGAACACCCAGACGCAATGGGAGTACGCCGATTCTCTGGGCAAGCCACTGCGTTATTCGTTTGGTCGCGCAGACCGGGAATACAAAAGCCGCTGGTGTAACACTCACCCGGTGTATCAGATTTAAAGAAGAGGGCTGCCATGAGCGGGCGTAAGGACGAGTTGCTGAAGCGCCACAGGCGACGTAAGCGTTACCTGGCTGTTTCAGTGCTGATTGCATTGGTGCTGGTGGGTGTTCTTGTTACATGGTGGGTGCCGCCCGTGCTTGTGCTTCTGGCCTGGGTGGCTCACGAGGCCTGGTTTGCAGATCACCTGTTCTACGAGCCTGACAGTGACTATTGCTACGACTTTCCGGACAGCGCCCGGGTCGTCGAAGCCGGGTTGCGCAACGGCACGCTGGAACTGCCGGCCGGAGCATCGCTGTCAGGCAGCGACACCCTGATTCTGGCTGTTGAACTCAAGGCCAACTGGCTGGGGCGCTGGCTTGATCCTTATGTGCAGGTGGGCAACGATCGTCAGGATTTCGAGCGCGGGGTCGCAGGCAGGCGCTATCTGAACCTGACAGGCCAGGAAGCGGCATTGATGCAAGGGACGCTTTCACTTGTCCCGCACCGCTGCAAGGCTGTTGGCTCGTTCACGCTCTATGCCATGAGCAATCCCGATTACAGCGCTCAATCGCTTCTGGTGCTGGCCCCTCATGCCGATGATGCAGAACTTGCGGCCTTCGGTCTTTACAGTCGCGCACCTGACGCCGCGATCATGACCCTGACCCAGGGCGAGATAGAAGCCGAGAGCTACCGTCGCTTTGGTCTCGACGCTGAACAGTCTGCGGTGCTCAAGGGACGTCTGCGGACCTGGGACAGTCTGGCTGTGCCTTTGTGGGGCGGTGTGGCGCAGGATCATTGTGTACAGTTGGGTTATTACTGTTTGCGTCTGCCTGAAATGCAGGCGCAGCCCACCGTGCCGTTCGGCTCCCGCGAGTCAGGGGAGAGCGATATCCGTCTCTGGCGCCAGGCTTCGGCCTTTGCCTTACCTTCCGAAGCTGACGGGCTGGCGACCTGGACCAACCTGGTGGCTGACATTGTGCGTGTTCTGGAACATTTCAGACCGCAAGTGGTTGTCACGCCGCATCTGGAGCTGGATCCTCACCGTGACCATGTCGCCGCGACCGAGGCCTTGCTGCAGGCCATCGAGTTGAGCGAGTGGCGACCCAGTACATTGCTGTTGTATGCCAATCACCTGCATGACAATGACCGCTGGCCCATGGGGCCGGCAGATTACGGTATAGCCCTGCCACCGGCGACGGCTGCGATGAAGCCTCTGGCTGTCTGCAGTATCCTTCTGGATGGCGCTCAACGCATGGACAAGGCAATGGCCCTGGCCATGCAGCATGACCTGCAGGATCCGCTGCCTTTCAAGAAGCAGGTCCGGCGGTGGATTCAGCAGTTGTTGGCTGGCAGGCGCTGGCCTGTTACAGGTAGTAACGAGTTTTTCCGCAAGGCTGTACGGCGCCATGAGCTGTTCTGGGTGCAGGATGTCAAACCTCGCACCAGCGCTGAAAAGGTATAGCTGCTTGCTGGCGTCTTGAGCCAAATTGGCTATGTTATGATCCGCGTCGTTTTTTGCCCCTGGAGTTTCCATGAAGTTGTCCATGCCCCGTTTCGATCAAGCGCCTGTCCTTGTGGTCGGCGATGTCATGCTCGACCGGTACTGGCATGGTGGTACCTCACGGATCTCTCCTGAGGCGCCTGTGCCGGTCGTCAAGGTCGATCAGATTGAAGACCGTCCCGGCGGTGCTGCCAACGTTGCGTTGAACATCGCCGCCCTGGGTGCACCTGCCGCGCTGGTCGGTGTGACCGGCGAAGACGAAGCTGCCGAAAGCCTGGCCAACAGCCTGAAGGCTGCCGGTGTGCGTGCGCACTTCCAGCGCATTGCCCATCAGCCGACCATCGTCAAACTGCGGGTCATGAGCCGTCACCAGCAATTGCTGCGCATCGACTTTGAAGAACCCTTCATGACCGACGCCCTGGCCTTGAGCGTGGAAGTCGATACCCTGCTCGATGGCATCAAGGTGCTGGTACTTTCCGATTACGGCAAAGGCGCGCTGAAAAACCATCAGGTGCTGATCAAGGCTGCGCGTGATCGAGGCATTCCGGTGCTGGCCGATCCCAAGGGCAAGGACTTTGCCATCTACCGGGGTGCGAGCCTGATTACCCCGAACCTGAGTGAGTTTGAAGCCATCGTCGGCCATTGTGTCGACGAGAGCGATTTGGTCGCCAAGGGCGCGAAACTGATGAGCGAACTGGAGCTGGGCGCGTTGCTGGTCACCCGTGGCGAGCACGGCATGACCCTGCTGCGTCTTGACCATCCACCTTTGCATCTGCCGGCCCGAGCCCGTGAAGTATTCGATGTGACCGGTGCTGGCGATACGGTCATTTCCACACTGGCGGCTGCCATTGCTGCTGGCGAAGACCTGCCTCATGCCGTGGCTCTGGCGAATCTGGCGGCAGGTATTGTCGTCGGCAAGCTGGGTACCGCAGCGATCAGCGCTCCGGAACTGCGTCGTGCCATTCAGCGTGAAGAAGGCTCCGAGCGTGGTGTTCTGGGGTTGGAGCAACTGCTGCTGGCCATTGACGACGCTCGGGCCCACCAGGAGAAGATCGTCTTCACCAACGGCTGTTTCGACATCCTGCATGCAGGCCATGTGACCTACCTGGAGCAGGCCCGCGCCCAGGGTGATCGGCTGATCGTCGCAATCAATGACGATGCTTCCGTCAGCCGCCTCAAAGGGCCGGGTCGTCCGATCAACAGCGTTGACCGACGCATGGCCGTTCTGGCCGGTCTGGGCGCTGTGGACTGGGTGATCAGCTTCCCTGAAGGCACTCCGGAAAACCTGCTGCGCCACGTCAAACCGGACGTGCTGGTCAAGGGAGGCGACTACGGAATCGATCAGGTGGTCGGCGCTGAAATCGTCCAGGCCTATGGTGGTGAAGTGAAAGTGCTGGGGCTGGTGGAAAACAGCTCGACCACAGCCATTGTCGAGAAAATCCGCGGTCAGTGACGCGGACCACCGGTAGAAGCTAACTCATTCGCGAAGGGGCATTTCGCGAATGAATTCGCTACGGTTTATTTACTCAGGCTCTTGCGCGCCATTTGCAGCAACTCTTTGGCCTTGCCGGTCAGGTTATTGAGGCTGCTCTTTCTGGGCAGTGGCGTCAGGCCTTGTTGCCGGAGCCAGTCCTTCCAGCGAATCCGCTCTTCATGCACCACCCAGCCATCCTGGGCGGCGAAGCTTTCTGCCAGGTACAAGCCGCGTGTGCTGACCGGTGCCAGCTTGTCCTGCTTGAGGGTATAAAGCTCGGGCAGCGGCACACCGTTTTCCAGCGGCATCAGATACAGGTCGGGCTTGCTGCGATTGAGGCGGGCGACCAGTTGCTCTTTTTCCAGGGTTTCATCCACATGAAACAGGCTCAGAGGGCGTGCTTCCTTGGGAATCTCCAGGCGCATGTCGTAGATCAGTTGCAGTGACGCGGTCGGTAAATGCACGTAAGCACGCGGGCGCTCGATCAGGGTCATGCTGCCGCAACGCACCGGCCGCGCTGCGCCCGACAGAGAACTCAGGCGAAAAGGCATGGCTTCGCGATAATGCAGCGCTGCGGCATAAGGCGCCGGCAACCAGGTGTCGTTGAAGCGCCCGCTCAGCCAGCCCTGAGGCGTTTCGATCAGGCACTCTTCAGCGACTTCCTGAATGGCGGTGTGCAGGGGCAGGGTGATTTCGTGAGCCGGGACATAGCCGGAAATCAGCTTGAGAACCACATCGCCACGGTCCTGGCGCCGTTGCCTGACCAGCACCCAGTAATCGCGATTCTGCCAGTTCAGGGTCAGCCGTATCGACACGCCCAGGTTGGCCAGCTCCGTGGCGAAGCGCTCGTTGTCCGGGACTTCGATCTTGCGGCGACGCTGCAAGGTCTGGGAAAAATTCAACGGCATCCCGACGCTCTGATAACTCAGGCTATCGGGAGTGGCTTCGACAAATAACGGCAGGGTCTTGAAGTCGCTGGGGTTTTTCCGGATCAGGGTTCGCGGCATATCGGCTCCTTCTTGCGTTGGGGTCGGCCGCCTGCATCAGGCTTGACGGCGAATCACAGCGGCTGCACATGCAACGTTGTGAGCCAGGTGCAGGGGATTGATAGTCCCGACAATAGCACTGGCAACACCCGGATGTTCAAACAGCAACTGAAAACTGGCCTGTACCGGGTCGACTCCTGGGGTCAGACATATGTGACCGCTGGCGAGAGCCTTTTTCACCAGAATCCCTTTGCCATGAGCGGCAGCGTAGTCCAGAACCGGTTTTTCACCCTGCTCATTGAGATTGTAGGTGACCATCGCACAGTCGCCTTCGCGCAATGCCAGCAGGCCTCCTTCGACCGTTTTGCCGGAAAAACCGAAACCACGAATCTTGCCTTCACGTTTGAGCTCGGCAAGGGTCTGATAGACCTCTGTATCGTTGAGAATCGCCAGATCGTTGCCGTCCGAATGCACCAGAACCAGGTCGATGAAATCGGTTTCAAGACGTTTCAGACTGCGCTCCACCGACACGCGTGTATGTTCGGCGCTGAAGTCATGGCTCGATTGTCCCTCCACGAATTCTTCTCCCACCTTGCTGACAATCACCCAGTCCTGACGCTGGCCGCGCAGCAGCGGGCCAAGGCGTTCTTCGCTGGTGCCGTAGGCCGGGGCCGTGTCGATCAGGTTGATGCCCATGTCCCGAGCCATTTTCAACAGCATTTGCGCTTGCTGATCGTCGGGGATCGTGAAGCCATTGGGGTATTTCACGCCTTGATCGCGGCCCAGTTTGACGGTGCCCAGGCCCAATGGCGAAATGCTCAGGCCGGTACTGCCCAGCGGGCGATGCAGGTCATGCAGGGTTTTGACGGTCATGGCAGCAGTTCATCCCAGACAGGTATCGCCAGAGGTGGCAGAGGCAGGTCGTTCATGGCCGGTTGTGGTGTCGGCTGAATGCCATCCTTCGACAGGGCCGCCAGGACGCGGTCCGCAAAGTCCGGTGCCAGGGCCAGTTTGGTCGGCCAGCCGATCATGAGGCGCTGCTGGACATCCACAAAAGCGTTGTCAGGCCTTACCAGACCCGATTGCGCCGGTTCTGCCCGATCGACACGCAAGGTGGCCCATTGCGCCTGGCTCAGGTCGACCCATGGCAGCAGCGATTCAAGCTCCTTGCGGGCAGCCGCGATCTGGGCCGCAGGCTCGCGTGCCACGCCATCGGCTTCGGCAAGGTCGCCACCCAGATACCAGACCCACTGGCCATCGGCCGCAGGGTGAGTGGTGACGGTAATGCGCGGCTTGGGGCCGCCGCCCAGGCAGTGAGCGTATAGCGGCTTCAGGGTTGGGCCTTTGACCAGCACCATATGCAAGGGGCGGCGCTGCATCCTGGGCTGGGAAACGCCCAGCGCTTCAAGCAGGTCAGCATTACCAGCACCTGCGCTGAGCACAATACGCTGGGCGCGGATCTCGCGGCCATCCACGCGCAAGCCTGCCAGTTCGCCATTTTCATGCAGCGGTTCGATCTGCTGAGCAGCAAGCAGGCTGTCACCGGCCAGCTCTGCAAGACGCGCGATCAGGCTGGGGACATCGACCACCAGTTCGGCCAGCCGATACACCTTGCCTTTGAATTTCGGGTTTTGCAGCGCGGGCGGCAGTTGCTCGCCCTTGACCTGATCCACGCGCCCGCGCACGGCCTTGCTGGCGAAGAAGCTGGTCAGGTTGCCCGCGATAGTGCCGGGCGACCATAAATAGTGGGCCTCCGACAACAGGCGCACGCCGGACAGGTCCAGCTCGCCTGTGCCGCTGAGAGATTCACGCCAGCGACGCGGCATGTCGGCAATCGCTTCGGAGGCACCCGACAGCGCACCATGCAGGGCGTATTTGGCACCCCCATGGATGATGCCCTGTGACTTCAGGCTTTGTCCGCCACCCAGGCTCGCGCTTTCTACCAGGACTGTCGAGAACCCTTGACGACGCAACCGGGCATTGAGCCAGAGGCCGGCAATACCGCCTCCGACAATCAGGACGTCAGTGGAAATAACAGATGGCATGGACACCTCAGTGGCGTGAAGAATGGGCCATTATAGGGGATCGCGATTTCAATGCCCGGCGGTTTTCGAGAACAACTGGATGACCACCACCCCGAGCACGATCATTCCCATGCCCAGCAAGGCCGGCAGGTCCAGTTTCTGACCGTAGATAAAGAACGCCGCGATACTCACCATGACGATCCCCATGCCCGACCAGATGGCATAGGTAATGCCCACCGGAATCGTACGCATCACCAGAATCAGCATCCAGAAGGCAATGCCGTAGCCGGCGATCACCAGCAGCAAAGGCAGCGGTGTGCTCAGGCCTTTGACGGCTTTCATGGACGTGGTGGCGATGACTTCGGCGCAGATCGCGATGGCCAGCAGATAGTAGGCAGTCATGGTGTCTCTCCTTGGGGGCTGCGTATCTTAGCGATTTCTTAAGGCGCCCATAGCATTCCGTGCGCCACGGGCAAGTGTGTTCACGCCTGCATGAGGTCGTGGCTTTGATGAGGCGTGCTGATAAACTCCGTGCCCATGAATAGAACTCTTTATACCCTGTTGTTTCACCTTGGTTTGCCGCTGGTTGCCCTGCGGCTGTGGTTGCGTGCACGCAAGGCTCCGGCGTATCGCCAGCGAATCGGCGAGCGTTTCGCTATCGACTTGCCTGCGATGCAGCGCGGCGGCATCTGGGTGCATGCGGTGTCGGTGGGCGAGAGCATCGCCGCGGCTCCCATGATTCGTGCCTTGCTGGCGCAATACCCGGCGTTGCCGATGACTGTGACCTGCATGACCCCGACAGGTTCGGAGCGGATCAAGGCGATGTTCGCCAATGAGCCACGGATTCAGCACTGTTATCTGCCCTATGACCTGCCTTGGGCGGCGGGTCGTTTTCTGGACCATGTGCAGCCTCGCCTCGGCATCATCATGGAAACCGAGTTATGGCCCAATCACATTCACCAGTGCGCCAGGCGCAATATTCCCGTGGTGCTCGCCAATGCGCGGCTGTCGGAGCGTTCGGCTCGCGGCTATGCACGTTTTGCAGGGCTGACTCGCCCGATGCTGGCGGCCATGAGCTGGTTTGCCGTGCAGACCGAAGCGGAAGCCCAGCGTTTTCGTGACCTGGGCGCACGGCCTGAATGCGTGACAGTGACCGGCTCGATCAAGTTCGACCTGAGTATCGACCCGCAACTGCTGGAGCGGGCGGCGCAGTTGCGCGAGCAATGGCAGGCCATGCATCGTCCGGTGTGGATCGCGGCCAGCACCCATGCAGGCGAAGACGAAAGTGTCCTGGCAGCCCATCGGCAAGTGCTGCGGGGCTATCCCGAGGCCTTGCTGATTCTGGTGCCGCGCCATCCCGAGCGTTTCGACAGTGTGCACGACTTGTGCCGGCAGACCGGTTTCACGACCGTACGACGTTCATCCGGGCAGCCGGTCACGCCGGATACGTCGGTGCTGCTGGGCGACACCATGGGTGAACTGCTGTTTCTGTATGCGTTGGCAGACAATGCCTTCGTCGGCGGCAGCCTTGTGCCCAATGGCGGGCATAACCTGCTGGAGCCTGCTGCACTGGCCAAGCCGGTACTGAGCGGCCCGCACCTGTTCAACTTCCTGGAAATTGCCGCGTTGCTGCGTCAGGCGGGAGCGTTGGAAGAAGTGAGTGATTCGGCTGCGCTGGCGGTAGCAGTGCAGCGTCTGTTCGGTCAGCCGAAACTGGCGCAGACCATGGCGGATGCCGGGACAGGAGTGATGAAGGCCAATCAAGGCGCGTTGCAGCGCCTGCTGGATGGAATTTCCATTTGCTTTCGCGAATGAATTCGCTCCCACAGGTGGCCGGGAGCGAAGAGAGATGTTACCGCTGTGCTGGCTTCTCGAAATTCTTCTGCGCCGCTGCCGCCAGATCCGGTGGCAGGAAGTCCTTGTCCGGGTTGTAGTCGGATTTCAGGTAGCGCGACAGGTCCTGCAAATCTCCCGGGTTCAGGGTGCCAGCCGCCTGTTTCAGGCGCAGGTTATCGATGATGTAGTCATAGCGGGTGTTGTTGTAATTACGCACCGAGGCATATAGCTGACGCTGAGCATCGAGTACGTCGACGATATTGCGGGTGCCGACCTGATAGCCGATTTCCGTGGCTTCCAGAGCACTCTGGTTGGAGATGATCGACTGCTTGCGAGCCTGCACCTGTTCCACATCGGTATTCACGGCGCGGTGCAGGTTGCGGGTGTTTTCCACCACTTGACGGCGCAGGCTTTCACGACGCTGCTCGCTCTGGGTCAGGCGTGAGTAGGCTTCGCGAACCTGCGAACTGGTCAGGCCACCGCTGTAGATCGGGATATTCAACTGCACGCCGATGCTGCGTTGCTCCACATCGCCGCCATAATTGCGACCCGTGTAGTTGGGGTTGCTGAAGCCCAGTGCATCGTTGTCGCCGCGCTGGTAAGTGGCGACCGCATCAAGGGTCGGTGCATGACCGGCCTTGCGCTGGCGCAGGGTTTCCTCGGCTGCGCTGACGGCATAGTTGCTGGCCAGCAGGTTCAGGTTCTGTTGGGCGGCGGTATCGACCCAGGCCTTGGCATCGTTGGGGATCGGCGCCAGCACCGGCAAGGTGTGGACGATTCCTTCGATGGAGTTGTATTCGCGATTGGTCAGTGTCACCAGCGCCTGGAAGGCATCGTCCACCTGACGCTTGGCAATGATCCGGTTGGCCCGTGCAGTGTCGTAACTGGCCTGTGCTTGCAGCACATCGGTCTTGTCGGAAAGGCCGACATCGAACCGTTCGTTGGCCTGATCCAGCTGCCGCTTGAAGGCGGCTTCTTCGGCCTTGGTCGAAGCCAGGTTGTCCTGGGCGCGCAAGACTGCGAAGTAACTCTGGGCTGACTCCAGGATCAGGTTCTGCTCGGTGGCCGAGAGTTCCAGTGCCGCTTGCTCATTGACGGCCTCGGCGGCCTGCAACTGGAACCAGCGGTCGGCGCGGAAGATCGGCTGGCTCAGGGTCGCTTGATAGACCGTGCCGCTGCGGGTTGCAATGGCGCTGGGCTGGTCGATGCTGGTGCGGGTGTTGTTGGCCTGTGCGCTTGCCGAAAGGTTGGGCAGCAAGCCGGCGCGAGCCTGGGGCACGACTTCCTTGCGGGCATCGTAATCGGCGCGGGCAGCCGCAAGATCGGCATTGTTATCTACGGCCTGTTGATAAACGTTGACCAGTCCGGTCTTGGTCGGAAGGGGCGCATCCGCGGCCAGGGCCTGTACGCTGCCGGCACACGACACGGCAATGACCAACGAAAGTTTGCGCAACATGAGGCATTCCCTGTTCATGGTAATGATGCCGGTTTGATGCAAAACCGGGTTAGCGAGTGTAGAGCCAGTTGTTGAGCGCAACAATCGGCTATTAGCCATTTATCGATGGCGGCATAAATAGGCTGGTGTTTGCAGGGCCGACCATCATAGACTTGCGACGTTCTTGTCGGGGTGCCTTGCTGTGAGGCTGAGATCGGTTAAACCGGATCCCGTTGAACCTGATCAGGTTAGCGCCTGCGTAGGGAACAAGATTTCTCGTCTCCCGGCGAGTCCTCTTGAGTGTCGTCCGGGGTCGATTGTTCAAAAAACGAACAGTAGCACGCCCGCCGATACTCAGCACCTCTCAGGGTGCGTCCGTCCGTATTATCAGGTTACTCCGACAACAAACTGTCTGGAGAGCCGTGATGAGTACAAAAGCAAAAAACGCCCCGCACTTGAGTGAGTCCGCCCAGGTCGATTCTGGATCGGTACAACCTTTTACCCGCTCGCAGAAAGTCTATGTCCAGGGTTCGCGCCCCGATATCCGTGTGCCGATGCGCGAGATCACCCTTGATGTCACGCCCACTGACTTCGGTGGCGAAATCAATGCTCCGGTAACGGTCTACGACACTTCCGGTCCCTACACCGATCCCAATGTGATCATCGATGTGCGTCAGGGCCTGGCCGACGTGCGTTCGGCCTGGATCGATTCGCGCAACGACACTGAACGTCTGGCCGGCCTGAGTTCCCACTTCGGCCAGCAACGTCTGGACGATCCAGAACTGACAGCCCTGCGCTTTGCCCACGTGCGTAATCCGCGTCGCGCCAAGGCGGGTGCCAACGTCAGCCAGATGCACTATGCGCGTCAGGGGATAATCACCGCCGAGATGGAATATGTCGCCATCCGCGAGAACATGAAACTTCAGGAAGCCCGGGCTGCGGGGCTGCTGAAACAACAGCACGCCGGCCACAGTTTCGGGGCCAGCATCCCGAAGGAAATCACCGCTGAGTTCGTGCGCGAAGAAATCGCCCGTGGTCGCGCAATCATTCCGGCCAACATCAACCACGTCGAGCTGGAGCCGATGATCATCGGCCGTAACTTCCTGGTGAAGATCAACGGCAACATCGGCAACAGTGCGTTGGGTTCTTCCATCGAGGAAGAAGTCGCCAAGCTGACCTGGGGTATCCGCTGGGGTTCGGACACGGTCATGGATCTGTCCACCGGCAAGCACATTCATGAAACCCGTGAGTGGATCATCCGCAACTCGCCTGTTCCGATCGGCACCGTGCCGATCTATCAGGCGCTGGAAAAGGTCAACGGCGTGGCCGAAGACCTGACCTGGGAGCTGTTCCGCGACACCCTGATCGAGCAGGCCGAGCAGGGCGTCGACTATTTCACCATCCATGCCGGTGTATTGCTGCGCTATGTGCCATTGACCGCCAAGCGCGTCACCGGGATCGTGAGCCGGGGTGGTTCGATCATGGCCAAGTGGTGTCTGGCGCATCACAAGGAAAACTTCCTCTATACGCATTTCGAGGACATCTGCGAAATCATGAAGGCCTATGACGTCAGCTTCTCGCTGGGCGATGGCCTGCGCCCCGGTTCGATTGCCGACGCCAACGACGAAGCCCAGTTCGGTGAGCTGGAAACCCTGGGTGAGCTGACCAAAATTGCCTGGAAGCACGATGTCCAGACCATGATCGAAGGCCCTGGCCATGTGCCGATGCAACTGATCAAGGAGAACATGGACAAGCAGCTCGAATGCTGCGACGAGGCGCCGTTCTATACCCTTGGCCCGCTGACCACGGATATCGCGCCCGGTTATGACCACATCACCTCGGGCATCGGTGCGGCCATGATCGGCTGGTTCGGTTGCGCCATGCTGTGCTACGTCACCCCCAAGGAGCACTTGGGTCTGCCGAACAAGGATGACGTGAAGACCGGGATCATCACCTACAAGATCGCCGCCCATGCTGCGGATTTGGCCAAGGGGCATCCGGGCGCACAGATTCGTGACAATGCCTTGAGCAAGGCGCGTTTCGAGTTCCGCTGGGAGGACCAGTTCAACCTCGGCCTGGACCCGGACACTGCCCGCTCGTACCACGACGAAACCCTGCCCAAGGACTCGGCCAAGGTGGCGCACTTCTGCTCCATGTGCGGGCCGAAGTTCTGTTCGATGAAGATCACTCAGGAAGTGCGCGAGTACGCCGCCAACCAGAAAATCGAGGCGGTTGACCTGTCAGTGGAAGAAGGGATGCGCGAGCAGGCGGAGCGTTTCAAGCAGGAGGGCAGCCAGCTCTACAAGAAAGTGTGACCTCGTCTTGGCCCGTCGCGAGCAAGCTCCCTCCCCACGGAATTGGGAGGGAGCTTGCTCGCGACAGCGGTTTTAGCCGCGGCCGGGGAACAGCTCCGGACGGATCACGCCATTGAGCTGTGGATAAGGAATCTTCAGCTCGATATGGCCCATGGAGTAGGGCGCAATGGTGGTGACTGGATACTTCAGGATCACCGAACCATAGGTCAGGGCAATGTTGGGCGTTCGCTTGAACGGCCAGGTCTTCACGAACTCACTGTCCTGATTCATCTTGGTCGAAACCAGCCAGCCCTGATGGGCCAGCTCGGCTTTGGCCCAGAATTCGTTTTCCTTGCCCGGGATCACCATGTCTGCCAGGGTCAGGACTTTCTGTTGCTGGCGCGAGTAGTTGATGAACGCTCTGCCGGGGTTGCCGTGGGCACCGCCGGTATCCAGATAACTCGACAGCTCGACTACCACGATACCGTCATGCTGTTCGCGTACCTTGGCTTGCAGATAGCTGCTGTTGCGACCCGAGGCACTGCTCAGGAATTGTTCCTGATAGTCCTTGATCGACGCAGGCACCGGCGCGCCGGAATCCGTGCGGGTCAGTTGCAGCAAGGTCTTCTGGACAATGGCGTCCAGCCTTGGCTCGTCGGGAAAGTGCACGGTATCGATATTGACCAGCGGGCAATCGCTGGTGGTGCAGCCTGGCTTTATCAGCTCGGAAGCATCGCGCTGGACTTGCAGCGGTGTACGCATGCCGGGTGTGAAAATGCTCTGGCAGGCGCCCAGCATCAGGCCCAGACAAGCCAGTGAAGTGATCCTCAATAACGACATGTTGGTCCTTGGCGATATCAATGGAGGCGGTTGCATTGTTCGTATGCAGGCTGCTTGGACTGCAAACAATGTCTTCGGTTCGCCACTTGGCGGATTAGAAGTGTTTTATGCCCTGGCCGTCTACCCTGCATCTTCAAGGGGGCTGCATCCTGGAGTCGATGCGCGTTAGGATGGTCTGAAGTCACAGATCACCGCAAGCGAGAAACCTATGCCCCAGAACACCCGATCAACGCCAACGGCTTTTGAGATCACCCGGCGCGAAAGCTGCTTCAAGGGGTTCTACAAGCTCGACAAGCTGTACTTGCGCCACGAGCTGTTTGCCGGTGGCATGAGTAATGAAATGAGTCGCGAACTGTTCGTTCGTCATGATGCCGTCTGTGTTCTGCCTTATGACGCCAAGCGCGATGAAGTGGTGCTGATCGAACAGTTTCGGGTAGGCGCTATGGAGAAAAGCGGCAACCCCTGGCTGATCGAACTGGTGGCCGGATTGATCGACAAGGACGAACAGCCGGAAGAAGTTGCTCATCGCGAAGCAGAAGAGGAAGCTGGGCTTGTCTTCAGCGCGTTATGGCCGATAACCAAGTACTTTCCTTCGCCCGGTGGCAGTGACGAATTCGTTCATCTGTTCATGGGGCAGTGTGACAGTCAGGGGGCGGGCGGTCTGCACGGGCTGGAGTCCGAGAACGAGGATATCCGCGTGTCGGTCTGGTCGTTCGATGATGCGATCCAGGCTGTGGCTGACGGGCGAATCATGAATGCGGCAACCATCATTGCCTTGCAATGGCTGGCGTTGAACCGTACGGAAATCAGGGGGCTATGGTCGTGAATCTTTTGCGCGAGCGCTACCGTGTCGATCTTGCCGGGCTACAGGCGGCGTGCGAGGCCAACTACGCGCGCTTGATGCGTCTGCTTCCCGATATGCGTACCCAGAAAAGCTCGCGCCGGGTGGCGGTCACCCAGGGCGACCAGATGCTCGGCGTGCTGGCAGTCGAAGTGCTTCTCGACTGCCCTTACACCACAACCCTGCAGGTTCGCCAGGAGCACAGCCTGGCCTGGCTGCCAGTGCCGCGCCTCGAAGTTCAGGTCTATCACGATGCGCGGATGGCCGAAGTGATCGGCGCCGAGCATGCCCGACGCTTTCGGGGGATTTATCCGTATCCCAATGCCGACATGCACCAGCCTGACGAAAAGGCCCAGCTCAATCTGTTCCTGGGCGAATGGCTGAGCCACTGTCTGGCGTGCGGTCACGAGTTTGAAGCGGTACGTTGACCCTGCCGCTCACTCAAATGTGATCCAGGCACACTTTCCCGATTTACCTGCCTCCTCCCGCATCTCATAATCGCGCTGAATTCGCTCAAGGAGACGGCCTTGCCGAGCGCATCCCGATCATCGTCAGTTTTAGTGGTGCAACTATCCGACAGTCACCTGTTCGCTGAAGCGGATGGCACGCTGCTGGGCATGAAGACCCGTGACAGCCTGGAAAAGGTCGTCGATCTGGTGCTGGCCGAGCAGTCGGGCATCGATCTTGTGATTGCCAGTGGTGATATTTCCCAGGATGGCAGCGTGCAGTCCTATCAGGCCTTTCGTCAGCTCAGCGGGCAGATCGCTGCACCTGTGCGCTGGTTCCCCGGCAATCACGACGAATTGCCGCAAATGGCCCATGCCTCACAAGACAGTGACTTGCAGCAGCCAGTGGTTGATGTCGGTCAGTGGCGAGTGACGCTGCTGGATTCTGCGGTTCCCGGCTCGGTGCCCGGTTTCCTGCAGGAGGAGCAACTGCAATTGCTGGAGCAATCCCTGAGCGAGGCTCCCGATCGTCATCATCTGGTTTGCCTGCACCATCATCCGGTGCCTATCGGCTGCGAATGGATGGCGCCCATCGGCTTGCGCAATGCCGACGCGCTGTTCGCGGTGCTGGATCGCTTTCCCCAGGTGCGTGCCGTTCTGTGGGGGCACGTGCATCAAGCGTTCGATCAGCAGCGTAATGGCTTGAGGCTATTGGCTTCGCCGTCCACTTGTATCCAGTTCGCGCCGGGCAGTGTGGATTTCACGCTCGACACCGCCGCGCCGGGCTATCGCTGGCTGCGCCTGCACGATGATGGACAGCTCGAAACCGGTGTTTCCCGCGTGGTCGGCATGCAGTTTGAAGTCGATTATGGCGGTACCGGCTATTGATCCTTGCCGGACCATGAATTCCCTTGAGGCCTTGAGCCATTTATCCCTGTAAACTACGCGGCTTTGTTCCGGGCTTCGGGAGAGACGGCTTGATCAGCGACACACCTTCATTGCTGTACATTCACGGTCTGAACAGCTCTGCCCTGTCGAACAAGGCCTCTCGGTTGGTCGCCCTGATGAACTCGCTGGGTGTAGGCGAGCAATTGCGCGTCCCCGAACTTCATCACCATCCGCGCCAGGCCATGGTTCAGCTTGAGGCCGCGATACAGGCGCTTGGGCGGCCTTTGCTGGTCGGCAGCTCGCTCGGCGGCTACTATGCGACTCATTTGGCGCATCGGCACGGCCTCAAGGCGGTCCTGATCAACCCGGCGGTGAATCCGCACCAGTTGTTCGACGGCTACCTCGGTACCCAGCAAAACCTGTATACCGGTGAGCGCTGGGAGTTGACCCAAGACCACATAACGGCACTGGCGGAGCTTGAAGTACCGGCTCCACAGGACCCGGACCGCATTCAGGTATGGCTGCAGACCGGTGATGAAACTCTGGATTACCGCCGTGCCGAATCGTTTTATCGGGCCTGTGCATTGCGCATCCAGGCCGGTGGCGACCACAGTTATCAAGGCTTTGCCGAGCAGATGCCGGCCTTGCTGAGTTTTGCCGGATTTGCGCCTGAGCTGTTGCGGGCAATTGATCTATCCGATTCGCGCCTTCGTACCCATGAATAATTGATGATGAGAACCCATGGCCAATCCCAGCGCTAGCTCTTATAACGCAGACGCCATCGAAGTCCTCTCGGGCCTCGACCCGGTTCGCAAACGTCCGGGCATGTACACCGACACCGCTCGGCCGAATCACCTTGCCCAGGAAGTGATCGACAACAGTGTCGACGAAGCGCTGGCCGGGCATGCCAGATCGGTCCAGGTGATCCTGCACGCCGACAACTCTCTGGAAGTGTCCGACGACGGTCGCGGCATGCCGGTGGACATTCACCCGGAAGAGGGTGTGTCCGGTGTCGAACTGATCCTTACCAAGCTGCACGCCGGTGGCAAGTTCTCCAACAAGAACTATCAGTTCTCCGGCGGCCTGCACGGTGTCGGGATTTCCGTGGTCAACGCGCTTTCGACCCAGGTCCGGGTTCGGGTCAAGCGCGATGGCAACGAATACGAAATGACCTTTGCCGACGGCTTCAAGGCCTCGGAACTGGCCGTTGTCGGCACGGTTGGCAAGCGCAATACCGGCACCAGCGTATATTTCGCGCCGGACCCCAAGTATTTCGACAGCCCCAAATTCTCCGTCAGCCGCCTCAAGCACGTGCTCAAGGCCAAGGCCGTACTCTGCCCGGGGCTGCTGGTCAGTTTCGAGGACAAATCCACCGGCGAAAAGGTCGAGTGGCATTACGAAGACGGCCTGCGATCTTACCTTCAGGATTCGGTCACCGAGTTCCTGCGCCTGCCGGACGAACCGTTCTGTGGCAGCTTCGCCGGTAACAAGGAAGCCGTGGACTGGGCGCTGCTCTGGCTGCCCGAGGGCGGCGACAGTGTTCAGGAAAGCTATGTCAACCTGATCCCGACCGCTCAGGGCGGCACCCATGTCAATGGCCTGCGCCAGGGCTTGCTGGATGCGATGCGCGAGTTCTGCGAATTCCGCAACCTGCTGCCGCGTGGCGTGAAGCTGGCGCCGGAAGACGTCTGGGAGCGAATTGCTTTCGTGCTCTCGATGAAAATGCAGGAACCGCAGTTCTCCGGCCAGACCAAAGAGCGTCTGTCGTCCCGTGAAGCGGCAGCATTTGTGTCGGGCGTTGTAAAAGATGCTTTCAGCCTGTGGCTGAACACCCACTCCGAGCTGGGCCTGCAGTTGGCGGATCTGGCGATCAACAACGCTGGTCGTCGTCTCAAGGCCAGCAAGAAGGTCGAGCGCAAGCGCATTACCCAGGGGCCTGCACTGCCCGGCAAACTGGCCGACTGTGCCGGCCAGGATCCTGCGCGCTCCGAGCTGTTCCTGGTGGAAGGTGATTCCGCGGGTGGTTCAGCCAAGCAGGCGCGGGACAAGGAATTCCAGGCGATCCTGCCGTTGCGCGGCAAGATCCTCAACACCTGGGAAGTCGATGGCGGCGAAGTGCTTGCCAGCCAGGAAGTCCACAATATCGCGGTCGCCATTGGTGTCGATCCGGGCGCTGCCGATATCAGCCAGTTGCGTTACGGCAAGATCTGCATCCTCGCCGACGCCGACTCGGACGGTCTGCACATCGCAACCCTGCTGTGCGCGCTGTTCGTCCAGCATTTCCGTCCTCTGGTGGATGCGGGCCATGTGTATGTCGCCATGCCGCCGCTGTACCGGATCGATCTGGGCAAGGAAATCTTCTATGCCCTGGATGAAAGCGAGCGCGACGGCATTCTGGATCGTCTGGTTGCCGAGAAGAAACGCGGCAAGCCACAGGTCACCCGATTCAAGGGGTTGGGTGAGATGAACCCGCCGCAACTGCGTGAAACCACCATGGACCCGAACACCCGGCGTCTGGTGCAACTCACGCTGGATGACTTTGCCGCGACCTCTGAAATCATGGACATGCTGTTGGCCAAGAAACGCGCTGGCGATCGCAAGACCTGGCTTGAGTCCAAAGGCAACCTTGCCGAGGTCCTGACTTGACGAGAAGTTGGCTTGCCGCCTTGATGCTGGTCGTCGCACCGGCCCTTGCTGCGCCTGTTGAAGAACTGACACTGGTGTCCGAGCATCCGGTAGACGGTATGGTCGGCGGTAATCTGTCGGGTCTGGCGATGTGCAACGGCCGGTTGTGGACGGTATCGGATCGTGACGACAACCTGCTTTACAGCCTCGATACCACGAACAAGACCTGGGTGGCTGAGCCTCACGCCATGACTGTGCCTGAGCCGGTCAGCTATCTGCCTCTGAATCTGCGCTCGCTGGCCAGCCTGTCATCCGTGATACGTGGCGGCAGTATGGATTTCGAGGGCGTAAGCTGTGACGCTCAAGGTAATCGTTATCTGGTCAGCGAAGCTCACGGCACTGTTCTGAAAGTGCCGATCACCGGCGATCCTGTGTGGCTTGATCTGCCTGCGGCAATGGTAGAACAGGCCCGTGCCCGGGGCATGCTGCAGCATTTCAACGCGATCTTTGAAGGCATTGCTGTCAATGCGGCAGGCGACAAGGTCTGGCTGGCGGCCGAGCGTGAGAGTCGCGGGTTGCTGGTGGTCCAGCGTGAAAAGGACAAGTGGAACTGCAAGAAGAGCTGCGTACTGCTTGTCGATCCGGGGCAGGCCGCACCGCCACCGCAGTTGAAAGGCGACAAGTTATCCACAAAGGATTTCTCGGATATTTCGCTGTTCAACGGCAAGCTGTTCACCCTGGAGCGTTCGGTCTATCAGGTCTGTCGCCGGGCCCTGGAAAGCGGTGAGGTCGAGCATTGCTGGTCGTTCGCCAAAGAGGCCCTGCTGCCTGGGCGTATCTACGATCAGCCCTATGGCCTGACCGAAGCACTGGTGGTCGATGAAAGCGGAGCCTGGATCGGTATCGACAACAATTTCGGTGTCCGGGCTGATGGCGAGAAGCGCCCGATTGTCTGGCGCTTTGCGGCTCCCGCCGGTGGCTGGAGCGCTGGGCAATGAACCAGCCGCTTCCCGGCAGGCGTGCGGGCAGGATCCTGATGTTCCTGGCCTGGGGCGCGGGACTGTTTCTGGCCACGCGCTTTTTCGGCGACTGGGAAGAGCGGCAGCAGAACCCCAATACCCAGGTCGTTTCGCAACACGGCGAGGGTTATATCGAAGTGCAATTGCTGGCTGACCGCCGCGGGCACTTCGTCAGCACCGGCCGGATCAATGGTCAGACGGTCGAGTTCATGGTCGATACCGGGGCAACCGATGTGGCGATACCGGCTGAAGTGGCCGACACGCTGCGCCTGTCGCGAGGCGTACCGGTTACGGTGAGCACCGCCAATGGCGAAAGCCGCGGCTATCGGGCTGTGCTCGACAGCCTGCAGGTGGGTGACATCACCCTGCGCAACGTGCGCGCCATTGTGGCGCCCGGTCTTGAGGGCGAGCAGATATTGCTTGGCATGAGCGCAATGAAACAACTCGAATTTACCCAGCGCGGCGGCACCTTGCTGCTGCGTCAGACGACAAAATGATGAGGCCCGCATGAGCGACTCCCTTGACCTCAGCCTGGATGGCGTAGAACGCCGATCACTGGCTGACTTCACCGAACAGGCCTACCTCAACTACTCCATGTACGTAATCATGGACCGTGCCTTGCCGCATATCGGCGACGGCCTCAAGCCTGTACAGCGACGCATTGTCTACGCCATGAGCGAGTTGGGCCTCGGTGCTGACGCCAAGCACAAGAAGTCCGCACGTACCGTGGGCGACGTGCTCGGCAAGTTCCACCCGCACGGCGACTCGGCCTGCTACGAAGCCATGGTGCTTATGGCCCAGCCGTTCAGCTATCGCTACACGCTGGTGGACGGGCAGGGTAACTGGGGTGCGCCGGACGATCCCAAGTCGTTCGCGGCCATGCGCTACACCGAAGCCAGGCTGTCGCGTTATTCCGAAGTGCTGCTCAGCGAGCTGGGTCAGGGCACTGCGGACTGGGTGCCGAACTTTGACGGAACCCTGGATGAACCTGCCGTCTTGCCGGCGCGTTTGCCGAATATCCTGCTCAATGGCACCACCGGCATCGCCGTGGGCATGGCTACCGATGTGCCGCCGCACAACCTGCGGGAAGTGGCCAGTGCCTGCGTGCATCTGCTCGATGACCCCAAAGCCAGCATCGAAGACCTCTGCGTTCACGTCAAAGGCCCGGATTACCCGACCGAAGCGGAAATCATCACGCCCCAGGCCGACCTGCTGAAAATCTACGAAACCGGTCGTGGTTCGGTGCGCATGCGTGCCGTGTATCGCGTCGAAGATGGCGATATCGTGGTCACCGCGCTGCCGCACCAGGTGTCCGGCGCCAAGGTGCTGGAGCAGATCGCGGCCCAGATGCAGGCCAAGAAGCTGCCGATGGTGGCCGACCTGCGTGACGAGTCCGACCACGAAAATCCTTGCCGTATCGTCATTATCCCGCGCTCCAACCGGGTTGAAGTCGACGAGCTGATGCAGCATCTGTTCGCCACTACCGAGCTGGAATCCAGCTACCGGGTGAACGTCAATATCATCGGCCTGGACGGCAAGCCGCAGCTCAAGAACCTGAAGGCACTGCTCAATGAGTGGCTGGTATTCCGTATCGCCACCGTTCGTCGCCGCCTGCAATATCGCCTCGATAAAGTCGAGCACCGCCTGCACCTGTTGGACGGTTTGCTCACGGCGTATCTGAACCTGGATGAAGTGATCCATATCATCCGCACCGCCGAGCATCCGCGTGCCGAATTGATCGCACGCTTTGGTCTGACGGAAATCCAGGCTGACTACATCCTCGATACCCGTCTGCGTCAGTTGGCGCGTCTGGAAGAGATGAAGCTGCGCAGCGAGCAGGATGCCTTGCTCAAGGAACAGGCCAAGCTTCAAGCCCTGCTGGGCAGTGAATCCAAGCTGCGCAAGCTGGTGCGTGCCGAGCTGATTGCCGATGCCGAAACCTATGGGGACGACCGCCGGTCGCCGATCGTTGCGCGTGCCGAAGCTCGTGCCTTGTCCGAAAACGAACTGATGCCGACCGAGCCGGTGACGGTTGTGCTGTCCGAAAAAGGCTGGGTGCGTTGCGCCAAGGGCCATGATGTCGACGCCACGGGGCTTTCCTATAAAGCGGGCGATGGCTTCAAGACGTCAGCCATCGGACGCTCCAACCAGTTTGCGGTCTTTATCGATTCGACCGGTCGCAGCTACTCGGTTGCGGCGCATACGCTGCCGAATGCGCGGGGCCAGGGCGAGCCGTTAACCGGCAAGCTGCAACCACCGCCAGGCGCAAGCTTTGAGTGCGTGCTGCTGCCTGATGATGACGCGCTGTATGTCATCGCATCCGATGCAGGTTACGGTTTTGTGGTAAAAGGTGAAGACTTGCAGGCCAAGAACAAGGCTGGCAAGGCACTTCTGAGCCTGCCGGCAGGTGCAAAAGTCATTCTGCCGCGGCCTGTGGCCGATCGAGAGCAGAACTGGCTTGCAGCCGTGACCACTGAAGGCCGGTTGCTGGTTTTCAAGATCAGCGACCTGCCGCAACTGGGTAAGGGCAAGGGCAACAAGATCATCGGTATTCCGGGCGAGCGTGTGGCAAGTCGGGAAGAATACGTGACAGACCTGGCGGTAATCCCGCAAGGCGCTACGCTGGTGCTTCAGGCCGGCAAGCGTACACTGTCGCTCAAGGCCGATGATCTGGAACATTACAAAGGAGAGCGTGGACGACGAGGGAACAAACTGCCAAGAGGCTTCCAGCGTGTGGATACCTTGTTGGTGGAAAACAGCTAGGAATATTCATTTAGAGCCAGCGGTCTTCATTTTGCCATGAAGATCGACGCATAATCGCTGGAGTCATGGCGAATATTCACGGATGATATGGTGTCTTGGGGTCTCGGCTGGCTTAGTGCCCGTACGAGCCTATAAGTATCTACACTGTGGCCGCCCGTGGTGGCCACCTGGATGGGACGATGAATTTTCTACGCCTTCCCTTTGTCTTGTTGATGACGGGTGTTTTAGGTCTGGCTGGTTGCAGCATGCATCAGCCGACTGCACTGTATCAGCTCGATAGTGGTGACCCGGGCCAGCCGAAACAGAGCACCGGTCTTGCCGTTTTACTGGGCCCGGTTTCAGTTGCTGACTATCTGCAACGTGAAACCCTACTGCAACGTCAGCCTGACGGTACGCTGACGGCTTCATCCGATGGCCGCTGGGCCGGCAACCTTTCTTCGGACATTGACCAGCTCCTGCTGCGTCAACTGGCCTGGAAGCTGGACAGCCAGCGAGTTGTACTGGCGCCTGCGGTTGCGAACTTCAAGCCTGATGTTCAGGTCGTGTTGTCCATCACCCGTCTGGATTCGGGTGCCAAGCAACCTGCTGTGCTCGATGCGCAATGGCGTTTGCTGGATCGCAAGGGCAATGTTCGTGACAGCCGTCTGGTTCACCTGGAAGAGGTCCACAGCGGTGGCTCTGCCGATCAGGTCCGGGCGCAGGGTCTTTTGCTGCAGCGTCTGGCCGATCAGGTCAGCATGGCGGTCAAGCCAATTGCCTGGCAAGTCGTTGATGAGCCGAAAAAGGCTCCGGTTGCGAAGGCCAAAGAGCCCGATAAACCGAAGATCCCGATGGCTTCACCGATACGCACAGACCTTGAAGTGTTCCGCTTCTAAGTCTGAACCCAACAAAAAAGCCCGCAGCGATGCGGGCTTTTTTGTTGGCTCTATCCAGGTAGGAGCGAGGTCATTCAGGCCTTGTGCGTCTCATGCATTCGCGCCAGCTGGCGCTCCAGCATGGACGGATAAGGCTCCATCAGGCGCTCTACGCAGCAGGCGCCTTCCGGGCTTGCGATCGGGCGGATGCGGGCGCGTTGGCGGATCAGAGTGTCGTCGTTGATCTTGCGCTCCACCAGCAGCAGGTTGCGGCTGTGCTGAGAGAGCGCCAGTGCGTCCTGGGCGGTTTCGGTCAGCAGCAGATCGATCTGGCTCAGGCCGGAGAGGCCTTCACCCAGCGTCAGGCCCAACTGCAATTGCAGGGTGATGCCGCTGTCGGCGACTTCGATCTGCAAGGCATGGCTCAATGCACGCAGCAGTTCGCCACAGCAGATCGCATTGGTCAGGTAGTCCTCACCGCTTTCCTGGCTGTGGAACAGCATCAGTGTGCTGCCGTCATTCAGGGTGTGCAGTTCGCTGTCATAGAGCGAAGCTGCTTGATCGAGGCAGTCGCGATAGCGTTGCAGCAGGTCGGTCAGGCGAGCGCGTGGCAGGCGGCGCAGTTGATCCTGGGCGCCCAGTTGCACGGCCAGTACTGCGCTGTGCTGTGGCTCGCCTGGGGTGGACAGCCCAGCAGCAGGGCGAATGGCCGGTGTGTTGCTGGAGTTGTCGCGAAGATCGGCAAACGGATCTTCCTCGTCCTCTTCATCTTCTTCCGCCACGAAGCGACGTTGCGCGGGAGGCGCGATCACGCGAGGCTTGGGCGTTTCATCGAAGCTTGTATCCCGTGCCGAAAATGAAGGCGCTGGCTGCTCGTCTTCAGGCTCCAGATATGCATCGTCGTCTTCGCTGTACTCGGGTTCCGGCGGCGTTTGCGGCTCTGGAACCGGTGGGGCGAAGGAGGAGCGCAGTTGCCGCGCCAGATCGCCGATTTCATCCTGGCGGTCGGTGGCGGGGGTGTAAGGGTCGATATCACGCAGCCAGATCCGCAGTTGCAGCAGTGGCGTGGATATATGGCGGCCCAGGCGCAGGCTCAAGGTCAGCGCCAACGCAAGCAGGATGCCAGCCAGAATGCCCATGCTTTGCAGGCTGATGGTCATGGGCTGCTGGAATTGCGTCATGTCCAGGCTGATGCGCAGGTGTCCGGCCATGACATCCTGGAAAGTGATCTTTATTTCATAAAGACCCTGGGCTTCACCCAGCAGGCTGTTTTTCGGACGCTGCCCGGCCTCCGCAAGGATGCGGTTGTCGACGCTATAGATAGCAGCGTGGGCCACCAGCGGGTTCTTGACCAGATTGCCCAGCAGCACGTTGAGGCTGAGGATGTCGTTGGACACCAGCAGCTCGGTGGCCGACGTTGCAGTCTGTGTGGTCAGGGCCTGCCCCAGTGCGTCAGCCTGTTCGTGCATGGCCTGCTTGAATTGCAGGCCCATCACGCCGGCGTAAATCACCAACGCCAAGGCGACCAGGATCACGTTATGGCTGGCAATACGCAAAGCTATCGGTACACGGCGGTGGCGCAATGCACGAAAGATCAGCAGGAAGAAATTATCGGTTTTAACGGGCGTGGGCCGGTTCACAGAGCACGGCTCTTTCGGTGAAGTTGCGCGCAGTATAACGACCGTCCCAGTAGCGGCAAAGCGCTGGCTGTGCCCGACGGTCACAGAAAGTGGTTAGAATGCGGTTTTTTTCCACTGCTGGGGTGTGCCTTGCGCGAAATCGTCCTGATTAACATCACTGGTGTCGACCGTCCGGGTCTCACTGCGGCCATCACCGGTGTTCTTGCCCAGGGTGGCGTGAACATCCTCGATATTGGTCAGGCGGTGATTCACGACACCTTGTCGTTCGGCATCCTGGTCGAAATTCCGGATACCGAACAGGGCTCTTCCGTCCTCAAGGACATCCTGTTCACAGCCTACAAGCTCGATCAGCAGGTGCGTTTCACTGCGGTGTCCGAAGAGGATTATCAGCAATGGGTCGACGGGCAAGGCAAGGCACGGCATATCGTGACCCTGCTGACCCGCAAGGTCACGGCCGAGCAATTGCAGTGTGTCAGTTCTATCACCGCAAAATACGGCCTTAATATCGACCATATAGATCGTCTGTCCGGGCGCATGCCCCTCGACACGCCAGCCGACAAGGGCAAAGGCTGCATCGAGTTCTCCGTGCGCGGCGAGCCTGCGGATCCGAAGGCCATGCAGGCCGAATTCCTCAGCGTGGCCCAGGAGCTGAACGTCGATATTGCGTTCCAGCAGGATTCGCTGTTCCGTCGTAACCGCCGTCTGGCCGTGTTCGACATGGATTCGACCCTGATCGAAGCCGAAGTCATCGATGAGCTGGCCAAGGCGGCCGGCGTCGGTGAGCAGGTTTCGGAAATCACCGAGCGCGCCATGCGTGGCGAACTGGATTTCCGCGCCAGCTTCAAGGAGCGTCTGTCGCTGCTCAAAGGGCTGGATGTGAAGGTGCTGGATGAAATCGGTGCTTCCCTGCGCCTGACCGAAGGTGCTGAAACCCTGTTTGCCGAACTCAAGCGCCTGGGCTACAAGACCGCGATCCTCTCCGGCGGCTTCACTTACTTTGCCAAGCAGTTGCAGGCGAAGCTGGGCATCGACTATGTGTTCGCCAACGAGCTGGAAGTGGTCGACGGCAAAGTGACCGGTGTTGCAGTCGAGCCGATTGTCGATGCTCAACGCAAGGCCGATCTGCTGCGTGAGCTGGCGAACAAGGAAGGTTTGAGTCTGGAGCAGACTATCGCGGTGGGCGATGGCGCCAATGACTTGCCGATGCTGGCGATTGCCGGTCTTGGGGTCGCGTTCCGCGCCAAGCCACTGGTGAAGCAGTCTGCAAAACAGGCGATTTCGACACTGGGTCTGGACGGGGTTCTGTACCTGCTGGGCTTCCGGGACCGCGAGGGGCGCGGCTGACACGCCTGGTCTGTGTAGCTGTCGCAATCCTCTGAAGGCTTGCGGCGGCTACAGTGAACTCCACAACGAATCGAATTCCTGCCCCGGCTTCGGCTTTTCACTTTCCGTGGCCTTGGGCGCATCGTAGATCTTGTACTCGAACTGGTTGTAGCTGGCGCTGCTGATGTGCCGGTTGCTCAGCGCTGCCCGGCGTTCTTCGCCATTGACGTTGATCATGACCTGGCTGTTTTCCTGAAAGGGCAGGCGCGGGGCGAGCACGGTCGGTGGCTTGCCCATGGCGCGGACTTCCGGAAGCATCAGGGTGCGCAGGTACTGGCTGTTCTGCCCTTCACGTATCAATTGCATGCCACAGGGCTGCGCGAATGGGGCGATCAGTTCGATGCCCATCTGGGTGCCGCCGCTGCGCACCTGTCTGACCCAGCGCACGATGGCGATGCTCCAGCCCTGACCGGCGTCATCCTGAATACCCACCAGTTCACCGGCCTGTAATTGTGGCGGGACCTCTTTGGGCCACGCCAGACAATAGCCGCCGGGGCTGTGGTTGACGATATTCAGTTCAAAGGTCGCAAAGATGTTCTGGGCGTTGGAAGCCGACTCGTTGTCGCCATCGGCGGACTGGTATTCGATTTCCTCGAAAGGCAGCAAGACCGACGAGGTATTGCCGCGATGGGTATCGAAGGCGTTGGACCACGGGTCGTCGGTAGTGTCGTTGACCACCTTGAGGCTGAAATCCGCCACGCTGCTCGCGGCCGGCAGCAGTAACTGCTCGGTGAAGGACTTTTGGCCGCCGACGTAATAGTGCAGGGCGCTCATGCCGATGCACAGTTTGAGCGTGCCCTGGCCCGCAGTGCGCTGAAAGGTTCGTTCGGCCACATCGCCCCAGGCTGCTGCCAGATGTTGCAGCAGGTCGGTGGTGGTACGAGGCGGGACCAGTAATCTGGACTGCGAGCGCTGATCGGCGGGCAGTTCCAGGTATTTATTGAGGGCGTCGGCCAGTGCCAGGGAGTTGATCCCCAGCAGCTTGGGCAACTGCTCTTCGGTAAACAGCGTGCGATAAAGCGGCGGTTTGTCGGACGTGGGGTCCAGGGCAAACAGGCTGTTTTCATTGGCTGGCGATTGCAGCGTGATCAGCGTGCTCCAGGCTTCCAGAGCTTCGGCCATCTTGCCGATATTCAGCTGGCGCATCTGATTGCTGCGTGAGCAACCCATCAGCAGCGCGATGGCATAGGTCTGCTCGACGCTCAGGGTGCGAGTATGGGTGCCCAGCGGCTCATTCACCGGCGTGCTGTGCAACCGGTACTGGCGGGCAATCTGATAGATGTTGTGCAGCTCAAGCCAGAGGCCATCCTGCACCGGGCAATACAATTGACTGGCGCGGATCAAGGGGCCGTTGAGTGCGTGCATGGCGCGTTGCAAGGCGGTGGTGAGCAGGGCGCCCTGTTCCTTGCTGTAGCGCGTCGCCACATTCTGGATGATCTGTTTGTAGCCGGTTGCCAGGTGGTTTTGCAGCGCCTGGCAGAGATTGGCGACCTTGCGCGGACGTTCATCGAGCACGATGGCCTGATTGAGGAAGTGCCGCTCCAGATGGCTGCAGACGAAATAGACTTCCGGGCGCAGCAGCTCCAGCAGTTGGAGGCGGTTCTCGCCGGGGGTTATCAGTTGGTTGAGTTCGGACAGCCCTTGATAGAGCTGGCGGGCCATTTCGCCGATGTTTGCTTTGGGCAGGCTGGAGATCCAGCGTTTCAGGTCGCGGGGATTGGGTTCACAGAATGACAGGCTCGACTGTGTTGGCGTGGGTGCACGCAACAACAGAGGTAAGCTCAAATTACTCATGTGACAGGCAGACTCCAGCTACTTCAAAGGCCAGAACGGTGGCTTTGATTGACGAATTTCACGCATTTTTGCAGTGAATTTATCGTGCATGCGTCAATTAAAGTGCGCTGCTTCCTACAGCACCGATAAGGCGACTTTAACAGCATCGACACGTTCTCGCAGCTTTTATGGCCTCATGCCATTACCTGTCTGCTTCCCTTGGAGCACTGGCTTGAGCACAGGTTCCTGAGTACCTGTGCATTTCAAGTCAGGAGATGTTTCAGGCCTGGGCAGGTGCTGCCATGGCTTGTCCCATTTGCACCTTGGAACCAGCGGTCAGTTCCTCGGCCCATTTAACCTGATCCGGGCCAAACAGCACGATAGCGGTGGAACCCAGCTTGAAGCGGCCCATCTCGGCGCCTTTCTCCAGGTGTATTGGTGCGCGTGCGGCTTCGTCATAGCTCACGGTTTTCAGTTCGCGCTTGGGCGGCGTGACCAGCCCGGCCCAGACGGTTTCCACCGAGGCGACGATCATGGCGCCGACCAGTACAACGGCCATCGGACCGCGCTCGGTGTCGAACAGGCAGACCACGCGCTCATTGCGGGCGAACAGCTCTGGAACGTTTTCGGCGGTGGTCTGGTTGACCGAAAAGAGACGGCCTGGCACGTAGACCATTTCGCGCAAGGTCCCGGCAAGAGGCATGTGGACGCGGTGGTAGTCCTTTGGTGACAGGTAGACAGTCGCAAACTGGCCGCCCATGAACGGAGCCGAGAGTTTTGGATCGCCGCCCAGCAGCTCGAGTGCGCTGAAGCTGTGGCCCTTGGCCTGGAAGATACGGCCGTGCTCGATAGGACCCAACTGGCTGATGGCGCCGTCGGCCGGGCACAGGATGGCGCCGGGAGTGGTGTCCAGTGGGCGTGCGTCCGGTTTCAGGGCGCGGGTGAAGAAGTCGTTGAAGTGCTCGTAGGCAGTGAGGTCTTCGACCTGGGCCTGAGACATGTCCACCTGATAGCGGCGTGCGAACCAGGCTGTGAAGGCATTCTTGAACCAGCGCACGCGGCATTCGGCAACGCAGCCCGCCAGACGGGACAGAAGATGATGTGGCAGCAGGTGCTGACTAAGGATGAACAGACGCTCTTTCATTTATATTCCTAAAGCTTGAGGGAGGAGCCGACTCGTTTGGAGCTGATGTCACTTCTCGATCGGGGTGTCCGGGTGATTGCCCCATTCACCCCATGACCCGGCGTAAGCCTTGACTCGTGGATAGCCGAGAGCCTTGGCCACCAGATAAGTGAAGCCGGAGCGGTGGTGGGTCTGGCAGTGGGTGATCACTTCCTTGTCGGGAGTGATGCCCAGGTTTTCCAGGATCTGCGGCATGTCCTGGCGGATACGCAGGTTGCGGGTCTTGTCCATGCCGGCAGTCCACTCAAAGTTGACTGCGCCAGGAATATGACCGCCTCGGGCTGCCACAACCTTTTCCCCTGAATATTCGGTCGGCCCACGTGCATCCCAGATCGCCAGATCGGCAGCACCGAGGCGCGACTGCACATATTCGCGGGTCGCGGTGGGCTCGCCATGCAGGGTGAGGGCCACAGGAGTGGTCGCAGCAGCCGGAACATCGGTGGTCAGCGGCAAGGATTGCGCTTCCCATGCCAGCACGCCGCCATCCAGATAGTGGTAGCCAGTGTGGCCGATGACATCCAGCAGCCATATGAAACGTCCGGCCCAGCCGCCGCCTTCGTCGTCATAGACCACATAGACGGCGTCCGGATTGTGGCCGAGTTCGCTGAACAGTCTTTCGAGATCCCCATGGGCCGGCAGCAGGCCTGGCGCAGGTGGCTGGCCCAGTTGGGTACGCTTGGGATCGACGAAGCGGGCGCCGCGGATATGACCAGCCTCGTAACGGGCGCTGCTGGTCAGATCGACGAGGATCAGTTGCGGGGCGTCAAGGCGCTCAAGCAGATCTTGTGGCTCGATGACCAACGGCAAACCAGTGAAGACGGACATTTGCAGCCTCCGATAAAGGGGAAGTGCGAATTGTACGCCAGGCCTCAGGCTTTGCGTTGGCTAAAGATAGCCAGTGATCGCTCAATACATTGCGCGGTTTTTCCGAATGCCTGAACGGATATTTCCGACAATGGACCTCCACCCTGATCCGCGACCACCAGCAGCAGGACCCTGCCGTTGTTGCCCAGTGAGCGGATCAGCCAGTGCTCGCCCTTGAAGATGCCTTTCAGGGCAGCAGGCAGCAGCGCCGCAAATTGTGCATGGTTGGTGGGGGTGATGCGCAGTTGGGTTGGTTGGGTCAGCAGGCGCTGCAGGACCGTACTTTCCTTTATAGAGAATTGGAGCCCCGAAACTTCTGGTGGCAGCCCGCCGGCCAGATGCACGCGTACTACGCTGGCCGTCTTGTCCGCCATCAGCAGCATGACCCGCTCCATACCGCAGGCCACCAAAGCATCGCGAGCGGTCGTGGTCAGGTGCATGGAATTGATGAACGGCGTGGGTTCTACCAGCAATTCGGCGCACTGCTTGCGCCACTGTTGCAGGGCGTCGGCGGAGGGCGGGGGGGCGACATCGTTGTCGCGTCTGATGCGTCGGGCATCCCAGGGCCAGATCAGGGATTCGGCCGGATGCCACAAATCTGTTTCGGCATGGATGCGAGCGCTGTTGGCGGCGTTCTGGTGAGCCTGTTGCTGGACTTCCGCCAGTGGCTGTTGCAGATAAAGGCTGGCGAGCCGCTCCCAGCGCAGGCAATGCGGGCTGTTCCAAGCCTGTTGGGCCGACAGCGCCAGGCCATTGCCCAGCAGCACGGTATTGGCTGGCTGATTCAGCCAGCGACGCAGGTTCGGGTCGGCATCCATGAGTTGCTGCTGGCGCAACGGGTCTTGATCCTCACGGGCGATGTGCAGGGCCTTGACCAGCTCGCGTCGCTCGTTGATCAGCACTTTATAGCCGCGGGTGACCCAGACCGGCAGACGCCAGAACTCGGCCAGCGCCAGGCACAGCTCCAGCAGGCTGACGCCGAACAGCTCTTTCTCGACCACGCTGCTGGACTCGCCCTTGTGAATGACCCGCACTTCCCAGTCCTCCAGAAGCTTGGGGTGCGCGAGTGCCATGGGCCACAGCGGCGACAGAAACAACAGGCTGCCCAGATGGATGTCCTGCCACAGACGGGCGAGGCGACTGGCGAACAGCCCATTGGCCTGTTGCGTGGCATGCTGGCTGATAAGGATCAACTGGCGGAAAGCGGCCGGTATGTCCTTGGGGTCCTTGGCAGGCAGGCGACCGAGCAGTATTTCGGTGCGGGCCAGCCCCAGTCGGTTGATTGCAATCTCCAGGCTTTCCGCCGGTTCCACCATGCCATGGCTTTTATGGTTGGCTTCACGCAGCACGCTCAATACCAGCTCCGGGCTTTCCTGCATCATGTCGGCGATGTCGCGCAGCGAGCGGCGGCTGTCTTTCAGCGCGTCGCGAACATGATTGTGGTTCACCGAGGGGATAGGCAAGTCCACGGCGTCCAGATGCTTGATCCAGGCATCGAGGGTCTTGGGTATCGAGTGCTTCACAGAGCTTGCGGTCGACATTGGAAGGCCTTTACAGCTGATTTTTTTATGCAGCGCAGGCTGCGATTCTTCAGGGCTGGACAGCTGTTTTCAAGCCTTTGTTCTAGGGTCGAACTGGTTTTTCACAATAACTGACTATAGTCTGGACCAAGGAGGCCGATACGTAGAACAAGAGTTTCCGCACTTGCCCCTGAACCCGACTCGATAAGTATTTTCTACCTATGGCTAAAATTATCGGCATCATCGTCGTTTTCGCGAGCGTGCTCGGCGGATACGTTCTATCCCACGGCCAGGTCGCAGCGCTGTTTCAGCCCTATGAAGTGCTGATTATCGGTGGTGCAGCCCTGGGTGCATTCCTCCAGGCCAACCCTGGCTATATGACCATGCACGTCTTCAAGAAGTCCTTGCAGATGTTCGGTACGCGTTTTACTCACGCCTACTATCTGGAAGTGCTGGGTCTGGTCTACGAGATCCTCAACAAGAGCCGCCGCGAAGGCATGATGGCGATTGAAGGGGATATCGAGGAGCCGGCTTCCAGCCCGATCTTCGCCAAGTACCCTGGCGTGCTCAAGGATGCACGCATGACGGCCTATATCTGCGATTACCTGCGGATCATGTCGTCGGGCAACATGGCGCCCCATGAACTCGAAGGCCTGTTCGACATGGAGTTGTTGAGCATGAAGGAAGAGCTTGAGCATCCTTCCCACGCCGTTACCGGTATTGCCGACGGTATGCCCGGTTTCGGTATCGTGGCAGCGGTACTGGGTATCGTGATCACCATGGCTTCCCTGGGTTCCGGCGACAAGGCCGCTATCGGTATGCACGTAGGTGCGGCCCTGGTAGGTACCTTCTTCGGTATTCTGGCGGCCTACGGCTTCTTCGGCCCGCTGGCCACTTCCCTGGCTCACGATGCCAAGGAAGAGATGAACGTCTACGAATGCATCAAGGCTTCCCTGGTGGCTTCGGCTTCCGGCATGCCACCTTCACTGGCCGTGGAGTTCGGTCGCAAGGTTCTGTATCCGGCGCATCGGCCCAGCTTCAGTGAGCTGGAACAAGCGGTTCGCGGTCGTTAAGTCATGGAAAATAATCAGCCGATAATCATCAAGCGCGTAAAGCGCTTTGGTGGCGGACACCACGGTGGCGCCTGGAAGATTGCCTTTGCTGACTTTGCGACAGCGATGATGGCGTTCTTCCTGGTGCTGTGGCTGTTGTCTGCTGCCACACCCGAGCAGTTGATCGCGGTCGCAGGTTACTTCAAGGACCCGGTCGGCTTCACTGACAGTGGCTCGCCCTATGTGATCGATCTGGGCGGCTCGCCCGAGATGTCGCCTAACCAGACCCTCAACCCCGAGGTCAAGACCACGCCGTCCCCGGATACCGTGCCTATCGAGTCGGATACCTCTGAATCCAAGGCTGAGCAGGTCGAGCAGGAGCGTCTTGAGATGCTGTTGCAGGAACTGCAGAACAAGGTTGAAGAGAACCCGCAACTGCTGAAGTTCAAGGATCAGATCCTGTTCGAGATCACTCAGGATGGCCTGCGGATCCAGATCATGGACGCAGATAACCGGCCCATGTTCGACTCCGGCAGCGCCCGTCTGAAACCGTACTTCGAGGACATTCTGTTGGCCATGGCCGACACCATTCGCACGGTGCCGAACAAGACCAGCATCAGCGGCCACACCGACGCCAAACCTTATGTGGGTAGCGGTGAGTTCGGTAACTGGGAACTGTCGGCAAACCGCGCCAACGCTGCACGTCGTGCGCTGGTGGCAGGCGGTTACCCTGATTCGCAGGTCGCCCGGGTGGTCGGGTATGCTTCTTCGTCGTTGTATGACCGTGAGCATCCGTTCAATCCGGTAAACCGTCGTATCGATATCGTCGTGTTGACCAAAAAGGCCCAGCAGCGTATCGAGGGTGATCAGAATACCGGTGGTGCGCCGCAGACTCAGCCTGCTCCGGCAGCGCCAGGGGCTCCGGGAGCGTCCACTACGGTGCCGGTCGATCCGCAGGCCTATGCCCAGCCTCACGAGATTCGGCAAAAGCTGAATATCTTCGAGGAAGGCCAGTTGCGGGCTGAACCCGCCAAAAACTGAGTGATGACAACCGATACAAAAGCGCCGCGATCATCGCGGCGCTTTTGTGTGCGTTTCAGTAACTGTCTTGCGGCAGACTGGCGATGATCGAGCGATAACTGTTCATGCGCTGCTGCTGAACCCGGCCATCTTCCAGAGCCTTGAGCAAGGCACAGCCCGGTTCACGGTCATGCTTGCAGTCACGGAAGCGGCAGGTGCCGATCAGGTCGTTGAACTCGATGAAACCGGCTTCCACATCGGCACGGCTGACATGGCCCAGGCCGAATTCGCGTATACCCGGTGAGTCGATCAGGTCGCCGCCACGGGGGAAGTGGAACAGGCGGGCAGTGGTCGTGGTGTGCGTGCCCTGGCCGGA